>CALLAL010000009.1 GCA_938002255.1 uncultured bacterium
ATGGAGAAGTAAGTCAGAACAAACTTCTTAGGAGCAATCCGTCTTTTACCAAGTTCGCTCCCAATGGACCCTTATATTCTCATCCCAATTTACAGGGAACCACCCCCATTCCTTTTAGCTCCCTCTCGATTGTCGCCCACATGAGAAGAAGGTTTCTTATTCATGGATAAGTGAAACGGGATTTTCTTTAATAAATATTTATGAATGTTTCACGTGAAACATTCATAAATTCGAAACACCGGTTTCTAATTTAAATCAAAAAATCTCCCCCTACCCCCTCTTTGCCAACAAGGGGTTAGTCATTAAATTCATAAAAAAATTAAATAGTTATTTTCCGATGCAGAATTGTTCGAAGATTCTGTTTAAAACATCTTCAGTGGTTGTCTCTCCAACCATTTGACCAAGGCTATCAAGTGAAGACCTAATTTCGAAGGCAATGAACTCATATGATTCACCCTCTTTCAAGCCATTAATTGCCTTAGAAATACTCACTTTTATCTCAACGAGTAATTTTTTATGACGAATATTCGCTATGACCAGATGCTCAGGAGATATCCTAATCTCTCTTTGAATCATAGTGTTATAAATAATTCTTCTCAACTCATCTATTCCTTCGTTTTTTAATGCAGAAATGGAAACAACAGGGTCATCAGGGAATTGATTCTTAAGCTCTTCAAGCAATACCTTCTGGGGAAGGTCTTTTTTGTTGAGAATGATCACTTTTTTCTTATCTTTTACCTCGCTGACAATTTCGAAATCATCCTCATCAAGCAAATGACTGCCATCTAGAACAAGAAGGATAAGGTCGGCATTAGCCGCTTTCTCCTTCGCCCTCATAACCCCCTCTTTTTCAATCGAATCCCTTGTCTTTCTCAAGCCTGCGGTATCAATAAGACGGACAGGAATCCCGTGGATATTTAATACCTCTTCGATCACATCCCTTGTTGTTCCGGGAATCGGGGTAACAATTGCCCTATCCTGCTTCAACAAGACATTGAGAAGGCTTGATTTGCCTACATTTGTCTTTCCTATGATGGCACAGGAAATCCCTTCTCTAAATACCCTACCCTCATCATAATTAGAAATCCAATCAGTAATTTTTCGAAGGGCTTCGACAAGATCCTGGGTCATTTCCATCCTTGGAATCTCATCAATCTCTTCTTCCGGAAAGTCGATATGGGCCTCTATAAGGGCAAGGTGATGAATCAGCCTTTCCTTTAGAGAGGTCAACTCTCTGTAAAGCCAACCGCTCAGCTGTTGATTGGCAATTTCAATTCCTTCCATTGTTTTTGCTTTGATCAGATCGATAACAGCCTCTGCCTGGGTAAGGTCAATCCTACCATTAAGAAAGGCTCTTTTGGTAAATTCCCCAGGTTGAGCCATTCTTGCTCCCTCAGAAAGCACCAACTCTAATATTTTCTGCAGAAGGAGGTACCCTCCATGACATTGGATTTCTACTACATCCTCCCTTGTATAAGTCTTTGGTGCTCTCATTAGTACTGCAAGAACTTCGTCGACTGGACTGCCGGTTTTAGGATTGATGATCTGGCCATAATGGAAGCGATGTGAGTCAAAATGGGAGATTTCTTTTTTGGACTTAAACAACTTTTTCAGGATGGGCTCTGCCATGGGGCCGCTCATACGAACGACGCCAATACCACTCTCACCGAAAGGTGTTGAAATGGCGGCTATTGTCTCTTCTCTTTGCTGAGGGATTTTTCTAAGAGAGTCGAAGTTATTCTGATTCAATGGGTCTTGCTCTTGGAAGTGATCCTTATTCTTTTCATCTCCCCTTCCCCAAGGCTTTCAGCCTCAAGCTCGGGATCCTCTTTTAACGCAAGATGGATAATTCTGCGATCATGGGGGTTAAAGGGACCTATGGTAAGCTGTTTTCCCTCTCTCTTAACCCTATCTCCAATACGAAGGGCCATCTGTTTTAAAGAATCGGCTCTTTTAGCCTTGTATCCATTCACATCAATATTAATTCTTATCACTTCCTTTATTTTTTTATTCACCATTCGATTAAAAAGAAATTGGAGGGAGTCAAGTGTCTTGCCATGTTTCCCTATAAGGATTCCTTTTTTATCCCCCGTGATTGCGATATAGAAATCATTCTCTTTTTGAGAAATTTCTACGCTGGCATTTATCCCAATTTTTTTCATTAATTCCATCATCATCTTTTTGACAAGTTCGATCGTTTCGTTTTCCAATCTCTTACCCTCATTTCTTCTTATTCATATAATATTGATGGGCAATGGATAAGACATTTGTTACCATCCAGTAAAGAACCAGACCCGAAGGGAAATTGAGAAATAGAAATGTGAACATGATCGGCATCAACATAAAAAGTTTTGCCTGGGAGGGATCAGCGGCTGTGGGTGTCATCTTCTGCTGTATCACCATGGTTGCACCCATAATGATCGGTGTGATATAGATCGGGTCTTTTGCTGATAGGTCCATAATCCAGAGAATAAAAGGGGCATGGCGCATTTCAATCGAATTCTGAAGAGCATTATAAAGGGCAATAAAGACAGGTATTTGAATCAACATCGGAAGGCAACCACTCATCGGATTGATTTTTCGTCTTTTATAGAGGAGCATCAATTCCTGTTGGAGTCTTGTCTTATCATTCTTGAACTGCTCCTTTAGACGGTTCATCTCAGGCTGAACCTTCTGCATCTCTTTCATTGACTTCATGCTAATCTGAGTAAGAGGAAGGAAGATGATCTTTATTAGAATACTCAGGATGATAATATCAATTCCAAAATTCTTCGTAACCGTATGTGTCAATTTTAAAAACCAGAGTAGGGGCCTTGCAACGATCGTAAAGAAACCAAAGTCAATTAAATTCTCAGCCCCCACACCCAACTCCCGAAGGGGTCCTGACACCTTTGGCCCGAGATAAACTTTATAGTTCATTTGGATTGTCCCTTTAGGAGGGACTGAAACAGGGGGACCTTCTAATTGACTTTTTAAGATATTTTTCTCATTTCCTTTAATGTTCAAAGATATATTTTGGCTTGAAGATACAGGGATGAGAAGGGCAGTGAAGTATTCCCCTTCAAAACTATACCATTTGATATTTCCCTTGTCAGAAAATTCGAAGGGTTCGATTCTCTTTTTTGGTGATCCACACCCTGGGGTACAACCCGAACTATCACCCCCCCCTAAATCTTTCCTTTCAACCTTTTGATCTTTTAAGTATGCGTATTTTAAGCCAAAATCTTTATTACCATCGTTTGAAAATTTCTCTAATTCAACTTTACCTATCCACTCCAGTGCCAATGGTGTCGTTATTTCATTCGAGGTTGGGTTCTGTAATTCTACTTCAATATCCATAGCATTGTTTGAAGGATAAAATTTATATTTCTTTAATATTTTCAATTCATTATCTAATGTTTTAGAAAAAATTAATTCTCCCTTATCTCCTTCCTTCGAAATCTGAAGTTTATCTTTGTCAACCTCCCAGCCCTTATGATTTAAAGAGGGTTGAAGGATAAGTCCTAAAGGAAGCTCTTTTTCTTCATAGGTATTAACAAGGTCAAGAGGCTGTGGTTTCTGAGGTTCTACGGCTTTTCCTCCAAAAAGTTCATGAAAAAATTTTTGCAGTTGAATAGTAAGGGATGATTCTTCGACACGATCCTTATAATTCTTTAGTTTAAAGTGTTTTAGCCGAGCATCTTCATTGGTAAATACAGCAAAAAAGCGATCTGTTTCTACGGAGATCTCTTTCTTGGGGATGACTTTTGGTTTTGTAATGGGTGGCACCGATTCTTTAGGTTCTTTTTCTGGCTTTAAACTTTTAGGTTCCGAAGGGGTTGTTTCTTCCTTCTTTACCTCCTTTTTTGCCTCCTCGGGAGGCGGCTGGGGAAAGAACTTAGATTGAATAATTCCCCAGAAGAAAATGACCAGAAAAGTTAGTATAATCGCAAGTAAAGCTCTTTTATCCATCATAAATTCTTCTGTCTTCCTTCCTGTGAATTTTTCTCTATATCTGAAACCGGGTCAAACCCACCCGGGTGAAACGGATGGCATTTGATGACCCTCTTTGAGGAAAGCCAAATCCCTTTTCGTACTCCAAACCGTTTGATGGATTCCATGGCATAGGAAGAGCACGAGGGGTAAAACCTACAGCAGGGGCCAAAGGTCAGGGAGAGGGTATTTTGATAGAGATGAATTAAGACCAAAAAGAAGGTCTTAAGTAATTTGTCTGCCATTTATCAACTCACAGTAAAAATTTTACTCAATTCTTCTTTCGTTTCCCAATAAGACTTGGGGAGGGGTCCTTTTTTGACGAGAATAACAATATCGTAGGATCCGGAGATTTGGTGTTTATTCAATCGAAAAAATTCTCGAAGATATCGTTTCATTCTGTTGCGAAGGGTAGCAGAACCAATCTCCTTTTTGGCTACAATCCCTAAACGGTGGAACCCTTTTTTGTTCTCCTGAATAAACAGGAGATAATGTTTTGAAGAGAGTTTTTTCCCAGATTTCATCACGTTTTTGAAATCCTGGGGGTTGGAGATTCTTTCCTTTTTCGAAAAACTGTATAATCCCCTCACTATACCGTCAGCCTTTTCCTCCCCTTCGCTCTCCTCCGCTTAAGCACTTTGCGCCCACTCCGGGTGGACATGCGCTCTAAAAAGCCGTGGGTTCTTTTTCTTCTAATAGTGCTGGGTTGATAGGTCCTCTTCATGGAATCCCTCTTTTTTGCAAGTGTCTTATTTTTTGAAATAATTAAACTTTTTGAATAAACCATATTTCTTCTAAATTGTCAAGACCGCCCGCAATTCTGTTGACAGATGAACCTCAAATATATTAAGTTTTGCAATGAATTACACTGAAGGGTATTAGGGAAATCCATGAACGAATACCAGGTTTCCATTCCAGTCAATATTGAAGATGAAATGAAGAGGTCCTACATGGATTACGCCATGAGCGTAATCATCGGCAGGGCTCTTCCGGATGTGCGAGATGGCCTCAAACCGGTCCACCGACGCATTCTCTATTCGATGAACGAATTGAATAATGACTGGGACAAGCCCTATAAAAAATCGGCCCGAATCGTCGGTGATGTGATTGGTAAATACCATCCTCATGGGGATATGGCTGTCTATGATGCGATTGTCCGAATGGCTCAGGATTTCTCTCTTCGCTATACGCTGATTGATGGACAGGGGAATTTTGGCTCCATTGACGGTGACCCCCCTGCAGCGATGCGATATACGGAGATCCGTATGGCCAAACTGGCCAGCGAGCTGTTGGCCGATATTGATAAAGAGACCGTTGACTTTGTCCCCAATTACGACGACTCACTCCTTGAGCCGTCAGTTTTGCCTGCTAAATTTCCTAACCTTCTTGTGAATGGCTCCTCGGGGATCGCCGTAGGAATGGCGACCAACATTCCTCCTCATAATCTGGTGGAAACGATAAATGGTCTGATTGCACTCATTGACAATCCAGAGATTACTTGGGAAGAGTTAATGGCTCATATCCCAGGTCCGGACTTCCCGACAGGGGGTTTCATCTATGGACGGGAAGGAATTCGATCCGCTTATGAAACAGGGAAGGGGGTCATTCAACTTCGCGCCCGAGCGATCATCGAACGGGATAGAAAAGGGGAGAGAGAAAGCATCGTGCTCACCGAACTTCCCTACCAGACGAATAAAGCCAAACTGAT
This sequence comes from uncultured bacterium, assembly GCA_938002255.1. Lineage (GTDB taxonomy): Bacteria > Desulfobacterota > BSN033 > BSN033 > UBA1163 > RBG-16-49-23. The sequence goes on from CALLAL010000009.1 coordinate 5,681, forward strand.
CGAAAGAATTGCAGAGTTGATTCAAGAAAAAGTGATCGAAGGGATTGCCAGCGTACGAGATGAATCGGATCGAGAAGGCATGCGAGTGGTCATTGAACTAAAACGAAATGAAGTTCCTGAGGTCATTCTTAATCAGCTATTTAAGAACACCCAGATGCAGACCTCTTTCGGGATCATCCTTCTGGCCATTCACCAGAATCAACCCAAGCTTCTCTCCCTCAAGGAGATGCTCCATCTTTTCTTACAGCACCGGCGAGAAGTGGTGACCCGAAGATCCCTTTTTGAACTGAAGAAGGCAGAGGCGAGGGCTCATATCCTCGAGGGATTGAAAAAGGCGATTGATCAGATTGATGCCGTCATCGCTACCATCAAAGCTTCCAAAACCCCGAAAGAAGCAAAAGAGCGTCTCATGGATCGTTTTGCTCTCTCTGAAGAGCAGGCCCAAGCGATTCTCGATATGCGGCTCCAGCGTCTTACTAATCTGGAACAGCGTAAGATTGTCGAGGAGTATGAAGAAACAATCAAGTTGATCAACCGTCTTAAAGATATTCTGGCCAGTGAGCGATTAATGCTCAATGTGATCAAAGAAGAACTGGTGGCGATCCGGGATACCTATGGAGATGAAAGAAGGACGGAAATTGTAGACGTTGCTCCCGAGCTAAAAATTGAGGACCTCATCGCCGAAGAGGATATGGTCGTTACAATCACCCATACCGGATATATCAAGAGAAATCCCATTAGTCTCTACCGAAGCCAACATCGCGGGGGAAAAGGGAAGGTGGGAATTCAGGTTAAGGAGGAGGATTTCGTGGAGGATCTCTTCATTGCCTCCACCCATGATTACCTCCTCTTCTTTACGGATGCTGGAAAAATCTACTGGAAGAAGGTTCATGAAATCCCTCAAGCGGGCCGGATGACTAGAGGGAAGGCAATTATCAACCTTCTCAATCTTGGCCCTGATGAGAAGGTGACCACGATTCTTTCCCTCAAAGATTTCTCACCCGGAAAATTCATCACCTTTGTGACCAAGAAAGGGACCATTAAAAAGACGGTCCTCGAAGCCTATAGCAATCCAAGGGCAGGAGGAATCATTGCGCTCAGCCTTGAGGAAGGCGATGAATTGATCTCAACTAAATTGACAGATGGTCAACGCTATCTCTTCATTGGAACGAAGATGGGGAAAGCCATCCATTTCCCGGAAACTCAGGTCAGGGAAATGGGTCGAACGGCCCGAGGGATCCGTGGCATTCGCCTCTCAAAGGGAGATGAGGTGGTTGGGATGGAGGTGGTCGTACCTCATACCTCGCTCTTGACAGTGACCGAAAATGGTTATGGAAAGAGGTCCCTTGCTTCTGAATATCGGATTCAGAATAGGGGGGGGTCAGGGATCTTTACCGTCAAAAGGACAAATAAAACAGGGGATGTGGTCGGGGTCAAAGCGATCACTGATGAGGACGAATTGATGATCATCTCTAATAAAGGGAAGATCATCCGTCTAAAGGCTGCCGATATCCCAATTCAGGGCCGAAGCACTCAGGGAGTAAGATTAATCAGCCTCGAAGAAGGAGAACGAGTTGTAGCGGTAGCCAAGCTGGCCGAAAAGGAATGAAGGAAGCTTATTTCGAATTTAAAGAGGTGAAAGGCTTCCGAAAAAAATTTACTTGAAATTTTTTTTTAATAGAGTTAAAGATAGATCGGTACAGATTTTTATTATTATCCGCAGATTATTTCCCCTCAATAAAGAGTAATTTCATTTATCCACAATTGTGGAAACGTTGTGAAAAGAGATTGATAACCTATTAAAATGATTAATATTTCCTTTTTTGGTCTGGTCCGCCCATTCCATAAATCATCTTCTTTTTTCACCTGCGGTTCTTAAGGCCAAGCTCATGGAAGATCTGTGGTCCAAGGTGACCGACACTCTGAAAGAGAGAATTGGTCCTCAGAATTTCGATATCTGGATCAAACCTATTCAGCTTCTTTCCCTGGAGGGAGATAAGGTTGAAATGGAAGTCCCAAATCGTTTCTTCAGGGAATGGATCCATGAGCATTACTCAAACCAAATCAAAGAAGCCTTCTCCAATTTGACTCATAAATCCTATCAGATCCATTTTAAGATCAAAAACGATCTCCCCTCTCGTAAGATAGAAAAAAAAGAGGATCCTTTCTCCCCTTTGGAAAATCAACTGTCTCCACCTCACCTTTCCACGATCAAACTTCCCTTCAATCCCAAATATACTTTTGACAATTTTGTGGTCGGCGCGAGTAATCAGTTTGCCCATGCAGCCTGCTTAGCGGTTGCAAACCTTCCTGCAAAAAATTATAATCCTCTTTTTATTTATGGAGGCGTGGGATTGGGAAAGACCCATCTCCTCCACGCCATCGGCAATCACCTCTTTGAACACCGAATTTTTCCAGATTTTAAAAAGATCTGTTACACCTCTGCTGAAGAATTTACGAACGAAATGATCAATTCCATCCGTTTTGAAAAAATGGAAGAATTTCGAAATAAATATCGACGTATGGACATTCTACTGATCGATGACATTCAGTTCATTGCGGGTAAAGAAAGAACTCAGGCAGAATTTTTTCATACGTTCAACTCTCTTTATGAAGCAAGAAAACAGATCGTGGTGACGAGTGATAAATTTCCTAAAGATATCCCAAATTTTGAAGAAAGACTTCGTTCCCGCTTTGAGTGGGGACTCATTGCCGATATCCAGCCACCCGATATTGAAACGAAAGTGGCCATTCTTCGCAAGAAAGCAGAGAATGAAAAGATCCATCTTCCGAATGATGTGGCCTTTTTTTTGGCCTCCCAAATTGATTCGAATATCCGTATGTTGGAAGGATGTCTCATTAGGATTGGAGCCTTTGCCTCTTTATCGAAAACTCCCATTGACCTTCAAATGGCAAAGGATGTTTTAAAAAACATCATTAAACCCAAAGAAGAATTAATCTCCATCGACGCCATTCAGAAAGTGGTTGCAAGTTATTTTAATATTAAAGTTTCAGATTTTAAGGTGAAACGCAAAAATAAAGGGCTGGTCGTCCCTCGTCAAATTGCGATCTACCTTTCTCGCAAATTCACCGATTCCTCTTTGATTGAAATTGGAGAAAAATTTGGAGGGAAAGACCACTCCACGGTTTTACATTCTGTAAAAAAAGTGGAGGAGAAGATGTCCCAGGATCCATCGTTTAAAGAGATGATCCTCCATCTTCAAGGTCGAATTAAATCATAAATCGCGTTGAAAGACTGTGGAAAACATGAAGGTTGCCAAAAAAGGAATTTTAGATGTTCAATTCCCCTATCTTTTCTTAGAAGGTTTAGACATCCTATCCTTCTATCTTTTTCATCAGTTTCTTTTCATTTCTACATTTCCACAGCCTTTGAAGATGATGAGGAATTAGAAAGTAAGATACTATTTCATAGGAGGAAAAGATGGCCCACCTGGAAATTGAAAAGAGAGAGTTCCTTAAAGGGTTAAATCTCATGCAGGGAATTGCCGGGAGAAAAACAACCCTTCCTATCCTTTCCCACATCTATTTAGAATGGAAACAAAACACTCTCTTTTTAACAGGAACCGATCTACAAACAGGCGTCCAAGAAGCCCTGACGGGAATCGTCCATGAAGAGGGAAGGGCTTCTGTCTCTTCAAAAAAATTGTTTGAAATTGTTCGAGAACTCCCTGAACAAACGATCCAGATTACTAAAAAGGAGAATCATTGGATTCAACTGAAATGTGGAAAATCTCTCTTTAATCTCGCAGGTCTTGATCCTGATGATTATCCCTCTCTCCCTTCCTTTCAAGAAAAGGCTTTCTCAAAAATTCCCACGACCCTTTTTAAAGAAATGATTGAGAAGACCGCCTTTGCCGCCTCAAATGAAGAATCCCGTTACCATCTTCACGGCATCCTGCTCACTCAACAACGGTCCGGAGGAAAGGAGATTCTCCGGATGGTAGCCACTGACGGACACCGCCTCTCTCTCATCGAGCGAGAAGGTCAGATGATTCGTGGTGTCGAAAAAGGAGTGATTATTCCTAAAAAGGGCGTTTTAGAAATCAAAAAGGTATTGGGAGACAAAGAAGGGGAAGGGGAGATGAATATCTACGTGGACAATACCCATGCCTTCTTAAAATGGGAACGGTCATTAATGGTCATCCGATTAATTGAAGGGGAGTTTCCGGAGTATGACCAAGTCATTCCAAAACAGAATGACAAAACAATGAAGATCGGGAAAGAACCCTTCTATCAGTCTCTTAAACGGGTTTCAACCATGATCAGCGAGCGGGCAGAGGGGGTGAAGCTCTCGATTCAACCGAATTTCATGGAACTCTCTTCAAACCACCAGGATTATGGGGACGCGAAAGAGGAAATTGATATTCAATATCAGGGAGCACCGATGGAGATCAATTTTAATGCACGGTATCTCATGGAAGCACTTCAATCCTTCGATTCCGAAGAGGTCGTGATGGAACTAAAAGATGAAGGAAGTCCAGGAATCCTTCGACCCGATCTTTCTCCTTCCTTATCTCAACAACTTTCCATCATCATGCCGATGAGGATTTAAAGGACCCCTTAATGATCCTGATTGGTCCGTCCTGAAATTCCTTCCTGGAGATGGAATTCAAATCAAGAGAACTGAACGATCTTTTAAAGGAGCATGGATGAAGGAGATGTCTGAACAATATACAGCAGAACAGATAAAAGTCTTGGAAGGGCTCTCAGCCGTTCGCAAAAGACCTGCCATGTACATTGGCAATACTGGGGTGGAAGGGCTTCACCATCTTGTTCATGAACTGGTGGATAACAGTATCGATGAGGCCTTAGCCGGGTATTGTGATAAGATCGAAGTCATCATTCACATCGATCAGAGTGTGACCGTCCGGGATAATGGCCGTGGCATCCCTGTGGATATTCATGAGAAGGAGAATCGGCCGGCCGTTGAAGTCGTCATGACGAAGCTTCACTCTGGAGGAAAATTTGATAACAGGAGTTATAAAATTTCTGGAGGCCTGCATGGGGTTGGACTCTCTGTGGTTAATGCCCTTTCAGAGTATATCGATCTTGAAATCAGACGAGAGGGCAAGATCTACCATCAAGTTTATGAGAGAGGAGAAGCCAAGACAAAATTGGAGGTGACCGGAAAGACCAAACACACAGGGACACAAGTTCGCTTTAAGGCAGATCCAGAGATTTTTGAGACCGTTCAGTTCAGCTTTGAACTGCTCTCTCAGAGGTTAAGGGAACTGGCCTTTTTAAATAAGGGATTATCCATCAGCATCGAGGATGAACGGTCCGGAAAGCGACATGACTTTTATTACAAAGGGGGAATCCTTTCTTTCATTGAGTACCTCAATAAGAACAAGAATTGTATCCATCCCAAGCCCATTTACATCCAGGGGGTGAAGAACGGAATCGAGGTGGAAATCGCTTTTCAATACAACGATGGGTATGCCGAGAACCTCTTCTCCTTCGCGAATAATATCAATACCCACGAGGGAGGAACCCATCTCGTCGGATTTAAGACGGCCTTAACGCGCACCATCAATCAATATGCAACGAGTGCAAATCTGCTAAAGGGTGTGAAAGAAGCGATTACAGGAGAGGATACCCGTGAGGGTTTAGCTGGCGTCATCAGCGTCAAAATTCCACAACCCCAGTTTGAGGGACAGACCAAAACAAAATTGGGAAACAGTGAAGTCAAGGGATTGGTTGAAGCTTTGGTGAATGAAAAACTGAGCAGTTTCTTTGAGGAAAATCCCTCCATCGCCAGGAAAATCATTAATAAAGTGATCGAGTCAGCCCGGGCGAGAGAAGCGGCCCGAAGGGCCCGGGAGTTAAGCCGTAAAAAGGGGAGCCTTGAATCCGATTCCCTCCCCGGGAAACTTGCAGACTGCCAAGAGAAGGACCCCGCCCGGAGTGAAATTTTCATCGTGGAAGGAGATTCGGCAGGAGGTTCCGCTAAACAAGGACGGGATCGTGCAACGCAAGCCATTCTCCCGATCAAAGGAAAGATCCTCAATGTTGAGAAGGCACGGTTTGATAAAATGCTGGCGAACGAGGAGATCCGGGTTCTTATCTCCGCATTGGGGGCAGGCATCGGCAAGGACGATTATGATATTCATCGGATTCGTTACCATCGCATTATTATCATGACCGATGCCGATGTGGATGGATCGCATATCCGCACTCTCCTTCTGACCTTCTTCTACCGCCAAATGCCGGAAGTGATCGAGAAAGGATATCTCTATATTGCTCAGCCTCCCCTGTTCAAAGTGATGGAAGGTAAAAATGAGATCTACATCAAGAATGAAGAAGAGTTTAATCGCTACCTGATGAACCGAGCCATTGCCAAAAGCGAGGTGACCGTAGAAAAAACGAAAAAGAAACTGGCCGATAAGAAACTGGCCTCCCTGCTTGAGAAAATCTTTCTTCTTCATGACCTGACCCAGAGACTTCAAAAGAAGGGAATCCCGCAGTCCCTTCTGAACATCCTCTTGGAACGGGAAATACGAAGCAAGACCACCTTTGAGGAGAAAGGAAAGATCGCGGATCTCCAAAAACATCTGAGGAAGAGCGGGTTTGAGGTTTTCGATCTCTACCGGGATGAAGAGTATAATCTTTATGGATTCGAGGTCCAGGAATCGAATGGCGGAAAGAGTCACCGTTGCCGTGTTCAATGGGACCTGATCGCCTCCGTAGAATACCGGAATCTTTTCCAGGTGTATCAAGAGATTCAAGAAATCGCTCCACCTCCTTACCTACTCACCGAAAAGGGGAAAGAGATCCGAATTGAGAGAATGGAGGAACTTCTTCGCTCCTTGGATCATCTGGGAAGGGAAGGGCTAACGATCCAACGGTATAAGGGGTTAGGAGAAATGAACCCCCAACAGCTCTGGGAGACGACCATGAATCCAGAAAAGCGGACCCTTCTCAAAGTCAGAGTGGAGGATGCGATTGAGGCTGATGAAACGTTTAGCATCTTAATGGGAGATGAAGTGGAACAGCGTCGTCACTTCATTGAAGAAAACGCTCTCTTCGTCCAACGACTCGACATTTAAGTGGAGTTTCTTAAAAGGCGACGGTGACGATATCCGTACCGTTATTGGGTTACGCTCTTCGGTTCAGGCATTTGACATAGCCGTCTTACATTAAACAAAACGGGCTTCGTGGCCGTAACCGATCAATTTAAAAACAAAAGGAGAGGGATGCTGACCGTTGGAGTCACAGGGGGAGTGGGTAGTGGAAAAACAACGGTCTCCAAAATGTTCGAAGAGGAGGGAGCTTATCTCATCGATGCTGATCAAATAGGCAGGGAATTGATTCAACCCCGCTCTCCTGCTTGGAAAGAACTCCTCCGTGTCTTTGGAAGAACGATTCTGCAGAAGAATGGAACCATTGATCGAAGCCAATTGGCGAACCTTGTCTTTACAAATCGCAGGAAAAGAAGGTTGTTGAATGACATCCTCCATCCCCGGATTCGACGAGAGATGATGAAGAAAGCCAGGGAGATTGCACGGAAGGATCCCCAGGCCATTATCATTTTCGACGTGCCCCTCCTGGTCGAGACAGGTTTTCATCGAGAGATGGATCGGGTTGTGGTCGTCACCTCCAAGGAAACACAGCAGATCAGAAGGCTTAAGAAGAGGGCAGGATTGAAGGAAGAGGAGGCTCGGCGCATCCTTTCGTCCCAGTGGGATATCGAAAAAAAGGTAAAGGTTGCAGATTTCGTGATCCCCAATGAGGGTTCTCTCAAACAGACCCGAACATGCGTTCGAGAGGTCTTTCAGGAACTTAAGAATCTTCTCGTTCGAAAAAACGAGAGATCATCGGTCCTATCCAATCCGTTCAAAAAAGTCAAGCCGTTGCGTTTTTCGAAGGCTTAAAAGGCTAAGGGTTTTTTATCAAGATTAAAAGGGAGGAGAAAGGGAAGGCCATGAACATTAAAGATTTAAAAAAGAAGAAAATTAACGAACTGACGAAGATCGCAAGAGAACTCAATGTGGAAGGAGCAAGCGGAATGAGGAAACAAGACCTCATCTTCGCTATTCTCCAGGCCCAGACAGAAAAGAATGGCTTGATCTTCGGGGAAGGGGTGCTCGAAATTCTGCCCGACGGGTTTGGGTTTTTAAGGGCCCCCGATTACAACTATCTCCCTGGGCCGGACGACATCTATATCTCACCCTCTCAGATCCGTCGATTCAACTTGCGAACAGGTGATACCGTCTCGGGCCAGATCCGTCCTCCCAAAGACACAGAGAGATATTTTGCCATGTTGAAGGTCGAGATGGTCAATTACGAAGACCCCGAGGTGGCGCGGGATAAGATCCTCTTTGACAATCTGACCCCTCTCTATCCCCAGGAAAAGATATGCCTGGAGGTGGAAGGAGATAGTCAAAATTACTCCGCCCGTGTCATGGACCTTCTCACCCCCATCGGAAAAGGGCAGAGAGGTCTCATTGTGGCTGCTCCCCGGACAGGGAAAACCATGCTTCTCCAGACGATTGCCCACAGCATCACCAAAAATCATAAAGAGATCACCCTCATCGTTCTCCTCATCGACGAACGACCTGAGGAAGTGACCGATATGGAACGTTCGGTGGATGCCGAAGTGATTAGCTCCACCTTTGACGAACCAGCCCAGCGACATGTACAGGTGGCAGAGATGGTCATTGAAAAGGCAAAGCGATTGGTGGAACATCAGAAGGACGTTGTGATCCTCCTAGACAGTATTACCCGTCTGGCAAGGGCTTACAATACCGTCGTTCCTCCCAGCGGTAAGGTGCTCTCAGGTGGAATCGATGCCAATGCCCTTCAAAAACCGAAGCGGTTCTTTGGAGCAGCCAGAAATGTGGAAGAAGGGGGCAGCCTTACGGTCATCGGCACAGCCTTGATCGATACGGGTAGCCGAATGGATGAGGTCATCTTTGAAGAATTTAAAGGAACGGGAAACATGGAAATTCATCTGGATCGACGACTGGTGGATCGAAGGGTCTTTCCCTCTATTGACATTCAGCGATCCGGTACCCGAAAAGAAGAGCTCCTGATCCCTCCGAATGATCTGAACCGGATCTGGCTTTTGAGAAAAGTGCTTCAACCGATGAACTCTGTTGACAGCATGGAGTTTTTGCTTGAGAAGATGCAGGCCACAAAAAATAATAGAGAATTTCTCGATTCGATGAATCAGTAATTCCTGTCAACCCTTGGGGAAAAGGTTGAAAATCGATATCAAATCAGTTAAATAATTGCAGGAGGCATTCGAGATGAAAAAGGATATTCACCCAAAGGTTTATGATGCCATCATCAAATGTGCCTGTGGAGCAATGTTCGAAACTCAGAGCGTACAGAAAGAGATCCATGTGGAGATCTGTTCCAATTGCCATCCCTTCTACACGGGGAAACAGAAATTTGTGGACTCGGCTGGCCGGATTGAACGGTTTAGAAAGAAATACGGAGAGGCCGTTGAAAAGAAAGAATAAACCTTTCAGTTTCGATGTTGATTGTTCCAAGACCCTCTCTGACAGGAGACAGAAGTCTCCCTCTCAGACGCTTCTATCCCTTCCTACCCAACCCTTGACCACATCAGCTCATCCACATCATTAGTGGATTCGGAGGAGAATGATGTCTTTAGGGAGAAATATCCCCCCTCCGGGACCTTTCTCTTGCAGTCGTATTCTCTCCCCAAAAGAGAAAGACCCGATTCGAGTCGGAGGTCAGGCGGTCATTGAAGGTGTGATGATGAGGTCCCCTCACGCGATGGCCATTGCCGTTCGAAAACCTCACGGGGAGATCATGATCAAAAAGGAGCGATTGACCTTCTTCTCCGAAACGTCCTGGTTAAATAAAATTCCCCTGGTCCGAGGAATCCTGATGCTTGTCTCTGCCCTTTCGCTCGGGATTCGAGCGCTCCATTTTTCAGCCAATCAAGTTCTTTCAGAAGAGGAAAGCCAGAAGGAAATTACCCCTTGGGCCATGAGCCTCACGTTGATCTTGGCCCTCGGCTTCGGCATTTTTCTCTTCTTTCTTGTGCCTCTCTTTTTAACGAAAGGATTGAAATGGTGTTTTCCTATTCTCTCTTCGAGTGGAATCCTCTTCAATGTGGTGGACGGCCTCTTCCGACTGGCCATCTTTCTCCTTTATATCCGGATCATCTCTCTGTTAAAAGAGATCGAAAGGGTCTTTCAGTATCATGGTGCAGAGCATAAGTCAATTTTTGCCTATGAGGCAGGGGAGCCGTTGAGGGTTGAACAGGTCAAAAGCTTCAGTTGCCTCCATCCCAGGTGTGGCACGAACTTTCTCCTCATCGTGATGGTGGTGAGCATCCTTCTCTTTGCACTCATTCCCCATCAGCTCCCTTTTGAATACAAAGTAGCGTCCCGAGTGGTCTTCATCCCTTTAATTGCTGGACTCTCTTACGAGATCATTCGGTTTGCGGATCGAAAACGAAATCAAAGAGGCATGCAGTTTCTCATCCAGCCTGGCCTGTGGCTCCAGAAACTCACCGCTCGAGAGCCGACCGAACCCCAGATTGAAGTCGCTCTTGCGGCGCTGCAGGAGGTTCTGGAGATGGAGAAGAAATATTCCTAACAACCTCGTTCAGGGATCATGGCCTCTTCACCCCTCCTCCCTGAGGTCATGATGGAACAAGAGGTCTTTTCGCATGGAGAGCTCTTAAGATATAGGCACTTTGAGATGAGCTGTGAGCGTAAAAGGAAACAATGATGTTTGAGAGATTAGAGGAAGTCGAACAACGCTATGAAATGCTTTCAAACCTCCTGACCCAACCCGAGGTGATCAACCAGCCGTTGGAACTTCAGAAGGTGGCCAAAGAGTATGCAGAACTTGGCAAAGTGGTGGATCTTTATCGGAAGCTGAAGAAGCTGGATGCCGAAATAAAGGAAAACCGTCAACTTCTCGAAGGAGACGAAGATGAAGAAATGAAAGAGATGATCAAAGAAGATCTTCGACGACTGACAGAAGAAAAGGAAAAAACAGAAAAGGATCTTCGTTTGGCCATCCTTCCAAAAGACCCGAATGATGAAAAGAATATCCTCCTGGAGATTCGGGCGGGAACCGGGGGGGATGAAGCAGGGCTTTTTGCTTCGGATCTATTTAGGATGTATGGAAAGTATGCAGAGAAAAACCGCTGGCACATGGAGATTATGAGCCAGAGTTATACAGGGGTAGGGGGACTGAAAGAAGTGATTGCCCTTATCGAAGGGAAGGGGGTTTACAGCCGATTAAAATATGAAAGTGGGGTTCACCGCGTTCAGAGAGTTCCTGTGACAGAATCTCAAGGCCGAATTCATACCTCCACCGTCACAGTGGCCATCCTTCCAGAAGCCGAGGAGGTGGACGTGGAAATTGATCCGAATGACCTCCGAATTGACATTTTCCGCTCATCCGGACCAGGTGGACAGAGCGTCAACACTACAGATTCAGCGGTTCGAATCACCCATCTTCCCACCAATTTGGTAGTCACCTGTCAGGATGAGAAGTCCCAGCATAAGAACAAAGCAAAGGCTTTGAAAATTCTGAGAGCGAGACTGCTCGATCAGGCGAAACAGGAGAAGGAAAAAGAGATTTCCGAGAAGCGAAAGAACCAAGTCGGCACCGGAGAGCGTAGCGAACGCATTCGGACTTATAACTTTCCGCAGGGAAGGGTCACCGATCACCGAATTGGATTGACCCTTTATCGATTAAATGAAGTTCTGGATGGGGAGCTCGATGAAATCATCGATGCCTTGATCACCTACTATCAGGCAGAAGCGCTCAAAGGGTAAGGAATAGGGTTCAAGGAGTCGAGGGTTCGGGAGGTCAAGTAAAAGTGGATGGTTTAAGGAGAAAACTGGAACCCTGGACCCCATGGACCCTTTAAGAAAGACCATGACCGTTCTTGAAGCTTTGAACTGGGCGACTCATTATTTCGAAGAAAGACGGATTGAGAATCCCCGGTTAAACGCAGAACTTCTACTGGCTCACTCCATAGGCCTCAGCAAGGAACAGCTTTATATCCACCTTCATGAACCGATGGAGAAGGAAACCGAAGAGAGATGGGAGGCGTTTGTCCAAAGGCGCGTTTCAGGGGAGCCCCTCCAATATATTTTAGGACGCCAGGAATTCTGGTCTATCGACCTGAAGGTGGACCCAAGGGTTTTGATCCCCAGACCCGAGACAGAGCATCTGGTTGAAGAGGCTCTTTCGATCCTTATAAAAATTTCTTCCCTAAAGATACCTTCTGTTTTAGAATTGGGTACGGGAAGCGGAGCCATTGCGATCGCCCTTGCCAAAGAGTTACCCGTTCTTTGTATGACCGCAACCGATCTTTCCATGGAGGCGCTCGAAGTTGCCAGAGAGAATGCGAAGCGAGCAGAAGTATCCCATCTGATCGGGTTTGTCAGAGGAGACCTTCTGTCTCCTTTTCGTCAAGGAGAAGTGTTTGATCTCATCTTATCAAATCCTCCTTATCTTTCTGAGGAAGAGATGGAAGGTCTCCCGAGAGAGGTAAGGCAGCATGAACCGATCATCGCTTTGCAGGGAGGCAGGAATGGTTTAGAGTTTTATAGAAGAGTTATCCCACAAATTCCATCCTATCTGAAAAGAGGAGGATGGCTTCTTCTCGAGGTGGGTCATACCCAGGCCAGAAGGGTTTCTGAATTGATGGAGAAGGTAAGTTCCTTTGGCGAGATCGGAATCGTGAGAGACCTCGCAGGAATGGAGAGGGTGGTGAAGGCACAACGAAGGTAAATCCATTCGAGGCAATGGGCTGATGATTCTCAGGTGATTGAGGGATCAGAGAGCAGAGTATCGGGAGATCAGAAAATCAGACGAAACCGTTGGTTCTTCCTCCAGATATTCCGAGACTTCTGATTTCCTTTCGTGGAGATGACCTGAGAGGTTGAGGTTAAAAGATGGATAAACTTGTAATTCGAGGAGGCGAACGTCTGATCGGCGATGCAGAGGTAAGCGGTTCAAAAAATTCCTCTCTTCCCATTTTTGCGGCTTCCCTGTTAACAGAAGGAGAAAACCGCCTCCACAATGTCCCCAAATTGCGGGATATCCTGACCATTGGAAAAGTTTTAAAGAACCTTGGCGTTAAGATTCGCGAGGAAGATGGCGTCTATTGTATCGACGCTACAGACGTTACAAACGAAGAGGCCCCTTACGATTTAGTAAAAACGATGAGAGCCTCGATTCTTGTTTTAGGTCCGCTTGTGGCGAGGATGAGAAAAGCGCGCGTCTCTCTTCCGGGAGGATGTGCGATCGGTGCAAGGCCTATCAACCTCCATCTCTTGGGACTGGAAGCCATGGGAGCGAAAATTGATCTCCGAAGGGGATATGTGGAGGCGAAAGCGGATCGTTTAAAAGGGGCCACTATTTCTTTCGATACGGTGACTGTCACAGGAACTGAGAACCTGATGATGGCTGCTACTCTGGCGAAGGGTAAGACCATTTTACAAAATGCAGCGATGGAGCCAGAGGTAGTGGATTTAGCCAATTTTTTAAATAAGATGGGGGCAAGGATCGAAGGGGCTGGAACAGGGGTGATCCAAATTGAAGGGGTGGAGTCCCTTCAACCCACTGAGCATACGATCATCCCTGACCGGATTGAGGCGGGAACCTTAATGGTGGCGGCTGGAGTGACCCGTGGGAACATCAGACTCCTTCATTGCCCCGTTCATCATATGGAGGCGGTGATTCATAAATTGAGAGAGGCAGGGATGGAGATTGACCCCGAAGGCAACGAAGTGACCGTCGTGGGAAATCGAAGGATTCGGAGCGTTGACGTGAAGACACAACCCTATCCCGGATTTCCCACAGATATGCAGGCTCAGTTTATGACGCTGATGTCCCTTTCCAGAGGGTTAAGCATTATCACAGAGACGATCTTTGAAAATCGTTTCATCCATGTCAACGAGCTTCAACGAATGGGGGCAGATATAAGGATTCAGGGAAACACAGCGATTATCCAGGGGGTGGAAAGTTTAAGTGGAGCCCAGGTGATGGCCACCGACCTGAGGGCGAGCGCTTCTCTTGTTTTGGCTGGTCTTGCTGCGGATGGCATTACAGAGATTTCAAGGGTCTATCATCTGGATCGGGGTTATGAAGGACTTGATAAAAAATTGGCTAAGCTCGGAGCCAATATCAAGAGAGTTAAAGAAGGGGAGTAGCGTTTAAGAATTAAAGAGGCTTTTTATGAGAACGTTGAGGATCGGAGAGGAGGAGTATGAACGATATCTTCTGGAAATAGAGAAGAGGAGGGGCAACGAATCTCCTCAGGTGGAAGCAAAGGTCCAGTCCATCCTTCGAGAGGTGAAAAAGAGGGGAGATGAGGCTCTTCTTGACTACACCGAACGTTTCGACAAGGTTCGGCTCCATCCCTCTCAAATCGAGGTAGAGAAGAAGGAGATAAAGGAGGCCTACCGGCAACTTCCCCTTGATTTCCTCAAGACCCTAAAGAAAGCCTGTCAGCGCATACGACGATTCCATCAACTTTCGAAGAGAAGGACGACTGTCAGATGGGTTGAAAAGGGTATTCGAATCGAGCAGGTAGTCAAGCCTCTCGAAAAGGCGGGCATCTATGTTCCAGGAGGAAAAGCCTCCTATCCCTCCACGGTGTTGATGGCTGCCCTCCCGGCAAAAGTAGCAGGGGTAAAAGAGATCATCATCACCACGCCTCCTCACCCTGAAGGCCTGAGCCCTGCTGTGCTCGTAGCCGCCAATCTTTCAGGAGTAGACAGAATCTTTCGGATCGGGGGAGTTCAGGCGATTGGAGCCCTGGCCTATGGAACGAGAACAATTCCCAAAGTGGATAAGATTGTCGGTCCAGGAAATCGGTATGTTTCTCTGGCCAAGCGATTGGTTTACGGTGCAGTGGATATCGATATGGTCGCTGGACCGAGTGAAATCGTCATCATTTCGGATGGCAGGCTCCCTCCAGCCTTTGTAGCAGCCGATCTCCTTTCCCAAGCAGAGCATGATGAGAGAGCGGTTTCTATTCTGATCACGCCTTCCGAATCTTTTGGGAAAAAAGTGGCCGAAGAGGTGGCCAAACAACTCTTGACTCTGAAGCGAGAGAGCATTGCACGAAAAAGCCTGCAAGAGAGAGGAGCCATCTTGATCGTCGAGAACCTCTCCCAAGCGATTGAACTCGCAAACCGGATTGCTCCAGAACACCTAGAGTTGTGTGTGAAAAATCCTCGCCATCTCTCCACATTCGTTAGGCATGCAGGAGCGGTCTTTCTGGGATCCTATGCTCCCGAAGCCATCGGAGACTACCTGGCAGGACCCAACCATATTCTTCCCACGGCAGGGACTGCACGATATGCATCTGCCCTTGGCGTGGAAGATTTTCAAAAGAAATTCCACCGGATACAGTTTACCCAAAAGGCGTTGAGACGATTTGAAGGGGATGTAAAGAGATTTACAGAATGGGAAGGCCTTGAAGGGCATTACCAATCCATGGCGTTGAGGATGAAATAACCTGGAAGGGGAAATGATGAAGGGGCCAGCCTCAAAACCGTAGGGTCTAACATAACCCCTCTCCAGGCGATCGCCTGGAGAGGGACAGATGAAGGGAGACCCTTAAAACTGGGAGATACCATGAAGAACCATCGGCAGGCAGAGGTGAAGCGGAAGACGAAAGAGACCGAAATCCATTTGAGAATCGATCTGGATGGCACAGGGAAACATTCGGTCCAAACGGGTATTCCTTTTTTTGATCACATGCTCAGCCTGATGGCTTATCACAGCAAAATAGACCTTTTCCTGAATGCAAAGGGAGATCTCCAGGTGGATGCCCACCACACGGTCGAGGACGTGGGAATCTGTTTAGGAGAGGGAATTCGAAAAGCATTGGGAGAAGGGAAGGGAATTTGGCGTTACGGATTGGGTTTGGTTCCGATGGATGAGACCTTGACCTCTGTTGCTCTGGACCTCTCCATGAGACCCTGCCTGGTTTACCATATGAAGCTTAAGCGGTCCAAGATCGGGACCTTTGATCCTGAGCTGGTTGAAGAATTCATGAGAGCCTTGACCAATCACGTCAAGATGACGCTTCATATTAACCTCCTTTACGGCCGAAATAGCCATCATATGATCGAGTCTGTTTTTAAAGGACTGGGTCGGGCATTAAGAGAAGCGGTTTCAATTGATCAGCGAGCCACAGGAATTCCCTCGACGAAAGGAGTTTTGTAAGGGAAGTCCAAGAGAGATTGGTTATAAACATAGTTTTTTTGACAGGAACCCAGGAGTCCCTGCCAGCCTGAAGGCAGGCTGGATTTCTTTAACCTTTTCATTTTGAGCCATGAAACCCAAGATTGTTATCCTCGATTACGGGATGGGAAATCTCCGAAGTGTTCAAAAGGGCTTTGAACGAGTGGGATTTGAAGCCAGTGTGACCCATAACAAACGGGAGATTGAAGATGCTTCAGCCATTGTTCTGCCCGGAGT
Source organism: uncultured bacterium (assembly GCA_938002255.1). Classification (GTDB taxonomy): domain Bacteria; phylum Desulfobacterota; class BSN033; order BSN033; family UBA1163; genus RBG-16-49-23. The sequence continues at coordinate 22,139 of CALLAL010000009.1, forward strand.
GGGAGCTTTTGGAGACTGCATGGAGAATCTGGAGAAATATCGTCTGATTGATCCCATTCTTCGAGCCGTTGAGAAGGGGAAACCTTATCTCGGCATCTGTCTCGGTCTCCAGATTCTTTTTTCAGAGAGCGAGGAGTTTGGCCATCGAAGAGGACTGGACTTGATCAAAGGGAGGGTGGTAAGATTTCAACCTGATTCGGAGCATAAGGTCCCCCACATGGGGTGGAATGCCATTGAAAAAAAGAAAGAGGCTCCTCTCCTGCAAGGAATCAATCATGGAGATTTCTTTTACTTCGTCCACTCTTACTACGTTCTTCCCGAAGAAGATAGTTGGATCGCAACCATCACGCACTATGGTATTCCATTTGCTTCGAGCATCTGGAAGGATCATCTCTTTGCGACCCAATTCCATCCGGAGAAAAGCCAGAAGAAAGGGTTAAAGATTTTGGAAAACTTTGCAAAGCTGATTTTCAATGGTCATCCCGAGCTTGATTAGAGATCTTTTGTATAAAAAGAAGAGAGAGGCCGAGATCAATTCAGCATGACGGATTCATTTTGAAGGAGCCATCCATGAATGAGGTGAAAGTAGGAGAAGTTCGGATCGGGAAGGGGAACCCTTTAGTGCTCATCGCGGGTCCTTGTGTTATTGAAGGAGAAGCCATCGTCCTTGAGATTGCCCAGGCGTTGAAAACCCTCTGTGCTAAATTGGAAATCCCTTTAATCTTCAAAGCTTCTTATGAGAAAGATAATCGAGGTTCAGAGAGGTCTTATAAAGGTCCGGGTTTGGAAGAGGGATTGAAAATCCTCAGAAAGGTAAAGGAGAGGACAGGGTTACCGGTTCTTTCCGATGTACATCGAATGGAAGATGTGGATCTGGCAAAGGAAGTTTTGGATGTGATCCAGATTCCTGCCTTCCTCTGTCAGCAGACCAGTCTTCTTCTTAAAGCGGGAGAATCAGGAAAGGTGATTAACATTAAGAAGGGGCAGTTTATCGCTCCTGAAAATATGGTCAGTGCGGTTAAGAAGATCCACAGTACGGGAAACCAGCAGGTTCTTCTGACGGAGAGGGGAACCTGCTTCGGATATAACAAATTGATCTCAGATTTCTGCGCTATTCCCATCATGCAGGGAATTGGATGTCCGGTCATCTTTGATGCGACACATATCGTCAGGAATTATGGTATTCCGAGCGAAGACCCACGAGGCGGAAGCCCACAATTTGTTCCCCATCTCTCCCGGGCGGCCATGGCCGTGGGTTGTAATGGCCTTTTTCTCGAAACCCATCCCAGACCGGCAGAAGCACTCTGCGATGCTTCAAGCATGATTCCTCTCCAGGAGATGGAAGACCTTCTCCGTCAGACCAAAGCCATCCACGACCTGGTCAGAGGATGGGGAATCACATAAACTACATAACGCAGAGCGCCTGCCTACCGAAGGCAGGCATGGGACATCGTGATCCATGATATTTCGCGATGGGCTTTACGCTTTGCCCTTTGCGATAATTTGATAGAGGGGAGGAGAACGGAACGTGAAAATCTTTATTGATACAGCCAATCTCGATGAAATCAAAAAGGCGAAGGCCCTCGGTCTGGTCGATGGGGTGACGACCAATCCGACCCTTCTTGCAAAGGAGGGGGAACCAGCGGAATCGCTGATCCGCAAGATCTCAAAGGAGGTCAACGGACCGGTCAATGTAGAGGTCACGGGCCTCACCTGTGATGAGATCGTCAAGGAAGCCAGAATCCTTGCGACCTGGGGCGATCAGATGGTCATCAAGATCCCTATGAATCAAGAGGGATTGAAGGCAGTGAAAATCTTATCCTCAGAAGGGATTCAAACGAATGTCACCTTGCTTTTTTCTGCAAGCCAAGCCATTCTGGCTGCGAAGGCTGGGGCAACCTACATCTGTCCTTTTCTCGGAAGGCTCGATGACATCAGCTTCAATGGACTTGAATTGATCCAGCAGATCAGGGAAATCTATGCCAATTATGACGAGATTAAGACACGCATCATCGTCGCCAGCGTGAGACATCCAATTCATGTGATCGAAGCCGCTCGTATGGGTGCAGAGATTGTGACCATCCCGCCTGCCATTCTTGATCAGATGACAAGACACCCCCTAACGGACAGAGGGATCGCGCAGTTTTTAGAAGACGCGAAAAAGATCGGAGTGAAAAAATGAATTGGAGGTCGCCTCGTTGTGGATTGCTCATTCTCTTATTCAGTTTAATATTTCTGGGGGGCTCAGAAGTATCTGCTGAGGAAAAACCCCGCTTAGCCATCCTCCCCTTTTTTACCGAGAAAGAAACCTTCTGCCCGATTTGCAAGACGGTCTTTCTGAGAGGAGAGATTTTCCCAAACGCTCAGAATACGATGACGAGGCTCCTCTATCAGAAGATGGAAGCCAAAGGAGGTTTTCAGATCGTCCCCTTAGAGAGAGTGGAAGGGAGTCTCACGCAGGTGGAGAAGAAAGGCTTCGAAGAACAGCCTAAAGCCTTCTCGATCGAGTTGGGTCGGGAGCTGGGTAGTGATTTTGTTTTCATCGGGTTCATTTTCAGATTTGAAGAGAGGATCGGATCCTCTGTGGGTGTGGAACGGCCAGCCTCGGTAGGTTTCGATCTCCATCTTTTTCGCGTTAAGGATGGAAAAGAGGTTTGGAAAGGGAAGATGGATGAAACCCAGAGGCCCCTAAGCGAGAATTTATTTAAGGTGGGGTCTTTTTTTCGAAGAAAAGCACGCTGGCTCACGGCAGAGGAACTGGCAAGCGTGGGATTGGATGAGGCATTGCGCAGACTTCCAGGGTTATCCGAACTGGAGGAGAAGAAGTGATCATCATTCCAGCCCTTGATATAAAAGATGGAAAATGTGTGAGGCTCTCTCAGGGAAGAATGGATCAAGAGACCATCTACTCTGAACATCCTGTTGAGATGGCGACTCATTGGATGTCAAAAGGGGCAGAGAGGCTCCATCTCGTTGATCTCAACGGAGCGGTCACCGGCAAGCCTTTTCATAAATCTTTGATCGAGGAAATCCTTCGCACTGTTCATATCCCCGTGGAGATAGGCGGCGGGATCAGAGATCTTGCAACGATAGAGCATTATATCCAATGTGGTGCTAGATGGGTGATTCTTGGCACCGCCGCCCTTCGAGATCACCATTTGCTCACGGAAGCCTGTCAAAAATTTCCAGGTCAGGTCATCCTTGGAATCGATGCCAGAGGAGGCAAAGTGATGGTTGAAGGCTGGAAAGAGGAGACCGCTGTGTCGGCGAGTGAGCTCGCAAAAGAGTTTGAAGAGATCGGCATTTCAGCCATCATCTTTACGGATATTGAGAGAGACGGAATGAGAACAGGGGTCAATGTTGAATCCACACGGAAGTTGTCTCGCTCCACATCCATTCCGGTGATTGCTTCAGGAGGCGTCTCAACGTATAACGATATCGAACATCTCTTGGAATTAGAGAATGATGGAGTGGTTGGGGTCATTATTGGACGTGCTCTTTACACAGGGGCGATCCATTTGGAAGAAGCGATTCGCTTGGCAAAGAAGGGGAACAGAAGGCTTTAGGAGTATGGCGGCATGTTAGCGAAACGCATTATCCCTTGTCTTGATGTTAAAGACGGAAGGGTGGTGAAGGGAACCCAATTCGTAAATTTGAAGGACGCAGGTGATCCGGTAGAAAATGCAAAAGCCTATGATGAGCAGGGGGCAGATGAGATTGCTTTTCTTGATATTACAGCATCCCATGAAAAGAGAGAGATCTTGATTGACATTGTTCACAGGACAGCCGAAGAGATCTTCATTCCCCTTACAGTGGGGGGTGGGGTGAGAACGCTTGAGGATATCCGAAAACTTCTGAAGGCAGGGGCTGATAAAGTTTCTGTCAACACGGCCGCCGTTAAAGATCCCTCCTTTGTAAAAAGAGCCTCCATGCGCTTTGGAAGCCAGTGTATTGTCGTTGCCATTGATGCCAAGAGAAGAGGACACGGGTGGGAGGTTTATACACACGGAGGCAGAGTTCCAACGGGAATCGACGCAGTGGCGTGGGCGAGGGAGGTGACAGCATTAGGGGCTGGAGAAATCCTGCTGACCAGCATGGATCGGGATGGAACAAAGGATGGTTATGACATTGAATTGACCCGGACCATTTCAGAAAGCGTGGATATTCCGGTCATTGCTTCAGGGGGTGTTGGTACACTGGAACATCTTTATGAAGGACTTGCATTTGGAAAGGCGAGTGCAGTTCTGGCAGCCTCTATCTTTCATTATCGAGAATATTCGATCCCTCAGGTGAAATCATATCTAAGAGAAAAAGGAATCGTTGTCAGAATGTAATGAAAGGATTACAGCAGACTTGCGTTCGAGGGTTCCCATGGTCTCCTATTTCATTTGTTTTCGCACGAATTCCTGAACCCTCGAATCCTTGAACCCTTATGAATAATCGTTTTATCCTCATCCTTGCCACTGGCCTTGGGGTTGGTTACTTCCCCTTCGCCCCAGGGACTTTTGGAACTCTCCTCGCTATCCCCATTTATTACTTCCTTTCGGAGATTCCTTTCCTTCTTTATGAAATCACCCTCGCCGGTTTTTTCTTTTTGTCGGTCTGGGTTTCTGAAAAGGCCGGGGCTATTTTCGAAAAAAAAGATGATCCGAGAATCGTCATCGACGAGATCATGGGTTTTTTCGTGACCATGCTCTGGATTCCCAAAACGACCCTTTCGGTTATCCTTGGATTCATCCTTTTTCGGTTTTTTGACATCCTCAAACCGCCGCCTATCCGTCTGGTGGAAAGGGTCAGAGGAGGTTATGGAGTGGTCCTGGATGATGTCATCGCAGGAGTCTATGCCAATATCGTTCTTCAAATCATTTCATTTTATTTTACTCTCCCACCCTTGGGGAGAGGGGCAGTGTATGGGGAGAAGATAATTTTCGTATGAAAATGGAAAAGCTCATCGGAGATATTTTAAGGCAAAACGGCTGGACCCTCTCGATCGCTGAATCCTGTACGGGCGGATTGATCTGTGATTGCATCACCGATGTCCCAGGAAGCTCAGACTATTTTATGGGTGGGATGGTGACTTACAGTAATGAATCGAAAGTGAAATACTTAGGAGTTCCAATCAAGGATATTAAGGGGTATGGGGCGGTAAGCCCCCAGGTTGCAAAAAAGATGGCCCAAGGGGTTCGAAAAGCCTTTGGAACAACCTTTGGTTTATCCTCTACCGGTATTGCGGGCCCCACCGGTGGGAGCAAGGAAAAACCAGTGGGCCTCATCTTTATTGGCCTAGTTAAGGGAAAAAAAACCTGGGTGATGAAATTAAATTTAAAGGGAAGTCGTAGAGAGATTAAACAAAAGGCTACCCGGAAAGCCCTTCAATTTATTTATAAGACACTGATTCACAGTGAACTCATAGCCAAAACAAGCCGATCATGGTCATTACTTGAGGAAAATACCTGTCCATTAATTTAGAAGACCATATTTTTGGTATTCCAAAGCATAGGACTTTAGACCATGTCCCTTACAACTTACCTATCCCGTTATGTTGAAAGTAAAATTCGACAACGCGGGGCGGCCTATTACCGGGATGGGGCTGTTGAGATCATCCATGGAAACAAGTATGAGATGGAGGCCACCGTCTTTGGAACCGATGCTTACGATGTCGAGCTATACCGGCAGGAAGATACTGTTCTTGTTGCCTGTAGCTGTCCCTATTTTGAGGGGGAGGAGGTTGTCTGCAAGCATATCTGGGCCTCCCTCCTCGCCGCAGAGAAGAAGGGCTATCTGAGGGGCAAGAGTAACAGTGACCCATTTCATCTGGATATCTATTTTGGAGAAAACTTATTGGATGAAGAGGATGAGGATTGGGAGGAGGAAGATTACATCCGTCCTTACGTTAAACCCTCCGATCCGCCTCTGACCCAGGGGAAACGCTACCTTCCACTCATTTCACAAACACCTGGTTGGAAAACGACACTCCATGCACTTAAAGACACTTTTCATGCCCAGCAGGTCAAGGAGAAAGCTCCCTGGCCAGAAACCCGAGAGATTCTTTATTTTATCGATGTCCCTAATACGCTCGAAGGGAGAGGGTTGACCATTGAAACTGCCTATCGAGAGAGGAAGAGCAACGGAGCCTGGGGACAACTGAAACCCATTCCTGATTTTTACTGCAGACCTGAGAACCTTCGAGATCCCAAAGATCAGCGCATCATTGCCTTGTTACTCGGAAGCCGGGATCTCACGGATTGGTATGCTTACTCTGGCCCTTATTTTGGAAATAAAGTCTATCGTATTCCCCCCAGTCCTGTTCAGATAACCCTGATGGAACTGCTATGCCACACAGGACGCTGTTTCTTGAAAAAAACCTCAGCCAGTTTGTGTGAGATCCCTCTCCGATGGGATGAGGGGGAGCTGTGGGAAGTCTGCCTGCGTGTGGAAAAGGACACATCCGGTCAGAACTATGTTCTTAGTGGAGTACTCCAGCGTGGTGCAGAACAGTTAAGGTTGGAGAAACCTGATTTATTGGTGGCAGGCGGCCTCGTTTTCATTGAAGAGACGGTTTCCCGACTTCATGACAAAGGGACCTTTGGATGGGTCTCCATCCTGCGGAGTGAGAAAAGGATGATTGTGCCCGTCAAAGAAGGAGATGCCTTCATCGAGGAATTGATGAATGTGCCTGTTCTACCACAGCTCTCCCTTCCTGAGGAATTGAGGTACGAAGAAGTTCGTGTGGTTCCTCAACCTCGACTTACGGTCGTTGCGCCGAAAAAGAGAAATCCCTGGGAATCCAATTGGCTCCGATGGGACCTGTCGTTTGATTACAATGGGCATATTATCCAGTGCGATGATCCCCGTCGAGGGATTCTCATAGACAATCCCCGTCGATTCCTCATTCGGGATGAGAAGGTCGAAGAGGAAGCTTTTGAGAAGCTTCGGAATTTAAAGTTCAGGAATGGAGGTTCTTATGGTTATCTACAACGGGAAGTCGCCCCCCGAAATCTTCCCAAAGCAGTGCGAACATTACTGGTTGCCGGCTGGCACATTGAAGCCGAAGGAAAAGTGTATCGACGGCCAGGGGCTTTCAATATTTCCGTGACCACCGGCATAGACTGGTTTGAGTTAAATGGCGAGATTCGGTTCGATGACAACATAGCAAAACTTCCCCAATTATTAGCAGCCCTCAAGAAGGGTGAAAACCTTATTCCCCTTGATGATGGAACCTTTGGAATGTTGCCAGAGGAGTGGTTGAAAAAGTACAGCATCCTTGCCGGTGTAGGAACAACCCACGACGATCATATCCGATTCTCAAGATGCCAGGTCGGATTGCTGGATGCCTTATTAGCCTCTCAACCAGAATCCACTTGTGATGAACTCTTCATCCGGGCAAGAGAGGCACTGATGAATTTCAGTGGGATTCAACCCTGCGATCCACCGGAGGGATTTAAAGGCACCTTGCGAAACTACCAGAGGGAAGGATTGGGCTGGATCCATTTCCTGGAGAAGTTCGGTTTTGGAGGATGTCTGGCCGATGATATGGGTCTGGGAAAGACCATTCAGGTGCTTGCCTTGCTGGAGGAAAGAAGACAGAAGCGATTATCTGAGATGTCAAATGTGGGTAAAAGCAAGGGCAAGAGCCACGAGATTGGAGTTCCAGGGCCATCTCTTGTCGTAGCACCAAAATCGTTGATCTTCAACTGGATTGAGGAGGCAAAACGGTTTACCCCAATGTTGAAAGTCCTCGATCATACAGGGGCCAAGCGATTAAAACCAGGCGACCATTTTGAAAATTATGACCTCATCCTGACCACCTATGGGACGTTGAGACATGATGCCATGCAATTTAAAGATGTTCAGTTTGATTATTGCATCCTCGATGAGGGGCAAATGATTAAAAATGCCCATACCCAGTCTGCCAAAGCCACGCGTCTTCTAAACGCTCATCATCGTCTGGTGTTAAGTGGTACCCCTATTGAAAACCATCTTGGAGAGCTCTGGAGCCTCTTCGAGTTTCTCAACCCTGGAATGTTGGGGGTGGCCTCCGTGTTCAAACTGGCCAGCTCGAGCCAGCGTAATCCCGATGCGGAGGTTCGTGAATGGTTAGGAAGGGCGCTTCGCCCCTTCATTCTTCGTCGCACTAAAGGGCAGGTTGCCCGGGAATTACCGGAGAAGCTCGAGCAGACCCTCTATTGCGAACTCGATTCGAAGCAGAGAAGGCTCTATAATGAACTTCGCGATCACTATCGCTACTATCTCCTTCCGCGCGTTGAAAAGATTGGAATCAATAAATCTGCGATTCAGATTCTTGAAGCCCTGCTGAGACTGCGACAAGCGGCCTGCCATCCCGGGCTCATTGACCCATCAAGGATCACCCACCCCAGCGCCAAATTGGAAATGCTACTTCCTCAACTGGAGCAGGTTATGGAAGAAGGTCATAAGGCGCTCATTTTTTCTCAGTTTACAAGTTTTCTTGCCATCATGCGGGATCAGTTAGACAGGATGAAAACTCCCTATGTGTATCTCGATGGCCAGACACGAAACCGCAAAGAAGTGGTTGAGCGGTTCCAGACAGACGAAAACTGCAAGCTCTTCCTCATCAGTCTCAAAGCTGGAGGGTTGGGATTGAATCTCACCGCAGCCGAGTATGTTTATCTCCTCGATCCCTGGTGGAATCCTGCGGTAGAAACTCAAGCCATCGACCGTACCCATCGCATCGGGCAGACTCGAAGGGTATTTGCGTATCGTATCATCTCAAAAGATACGGTAGAGGAAAAGGTGCTGGAACTCCAACAGACGAAGCGAGATCTTGCCGATTCGATTATCAATGCTGACAACAGTCTCATCCGCAACCTGGTTAAAGAAGACCTGGAATTGCTACTATCATAAACCCATCATCATGGCTAAGAAATAATTTGTGAGTAACCCCTCAGCGATGGGGTGTTATCGGTTTAAAAGGGTTGGAACGTTCCTCCTCCAAAACCTTGAATAGCGGTTATAAAAGGTTACCCCCATCGGGGCCCTCATGCCTTTTGAATTGGATTTTTTTGAATTAGGTTTGGTCGTTTTACAAACAGAGATTTCGCTTTTCAAGGTTTTTCCGAAGCAACCTCCCAACCCTTTTTTATTTCTTTAACTGAGAGGTTACCTTTGTGAATCTTTTCTTCTTGAATTTTTATTCTTTTTCTTCATAATAGAAGAAACTATATTTATAGGAAGGAGGAGCTTTGGATGAAACTTGAGAGGTTTGAGGGGTGTTGGACGGCTATGGTGACCCCGTTTGATCGAAAGGGTGAGGTTGATTACGAGGGTTTGGAGAAGAATGCGAGGTTCCTCATCGAAAATGGGTCAAATCTCGTCCCCACAGGAACAACCGGTGAATCTCCGACCCTTGACTGGAAAGAACATATTCGTGTGATCACAAAGGCAGTGAAGTTGGCCAAAGGAAAAGCCTTTGTTATTGCGGGGACAGGTTCCAACGCAACGGATGAGGCTTTACGCGGCACAAAACATGCGGTTGAAGTCGGGGCACAGGGCGCATTGTTGGTCGATTGTTATTATAACGGACCCTCCTCCCTTGAGCTAAGGACCCAGTACTATGAGGTCATTGCCAAAGCCTTTCGTAAAACTTTTATAGTTCCTTACGTGATTCCTGGAAGAACAGGAACAAAGCTGGAGGTTGAGGATTTAGCCATCCTCCATCGAAAATATAAAAATGTCCGCGCCGTGAAAGAAGCGACCGCAGACCTTGAGCGGATGGCTAAGACGAGAACTCTTTGTGGGGAGGACTTCGATATTCTTTCAGGTGACGATGATAAGACTTTTGAGATGATGACACACGGCGACATCAGAGCTTCCGGGGTGATTTCAGTCATGTCGAACATCGTGCCAAGTCCTATTGGTGAGATGGTAAAGGCCATCCTGAAAGGGGATATGGAGAGGGCGAACTATTTAAGGGAAGTTCTCGATCCCCTCTTTAAGGTCGTAACGGTCAATACGATCGAATCCTATGAGGGATTTGAGGTCCCGTGCAAGTTCCGAAATCCTGTAGCCATTAAGACGATGATGAAGGGACTGGGGATGCCCTCTGGGCCATGCCGCCCCCCTCTCGGAAAGATGACGCCCAAAGGGGTGGAGGTCGTCCGCAACGCCCTTAAAACCGTCTACGAAAAGGACAAAACAATCCTCCAACCCATCGAAGATTTTTATAAAGTGAAGGTGGGAGAACGAATCTACAATGACCGGTTCTGGAAATAAAGGAAAGGATGCGAAAAGGAGGGCCTGTCTCCAGATGGAAGCAGGCCCTTTTTATTAGAAGTTTGGAATGAAGAAGAGGAATGCAAGAGAGGTGATGATGAAATAAACAAAAAAGACCATCAGCAGCCAGCCCATGATGTCTCGGAAGTTGAGTTTCGCCACGGCGAGCATAGCAATGGCCCAGAAGGGCTGGATCATATCGGTCAACATATCGGACCAGGCATAAGTCACCACCGTTGTTCCCATCCCAACCCCCAACTGTTTTGCGGCCGGAATGATATAAGGTGAGACGACTGCCCACTCACCGCCTCCAGAAGGAATGAGGTAATTCAGAAGGCCTCCATACCAGTAGATGAAGAGAGGAAAAGTCTGAGGATTCGAAATAGCCACAAAGGCATTGGTAAATGCCTGAGAAAGCATGGTGAATTTGAAGAGTCCGAAAATCCCTGCATAGAATGGGAACTGGATGACGATTCCCCAAACAGCCTTTCCCGCATCTTCGGTCGCTTTGATAAAGGACCAGGGTCTCCAGTGAAAGAGGATCCCCAGCATGAGCATGGTAAAATTGACAGCATCCAGGGTGAGACCTTTTCCGATGCCTTTGGTAGAAAAATGCCAGATGATCCAGATGATTCCTCCAATAAAGACGATGATATTGAACCCCGGCCACCAGTTCATCCAGTCCGAAGGACTTTCATATTTTGCAGGTCTTGGGGGAGCTTCGTAAAGTTTAAGTTTATTCATCAGCTCGGGATGGACAACAAAAGCTCTTCCGGGTCGGGGATGCATCAGGGCCATCAGAATGGTGACCACGGCGACAACGATAATGGTCAGGATTAGGTTGAAGGGGTGAAAGATGGTGTTGGTGGTAGGAATGACTGCATCGAGCAACTTCCCTTTGATTAAGAAGTTGTCAGGAGTGGCAACGAGCAAGGTGGCCGAGCCAGAAAGCCCGGAGTGCCAGGTGCAGCCGAGACCCAAATAGGCAGCCGCCACCAGAAGACGATAATCAACCTTTGGATTTCTTCTCACAATGAAGAGAGCCAACATGGCACTTCCAATGAGGCTCAATCCCCAATTTAGCCATGCAATAATCATTGAGAAGAGAGCCATCACCACAATGGCTTGCCAGGGCTTTTCAGGATTGGACCAGCCGGAAAGTCCATCGAGCAACTTCCGGATAGGAGGAGAACAGGCCAGGATGTAGCCTGTCATCATGATCAAGCACATCTGCATGGCAAATGAGAGGAGAGCCCAGAATCCATCTCCCCATGCCTTGATCGAGTCAAAGGCTCTTTGACCCATTCCAACTTCAGGTTTAAATCCCCAGATAAGGGCAAGAATAAAGGTTACAATACTCAGGACAATGACAATTACAAAAGCATCCGGAATCCACCGCTCTGTCCAGCGAGTGAGGGCATCGCCCCAGTCTTTTAGAAACTCAAATGCACCTCGGGCTTCATCTTTCTTTTTTTCGTTCATAGTTAATCCTCCTCTTCAAAGAATTGGATGGAACAGAGAAGCCTTTTCAAAAGAGGTTTAAACCTCAAGGGAGGTTTTATGGCAGAACCACCTCCTTTCGTCAGAGGTTTAGAAAGGTTAGAGGGTTTTGTAGGAAGAAATAATCAGGACGAACCCCACTGCTTTCTTCATATCGAAATGATCACCTTTTGTCAAGAGAAATTTAAAGAGAAGAAATCTCTCCAAATCCTTTTTAACATTGACTTTTTTTCTATTTGTGTTAACATCGAAACGGTTACTTTCCAAGTCTTTTTGCTGAAAAAAAGCGAGGGGTTTTGTTGTTTCGATCCTTTCTGGCTATCGAACTTCCTTCAACCATTCTACATAGGATCGGAGATGTTCAAAGAGATCTAAAAGCCTCAAAAGCCGATGTCCGTTGGGTGAGCCCAGAAAATATCCATCTGACCCTGAAATTTTTTGGGACGATTGAAGAATGGAAGATTGAATCGATTACCAAGGCGATTGAGGCTCCTGTAAAAGCCACTCCACCCCTTTCAGTTTTGGTCAGGGGAATGGGCGCATTTCCTGGTTTAAGAAATCCCAGAGTGATCTGGGCGGGGTTAAATAACGGAAAGGAAGTTCTCATCTCATTTCAGAAACGGTTGGATGGAGCACTTCAAAAGATTGGGTTTCCTCCTGAAGACCGTACCTTCCATCCCCATTTGACATTGGGAAGGCTACGATCGAACTATGGAAAAGAGGATTTAATCCGGGTGATGGAAAAGTATCGAGATGAGGTCTTCGGCCATTTCCAGGTTGAAACGGTCATTCTTTTTAAGAGTGATTTAACGCCCCAAGGACCCATCTATACCAAATTGAAGGAAGTGAGGTTGGTTGGCCAAAATCAAGGATGAGATTGGGAGATAAGGTGAAAAAAAGCATGCCCCATCACCGAATCCAAACCGGCTTGACTGGAGGGAGGGAAGGATGAAGGAAGATCCGAGCAGGAAGAAGGCAGTTGATTTGGCAGTTACCCAGATCGAAAAACAGTTCGGCAAAGGTGCAATTATGAAGTTGGGAGCAGAGACCTTGCCAGGAGAAATTCCAACGATCTCCACCGGGTCCCTTTCCCTTGACATTGCTCTCGGTGTCGGTGGGTTGCCTCGAGGCCGGGTCATTGAAATTTTCGGACCTGAAGCCTCTGGAAAGACCACCCTCGCCCTTCATGTCATTGCTGAAGCTCAAAAGAGAGGAGGCATTGCGGTCTTTATCGATGCGGAGCATGCCCTCGATATTCAATATGCGAAGAAACTCGGAGTGAAGATCGATGAACTCCTCCTCTCCCAACCCGATACGGGAGAACAGGCTCTCGAAATTGCAGAGCACCTGGTTCGAAGCGGAGGGGTTGACGTCATTGTGATCGACTCAGTCGCTGCCTTAGTTCCCAAAGCAGAGATTGAGGGAGAGATGGGCGATGCCCATATGGGACTTCAGGCAAGGCTCATGTCACAGGCTTTGAGAAAACTGACTGCCACCATCAGTAAATCCAACACCATCCTTATTTTCGTCAACCAGATTCGGATGAAAATTGGTGTTATGTTTGGAAATCCAGAGACGACGACCGGAGGCAATGCCTTAAAGTTTTATTCTTCCGTGCGGCTCGATGTCCGGAGAACCGCCTCCATCAAGCAGGGGCAAGACGTGATCGGAAGTCGGACCAAAGTCCGCATTGTGAAGAATAAAGTGGCCCCTCCCTTTAAAGAGGTGGAGTTTGATCTTATCTATGGGGAAGGCATTTCAAGAGAAGGAGATGTTTTGGACCTGGCCGTGGAGAAGAACATTGTAGAAAAGAGCGGGACTTGGTACACCTTTGGTGGACAACGGATTGGCCAGGGGAGGGAGAATGCCAAGCAATTTTTAAAAGAGAATTCGAAGATCCTTGAGCAAATCGAAAGAGAAATCCTTGAGAGCGTGACCCTCTCGAAGGCAGGCTTAGCCAAATAAGAAGGAGGTTTCGATGGATATCAATCAGATTTTGGTCGAAGCGTTAGAACATGAGGCCTCGGACGTTCATATTAAAGAAGGAGCCCCCCCCATCTTTCGGGTTAATGGAACGCTGAAGCCTTATAGTAAAGTGAAGCCCTTCGATCACAACGACCTCTCCAAGATGGCTTTTGGTTTGATGAACGACTGGCAGAAAGAGCGTTTCATTAAAAACCGGGAAGTGGACATGGGCTATGAGGTCTATGGCTTGGGTCGATTCCGGGTCAATGTCTATCAACAGAGGGGAAAACTCTCCATCGCCCTCCGAATTGTTCCCTATCAGATCAAAACCCTGGAAGAGCTTCATCTTCCACCCGTTATCAAAGATATTGCCATGGAGAATCGCGGTCTCATTCTCGTTACCGGAACGACCGGTAGTGGCAAGTCCACCACGCTGGCTTCTATGATCGATATCATTAATAAGAACCGGAACTGTCACATTATTACCATTGAGGATCCCATCGAGTTCATCCATGAGGACAAAAAATCGATTATCGATCAGAGGGAAGTCGGTTCAGACACCAGCACCTTTTCCAGTGCCCTCCGGGTGGCCCTTCGTCAGGACCCGGATGTCATTCTGGTTGGAGAGATGAGAGACTTCGAGACCATTGAGACGGCTCTAACGGCTGCAGAAACAGGTCATCTCGTGATGTCCACCCTTCACACCCTGAATGCCACAGAAACCATCACCCGTATCATCTCGGTCTTTCCTCCCTACCATCAGAAGCAGGTGAGGCTTCAGCTGGCGGCCGTGCTCAAAGGCGTGATTTCCCAGAGATTGGTTCCCAGGGCAGACGGGATGGGAAGGGTTCCTGCGGTAGAGATCTTGGTCTCCACGGCAAGGGTGAGGGAGTGTATCATTGAAAAGGATAAGACCAATGAGATTAATGATGCCATTGCCAAGGGCCAGACCGCTTATGGGATGCAGACGTTTGATCAATCTCTCATGTACTTGATGAAACAGAACCTAATCACCTATGAAGAGGCACTTAAACATTGCACCAATCCCGATGACTTCGCCCTGAGAGTGAAGGGGATTCTGGCTACCAGTGATACATCTTGGGATGACTTCGAATCCCTTGAAAAGGAGAGGGAGAAAGAGAAAGAGGCTGTGAAGAAAGTCATGTCAGGGAAGCCTGGGGATCCCAAGATGGGAGGGATGGGATTAAAACGATGACCTCAAAAGAGATTCGTCAAGCCTTTCTTAAATATTTCGAAAAACGGAATCACCGCATTGTTCCAAGTTCTTCGCTTGTTCCCAAACAGGATCCCACGCTGCTTTTTACTAATGCAGGCATGGTACAATTCAAGGGGGTTTTCTTAAACGAGGAGACTCGTGATTATTCCCGAGCAGCCACTTCTCAAAAATGCGTTCGTGCTGGGGGTAAACATAACGATCTTGAAAATGTGGGGAAAACGGCTCGTCACCATACCTTCTTCGAAATGCTGGGGAATTTCTCTTTTGGCGACTATTTTAAAGAAGGGGCCATTGAGATGGCCTGGGACCTGCTCATCCACCAATGGGGACTCCCTTCTGAAAAGATGTGGATCACCATCTATCTGGATGACGATGAAGCTTTCCATCTCTGGCGTAAGATTGGTATTCCCGCCGATCGAATCGTTCGTTTAGGTGAGAAGGACAATTTCTGGGCGATGGGGGAAACTGGGCCCTGTGGACCCTGTTCGGAGATGGTGATCGATCAAGGAGAAGAGATGGGATGCGGTCGTCCTGAGTGTGCTGTAGGCTGCGAGTGTGACCGCTACCTTGAACTCTGGAACCTTGTCTTCATGCAATTCAATCGAGACGCCCAGGGAACCCTGACCCCTCTGGCAAAACCCTGCATTGATACAGGCATGGGACTGGAAAGGATCTCCGCTGTCCTTCAGGGGGTCAAGAGCAATTTTGAAACGGACCTGTTCATTCCCATCATCCAAGAGATCACAGAGATCAGCCATCGCCCTTATGGAAAAGATCCCCGAACGGATATTTCTCTCCGTGTCATAGCCGATCATAGCCGTGCGGCAACCTTTCTTATCAACGATGGTGTTTTACCTTCCAACGAAGGCAGGGGATATGTGCTTCGCAGGATCATGCGGAGGGCCATGAGACACGGAAAGATGCTCGGCATTGATCATCCCTTCCTCTATCGAACCTCGCTGAAGGTTGTCGATTTGATGAAGGAGCCCTACCCTGAACTCAGGGAGACAGAGGCCGTGATCTCGAAGGTCATTCGAAATGAAGAAGAACGTTTTTCAGAAACCCTCGATTCAGGATTAAAAATCTTGAGAGACGAGTTGGATCGATTAAGGCGGATGAACTCCAAGGTTCTTGCCGGTGAGGTGGCCTTCCGTCTTTATGACACCTATGGGTTTCCTCTGGACCTGACCACCGAGATCCTGCAAGAGGAAGGAATGAGCCTCGATGAAGAAGGGTTCAAGGCTCATATGGAAGGGCAGAGGCAAAAAAGTAAGCAGGCTTGGCAGGGGATGGGGGAAGGGAAGACCAAAGAGATCTACCGTCAACTCTCAAACGAGGGGCTCAAGACTCACTTTTTAGGGTACGAGGAGATCCAGTGTGAATCGAAAATCCTGAAACTGATCAGAGGCAATGAATCGGTCTTCTCTGCCCAAGAGGGAGAGGAGGTTGAGGTCATTGCCGAAAGAACCCCTTTTTATGGAGAAACAGGAGGTCAGGTCGGAGATCGAGGAGTGATCTTTCAGGAAGATTTTTCCCTGGAAGTGGAGGATACGATCAGGCCCTTGGAAGACCTGATCGTCCATAAAGTTCGAGTGAAACGAGGAGTGGTGAGAACCGGCATAGAGGCAACGTTCAAAGTCGATCAGGATAGGCGAAGAGCCATTGCCTTGAATCATACGGCTACGCATCTGCTTCAGGCGGTGTTACGGGAGGTGTTGGGAAGCCATGTCCATCAGGCTGGATCTTTGGTGGCTCCAGAACGATTGAGGTTTGATTTTACCCATTTCGCTCCGATTGAGGCAAAGGATCTTGAGCGGATTGAGGCCATGGTCAATCAAAAGATCCGGCAGAACATGAAGGTCGAGACAAAGATCATGAGGGTTGAAGAGGCCCTCCAAAGTGGAGCCATGGCCCTTTTCGGTGAGAAATATGGCGAAAAGGTGAGGGTGGTCCGGGTCTCTGATTTCAGTATTGAACTTTGCGGAGGGACTCACACCGACCGGACAGGCGATATCGGCCTTTTTAAAATCTTACATGAAACGGGTGTGGCCGCAGGGGTCAGAAGAATTGAAGCGCTCACAGGAGAAGGAGCCTATCAATTTATCCTTGAAGAGGAACGTCAACTCCAGGAAATTGCTCTCACTCTCAAAGCACCCATGGAGGAGGTCGGACGGAGAGTAGAACGACTCCTTCAGAGGCAGAAGGAACTAGAGAGAGAATTAGAATCCTTTCAGGCGAAGTATGCCCATCAGGAACTCTCCACCCTTTTGTCAAGGGCAAGGGAGATCAAGGGCGTAAAGGTTTTGTCAGTCCGATTGGATGGAAAGGATCCAAAGCGGTTAAGAGAGTATGTGGATCAATTGAAGGTCAAGATGGGCTCCGGGGTTATCCTTCTGGGAAGCCAGAATGATTCAAAAGTGAGTCTTGTCATGGGGATCACAGAGGATCTTCTCCCTCGATTCAAAGCGAATGATTTGATCAAGAAGATTGCTCTCCGGGTGGGAGGCACAGGAGGAGGCCGCCCCGATTTTGCTCAGGCAGGCGGAACGGTTTCTGAAAAACTTGATGAGGCGCTTCAAGCGATTGACGATCTTATTTGATTTGGTCTCAGGAGGTTCCTATCCCCCCATCCTCGGGCAGAAGGAAAGGGGGATTTTTTTGTTATCGACTCTTAGGGGAGGTTTTCCGTATTCCCTTTCAAGGGAGCATTGATGGCCACTGTCAGGACACGATTTGCACCTAGCCCAACAGGAGATCTTCATATCGGAGGAGCCCGAACCGCTCTTTTCAATTGGCTTTTGGCGCGCCATTTTGGTGGGGCTTTTGTTCTCCGGATTGAAGATACGGATGTTGCACGATCGACCCAGGAATCGATCCAGGTCATCCTCGATGCCATGCGCTGGCTAGGTTTGGACTGGGATGAAGGGCCTTATTATCAGACCCAGAGGCTCTCGCTCTATCGGGAGATGGCAGAGCAACTGCTCGCTCAAGGAAAGGCTTATCGGTGTTTTTGTCCCCCCGAAGAACTGGAGGCCAAACGGGACGCAGCCCTGAAGGCCGGGCTCAAACCGAAATATGATCGAACCTGTCTCCATCGCAGGACATCTCCAGGAGACCGTCCCTTTGCCATACGGTTCTTTTCGCCCGATGAAGGAAAGACCGTGGTTGAAGATCTGATTCAAGGCCGGGTGGAGTTCGATAATCAAGAACTGGATGATCTCATTATCCTAAGAAGTGACGGGATTCCCACTTACAATTTCTCTGTCGTCGTTGATGATGTGACCATGGCCATCACTCATGTCATTCGAGGAAATGATCACCTCAATAACACGCCGCGTCAGATTCAGATTTATCAGGCCCTGGGTGCTCCTCTGCCCAAGTTTGGTCATGTTCCCATGATCCTCGGACCAGACAAAAAGAAACTATCAAAACGGCATGGAGCCCAGTCCGTGATGGAATATCAGAAGATGGGGTATCTTCCTCAGGCGGTTATCAACTATCTCGTCCGCCTTGGATGGTCCTATGGTGATCAGGAAGAGTTTACGTTGGAGGAGTTGATCGAGAAATTCAGTCTGGAGGCCGTAGGCAAGGCGGCTGCAGCCATCAATCCCGGGAAATTGGATTGGCTCAATGCTCAGTACATCAAGAGGATGGATCCTCATGCATTGGCAAAGGAGGTTTTACCTTTCCTTGAAGCCAGGGGCTATCAGGGGATGGACCCTGTGTTGCTCAGGAAAGTGGCCCTCTCTTTAAGAGAAAGGGTTAAGACATTAGTGGAACTGGCTGATCTGGCAGCCTTCTATTTTCAGGAAGAGGTTGTTTATGAAGAGAGTACTTTGAAAAAATTCCTTATCCCCGAATCTTTACCCATTTTCAAAGAAGCGCTCGAGGAGATATCGAAGGAAAGCCAATTGGAACGAGAGGTCGGCCATCGTCTCATCCAAAAATTATCGGAGAAGCAACAGGTACCTTTGGTCAAGATTGCCCAACCTCTCCGTTTTGCCTTAACGGGTCGGACGGCAAGTCCACCTTTGGATGAGGTGATAGAGATTTTAGGGAAGGAGAAGGTCATTCGGAGAATCCAACGGGCCATCTCCTATATTGAAAGACAATCCTAATCCGTCAAAAGAGAAAACGCTCTTGAGATAGATCTTTTCAAGGAATAGACCATGAAGCTTAAATCGTTGGAGATGACGGGATTTAAATCCTTTGCAGACCGGCTCCACCTGTCATTTCCAGAGGGTATTACGACGATTGTAGGCCCGAATGGCTGTGGTAAGTCTAACATCGTAGATGCCATCCTATGGGCGATTGGTGAACGAAGTGCCAAACATTTACGAGGAAAGTTAATGGAGGATGTCATCTTCGGGGGAGCCGATGGAAGAAAGCCCCTCGGGATGGCAGAGGTCAGCCTTACCTTTTCGAATGAGGATGGTTCTGCTCCACCAGAATATCAACCATATAGTGAAATTACTATTACCCGAAGACTTTACCGATCGGGAGAGAGTGAATTCCTGATCAATCGGACTCCCTGTCGTTTGAGGGACATCATTGATCTCTTCCTCGATACCGGAATTGGGGTCAATGGATACGCCATCGTGGAACAGGGACGGGTGGAACATCTGATTAATGCCAATCCCCAAGAACGGCGCTTTTTAATCGAAGAGGCGGGCGGTATTGCGAAATATAAGGAGCGAAAGCGGCTGGCTTTGATGAAGATGGAAGCAACCCAGCAGAACCTGCTCAGGATTCAGGACATCATCGCCGAAGTAAAACGGCAGATCACCACCCTCGAGCGGCAGGTGAAGCGTGCCGAAGAGTATAAGGCGATGCGAAAGGAGATGCGGGAAATTGAACTCCGTTTCGCTCTGCAGGAATATGGAGAGCTTTCAGAGAAAGGAGAAGCGGCCAGAGGTTACCTGAAGGCTCTCCGGGAGAGGGAGGCCGTGATCTCCACCCAGATGGCCGAACAAGAGGCATCGATCGAGGGAATGAGACTCCTCAGCATGGAAGAAGAAGAGCGGCTTCGGACGCTTCAGCAAGCCCTCTATGATCTGAATCAAAAAATCCAGAAAATCGAAAACGATGTGGCATTCATGAAGAGAGAGAGAGAGGGGCTTGATCAACAGGAGGCCCAGATGGTGGAGGAAATCGGGAACAGTCTTCACTCCTTAAGGGAAGCCCGAAGGGAACGTAGAAAAACAGAACAGTTCCGGAAGGACCTTGAACAGGAAAGTCAGGAGCTGGCCGAGATCGTCAAAGAATGGGAAGTTCTTTACAACGACTTTCGTGGAACCTATCAGGAGGTTTCCGATCAACTCGAGTCAGAGAAAGGGAAACTGATCGATGTGCTTACCCAGTTGACCTCTCTTCGAAATCGACAATCCCATCTTGAGGAACGAAAGAGAGACTTCTATAAACGAATAGAATCGAACGCCAAAGAGTATGAAGACGTCCGAGAAGGCCTCCACCGACTTCAGGAAACCCGCTTGGAAAAAGAACAGGAAAGGGAGATGACTCTCTTTCATCAAGGAGTTCTCCAAGAAGAAAGAGAACGATGGGCAGAGGAACTTGAGCAATTCAAGGCAACGTTTCATGCCAGGCAATCCGAACGGATTGACCTTGAAGAGAAACTCAGACAGGATCGCTTTCGATATTTATCTTTAAAAGAACTTCAGGAGAATTATGAAGGATTTGAAAAAGGGGTCAAATCTCTCCTCCTCCAAAAAAGAGAGGAGAAGGAGCGATGGCATCAGATCCTTGGGGTGGTCGCCGACATCTTGGATCCTGACCCGCCCTACGAAATTCCTCTTGAGGCTGTGCTAGGGCAGAAATTGCAATACCTGATGGTCGCTGATGAAGGAGGGGCCATCGAGGCCATTCAATATCTTCAAAAAGAGTCATTAGGTCGAGGGAGTTTTATCCCCATCGCTGTAAAGCGTCTTTCAGAAGAGGGGGATCCCTCCTTATGGGAAAGAGAAAATGGCCCTCTTCCGTTGATGCGTTTTGTTAAGGTGAAAGAAGGGTTCTCCAACATCGCAGAGTGTTTGATCGGATCAGTTGGCGTCGTTGATCAAATCGAGCAAGCCCTTCTGTGGATGAAGCAAGATTGCCCCTTTGACCTCCTTGTGACACTCCATGGAGAGGTGGTGGAACGAACAGGAGTGATCTCTGGAGGCAGCCGGGATCAAGGCCTCGGCATTCTGGAGAGAAGGCGTGCGATTCGAGACCTTGAAAAGAAGCTCGAGGGAGAAGAAGAAAAGTGCCGCCAGGCCCTGGAACAAGAGGAGCATCTTCGTCAGGAGATCTTAGAAAAAGAAACCCGGTTGGCCGATCGAAAGAGAGAAATTCAGGAGAAGGAGATTGAACTGCTTCATCAGAATCGTGATCTGGAGGCTGTAAATAAAGAGATCTCCCAATTCGGTCAAAGGTTAGAACTTCTTCGATTCGAAGAAGAGGAACTTCGGGCAGAAGAAAAAGAGATCGAAGAGGAGATGAAAATCGTTCTATCCCAGATGGAGCAGGAGGAAATGGCCAGGAAAGCCAAGGAAGAGGAGCTCCAACGGCTCAAGAAGATCGTCGAGGAAGTGCGGGAGGGGACCGAAGAATTAGGAGGGCGCATTACGGAAAAAAAAGTCTATTTAGCCTCTATCGAAGAGAAACAGAGAGGCATGGACACCCAACTTCATCACCTCTCTGAACATATTCGAGCCCTTCGGGAACAGATCCTTCATCGAGTGAAAGGGATCAGGATTTCCAGAGAAACAAAGGATTCGCTCAATGAAAAGATGGTTCAGAAAGAAAAGGAACTGGATCGACTGATGGAGAGCCATCGGACGAATGAAGACACCCTGATCCATCAGAGGGAAAAGGCGAATCAACTTTCCAACCAATGGAAAGAGGCAGAGGCTTCTTCAAAATATCTCCGCCAGGAACTGGAAGAAATCCGGCAGAAGAGCCATGAAGAAGAAATGCGTGTTTCTGAGATTCAATTGAAACTCCAGCATCTCCAGGACTCCGTGAGAGAGCGTTACGGGGCGACCCTCTCTCCCTCCATGGGAATCGCCCAAGAGGAATCTTCCAGAGAGGAAATGTCAAAACGACTTGCAGAGCTCAAGGCGGGTCTGGAGGGATTTGGAGAGGTCAACCTTCTCGCTCTTGAAGAATATCAGGAGTTAAAACAACGGTACGACTTTCTCACCGAGCAACAGAACGATCTTCAACAGGCGCTGGACACCCTGAAGAAGGCCATCGCGAAGATTAACCGAACGGCGACGAAGCGGTTTTTAGAGACCTTTCATCTCGTCAATGAGAAATTCAAAGAGGTCTTTGTGCGCCTCTTTAAGGGCGGACAGGCGAGCCTCATTTTAATGGACGAGCAAGACCCAGCCACATCGGGAGTCGACATCATTGCGCAACCACCAGGGAAAAAACTTCAGAATATCGATCTTCTTTCTGGAGGAGAGAAGGCTTTAGTGGCAACGGCTTTGCTCTTCGGGCTCTTCATGATCAAACCCACTCCTTTCTGCTTGCTGGATGAAATTGATGCCCCTCTGGACGATGCCAACATCAACCGTTTCATTGAAATGGTGAGAGAGTTCTCAAAGACATCCCAATTCATTTTGATTACTCACAATAAAAAGACAATGGAGATGGCCCAGACCCTTTATGGAATTACGATGGAAACCCCCGGAGTTTCAAAAGTCGTCTCTGTTCGGTTGAATTGATGATTTTTCCATTCACCTGCCGAAACACCTTGACATTTATTCTGTTATTAGATAATCTCTTTCTGGGTCCAGAGATATGGCGATTAATTTCTGGAGGTTAAGGTCATGCGATAGCCGGGCCGCTATCTGAATAGATACACGTCAGATATCGGCTATTTTTTTGTTTAACCTTATTCTTTCATCTTTTGGATCTTATTGGAAAGATAAACGATTTTTTTTCCTTTTCTTTTAATCCATAGTGTGAAATTTTTTACTTGCTTTTTATTATTGGATGTGTAAAATGGTTTCGCTCCAATGAATAACTTTGTTTTTACTATCCGACCAAATAGAAAGGAGGTGGGGGAACAAAGGGGATAACCGCGTCAACACATCAGAGTAGGTGAAAGAAGCAAAGGGTCATAAAACTTTTGTCACAGGGAGCTAATTGAATGATTCAAAGGGAGGGGAAGATTATGAAAAAATTGTTCGTTTTTGCCATTCTTGTTGGATTTCTTAGTATGTGCCTGACACTCACCAGTGATGCCCAACCCATCCGAGTTGGAGCAGTTATTAATCTGACCGGGCCTGCTTCTACCTGGGGACAGTTTCATGCCAAAGGCCACACCGATTATACCAAATATGTCAATGAAGTTAAGGGAGGAGTGGCTGGCAGAAAGATAGAGTTAACCATTGTTGATCATGCTTATAAACCTCCTGAAGGCGTGAAACTGGTTAAAAAGTTCTGTGAAGAGAAGGTCGATATGATCGCCACCTGGGATGCAGGAACAGGCATTATGATTAAACCCATTATTCAGGAACATAAAATTCCCACCATCAACTATTCCACTTTCCAGGGACTCCTGAAACCTCCGATTGATTACATCTATCTTCCTTTTGGGAGTTATGTCTTAGACTCCTATGCGGTCTTGGAGTATATCAAGGCCATCCACAAAGGGAAGGATGCGCCCAAAGTGGGTCTGCTGACCTATAATAATGCTTATGGAAAATCAATTCATGACCCCAGCAAAGAGTACGCCTCCAAACATGGTATCAATATTGTGGGCATCGAAGAGTTTCCACCTCCAACGGTTGATATCACCACAGAGGTCATGCGTTTAAAGGAAAAGGGGGCGGAATATCTCTTTGTCCAGATTCTTCCAGAAGCCATCATCCGCGCCTTAAAATCAATGGATCGTATCGGTTTCAATGTTCCGGTCTTCGGGACCTGGACTGCAACCGATCCAGATTTCTTTAAACTTGGAAAGGATGTCATTCGGGATCGCTTGGCGATGCAGTTCTGTGGAGTGCTTCCTGGCGATAAAGTATGGGGAATGAAACTGATAGATGATCTGAAGGCTCGCTATAAAACGGTGGATAAATTTGATACGTCTTACTGGGAAGGTGTTGTGGTGGCGATGATCATGGAACGGGCCATGCACAGGGCCTCTGGCCTCTATGGCAAAATCAATGCGGAGACGATCAACAAGGCCATGGAAACCTTCAAGAACGAAGATTTTGGTGGCCTCGTTCCTCCTGTGACCTATACCAAAGATAACCATGAAGGATCCTTTGTGGGCCGGATTGTTCAGATTCATGAGGATGCCACCTATACGCCCATGACCAATTTCTTCGTACCTGGCAAGGGCGAGATTAAGGTATTGAAAACCCTCAAGGGGAAATAGAGAGCGGCTTTGATGTGAAAGGAATGGTCCATGAAAGCATTTCGGGGGACACCGAGTATCTATGCCTCCGCTCAGCCCAGCGAGCGCCGGGCTGAGCTGGAGGTCAAAAAAGTTACACTGAATTTTGGGGGCGTGATGGCTCTCCACAATGTTGATCTTACTGTCCATACGGGAGAATTTATCAGTGTCATTGGCCCGAATGGCGCAGGCAAGACAAGCCTGATGAATTCCATTACAGGATACTATCATCCTCAAAGCGGAGAGATCATCTTTAATGGCGAAAATATTATGGGCCGTCACCCCCACGAGGTCACACAAAAAGGGATCGGGAGGACCTATCAAAATATTGAACTCTTTCCAGGCATGACCGTGCTTTCTAACATGCTTCTGGCCAGACATCTTTACTGCAACTATGGGTTTAGCTTGGCTTCTGTTTTCGCCCCCTCCGTCCGGAAAGAAGAGGTTCGCCATCGACAGGTTTTGGAAGAATTGATCGATTTTTTAGAGATGCAGCCTATTCGGAAAAAACTGGTGGGCTCCCTCCCTTACGGATTACGAAAGAGAGTGGAACTGGGCCGGGCCTTAGCCTTAGAACCCAAACTTTTGGTATTAGATGAGCCTTTTGCGGGTATGACCCTGGAGGAAAAGGAGGATATGGTCCGTTTCCTCTTAGAGTTGAACTCCGCCTGGGGGCAGACGATGATTCTGGTGGAACACGACATGTCTGTTGTGATGAGTGTGTCCCAGAGGATCATGGTTTTAAATTTTGGAGAGAAGATCGCGGAGGGCACACCCGAAGAGATCCAGGGCCACCCAGAGGTGATCAAAGCCTATTTAGGGGATACAACCAAATTTTAATTGGAAGATCGGATGAATGGGTTCAGGGAATAGGGATTCAGGACAGCGTTTTTGTACATTGCATTAAGATGAAAAAACTAAGCGTCCCCTATTTTCGTATTCCATTATCCAAGATGGGGTCATGTGTCTATGGATGTCAGCAGAAACAAGCGTTTTGACGAAGCCACGGTCTTATCCTTTGCCCAGTTGACTTTGCCACAGATTTTAACCAAACAAGCAGAACGATTGGGAACGAATCAGATTGCCATTCGCGAGAAGATGTTTGGAATATGGCAGGCCTATACCTGGCAGGACTATTTTCGTTTTACCAAACAGGTTGCCTTAGGCCTTTATGCTCTTGGCCTGAAACGGGGAGAACACATCGGCCTGATCGTGGACAACCATGCGGAATGGCTTTTTAGCGAATTGGGAGCACAAGCGATTGGAGCCATTACCGTCAATATGTTTACGTCTTCCATTGCTAAAGAACTTACGGTCATCCTGAATCGGATTCAAGCCGTCTTTGCTATTGTGCAGGATCAGGAACAGGTGGATAAGTTGTTGGAGATGAAGTCTGAGCTTCCCCAAATCCGGAAGGTCATCTATATCGATCCAACCGGGATGAGAACCTATGCTGGCAATCCGTGGTTGATGAGTTTTCAGGAACTCCTGAAACTTGGGGAAGAGACTGACCAGAAAGAACCCAATCTTTTTCAAGAGGAGTTGTGGAAAGGGAAACCCGAAGAGGTTGCCCTGATGATCATGACCTCCGGAACGACAGGCATTCCGAAACTTGCAATGATTTCCCATCGGAGTTTTACAGAGATAGCGAGAAAATGGATTGAAACTGCACCGATCGGTGTTGGAGACAACTGGATCTCCATCACGCCGACGGCATGGATTGTTGATCAAATGTGGGGAATGGGGGTGTCCCCTTTGACCGGGATGGCGATGAACTTCCCGGAAACCTTAGAAACCCAAGCGGAGGATTTTCGTGAGATTGGACCGGTCGTCATCATCACCTCCTCGAGATTCTGGGAAGACCTTGCTTCCAAGATCCGGGTGAAGATGGCTGACTCAGGTTGGGTCAAGCGTAAGCTCTTTGATTTAGGCGAAAAGGTAGGGGGAGCTGTGGTGGACCGGGAATCGAAAAAAGAGGCGGTTCCATCCTATTTGCAATTCCTTCATAAACTGTTTGCAAAGATCGTCTATCGACCCTTGCTGGATCGAGTGGGATGTGCGCAGATTCGTGCAGCGATTACCGGAGGTCATCCCATCAGTCCGGATGTCATTCGTTTTTTCAGGGCAAAGGGACTCAATCTAAAGCATGCTTATGGATTGACGGAAGGAGGAGGCGTGTTTCAGGTTCAACCTGACAAAGAGGTAAAACCGGAGTCTGTTGGAAAACCCCTGCCCAGGACTGAGATCAAGATTGCCGAGGATCAGGAGGTTTTGGTAAAAACGCCCTCCTGCTTTGTAGGTTATTACCAGGATCCGGAGGCGACGAAGAAGGCACTCCGGGATGGATGGCTTCACACGGGTGATGCAGGTTACATCGATGACGACGGACATCTCTTAATTATTGGCCGAAAAGAAGAGATCATGCGGACCAAAGGCGGAGAGGCCATCTCCTCAGACTTTATAGAAACGAGGTTAAAGTTCAGTCCCTACATTAAAGAGGCTGTGGTCTGGGGTGAAGGCCGTGACTATATCACGGGATTCATCAATATCGACTTTGGAAATGTAGGGAGTTGGGCAGAGGATCGTATGATTCCTTACACGACCTATACAGACCTTTCTCAACGGCCTGAAGTCGAGGAGTTAATCCTTAAAGAAATTCGCCATGTCAACACCCAATTGCCCAAACCAATGAGATTGAAAAAGATTATTCTCCTTTATAAACTTCTCGATGCCGACGATGAAGAGTTGACCCGAACCGGAAAAGTACGAAGAAAATTTGTCTATG
Organism: uncultured bacterium; assembly: GCA_938002255.1. Lineage (GTDB taxonomy): Bacteria > Desulfobacterota > BSN033 > BSN033 > UBA1163 > RBG-16-49-23. The sequence goes on from CALLAL010000009.1 coordinate 49,283, forward strand.
AGCAATATCTCAATCTGATTGAAGCGATGTATGCTGACCAGAAGGAACTTGAGGTCACGGGCAAGGTCCGTTACCGAGATGGCCATGTGGGAACGATTACCACAAAGGTAAAAATATTGACGGTGGAATAGGATCCCTCGGGAAGAGGGTGAGGGAGGTTGTTCATGGAATTCTTTTTTCAGCTCCTAATTCAGGGACTATCCGTTGGATTTCTTTATGCGATTGCCGCCCTGGGGTTTGTCATGATTTTTAAGTCCTCGAGTGTTCTCAATTTCGCCCATGGGGACCTCTTAGCGATTGGCGCCTTCTTTTTTCTGGTTCTTTCTTCATGGTGGAACTTACCCATTCCGATCGCCTTTTTGATCACCTTGGTTGGAAGTTTTACATTGGGTTTTATCATTGAACGCCTTTTTCTCAGACCCCTCATCGGAGAATCCCTTATCCTGGTCATCATGTTAACCGTTGGACTTGCTTCGATGTTCAAAGGATTGATGCTCTTCATTTTTGGAGGCAATCTCTTTGCCTACCGTGAATTTTTGCCTACCACTCTCTCGATTCAGTGGGGGAATATCAATATCCCGCCGGTCTATGTGGCTTCCTTTATCATTAGCATTATTTTTCTACTTCTCTTTGGCCTTTTCTTTAAGTACTCCTCTCAGGGGATTTACATGAGATCGGTAGCGGACAATCAGACGGCTGCCCTCTCACTGGGAGTTCACGTGAGGCGGGTCTTTGCTCTCTCGTGGGCGATCGCTGCTCTGGTTTGCGCCATGAGTGGAATCATTCTTGGGATTATCAGTGGCGTCAATGTCCACAGTATCAGCATCATTGGACTCAAAGTCTTTCCTGTAGTCATCCTCGGAGGACTGGAAAGCATCGGAGGAGCCATCATTGGCGGCCTGATCATCGGACTTTTAGAAACGTTTACGGGAGGGTATGTCTCAACCTCTCTTAGAGAAGTTGTCCCTTACATTGCCCTTGTCTTCATCCTCCTGGTGAAACCTTACGGCCTCTTTGGCTTGGTGGAAATTGAGCGTGTGTGATTCAAAACGATGAACCTTAACCCTTCAACAATCAAAACACGGTTCATCGTTACATGGTGGAGGCAGAATGAGAAAACTGAGATTTCATCCCTGTGGAAATTATAAAGAGAGATACGAAGAGGAATTGACGATTTTTGAAACCGATTTTGGAAGGCTCTGGATGTTGATCGGGCTTTTTTTGCTCTTTGTGGTGATTCCTTTGATCAGCAGTTCTTATATCCTCTATGTGCTCAATCATATCGGAATTTTTGCCATCGCCGCTGTGGGGCTTAACCTTCTGATTGGGTTCACCGGTCAAATCTCCCTTGGCCACGGAGCCTTCTTTGGTGTAGGAGGTTATGCCGCAGCGATCCTGACCACCAAATTGGGTTTCCCTTTTTATCTTTCTTTGATCTCAGCAGGCATCGTCACAGCCCTGGTGGGTTTGGTCTTTGGCCTTCCTTCGGCCCGACTGAAACACCTTTACTTGACCATTGCTACTTTGGCAGGCCAGTTTATTCTTCAATTTCTTTTTGTGAACTGGGAAGACCTTACAGGTGGCTCCATGGGAATCATCCTTCCGAGAGCAACACTTTTCGGCATTAGTCTGAAGAGTGATCATGCCTATTTTTACGTGATTTTTATCTGTTTCGTAGGAATGCTCTGGATTGCCAAAAACCTTCTCCGTACCCGCTACGGGAGAGCCTTCATTGCCATTCGTGATAATGACCGTGCTGCTGAGGGCATGGGCATTCCTATTTTCCACTATAAACTTTTAGCTTTTGCCATCAGTTCTTTCTATGCTGGATTTGCAGGGGCTCTTTGGACACACTACTTAGCGAGTATCACACCTGACCCTTATACCTTATTTCTCTCCGTCGAATTTATTGCCATGATTATCATCGGAGGGTTAGGGAGCCTTACGGGCAGTGTCTTTGGAGCTATTTTTATCACATCCCTCAATGAGATCTTAAGCCATGCCTCGGAGTTCTTCATGAATCTTCCTGCCCTCGCGGGGATTGCCTTGACCATTGCACCCCTTCGTGAGTTCGTCTTCGGATTAGCAATCGTTCTTTTCATTATCTTCGAACCCCGAGGTTTGGCAGAGGTATGGCGGATCATACGGTCAAGCTTCAGGCTCTGGCCTTTTTCTTATTAAGAGGGATGTCACAGATTCAAAAAATAGATTACACAGATAACCCGCCACCAGATAGGGATGATCTCCCTGCAGCAGGGGTGAGTGGGTGACGAGGCAGATATGGATGACAATATTCTACTGCAACTTAATAATATCAGCGTGGTTTATTCTGATGTGATTCAGGTCCTTAAAGGAGTCTCCCTTCTCATCAGAAAGAAACAAATCGTCTCTTTACTGGGCAGCAATGGGGCAGGCAAAACCACCACGCTTAAAGCCATTTCAGGACTTCTTAAACCTGAAAATGGTAAAGTCACTGAAGGGTCCATTATCTATGACGGCCATCCCATTCATAATATGTCCCCTGAGCAGATTACACGATTGGGTATCATTCAGGTCATGGAGGGACGCCAACCCTTTAAGTTACTGACGGTTGAGGAGAACCTCAGAGTAGGAACAGCCACCCGATGGGGAAAACCGTATAAAAAGGATTTGGAACTGGTCTATCATTATTTTCAACCCCTCGTCGCAAGAAAGCATAAATTGGCAGGATATTGCAGTGGTGGGGAACTTCAGATGCTCGTCATGGGTCGGGCATTGATGGCCCAGCCGAAGCTCCTGCTGTTAGATGAACCCTCTCTTGGATTGGCTCCTTTTTTGGTGAGAGAGATTTTCGAAATTGTCAAAAGGATCAATGAAGAGCAGGGAACAACGATTATGCTCGTGGAACAGAATGCCAATATGGCCCTGCAGATCGCGACTTATGGCTATGTGATGGAGAATGGCAAGATCATGATGGAGGATGAGGCGACACGTTTGAGAGAGAATCCCGATGTTAAAGAATTTTATTTGGGAACGGCAAGTTCAGGAGCCTTGAAATCCTACAAGGATGTAAAGGCTTACAAACGGCGTAAACGATGGTTGTAAGAAGAATGCTATAGGTAAGAGAGAAGGAGGGAGAAACTACTCCAACGGGCAACTCAGGTTGCCCGTTCAAAATCTAAGCTTTGTGAAATATTGCACCGATCAGCCATGATCATTCCGGAATGATAGAAAGGAGATGATATGGACCAAATCGATATCCATATAGGAGAGATTTTAGCCAGGAATGCAAGACTCTATCCAGATGACGTGGCGCTCGTGGAGAGGGTACCTGCAGAGGGAAAAAGGAGAGAAATTACCTGGAAACAATTTGATGAACAGGCGAATCGATTTGCCAACATCCTCATGCAGAAGGGAATTCAGAAAGGAGATAAGGTGATTCACCTGATGATGAACTCCCTTGAATGGTTGATTGCCTACTTTGGCATTATCCGAACAGGAGCATGGGCTGTCCCCCTCAATTTCCGTTTTTCGGGAAGTGACATTAAATATTGTTGTGATGTGGCAGAACCCAAAGCCATGGTCTTTGGAGAGGAATTTATTGATCGGGTCACGGAAATTCATAAAGACCTTTCTACTCTCAAACACTATATTTTTGTTGGTAAAGAATCTCCTTCCTATGCTCAACCCTATGATCGTCTTATCGAAAAAGTACCTGCCACTGCCCCTCCTGTTTCGATCCGATATGATGATCCCTGTGGACTTTACTTTACTTCAGGCACGACCGGGCAGCCCAAACCCATTCTTTTGACCCATAAGAATATGGTCTGCGCCTGCATCACAGAGAATCATCACCACTATCAGACCAAGAGAGATACCTTTGTTCTTATTCCTCCTCTTTATCATACCGGTGCCAAAATGCACTGGTTCGGTAGTTTCATCGTTGGCGGAAAAGGGGTCATCTTAAAAGGTATCCAGCCGGAATGGGTTCTTGAAGCGATCAGCGAAGAAAAGGCTACCCTCATCTTTCTTCTCGTCCCCTGGGCCCAGGACATTCTGTTAAAACTGGATAGTGGACAGCTCAAATTAAAAGATTACAACCTTAGCCAATGGAGGTTGATGCATATCGGAGCCCAACCGGTTCCTCCTTCGCTGGTCAAACACTGGAAGGAATATTTTCCAGCGATGCAGTATGATACCAATTATGGCCTCAGCGAATCTACAGGCCCGGGATGCGTCCATTTAGGGATCGAGAATGAACACAAGGTTGGCGCCATTGGCCTACCTGGGTTTAATTGGGAAGCCCGCATCGTGGATGAAGAAGGCAATGATGTGAAGAAAGGAGATGTAGGAGAGTTGGTCGTTCGCGGAGATGGCGTGATGCGAGAGTATTATAAAAACCCGGAGGCTACAGCAAAAGCGATCCGAAACGGCTGGCTCTATACAGGGGATATGGGAAGGGTGGACGAGGATGGGTTTATCTATCTGGTTGACCGAAAGAAAGACCTGATCATCTGCGGAGGAGAAAATGTTTTTCCCGTAGAAGTAGAGGATTTTCTCCATACCCTCCCTGGCGTGAAGGATGTGGCAGCCATTGGCCTGCCGGACGAACGATTGGGAGAGGTGGTGGGGGTCATCGTTGAGGTGGTCCCGGGAAAGACCCTTACGGAAGAAGAAGTCCTCAGATTTTGTGAGCCCCTTCCAAAATATAAACGTCCAAGAAAAGTCTTTTTCGGAGAGGTTCCAAGGAATCCCACGGGTAAGATCGAAAAGCCTAAATTGAGAAAGAAGTATATCGGGATGGAAGAAACCTTTAAAATTAAATAGACTGAGATTTCAGTTTCTTGAAGAAAAGCGAACGGACCATTTTTTTCCGTTCGCTTTTCTTTTGAGCATTCCGTTTCTTTATTTTGTTAATTTGGAAGCAATCGTTGCAATATGCTTTCCCTGAAAACGTGCTGCAGCCAGCTCGTTCTCACTGGGCATACGTTCCCCCTGTCCTCCGGCAATGGTAGAGGCTCCATAGGGAGACCCACCCGTGACCTCATCGATTCGCATCTGACCCTGAAAAGCATAAGGTAAACCCACCACGATCATTCCATGATGAAGGAGTGTCACGTGAAATGTCAAAACCGTAGATTCCTGTCCACCATGTTGGGTCGCTGAGCTTGTAAATACACCTCCGACTTTACCGACCAAAGCACCTCTTGCCCAGAGTTGTCCGGTGGCATCAAGAAATTGTCGCATTTGGCCACACATATTACCAAATCGTGTGGGTGTCCCAAAAATAATGGCATCGGCAGAAGCGAGTTCTTCAACCTGACAAACCGGAATATGGGCAAATGCTTTTTGGGATTCCAAAGCCCCCATCTTTTTTAGGATGTCTTCTGAGAGGGTTTCAGGGACACGGCGTAAAACTGCTTCTGCTCCTGGAACCTCTCTGACTCCTTCTGCCATAGCTTCTGCGAGACGATAGACATGTCCATACATTGAATAAAAGACAATCAGCACTTTCATCGCTCATCCCTCCTTTACAAAAAAGATACAATGGCTTCTTAAGGATGTCAACCAAGATTCATCAGGAGGGGTGTTTGAGGCCTGTATTAAATTGTGTTATGCATATTTTTAAAGATGATTCTTACGTTAGGCATTGATATTGGTTCAGCGCAGTCCAAGGGTATGCTCCTTGGTGAGGAGGGTCCCCTCAATTCCTTCGAATGTGCTTCTGGAGTGGATTTTAAGCGGACGGCATTAAGGATTCAGGAAGAATTACTCTCCCGTTCAGGGAAGTCACTGGATGAGATCAAACGAACAGTCGCTACGGGATATGGCTCCAAGTCGGTCGTTTTTGCAGACGACATGAGACCCGATATCGTCTGTCTTGCTAAAGGGATTTCCTCTCTTCTGCCAACGGTGAGAACCCTTATCGATGTTGGCGACCTTTACACAAAGATACTTAGGACAGATGGAAATGGTCAAGTTCACAATTTTTTATTGAGCGGAAAGTGTGCCGGCGGCAGTGGGCGAATCCTTCAGGTCATCGCTAAAGTGCTTCAGATCAAGGTTGAGGACATTGGCGAACTGTCGTTAAAGTCGAAAAAAAGAGTGGAGTTTAGTACAGGATGTGCCGTTTTTGCAGAATCAGAGGCAATCTCCCGGCTCTCGCAGGAGGTAACCAAAGAGGATCTTCTGGCCGGTTTGCATCGAGCCCTTGCGGCTCAGTTCAACAGTCTGGCAGAACGAGTCGGTATTGAAATGGATGTGGCAATGACCGGCGGTGGGGCAAAAGATATTGGTTTGGTCCAATCCTTCAGCGAGATCAGAAAACATCCCATTCTTGTTCCTCCCAATCCCCAGATGACAGCCGCTCTGGGAGCGGCCATCATTGCAAGAGAAAGTTTAACGGGATAAGATTGAAAGATTGTGTTGGATAAGGTATATGAAAAAGTGAAGGAGCAGTTTATTTCTAATAATCAAGAGAGATATCGGGTTGATGAACCAGATTAAAAAGAAGGAGACGATTTATGGAGCTTACACAAGGCAAGGCTCTCTCAACCGTTGAAAGGCTTTATCAAGACTATGGATTTAGGGCAAGAGAACTGAAAGGGCAAGGGGAAAAGATTATCGGTTATGTCTGTTCCTTTGTTCCCCTTGAACTCATCAAAGCTTCAGGTGCCATCCCCTTTCGTATCAGAGGGAATATTTTTGAGCCTATTACCAAAGGCGATACCCTCCTTGAGACAATCGTCTGTCCCTATTATCGGAGTTGTTTTGATCTCTCTGTAAAAGATAAGTATGAATTTCTCTCTGGCGTGGTGATTCCCCATGGGTGTGACAGTATGGTGCGAAGTTTTAGTACCTGGAGTTATGGACTTCCTTATTCTTATTTCCATTTTGTCAATATTCCAACCGTTTGTGAAGAGTCGTCCTTTGAATTCTTTGAAGAGGAGCTGAACACCTTTAGAAAGAGTCTTGAAAAATTTTTTGGAAAGACTATCACCGATGAAGAGCTGAGCCGAGTCATCCGAATCTATAATGAAAACAGAGAGAAGGTAAGAGCCCTCTATGAATTAAGAAAGGCCGATCCCCCTCTTATTTCCGGGACTGAATTGACCATGACCCTGACAGCAGGTTCAAGCTTGCCCATTGAAGAAGCCAATGACCTTTTTGATCAAGTCGTGGCAGAGGTAAAAGCAAGGGGGAGTTCTCCCCTCAAGAAAGGCCCACGTATTTTAATCGATGGGGCCTGTCTCGACCATATTGAACTCATCAAGCTCGTTGAGGATTTGGGAGGTCATGTCGTGGCTGATGCGATCTGCAATGGTGCCAGGGATCATTTTCCCAAAACCGATGTGACTCTCCCTCCCATCAAAGCGCTGTCCCAGCGCTATCTGGATAAGGTCAATTGCCCAAAGACTTACCGGGCCAATAAAGCAGGTACTTTTGAAGGAGATATTGCAAACCGATTTGGTGATATTGGAGCCTATGCAAAGGAATTCAAGGCAGAAGGAGCCATTCTTTATGTTTATAAATATTGTGATCCTTTTGGTTTTGAGGTTCCTGCAAGAAAGGCTTATTATCAATCCCTCAATCTTCCCATGCTCCATTTGGAAGATATCTATTCCGCAGGAACGATGGGGCAATTGAGAACTCGGATTCAGGCCTTTTTGGAGATGATCGGGTAAGTGAACATGAGAGGATAAAGCCATTGGTAGGAGCCCGTTTTAACAACGTCAACACGTTATGGCCGATGCCTTTTCTATCTCCCCAACAGGCCTCTTTACCTTAACCTTTGCAAAAACCTTTTAAAATAGGGAGGCTGACTTATGGCTGAGGAACAGAAGGAAGCAAAACCCAAGAAGAGGATGACCGCTACCAAGGCAGCGGCTTCGATCGGTCCCATGGTGAAAGAATTTATTACCGGGACGTTACAGGCCCGAGCAGAGGGAAAACAGAAACTAGCTTATACCTTTATCGTTTGCCATCATGAAGAGATCTTTAGAGCCATGGATGTTGTTCCGATATGGACGGAAAACTTTGCTGGCATCTGCGGGGCTAAAAGAGATGCGGAGCGGTTTCTTCAAAGAGCAGAATCCTTGGGGCTTTCCCGCTCCTTATGCACCTATGCTCTCTGTGGTATCGGATTTGATCAATGGAGAGAGGAATTGGGACAAATGCCTCCGGATGCTCCCTGGGGCGGGATGGTTAAACCTGATTTTATGATTTCCAGCGGTCAGATCCTGTGCGATCCGAGATCAAAGTGGTACCAGGCCTCTCAACAGTTCATGCCGGATGTTCCAATCTACAATATCGATCTTCCCTATCCCCTTTTTCAGAGGGATCAAGATCACAGGGAAGTTCTGGGTTATTACCACCGGTACATCGTCAAGCAGTTGCGAGGATTGGTTGCCTTTCTTGAAGAGCAAACCAAAAAGAAGATGGATTACGATCGGCTGAGGGAGCTGGTGGACCTGAGCGATCGAACCTGGAATCTGATCGAAGAAACGTACGATCTTCGAAAAGCCATTCCTTGTCCTATGGGAACTGGGGATGCCATGAATACCATGGTCCCCATCAACTTTATGATGGCCACTCAAAAAGCCTATGATTTTTTCGTTGAGCTTAAGAAGGAACTGGAAGAAAAGATTGCAAGGGGTGAAGGGGAAGTTGAAAATGAGAAATACAGACTCATGTGGGGCGGGGGATTGCCTTCCTGGTTTGCGTTGACCGATTTTAATTATTTTAATAGTAAGGGCGCCTCTTTCCCCGTAGAAACGACTTATCGAATGGTTGCCCCGCTCAAAGAGATGGATCTTCCAGAAACCAAAGATCCCATTGAGCATCTAGCCTGGAGATGGCTTGGATACTGGACCTTCTGGTATGATAAAGCGAGGAAACGCCCCGGTTCAGAGCCAGATGTAGAACGTTTAATCAATCGGATCGAGGAGTATAAAATTGACGGAGTGGTCATGCACGAAGCCTTTTCCTGTCGGACCTGGCATGTGGGTCTCATCTGGCAATTGCACCAATTGGCCAAGATCTATAAACCGATTCCTGTCTATGTGGTTGGGAAGGATGGAAAGAAAGAGAAAGTATATCGGGAGCTTCCTTCGCTGATTTTGGAAAGTGATATTATTGATATCACCTCTTACTCAGAAGTTGATACGAGAAATAAGATCGACGCCTTTATTGAGACTCTGGAATCCATTCGAATGAATAGAGCCGCCTGATCCCCCATTCCCCACCGGGAGGAGGGAGGGGGTGATCCTTTGAGAGACACCCTTGTCAGATTATTTTGCAGGAATTGACATCGGTTCAACCATGACCAAGGTGGTGATTCTGAAAGAAGAGATCATCGCCTCTGTCGTTGGCCCTACAGGCCCGGAACAGCGCCGCCTGGCAAACAAAGTTATGGAAGAGACGCTCCGTAAAGCCTCTCTCTCTTTTCCACAGATTACCTATATTGTCTCTACAGGCTACGGAAGGATCAATGTCCCTTTCTCAGATCGACAAGTCACGGAGGTGACCTGTCATGCCAGAGGGATTGTCCATCTCTTTTCAGGAGCCCGAACCATCATCGATATCGGTGGCCAAGATTCGAAGGGGATCAAGATCGATGCCTCCGGCAAGGTCGTCGATTTTGTAATGAACGATAAGTGTGCGGCTGGAAGTGGTCGATTCATCGAGGTGATTGCCGATACCCTTGGGATCCCGCTCGATCAGGTGGGAGCTCTCTCTCTTCAAAGCAGCCATCCTGTTAAAATCAGTAATATCTGTACGATCTGGGCACAACAGGAGGTGGTGTCAAGTTTGGCAGAAGGAGTCCCTGTGGCGGACTTGCTGGCAGGTATTCATTACTCTCTTGCAGACAGAATTGTAAGAATGGTCAGTCGACTCAGAGTAGAAGACTTGGTCATCCTAACAGGCGGAGGGGCCAAGAATAAAGGATTGATCAAAGCCCTTTCAGAGCAGTTAAATCGTTCTGTTCTCGTGCCCCCAAATCCCCTGATCACAGGCGCCCTCGGCGCCGCTCTCATTGGAAAAGAGATGGTCGAAAAAGCGAGAAAGAATAAGACTCCGATCGAAACCCGGGAACGTGTCTTTAAAGAAGTCGAAATCTTATGATTTTGAGCCTTCAACGGAACTGGCTAAATGTCCATTGTTAGGTACCTTGGCTGGGGCACCCTCAAGAAAAACTAAAACATTTTTTCCGGTCATTTCAGGGATCACCCCAGATGCCAAATTTTGAAAAAATATCTTGACAAAACTTGAATATCTGTTAGACTTTCGACGTCTAAAGAATCGAGTCATCAAATATACTGAGAGGAAAGGGGGTGAACCAAGGATGAAAAAAGGTTTAATCAGTGCAGGGATTCTCGCAGGTTTTTTGCTTTCCCTGATGATGGCCACGGGCATTTTTGCGAAGGATGTCGTTGAATACAACCCTCCTTATGGGAAGGTAACCTTTACCCATAAGAAGCATGCGGAAGCTCTAAAAATCGATTGCCTGAAGTGTCATCATACCTGGAAGAAAGGTGAGACTTCGGGCCAACTTTGCAAAGACTGCCATAAGGCCAAAACAGAGGGGAAAACTCTTTCGGCAAAAGATGCTTACCACAAGAGTTGTAAAGGATGTCATGATGATCTAAAGAAGGCAAATAAACCCACTGGTCCAGCAGGATGCACCCAGTGCCATGTGAAAGCAAAGAAATAAGCCAAATCGTTTTGCAGGCAAATGGGGTAGTTCCGATAAGGAATTACCCCTTTTTTTACCCCAAATGACTTGACAGTCATCAAAAATATATGTTAAAAATTTCAAATACTTGCCGATTTTAAGCCCTTGTTTTTCCCTGAGCGAGGATATTTAGAAGAGAAAATAAACACTCGAGGGGAATTGAACATCGGAGAACAGGAGCGCAGAGCGTTCATGTCAACTGACGTTACAGTAAATCGTAAGGATAAAGGATATTGGGATATCCTCTTCGATTTTTTCCGTTCCATCAACCTGACGATATTTCTTCTCATTTTGCTTGCTATTCTCTCTATCATCGGTACAGTGATTAAACAGAATGCGTCGAGCGAGGAGTATATCCAGCGATACGGTTTGGCACTTTATAATGTACTGGATTTTTTTAATCTCTTCGATATGTATCATTCCTGGTGGTTCAGTGCCATCCTTCTGCTTTTGGTGTTAAATTTGATTGCCTGTTCTCTCCAGCGATTGCCCGGAGTCTGGAGGCAGGTTTTTCGTGAATCCGGAGGAAAAGAGCTCAATGAATCTGTTCTAAAAACCCTCCCCTATGTGGAGCGAATCAACCTCTCCTCCCCAAGAGAGAGAAAGAAGGATGAGATTCTATCCCTTTTTAGAAAAGGCTTTCGAAAGATTCAAAAGATAGAAGGAGAATCCTTTATCACGCTCTTCGCAGAAAAAGGAAGGTCTTCCAGGCTGGGAGTTTATATCACCCATTTTAGTATCCTCATCATTCTGATTGGAGGTATTCTTGGCTCACTCTTCGGTTACAGGGGGTTTGTGAATATCCTTGAAGGGGAGACGGTCGATTATGTTGTCTTAAGGGTTAAAGATAATCAGGTTACCAAACCGATTGGGTTTTCGATTCGATGTGACGATTTCAGGGTCACGTTCTATGATCTACAGAGACCTGAGAAGATAGTCAAGGAATATATCAGTGACCTTACCATTCTTGAAAATGGAAAAGAGGTTTTGAAAAAGACCATTGAGGTGAACCATCCCCTGCATTATAGAGGGCTGGCTTTTTATCAATCGAGTTATGGAACGATTCATGATCTTACCATTCGGGTTCGGTGGAAAGATGGGAAAGGAGATACCCTGTTAAAAGTCATGGAGGGGGAGACGGTTCCCATTCCCAATTCAACGGCCCTGCTTCGGGTTTTGAGATATTCTCATGAAGTACATAATTTTGGTGAAGGCGCCCAAGTAGCCCTTTTAAAACCTAACCAGGAACCACGGGCGTTCTGGTTATTGAAGGATTTTCCAAAATTTGATGAACAGAGGAGAGACGAATTTACCCTCTCCCTTGAAGAAGTCATCGAAAGGGAGTACACTGGCCTCCAGGTCACGAAAGACCCCGGGGTCTGGGTAGTCTGGGTAGGATGCGGTCTGATGATCATTGGACTGGTTGTCGCCTTTTTCTTCTCCCATCAGCGTGTCTGGATCAGGATTCCTTTGAAGGATAAAGGGGAGATCATTTTGGCAGGTTCTGCCAATAAGAATCGGATGGGATTTGAAGGGAAGTTAAACAGGCTCGCAAAAGAGATTCGCTCCATAGGTTTAAAGTGAATACCGTTCGTTTTATGATACTGGGCTGACGGAAGAGACCTAAAAAAGGAGAAGGGAGGAATGTATGAATAAAGCCGAACTGATCAACAAAGTCTCAGAACAGACCAATGTGACCCAAAAGGTGGCGAAAGTTATTGTGGATACCCTCTTTGAGGGCATGAAAGAAAGCCTTCAGAAAGGGGAACGTATTGAGATCAGGGGCTTCGGCAGTTTTATGGTGCGTAATTATGGGGGATACAAAGGTCGGAATCCAAAAACCGGTGAGATCGTCGAGGTCCCTCCCAAAAAACTTCCTTTCTTCAAGGTCGGTAAAGAATTAAAAGAGATGGTCAATACCGTTGGAAAAGTCTAAAGACTTTTCCAATAGGGCTTTTGAATCTCTTTGATTTGAAGAATAAAACCCTCTAGACGTGGGAGAAGGGTTTTTTCCTGCTCCAGTTGGTCTTTTTCGTTGAAGGTGGAGGCGTGAGCCAGTTCTTTTAAGACGGCTTTTACAGATCGACCTTGTGCGGTAACATCGTATCCACCCTCAAGTGTAATGGCCAGTCTTCCCTGTGCCGTTGATTCTGCAACATCCATTAAAATTCGGGTCATCCTGGCAAACCCTTTCTCCGTCACCTCCATCCCACCCAGAGGATCATCGGAATGCGTATCGAATCCAGCAGAGATCAGAACCAACTGGGGCCGATATTCAAGGGCAATCGGTTTGATCAGGGTCTCAAATATCATCCCATACTCAGCATCTCCCGCTCTTGTTGAAAGCGGAATGTTGACCGTAAATCCCAATCCCTTCCCTTTGCCCACTTCTTTGGCAGATCCTGTTCCAGGGTAAAAGTATCCGTAACGATGGGTAGAAATGTAGAGGACCCGTGGATCTTCATAGAAGGTATTCTGGGTTCCATTTCCGTGGTGAACATCCCAGTCCACGATTAAAACCCGATCGATGGAGAACTGCTTGATGGCATAAAGAGCCCCAATAGCGACGTTGTTAAAAAGGCAGAACCCCATAGCTCGGTCTCTTTCGGCGTGATGGCCTGGAGGCCTCACCAGCGCAAAACCATTTTGAAGTTTCTCTTCCATGACTGCTTTAATCAACTCTAATAAACCACCCGTCGCGAGAAGAGCGGTTTCATACGATTTAGCACAGGTAGAAGTGTCCATGTCGAGTCGGTAGTAAGGTTTTCCTGCTGTTTTTGCCACCTGGTCAATATATGGGGGAGCATGGACCAGTTCCAGTTCTTCTCGGGTAGCCGGTCGGGGAGGAATGAGGTTAAGAAGGTTTTTCATCTCCGGTTCCTCGAGCATCTTGTAAATCACTCTTAATCGTTCAGGGCTCTCTGGATGCCCTGGATCCATGACATGATCGAGGTATCTTTCATCTTTTACGATGCCAGTTCGATTCATTCATTGGCTCCTTTCTCATAAAGTACACACTTTGAGCCTATCCAGTTTGCCTTCTTTTGTCAAGAAAAAGTCTTGACATTTTCCTTTTAACGGATATAGAGTTAAAAAGAACTTAACCCCTCACCTAGGAAGATGATGATGAAAAAGTGGATGTATTCAGGATTGATGATTTTTCTTTTTTTATTACCTACGACTTCTCTCATAGCCGGCGAAGTGGTCACCCAGAATATTCGACTCTGGGCTAAGAAGGCCCTGGAGGAAGAAAAGGCGTTACAACCAGTAGCCGCACAGAATACGGTTGCGGTGCTCTATTTTGAGAATAAGACCGGGAAGTCCGAATTCGATCCACTCCAGAAGGGTCTGGCGTTAATGCTCATCACCGATCTTTTTTCTGTCAAAGGACTTCAAGTGGTGGAGCGAATTAAAGTGCAAGCCCTTGTGGAAGAGATGGGGTTTGGAGTCACCGGTCTGGTTCAACCAGGAAGTGTTCCACGAATTGGGAAACTTTTGGGTGCTCGATGGATCATTGGAGGGGAGATCACAGCCGGTTCAATCAAGATCCAATCCAATGTCCTCGATGTGGCCGAATCAAAAATACTGGGTCAACCTGTCGCCACCGGAGAGATGACCGATCTGTTTCGCCTTGAGAAGGATCTCCTCTTCAAAATCATTGAGTTTTTAAAGATCGAGATGACCCCCCAGGAAAGAGAAGAACTGAAAAAATACTGTTCCACCAATATGCGAGCCCTTCCTCTTCTATTTAAAGGGATTGAAGCCAGCGACCGCGGTCAGTATGAAAAAGCGGCACAGTTTTATGAATCAGCCCTCAAAGAGGATCCAAAGATCTGTATCGCCCGTGGAGCCCTTCAGGAGTTGATTGCTCTTAAACTGATCAAGCCCCAGAAGAGAAGTCAGGAACTTTTAAAATCTTTGAGGGACCAAAGCTCTTTGACCGATCAGCTCAGTCCAGAAGATGGAACGAAAAGAACAACAACGCCAGGCCGTCAACCCTCGAGAGTGGGCGGAGAAACTTCTCCTTAAAAACTGCTGGAAATTGCCTATGAAAAGATGGACCGTTATTCTCATTCTTTTGACCCTATTCTTTTGGAGCCAAAGTGTTTTATCGATGGATTGGAATGTCAGTTCAGGATTTCACTTTGATTGGTGGGAGGACACCAGAGACAATAAGGCAAGGCAATTCCATGTGCCACTCTCCCTTGAAGCCAAATATCAAAACTTCACATTTAGCCTGTTGACAGGATATGCTTATACCTATAAGGATCCAGATGTTGGACCCACCCGTTCTTTGGGACATCTCCTCGATTCCAAATTGAAATTCTCCTATGAGTGGATAGATCGCCTTCCTATCGATCTCTTGTTCGGTCTTGATTTAAATCTTCCAACAGGAAAAACCAATTTAAAATTTAAAGAACTCGATCTTATCATGGATCCCTACCTGGTCTCTCTCTCTCCTCTGGGCGAAGGATTCAATGTCAATCCAACCCTTTCCATTGCTAAGGAATGGGGGAAATGGGTGTTTGGAGTGGGAACCGGTTATCTCTGGCGGGGAACGTATGACTTTGGAAATATTTATGAGGATGGTTTTTCAAGGATCAAAGTAAAGAACTATGAACCCGGCAATATCTTTAGCCTGACTGGAGAAGTCCGTTATGATGTGACGCCTAACCTTCAGGGTCGTCTTTATGGAAATTATTTTTGGTATGAAAAGAGTAAATGGAAAGAATTGGGTCAAACTATTTTTGGATTCTCCGAGGCTCATCGACGTTCACTTCAAGAGGGAGAACTTTGGCTTGCAGGAATGGGGCTCTCTTATCGCAAGAAAAAATGGGATGGTGATCTAACCTTTAAGGGGGTTTTTAGGGAAAAGAATAAGTATGATTATATAGAGAGATGGGTTGTATTTGATTCCACCGGATTTGCCTTTATTACCGATATGCCCTCCCTGGTCAGAGAACGACGGAACAGTCATGGGGAGGAGTGGGTGGGGGACCTTTCTCTCAAATATTTCATAGACGACAAGACGACCTTTAAATCATTCTTTCAGGCCCTTTTTATCACCAAGAATGACTATCCTTCATTTTCCCTTCATTATCAGGGCAGAAGAGAGAAGTATACCCTCGGTTTTGGATTGAAGCGAATCTTGATCCCCCATCTCGAGGCAGAGGTCTATGCCAAAGGATTTCTCATGCATGATGGAGAGAGAAGATTTCCCCATCTTTTTGGGGGAAGTCAGAATATTAACGAACGCCATTACAAGGGATTTTCTGGCGGGGTACTGTTGACCGGCAGATTTTAAGACCTCATAATTCTCCCCCTGCCTTTTTAGCAGCCTCTATCCAACCTTCCACGTTATTGGCCGATGTCATTCTTTGAATCGCCTTTTTCACCTTTCCCGTCTCCACCTCGACCAATCTGAGATCGAGGCGCATCTGATCTCCGATGATCTGATAACCCCCAAAGACCATCCACTTTGCCCCTACCATCTTCCCAAGCGTTAGCCGAGTGGTTTCATCGACCAGCTTCGTCGTCCCGAGGCGGAGTTCTTCAAGGGCGAGAAGAAGGCGTTGCCTCTCGACCACGACATAGTCGCCTCGGTCTTTTAAGACCTCCATGATCTTACCCGAAAGGATTTCCCCTAAATGAAGCATAGCCCCTTTGGAAAGGCTCAGATCATCGAGGTCCCAGACTGCAATCGTTTCTCCTTTCCCACCCTTCGTTGGAGAAGAGGCACATCCCCCGAAAAGAGGTAGACTGCTGGCTATAAGAATGAGAAGGCCTGCCAGAACTCTTTTCCATTTCATTCTCTATCTCCATGCGATTTCTTCGGCCTTTTCCTGAACCTTATCATCTGCTCGGAACGGCCGGCCTTGCTCAAGAATCTTCGCATAGCAGAAATCGGGTTCGACTCGAACGACTTCCATCTGGCCAGCCGATTTGGGTGAGCTTCGAAGCGTTTTGCCTTTATATTGAATCTCCTCTCCCCCTTCAATCACTTCGAATTTAGTGCCCACAACCATCCCCTGATTTAAACCGAGATTGAGGACCGCCTGATCTCCCGTCACTTTCACTATATACCCCCTCAGAGGATATTTGGTGACGACCGTTTTTAAGATCTCCCGGTTCAGTTGAAAGAGTTCCTTTTCCAGAGAAGCCTGGGGAAGAATCTGCTTGGTGGTTACCTGTGGAATCGCTGTAGTCTCTGTATCGATCAATCTCAAATTGAGGAGGGTTCCCTGCGGCAAATAGACCAGAGAACCCGTTCCAATTAACCTGGCCGCTAAAACTCTACCTAATTTAAGAGCCGTTTCGGGATGGGCCAGTTCAGAGGAACCAATGTTCAACTCTTCAAGCAGTCGATCGATGAGAATCCTTTCAACGACCTTCACCCTTCCTGAAGCGTTGAGATGATCTGCCAGTTGACTCATCATCACCGATGAAAACCCATCCCTTTCAGCCAGCCCGCCTTTTTCTTGAAAATCAACAAAGGTGAGGATCATGGGTTGGGACGTCCACGAGTCTTCTGTCTTTTGGGCGGTTTCCTTCTGAGCCCTGAAACGAGCTGCCAACTCTTTGACGAGTTGATCCACTCGCTCCTTTCGTTTGATATCTCTTTGTAGATCGATCATCTCCTGGGCTTTTTTAGCGAGGACAGCGGCAAACGTATCTGTCTTGTTAAGGGCAAGGGCCTGACGGTAAGATTCCAGGGCTTTATCCCACTTTCCTTCTTTTTCATAAGTCAACCCTTTGTTGGTGGTTCCCTCAATGTAGTAAGGATCGATCTGGATGGCCTGGTCATAAAGTTCTCTGGCCTTTCCATATTGACCTGTGCTGGCATAGTAACGGCCCATCTGATTGTAGCGGATGGCTTCCTGATAAGGCTCAACCCCTTTTTTTTGAACCCCTTTCTGGTACTCGGCTTCTGCCTCTTTCTTCTTATCCATGGCGTAAAGGGCATCTCCTTTCACAACATGGACGTAAGCTCTGTCCGGAGCCTTTTGCTCAACCTCTTTGGCTAACTGAAGCGCCTTATCCGATTCTCCTTTTTTAGCATAGACAGCAGCCAGCCCTTCTTTGCCCAAAACTTCTCCTTGGGTTCCCTGTTGCGCCACCTCTTTAAAGACTGCTTCTGCTTCGGTCAGGTTCTGTTCTTTGAGGGCAGCATAACCTTTTACGGTCCTGGCTTTTATGTTCTGGGGGTTCTTTTTAACCACTTCGTCACTGATGGCTTTGGCTAACCGGGTCTGTTTTCTTTGAAGTTCTCTTTCTGCTACCCGGACAAGCATCGTTTCGGTTGTTTTTCCTCCCCCCTGGAAATAATCAAGCGTTTTTAGCCCTGGACCGAGGACGCAAACGGTTGGAAGAACCTGGCGAGCTCGATAAAGATCGCTAACTTTGGCGGTGTCAAGAAGAACAGGAAAAGTGATGCCAGTTGTTTCAATGAACTTTAAGGTTTTTTCTTTCGTGGATAAGGTGATGGCCCACACCGTCATCTCTGTATCTTTATGCTGTTTAGCCAGTTGATGGAGACTCAACAACCCCTCCTGGCTGGGTCGGGAATCCACGTCAAAGAAGTAGAGGATCATCATTGGCCGGTCTTTCATGGCCGAGAGATCGTAAGATTGCCCTTTGAGGTCTTTAAGCGAGAAGGAGGGAGCAATCTGTCCTGGAGCCATCTGGCCATGACTCATGGTCAGGCTGAAGACAAGAAACAGTATCCCTACGATAAAAAACCATCCAGATTTGACCATTTGCTTCTTCATAAGATCCTCCTCATCGTCTATTTCTCATGAATAGGATTCAATCGGACCTGCAAAGGGGTTTCGCCTTCTTCTTGCAGCTGGACCTGTGCTTCCCAATCATGATGGTCTGGATGGGTCATCCGAACTTCATGTTTTCCTATGGGAAGGCTAAGGGTCAAAGGGGTGACTCCTTTAAATGAGCCATCAATAAAGACCTTTGCCCCTTCAGGTTGACTCTCAATCTTGAGGGAACCCCATACAACCTTGTCCACAACTGTTTGCTGAGTCCCTTTTGGGAGAAATAACCAGTAGCCTATTCCTCCAAAGCCAAGGAGAATCAGAATCAATAAAGGAAGAAAAAGATGCCTCTTTTTACCTTCTTTTTTAGGAAACGCTTTTGCTTCTTCAATCGATTCAGATAATGCAAGGGCCAATGCATGGCCTGATTCAAAGCGCTCTTCAGGAGCCTTGTTCAAACACCGCATGATCGTTTGAGATAGCCTTTGAGGAATCGAAGGGTTAATCTGGTGGGGAGCAGGAGGTTGAGCCTGAGTGATGGCTTGGAACACTCCTGCCATGTTTTCTCCCCCGAAAGGCCTCTTCTTTGTGGAGAGTTCATAGAGGATGATTCCAAGTGAGAAAAGATCAGAACGACCGTCTACGGGCCTTGCCAAGACCTGCTCAGGAGACATATAGGCAGGGGTGCCGAGAATTTCTCCTGCTTGTGTCTGAACCAGTGCTGATGGGTCTTCGATGTGAGCAATTCCGAAATCGGTAATCTTAATCTGTCCATTGGGAAGGAGGAGAATGTTACTTGGCTTTACATCCCTGTGGACAATTCCTTTCTGATGGGCATAACCAAGCGTTTCTGCCATTTGGGACCCCAAACGAACAATCTCCTCGGCAGAGAAATCCCTCTCCTGAGCCACTCGATTTAAAGGGGTTCCTTCCAGAAGCTCCATCGCTATAAAGACGGTCCCATGATCTTCACCGACATCATAAACCGTGACAATATTAGGATGGGAGAGCCTTCCAATCGCCCTAGCCTCTTTGAGAAACCTCTGGACAAAGGCTTCGCTGGTCACCCGGTCTTCGCGAAGGACTTTCAGCGCAAGGGTTCGATCGATTTGCGGGTCATGAGCCCGATAGACCACGCCCATGGATCCCTTCCCCAATTCCTCGATCATTTCATAACGGCCATATTTCAACGGCATTATTTCTCCTTTAAGAATTCGAGAAGGGTTGTCAGAGGGATCAAGAACCCCTTGGAGGAGAGTCCTCGATATCTTCCCTTGACCAGGCCTACAAGATTTCCTTCAACATCAAAGACTGGGCTTCCACTGCTTCCAGGTCGAATCTCCATTTCGGTTTGATAAAGGGGAAGGTTGTTAACCTGTCTCAAATCTCCCTCGATGGTCCCTGGCAGAAAGCTTCTCGCATGATTAGGACAACCGATGGCAAAAACCCTTTCTCCTTTTTGGAGATGTTTTCGACCTTTCGCCAACGAAACGGATCCATTCAATCTTGACCGAACATCAATTAAGGTGAGATCCCTCTGTGGATCTATTTTGATTAAAGACCCTTTCAAGACCTTTCCATCGTGAAGAAAGACTAAAACCTCGTGCATCCCTCTGAGATCGTGTGCCGTTGAGAGGATGATCCCTTTTGTATCGATCCCAAACCCTGTAAATTGAATCTCTTCCTGTCCTTGGTGTACTTTGATACAGACGATGGTCTCCATCTTAGATTTGATTTTGTGGGGGACCTCTTCGAAAAAGGTCATCTTTTCGGTTTGAGACTCTTTAAGATAGCCATCAAGAAAGTTCCACAAGATTGCCACTTTGTCGGGAGAGGATTGGCCATTGATCAGATAACGAGGCTTTACCCGGGAAGCCAGTGGTGAAGAGGGTTGCAGAATCACTTCCCACACTTCATTCTCTTTAGATCCCTTGAGAAGCACTTCGGGACCCTCCTTCTCCTCACGAAGGACTTTAAATCCTGAATCAAAAAGCCATTGTGAAAGAACCTGTTCAACCTCTATCATGGGAACAGGCAACACCCTTTCAACTGCTTTGGGCCTGCCGAGCAAAGGGAATAAAAATAAGCAAGCGAGGGAGATCACCATGATCAAAGGTCTTCCGCTCTTGATCATTCGATCACCTCGCAGAGGACAACCGTAATATTATCTTTGCCACCTGCTAATTTTGCAATCTCGATCAGTGCTTCTCCCTTCTGCTCAAGGCGCAGGGAAGAGAGGAGAATATTTTGTATCTCTGAGTCTTCCACCATATCCGTCAGACCATCTGAACAGAGAAGGAATAGATCACCCGTCAAAGCCTTTCCTCTCAATAGATCCAGTGCTAAGGTCTCTTCAATACCTACTGCTCTCAAGATCACATGGCGCATGGCGTGATTTTTGGCTTCCTCTGGAGTGAGAAGGCCCTGGTCAATCTGCTCTTGCAGAAAGGAATGATCGCGGGTCAGTTGCTTCAATTGCCCTCTCCTGAAGAGATAGGCCCGGCTGTCTCCCACATGGCCTAAGATGTAGTTCTGATCGTCAAAGGTGATCAGTTCTGCAGTGCATCCTAATCCCTGATGATGTGGATTTTCGATGGCATACCGGAGAATTCTTTCATTGGCCTGACTGAAGACTTCCTGGATCCATTGTGACTTTTCCTGTTCTGACGGATGGGTATTGGAAAACACCTCAAAGGCCGTATCAATAAAAATTTGACTGGCCACCTCTCCTGCCGCCGCTCCTCCCATTCCATCGGCAACGACAAAAAGACCCAATTCGGGTCTTACCAGAAAGGCGTCCTCATTATTCGCCCTTTTTAGGCCAGGGTCCGATTTACCATATGCTCGAAGCGTCACCATAGGTTAATATATATAAAATTATTTTTCTAAGTGCAATTATTTTTTCTTGACCCCCAAAATCGTTCAGTTATAATTAGTTCGGTTAGAAGATGAAACAGCCTCCTGTGATCAAAGTCCAATTTTTTCATATCAAAGGTTCTATTCCTCTGACAGGTAAAGAATCGAGTTTTTATGGTCCTCTCATCACGATAGGCCGGAATCCTACCTGCCATCTCCGTTTCCCTTCAGACCTCACATATATCTCCCGTCATCATGCTGAAATTGTACGGGAAGGAAATCAATTCAAATTGATTGACCACAGCACCAATGGCACCTTCGTCAACGGGAAAAAAGTGAAAGAGATCTTCCTTAAAGATGGGGATGTGTTGATGTTTGGAGAGGGAGGTCCTCAGGTCAGTTTTCTCACCCAGATGGAGGAGGGAAGGGTTGAACCAGAAGTCCGGCCAGTCCAGCCCCAATGGGAACCTCAAAGGGAGATTAAAAAAGAGGAAGTTCCAGTGGAGCCTGTGCTTCCTTCCAAACGTCTCTCCGAAGAAAAACCTTTTAAACAGGAAGTCAAACAGGCAATTCCAGAAGTTTCAGCACAGCCTGTCAAGGCTCCCTTGATCATCCAGTATGGGCCGACCATTCGCTCCTTTAAACAGTTACCCATCCTCATTGGCAAGAGCCCACAGTGTGAATATCCTTTGAATCATCCCGGACTCTTTGATCAGCATGCCCAGATTTTTTTCGAGGAAGCCCAATACTGGGTCAAAGACCTGACTGGACAGAAATTGGTTAGAATCAATCGTCAATCCATTGGGTTCCAGGCGCCTTTGCGACCGAAGGATGAGCTTTCATTGACGCCTCAAGGGCCTCACTTTCGATTTTTTGGAGAAGGACGTCTGGGCGAGATCGAAGAACAGCCTATCGAAGAGAAACCCATGCCAATCTCTGAGAAAGCCAGTGTGGCGAAAGAAGAGAAATCGATTACCTCGAAAATAAAGAAGCTCTTTAAATCCTGATCCAAAACGATCCACCCATCCTCCATAGGAGGCTACCATGGAAAAACTTTCATTGCCCTTTAAGGTGTTGGCCTTAGGCCCTTTTGTTCCCCAGGGGAAAGAAACAGGATCTCAAAAGCCCATTCGGATTGATCTGAATCATCCGGATCAGTTCATGGAGAAGCTTCAACTTTCTTGGTCCATCTCGCTTCCCCCTCATCTCTGCCAATGGGATCATCTCTCCCTTGACATCAAGCGGTTGAAAGACTTCCATCCTGATTCTCTGATCGAAGGCCATCCTGCCTTAAAGAATCTCATAGAAGCACAAAAATTTATTGAATCCTCGAAACACCATGGAGTTGATGAAGAGGAGATTTATCAACGCCTAAAGCAAAGGCCAGAGATTCCAATTGAGATCAAGAGAGATCAACGGTCCAAACCCAATGAGGGCAGTTCAACGTCTGTGGATCGGTTGTTAAAAATGGTGGCTATGCCAGGAGAAGGCTCCACCTCTCCTCCAGAAAGCCAGCCTTTTTCCACCCAGATCAACCTTCTTCTTCAACAAATCCTGCGGCAGATCTATGCCGATTCTGATTTTAGAAGCCTGGAAGCTACCCTCCAGGGATTACAGTTTTTAATGAAGGAGGTCAAAGGCGATCGAGAGATCCTTCTTGAAATCGTTCCTGTTTCGTTTGATTCCCTCGAAGAGACACTTGATCGTTTAACAGCCTCTCTCATTGATGACCTTCCTTCGCTTGTGCTACTTGATCTTCCTTTTGACAATTCCCCGAGAAGCATGGAGCATCTTGAAAAGGTATCGCTTTTTTCAGAAACCCTTCTCGTCCCAACACTCTGCTGGATCAGTCCCAAATTTCTCTATCTTGAACAATGGGAAGATCTGAATAGGCTTCCATTTCTTCCCCACTACCTCGATGAGCCTGCCTTTGCGAAGTGGCGCCGTCTGAGGGATCTCCCATCGTCAAAATGGATTGCCTTACTCTGTAATCGATTCCTGGTTCGTTATCCCTATGGTCCGGAGAATAAGGCGCGTCTTCTTCCTTTCGACGAACCAGGCTACCTTTGGATATCTCCAGTCTGGGCCGCAGGGGGACTCATCCTCAAGAGTCTTCTTCAAACGGGATGGCCTACACGATTCACGGACTGGCAAAATATCCAGTTGAAGGATCTTCCCGTTCATCTCATCGAAAGGGATCGAGGGATTTCTACGGAGACCCATTTCAGCGATGAGAGGATTGATCAGCTCATTCGGATTGGAGTTATCCCTCTCGTTTCGCCTCTTAACAAGGATTTCATCGTGATTCCAAGAGAGACGATGGCAGGAGGAGGTTCTTTGAGCTATCAGCTCTTCCTTTCAAGAGTGACACAATTTCTTTTCTGGTGTAAGGACCATTTCGAACCAGATCTGGAGCCTGCCATTCTTGAGGAAAGACTGCGATGGGCTTTCGGTCTTTTCTGGGAAAGATCGGGAAATATGCCTCCGAAAGGTTTTGAGGTTTCAGCGATCAGAGCCAAACCGGATCTTCCCCTTCAGGTGAGGATCACCATTGATCCTTCCCGTCAGATGGTGGCTTCCGGAAAGAGAGTGGAATTGGATTTCAATTGGTGAAAGGTGATGGATTTTCGAGGGGATAGAGACAGAAGGATTGAGAAATTGACCGGAAGGGGGGCAGAAGTCAGGAAAACCTCTTAATGTTCTTTCAATAAAGGGAGACCTTTACCAATGGAGGCAAGTACTTCGTCAATCTGAGAGATGGTCATCCAACCCTGTTCCAAGAAGATTCGGCCAATGAGACGATGTTTTCCTTTTTGAAGATCTTCCATCACCTGGATTCTCAAAGCCTCAATGACCTGATCAGCTGTTACCATGCCTTTTTCCACAGCCAAAATCCCAAAACGCTTTTCAATATGTTCTGTTTCCATGGTGTGATTTTCTCTCTGACTCATCAGGCCTCCTCTCTATGTGTCACGGTGATTGCTTGAGTTTGATTCAAGAAGTCCACCGGTTCAGGGTCGCTTTTTTAAATTCTTCAATAGATTTTGAGCCCTTTCGAGATCTCTTTTGGCATGAGGATGATTGGGGTTGATGCGTAAGGTTTCTTCCCACTGTTCAATGGCTTTTTTCAGCTCCTCTGAAAGGAAATACTTCATCCCTTTTGCATAATGGATCTCTGCCTGCTCCTGCAAGGAAACGTCCAATCTGGTCGGTTTGGTGATGTCTGGCGCCTTCGAGGCGATTTCCTGAGGTGGAATTTTCTTGTCAAATGATATCGAAGGCAGGACGGGAAGTTTGAGCGTCAACCCCGCTTGTAACGAATTCTCACGATCGAGATGATTGAAGTAAGCGATTAAAAAGTCCTTGTCGGGGTCTTTATAGATCTCTTGAGAGATTTTTTTTAGAGAATCGCCTTTTTTAACTTCGTAGAGGGTCCAGACCGGATCATTTAAACGATGCCTTAGATAATCCAATGCCTGAAGGTGCTCGGGGTTATATACAAGGGCGAGGAGAAATTCTCTGCGAGCTTCCTGGGTTAAATTCCGTCCCAGTTTTTCTACTCCTCTTAAGAAGTGTCTTTCAGACTCTTCACGCGTCCACTTCTCCCAGGTCATCACTTTCCGGGAGACTTCAGGATCGTTCGATCTGAAACGATGAACGACCCTCCAGTAAAGGAAGGCTTTGGGAATATCACCCTTTTTCTCCAGATCGATTGCTTCCCGATAATATTTTGCAGCAAACACTGCAAAGGGATCTTTCTCAAAAGTGGTCTCCTGATGGGTAGGAGGCTCCAGAGGAAAAGGGCTTTCGTCCCATTGGGGCTTTTCAGCGGTGCGTTGAGTGGCGCACCCGAAAACAAGGAGCCATAGAAGGATTGTGAAACAAGCTCTTATCGACATGATGGTCTCTTGTTAACGGAATCCACCATCATGAAATGCGGTGAGATTCTTTTCAAACTCTTTTAGATTGTAAGTGCCATAAATCATTGATCGATTGACTCGATAGGGATGGACGAAAAAAGGGTTACTCTCTCTGTCCACGGTTAAAGCTCCCCGATAACCCAGTTTCATCAAGAGGCCGATGACAAGGGGATTGGTTTCTCCATACGGATAGGCTAAGTACGTTACATCTTTGTGGAGACGCTTTCGAAGGATGTCTGCCGATTCTTTGACCTCTTTCTTTAATGCTTCAAAATACTCCTTAAAGGATTCTTGCCCATTTCGTTTATTTAGATTTCGATGAGATTTCGTGTGACACTGGACATCGATGCCATTTTGAGACATCTCGATCAAACGATCCCAACTTAACATTTTTTGTCCTGGAAGAATGAGATCCGTATAAACAAATAAGGTCGCTGGATAACCGTACTTTTTTAATATGGGGAAGGCGATCTCGTAAACTGAATTCCAATTATCATCGATAGTGATCACCACCGATTTCGGGGGAAGAGGTTTCTTAAAGTCGAGAAAGTCAAAAAATTGGTCAAGGGTGATCACCCGATATCCATTCTCTTTTAAGAAGTTCATCTGTTCTGCAAAAGCGCTCTCGGTAACGGTCAGCAGATTTGCCTTGTCTTTTGAGAATTTGTGATAGGAGAGGATCGGAACCATTTGATAGCCTTTTAGAGTTAAACCACCTCTACCGAAAGGGAAAAGAGGAATAACCACTTCTTGACCTGGGGTGAGTGTAGTGATTCCATTAAACTCAGCGATCCACCAGTCCAGAGAAGGATCATTCAAATACTGGGCAGCAAGGGATGACAGGGTTTCTCCTGGTTGGGAAATGAGGGCGATAAAATCAGGGAATATCCTAACCTGCCGATGAGGTGGACCAGGCGATAAGGATGGAGGGAGGAATTCCGAAGAAGGTGGTGAAGGGAGTTCAGGTTCAGGACGGGTGGGAAGTGCAGAGCAGCTGGCCATCAGGAGTCCCACCCCGATCAGGAACAGATAGAGAGGGAAGAGTTTTTTAAGCATGGGGTTCTCTTTCTACAAGATGGCGCAAACGGAAACTCTCCCAGGCTTCTGTTCGATGGGTCATTTCCCGAGGGGGAAGGGGGTCAACGGCAACCCAATGTTTGAGGGACTTATAAACATCTTTGCTGATAACAATCTCCCCGGGACCTGCCAATGTATAGAGAGAGGAAGCCGCCTTAAAACTCTCTCCAATGTAATTATCCTGCTTTCCTTGGTGAGATTTTATATCCCCATAAAGCACCACGCCCGAACTGATTCCAATACCCACCTTGCTCAGGAGCGGGTTCTCACTTCCTTGCTGCTTTTTTACTTCAAGGTTTTTTTGGATGGCCAGGGCTCCTCTCACAGCTCTCTGGATATGATCTTCTTCCATGGGAAAATTCTGGAATATGCCGACCACGGTATCGCCTGCGACACGAATCACATACCCTCCATGGTCTAAAATGGCTTGAGTCGCAATCGAGACATACTCACTTAAATCTTCAAAGACTTCCTGAGGGGTTTTCGATCCTGCATAGACCTTAAATTCCCTGATTCCGGTGTAAAGGACAGCGACCTGACTTCTGACGGCCTCGGGGATGAGCTTTTCCTGTTTCTCTAAAGGACTTAACCATTCAACAAACAAAAAGACTCCTCCGATAGCCATGACCAGAAGCATTCCGCTGATGATAGCTCCCTCCCAAAGGGATCGGGAGGCCTCTTTTTTGATTTGTTGATTCAAAGCATCGATTGATAATCCGAGGGAGGCTGATCCCCAATCCTTGTTCATAAACCTGATCGGTTTCGATAATTGCAACACAGGGCCATCGGAAGGGTGAAGATAGGTTACAGAAGTTGTTTCCCCTGTTTGGGTCCGGGTTTCGAGTTTTTCGGACGGTGACCACGAAACGCCAATCCTTTCTGGATCGGTATGGGCTTTAATCATCTGACGATGATCAAGGATCATTGCATAGAGAAACCCTTCAATTGCCTTGGCTTCTCTCACCAAAGCGTTCAATGTCATCCAGTCTTCTTCCATTAAGGGAATGGCAGCCTTATCGGAAAGATGGGTCAGGATCATTTCCCCGGAGTCTATTTTCCCCTGATAAAGAAATTTTTTCTCCCGCCTCCAAGAGAGAAAGGACCATATGGATGAGACAAGGAGGACGAGAAGAAAGGTGAAAATCGAAAATTTAAGAAAAAGGGAGGTTTGGGTTACATGATTTTTATTTTTTAGGGATAATAGCAGGTCCTGTATTTTCATAAAAGTGCGTTTTTTGGGTTCAGTTTGGGTTTTGCTCCTCCTCTATTTTTTGGGGGACTCTTTTGGCCCGAAGAGTTTGGGTTCCTCATCCGCTTCTGCAGGAGTTGATTTCGTCGGCACTTTGTCTGGTTTTGATTTCTTATAAAAACTGTCAACGAAATCTTTGGGCATGGGTTCCCGGGTTTTGAGCATGGATTCGGGGATAAGAATTTTATTTCCTACGTAAATCCGTTTAATATCGGCATTCGGATTATGCTTCAACATCACCTCACCCAGGATTTTCCAGTTTTCGATGTCGCCTGTATACCAGGTCGCAATGATCGAAACCGTTTCTCCACTCCATTTGACAATGTGGGTGAAATAAGTCTCCTCCGAAGGAGGTTGGACAGAGGGCGAAGGAGCCGCTTCCTTGGGTGCAGAAGCTGGTCGGGAAGGAGCCGGGGAGGGTTTTTGGGGAGAAGGCGCAGGTTCAGAGGATGGAGAAGGGGCAGCAGGGGGTTGTTGCGTGGGTGCAGGTTCAGGTTTTGGGGTCGTGGATTGACAACCACTCAGGAGGGTCATGAAACAGGTTGCTCCCACCATTAGCCAACATATTTTAGGATTATTAAGGATTTTCATAAATATTCTCCTTAAGGTTTTCCTTTCAATTTGGCCAGAAGTTTCTTAACCATTTCGTTATTAGGATTGACAGCAAGGGCTCGCTCAAGGCTTTCGATGCTCTGTTTTCTTTTTCCCTGTTTCTCCTGAACCATTCCAAGATTGAAAAGGGCTTCATCCAGATAGGATGGAGCCAATTTGACCACCCGATCATACATTTCTTCAGAGCTCCCATAATCCTTTTGAATCGCATAAAGATAGCCAAGATTAAAAAAGGCAGCCGCATGATTTGAGTCGAGACCTCCAACTTTTCGAAAAGACTCTATCGCTCTTGGATAATCCTTTAATTTCATGTAGACGGTGCCTAATTGGAATTGTCCCTGGATGTTGGATGGATCTAATTGAACGGCTCTGAGAAGCAACGACTTTGCCTCCTCTGGATTCTTCTCTTTTAAACCCACCGCCTGTTCCACCAATCCGTTTGCCTCAGCTGAAGGTGAAGGACTCTTCTCTGTGGCTTTTAGCGATACGATGGATTCTTTCTCCGGTGCGGCTTTGGCAATAGGTTCCGGACCCGATGATGGAGCAGGTTTGACAGCGGCCTCTTTTCCAGGAGGCGTGGCCGGTTTTTCTTTGAGCCAGAACGTCACAGCGATGATAAGGCCGATTAAAACAATAGCAGCCCCCCCATACATCAGACCCCGACTCTTTTTCACCTCCTGGGGTTTTACCTTTGGAACGCTCTCTGGTTTTTCCGGAGTCTTCTGCTCCGGCTTTTTTTCTTCTATGGCAACAGGTTCGATCGGTTCTTCAGTGATCTTAATATCCTGCATCGTTTGAGATTCGGCAGCCATCTCATCATGGAAAAGATCCTTCATATATTGAGACAGGGTTCGCGCCGAAGGCCTTAACGATAACGCAATCATACACTCCTCAATATCGGCTAACATCTCCCCACAGGACTGATAACGTTGCTCATAATCTTTTGCCAGGCTTTTGTTGATGATCTCGTAGATCCTGGAAGGCAAGCCCCTTCGGGCAACTTCCGGAGGTTCAAAATCGGCCTTGCTCACTCTGGCAAGGATTTGCATTGTATCAGCTCCGGTGAACATCCGTTTGTGAGTGATCATCTCGTAGAGGAGGATTCCTGTCGAAAAGATATCAGAACGGTGGTCAATCGGTTGTCCGGAGGCTTGCTCAGGAGACATGTAGGAGATCTTTCCTTTAATCATGCCAAATTGGGTAATGGTGCTCTGACTGGCAGCCTTGGCAATGCCAAAATCGACGATTTTGACTTCCCCTTCATAAGTAACAAAAATATTTTGAGGGCTGATGTCTCGATGAATAATGTTGAGGGACTTCCCCTGATAATCTTTTAAGTTATGCGCATAGTCCAGACCAGAACAGATGCGTGAAACGATATAGAGAGCCAGCTCATCACTGATGGGCTTTCCCCTCTCCTGGGCTTGATGGAGGATATGGCGAAGGTCCTTTCCAAGCAGATATTCCATTGCAATAAAATAGGAGCCCTCCATTGACCCAAAGTCATAAATCTGCACGATGTTTTGATGATGGAGCAGAGCTGCCAGCTTTGCCTCGTCAATAAAAGAGGTGAGGAGTTCCTTTTCGTTAGCCAGGTGGGGAAGGATGGTTTTGATGGCAATCAATTTCTCAAAACCCTGAATCCCTGTGATCTTAGCTCGGTATAACTGCGCCATGCCTCCCACGGCAAGTTTTTCCATGAGGAGGTATTTCCCAAACCGTGTCGTTCCCAGTTCCACCATCCCCCACCATCCTTTAGAAAGAGAGCTATTTTAAAGAATTATATTAGACCCCCAACAGGGTGTCAAACAGTATTTGAGAAGGGGTCATCTTCCCTCTTCAACGAAGAGTGAAGAATCACTTCAATTGAAGGACGAAAACCTCTGCTGACTCTTCGGTGGCGTAGGGGCCAAAGAGGATAGATTCGGGGTAACCTTCGATTTTAACAAAATAGGAAGTGTTTTCATCCATCTCATTTTGAGCGGCCCAGGCTATGTACTCCTTTCCCCCTAAGTCCAATTTCATCCCCTTGAGGGGGTAATGGAGGCTTGAGGTAGTGGGAAGTCTTCCTTTTGGACCGACTGCATGGAAAGTGATCTCGGCACCTGAAACTCCGAACATTGCCCCTGGCCAGGATTGGTTATATGGACCCACTTCAATCCACTGACCGATATGGGGGCTGCCATAAGAGTCGAGCCGATATTCTGGCAGAATCTCTTTTACAGGTGTATTGACCATAATGACCAATTTAGCGGCCATGCCAGGATCGGTCAAGGACAAAAAATCACAACCCTTTAACGGCGTCGGAAGGGTTTCGGCAGAGGGCTGTTCTCCTTCTGTAAGAAGAAGAATCGGAAAGGAGAGGCCTCTGACCGCCTGAACGGTGAGGGCTAAAAGAGATAGCCCATACCGGATCGAAGGACTTTTTAAACTTTCATTCGATGTGAGAATGAGCCAGAGCAAAATTTCAGGTTTGATCAACTCCTCCCTTGGCTTTGCCCATGCCATCTTAGAGATCTCATCTTCCCAGAAATGTCCCCTTACCTCAAGGCCATAGGTTCGGAGCTGGGCAATGAGATTTTTCACCTTCTCGTCTGATTGAATTAGAGATGTTAACCATAGGGTTTTCATGTGCTTCCTCTCTTAATCGTTCCTCTTGCTTGGTGGAAGAGGGTAAGGATGGGGGGGCCATATGTTTATTAACGAGGCTCCACGGCCACCAGACTCATTTTCCCTTCTCGATTCATGTTAAAACTGAAGATATTCTTTAGCTGTGGCTTTAATTGGATCTCCTGCTCAAAAGGTTTCTCTGTATCGGTTCGAAGACGGTATGTTCCTGCTTCGATTGTTAGAGGAATTCCCACTTTTCCCTTTGCCACTAATTCCCCTTTGTGATTAGGTTCCATAGAATATAGGCGATAGGTGAAGGACATGATTTCTGCTTCCATATAAGCACTCAAAAGCTCCTGAGGCGTGGCCGCTTCCAGATAGATACTTCCGCTTGAGGTAGCGAGTTTATGATAAAACTCTCGGATCTTTTTTCCCTCTTGGTCTTCAGGACCCCGAAGCCCATAAAGGATCGGACTGAAATGAATCTTCTCATCGACCAATCTTTTAATCGAATCAAATGCTGAAATCGTCAGTTCCTCAAAGTGAGGATACTGTTTTCGTAATCTTTGCTCCCATGCCTTATCTTTGGCGATATTTTGTGCTAAGAGAGGTCCGGTCTCCTCTCCATCTGTAATCAGAATCGCAGTGGAATTGAAAAGGCCTTTCAGGAGGCTATAAGCCTTGAGGACGCTATAACCGATGGGTGTATCTCCGATGTAAGCCTTTTCGGACCCGAGAAACTGGATGGCTTTGAGGAAAGCTTTCGGGTCGAAACCCTCCTTCGGAGAGCTATAAATGAGCTCTACATCCCCGCAGGCTTCCATCGCACGGATATAATCCCTGCGAATGATGACCCCATCGCTCGTTAAACCGGATGGTTTCTTGCTGCCGAAGACGAGTAGCTTCACATCATCTTTCGATCTGAAAAGCGATACAATTTCCTTTAACCCCTCGTAAGCCGCTTCGAACCTTTTCTGATCCCTGCCCCCAAGCTTCTCCCTCATACTGCCCGAGGCATCATAGATGATCACAATATGAGCCTGCCCGCTTAAACTCTTTAAGGCATGGTAAATCTCCTTCTTCTTCTCCAGAGCCTCTGAAGAGGAATCGGGCTGGCCAGCTGTGGACCTGTGACCAACCAGAAGAAACTCTGTTTTGACCTTTTCTTTAGGCGGAGGAGGAGGGGGCTCCTTAGGGGTCGGTTGCTTGCTGGCGCAACCACTCAGAAAAAACAGAAAGACGATGATCAAAAGAAATTTTTTTCTCATCGCAGAGCTTCCTCCTTAAAACCTCTATCCGTAGAGCATCGACCCGTAGATCTCGCAATAATAGCTTCCCCCAAACGGAGGCCTTCGGGTATAGAGATCAGCTCCAAATGGATCCTTCATACAGTAAAGGTCTCCTCCAAATAGAGTTGAAGGAGAACCTTGTTGAAGGGTTCCCCTTGAGGTTCCTTTTGTTTCCGCAATCTTGGGGCCAGCTCCTCCTGGCCTCATTCCTGATCCCAATCTTTCAGCCTTCGGCATTTGAAGTTCCTCCTTTTTTACGATTTGATGTAGACATCAGCACTATTTTTTCACTTGAGCGGCAATCCGACGAACCTGTTCGATTTCTTCAGGAGTAAAAGGATCGGTCCGTTTAACGGGGAAACTCACTTGTGCCCCGGTTAATTCAATAACTGCCGGGATGACAAAATCAACCACACGCATCGGCCTTTTGTTCTTTAGGTCGGGAGTAAGGTAGACAACGACCTCCTGCCGATTGAACCAGGGAAGCATATGCGGAACGATCCAGGGATTCTCCATATATTTACATTGTTCAATCCAGTTTAGCGTCTCAGTGCCTTGTGAGGCCAGCATCTGCTTAACGAACTCCTGACGAGCCTGCTCATCCCCCATCCGAGCTAATGCGGTCAAAAGACTTTTTTTCACTTCTTCGTTCGTCTCCCTCTTCCAGAACTCTTTCCATGGAGCAGGGTCAATTTGGGGAGACATCCGTCCTGCTATCAGGGGTAGGTCTTCTTTTATAGTCTCATCTTGTGCAGTGCGATAAATCTCAAGTAACTCTTTCTCCATTCCGAACGGAGGGTGTTTGGATAGAACCTGCAATGCCTGGGCAACCACCTGAGCGTCCTCATCTTTTAATTTCTTTAATGCCGTTTCGGAGGCTTGGCTTCCTCCAGTGATAGCAAGGCAGATAAGCGCCATATTGCGAACCTCCGGATCCGGATCATCGGTTAAAGGGACAAGGACTGCTGTTCCTTGTTGACCTAATCGGGAAGCGGTTCCTTGAGCCTCGGGTCTCTTCTCCTTCACCTGGTTCACCAATGTTTGAAGATCCATATCCTGCTCCTTATTCTTGGGTTGTCCAGCTTCTTTTTGACTACAAAAAGTCAGGCTGAGAAGTAAATTCAATGAGATCAAAATGTAGAGAAATTTGCCATTCCTCAATACCATCGTCCCCTCCTCACGGCGGTCCTTGCTGAGGTCGTTTCTTTGTCGGTCGCATGCTTCGGATGATTCTTAAGCGTAAGCAAGCATCCTCTCACCTCATTGCCATAACCGACATCATCAATTCGAGGAGTTGTCGTAAGGGTTCTTGGGCTGGGCGAGGTCGGAAGCCATGAGATAGGAAACATCAACTGGCGACGGCCATAGGTATCTTCAACAGGGTTATCAGCATGCCTGTTTTGAACATGTTCGAGTGTTAAAAAATGGCCTATTTCATGAGCCACGGTTCTTGCCACTCGCTCTATTTCTCTGTCGTTGTTGACTCCGTTGGATGTCGTAAATATTCCCGGATCACAACTGAGGGTATTTGCCAGCTGACGTCGAATTCCCAGTCCTACTGTAGTTGGATCTGAGAATCGATTTATGATGTACCAATTGATAGATTGATCATTCGTTCCGGCAGGCAATCCCAGTCGCTGGCGCTGAAGTCCAAGGACTCTTTTCACTTCAGCCCAGTTGTCGGCATCGGGGTCTCTAACCGTATCGACTGTACTGAGTCGAATATTATCATCTACAGTAGGCCGGGTGGTTGGGTCGAAACGGATATCGATTCCGCAAGGCCACCAGATGGCTCGGACTCGCCTCAGAATTCTTTCAATGGGAATATCAGGCCGCGTTCCAGTAGCGGTTGCAGTATCGATACGGACCCTATGAGGGGTAATAGGGAGGGTGTATCGATTAAACACATGGGGCTCAAGCTCTCCGAGCACAGGGCCGGTACTGGACCCCAATCGAACTTGTATCTTTCCTGCCGAACCCCTGGCTGTTGTCCCCTTAATCCTGAATATTCCTGTGTTAGGCAGTGGTCCCCCTCCTGTGGGCTCCACAACCTCTATCACCGTGGGTTCGGTGCAGGTGATATAGAGTGGAGCAGAGTCGTCAATATCTTCACGGATAACCCTGAGGTGAACCGTATGATTGACCATTAATCCCACCATCGGACCCCTTGCATCAGTCGTGCTCAGGCCCGAAACATCTCTCCCCCGGGCAAAGCCTCGATCATCGATATCAGGATCATCCCGTATCGAGAATCCGTTCCTTGCTCTCGCGAAACGAACCGGTACGATAATCTGCTTGTCATCTTTGACATTAAACGTAATCATGTGTTTCCAGCACTCCCCCCAACAGCACTATTAAGACTATGACGTGTTTGAGTTCCTATTTTTCCGTCAGCCGTCAGGTTTTTATCAATCTGAAAATCGAGGATGGCTTTGTCGGTTTTTTCTCCTAAATTTCCATCAATGCCGTCCATCCCATCTCCGGTATGCCCCAAGTGATACCCTAAGGATCTCAGCCGTCTCTGGATGCCGATAATCGTGGTCGAAGCCTCCCATTCCTCATCACGGATCGTGATTCGATATTCAGCGACCGATGTTCCGTTGAACATCAATTGGAGCGTTGATTCGCTACCACGAATGCTCATTTCTATCTTACCATCGTTTCCGGTTCTGCCGCTCTGAGTGACGCTTCCTTCCGAGAGAACCTGATATTCCAGCCCTTCGATTCCACGCTGATCTCCATCAGGCCAGCCTGGGGATTTGTGAAAATAGATCTCCACAGTTCGGGTATTAATCGTATCGTGTGCGGTCGAGTCCCTTGTTAGCCTCGCAACTTCAGTCGTCATTGTCCGAATCGCTCCTTCAGGCGTGTTCGAGTGGTCTCATCCATCTGCCCTGTAACCTGCAATCCCTCCTTCTTCTGAAAGAGACGGATTGCACTGCTGAGGTCCTGTTCAACACGGAACCCCAAGCTTTTTAATCTCTCCCGAACGCCATCCTCAGTATCAATCGGGTCGAGGTTGCCCAGATTAAGATGGTAAATATCTTCTTTGCCGGCCTGACCGATGTGCAGAATGGCTTTTTTTGCCTTAGAAGGAATAGTTGTCTCCACATAGCCATCCCCATCAGTCGTTCCTTCCTGCCAGATTCCATCGATGTTCAAACGATAAGGCTCATTTGAACGCGGTTGGTCGTTTTTTAACATCCGAATTTTCAGTTTGGCGGGCGTTCCCTTCTTTTTGAAACGGTGTCTCTGTTCGGTGGCCCCAGACTCTTCCTTTTTCTCTTTCTCCGGAATAAAGACCACATCTCCCGGGTAGAGGACATTGGGGTCTTTGCGCTGTTCCTTTAATCTGGCATTCTTCGGATGGTTCCAGAGCTTCTCCCAGAAGAGCCCATGTTTCTCCGCAATGCTCGAAAGACAATCTCCCTGTTTGACTTTGTATTCAGGCATCTTTTCTTTCTAAGTCCCTCCTAAACGACGTCTCCAGGCTTCAAGGCATCTACGTTGAAGACTTGTCTGCTCGAAATCAACCGGCCAGAGAGGAATGAAGTGAATGGCGCCTTCCGGATCGGGAAAGCCGTTCTGTCCATAACCCATGTCCTGAAAAGCCCTGCGCAATATGGGTTTAAAAAGATTGTAAGCGTCCCCCAAACGATCTGCTCCTTGAAGGCAATGGTCGAAGAGAGAAACCGCACTTCCATCTCGGAACTTCACCAGATAGGGTCGTTCCATCGTGTCTCCGGGACCAAGGTGGCCCCAGGTCTCAGCCTGGGGTTTGGTTCGGGCAAGAGACTGTTGGAACCGTTGGGCAAACGGAGGGTCACCGGGTTGATAGGGCTGTTGATTGTCTCCGGCTGTTAAGCAGGCGTAGAAAATCCATCGGATATCATCGGCGAGACATTCCTGAATCCGGTCTATGAAAGAATCAATCTGCCCATTCGGAAGCTCCCCTCCCAAATGGATCTTATTCGTAAACCCATGATGTATAGAGGCAATGATATGGATAGGCCCGAAGAGGCGCCCGATGCTTTCAATGAATTCAACCACTTCATCCATACAACACCCCATGGCCCCGGGATTGAGCGGATTGTCAATGGCGTCAAGCTCCCCTTGGAGGCTTTGGCCCCGATTCCGAAAAGTACTCATATCAGGCATGGTTCCAATCGAGACAGGGTTCTCTTGACGATTGACCGCATTGGCATGGTCTTCTTTCACAGCCTCTAATCGTTCCCGCCTCTGAGCATCCGTTCTCCCTTCTTCCCACCACCATGCCGCAAGCTCCTCCTGATGATCGTGGCAGTATCGTTCGAGCAGCCGTTCGTAGCACCAGAGACAACCTCCGCTTCGGCCACCATTTACCGTAATATTACCCATTAATCGGGTGGCATGATGTTCAGGATTTTGATCATAGAGCACCACGACATTTCGAAGGTGAAATGTGCTAGTCGCATCATGGGTCGTCAAGAAATTTAAGAGGTTCCCCATTCGATTGCTGCTGAACGAACTCGCCTGGTAAAGAGGATCGGGCAGATCGCTCACTGTTTGCTCTGGGGCTCCATTACCCATAGGAGATAACTTCTCCTTTTAAATTTGGTTGAGGTCTTTGATTTTCGACAGAGTGTCTGTATCTGGTTCTCCAGTCGCCCGGAGATGATTCAGCTTTTGAAACGTTCGCAATGCTGCCTCCATCTGAGGTCCAGAGATTTCGGTTTCTCCTCGAATGTATCCAAGGTTTTGTAGCCTTCCCTTAAGGCCTGAGTCTTCATCCTCAGGGTCAAGATGTCCTATCAAGATCTGGATCGTACGACCCATGATGTTTAGAATGGCTCGATTCACATCGGGCGGCACCTTTTCCACACGGATGATGCCCTCACTCTCCGTTTCTCCCTCAATGGTCCGGTTTCCAATTGATAGGGTGTATGCAATTGGCCTCTGCGGTTTCCTGGTATTGGCATGGACCGGAAGTGTAGATGGAATGATTTGAAGCACAAGTGTCTGTAAGGGGATCTTCAGTTTAAACCGGTGCTTGGTTTCCGTACCTCCTGACTCTTCCTTCACACGCTTATCTGGGATAAAGACCCAGTCTCCAGGAAGAAGGAGATTCGGATTTTTTCTCCTGTTCTTAAGATCTCCATTGGCTGAATGATTCCAGATCGCTTCCGGAAGAAGTCCATTCTTTTTGGCGAGGCTTCCGATGGTCTCTCCCTGATGGGTGTGGTGCCATTTTCCATCGGTTGCTGTACCTTTTTGAACAGGACCTTTGGGTCGAGAATTTATTAGGGGGCTCATCTCAAACCCTAACCTCCAATCCTAACCGTGCGGGTGGCGGCCAGTTTTGAATCGCCCAAAAAAACCCCACAGCCGGCCATATCCACGATCCAGCGAGCCGCAGGCAAAAAGTTGATCAGAACAGTGGTGCCTCCCTTGACGATTGGAACCGAAGGAGGCACTGATGGCGGGGGGCCTGACTGTGGTGGATGGGCAATGCCCGCCGATAGGGCGCCCGTACAGGTTACAAAGTCTCCTACGACTGCGGCCGGAAGATATTCGATCAAGACAGTCATGGGTCGCCCCGGTAAGGGTGGGCCAATCAAACCACTTGGTACGAGTTGATCATGCGTAATGGGATCACCAATTCTCGCTGCCGGAAACATAAGAATCCTCCTTCTCATCATTTTTTGTTCCATTCCGGGTGAACGTCTTTTTCGTCAAAGTAGAAAGACTCCATTCGAATCAATGTGGAAAGCCATGTGCCTTTATCTCCAAACTTCTCTTTTTCAGGGATCGACACATAGCCTCTCTTATCATCGTCGCATTTTGGCAAAGGCCCGGATGGCATTCGCTCCCCCGTTTTTACAGGTTTGCCCCAAAATCGGTTTAAGATATTGCCCGGATCGCAGATATATATCTTTCCATCGCGATAGCCATGCACCAGCACAAAGTGCCCGGGGTTAAGCATATTGATCAGCACAGGACCTAATAGGAGAGCTTTCTTAATGGCCTCCGCTTTTTTCTTGTCCGTCAACCCTGAGAGAGCCTTGTATTCTCCTTTCATGGGCATACCCGAATCCGTGTGAGTGATCATCTTAACGCTATTGCAGATCGTATTATGTGAGATGGATTTAGCGCAGGGGACATAGACCTTATTCCATATCCACTGGTTGACCTGAATTGGAGTTTCGATTTTGTTCGGGTTTTCCTTATGAGGAAATTTCAATTTGCCTGCTGTCTTTGGGTGATCTTCCGCCCACCATCGAAGGATCATTGCCAGGCCGGTTGGATGACAGCCTGATTTCGTCCAGGTATAGGCATCGCTTTCTTTCCCCTTCTTTTGCTTTTTGAGATATTTTCTTCCCCAGCGCGGATCATACTGGCAGAGCAATCGCACTGGAGGGTCCACCAGGGGCTCGAGTTCGATTTTGGGCCGGAGGGTATTTGGATTAGCCGTAGCGCCGAAGGCTGTTTTGGCAAGGAGCACAGGTGGCCCCAAAGGAGATCCCGATGGATCGTTCATGAGAGTCTGATCGCCTGAATCATCATAATCATATCCCGCCATATTGGCCAATGCATCAGCGTCCTGAGGCATCGCATGGCAGATATCATCGTCGTTCATATTCCCTGCCCCTGATCAACAACCGTGTTCGTTTAGAAGTTTATCGCGGGTGGCCTGATCCGCTTCGCCATTGACCTTTAAACCGTGTTTCCTCTGGAAGATCTTGATCGCCTCCGTGGTTTCAGGATTCATCTTTCCATCCACAGGGCCCAGATAGAAACCCAAGTTATTCAGCCTTGCCTGAATGCCCGTCATTTCAGTAATCGGATCGATCTTCCCGAGCTGCAGGGAGTACTCTTCGGAACCATCCTCGATCGTCAGCCTCCCCTTTTTTGCACCTGGCGGAATCGACTGCTCTAATTTTCCCTTGCCATCCGTCTTCCCTTGAAAGAGTTGATCATCGACCTCCAAAGTATAATTCACATTAGCCCTGGGGTTATCCTCTTCGTCCTTGAGGATGAGAATAAGTTTCGAGGGCACCCCCTTCACTTTAAAACGGTGTCTCTGTTCGGTGGCGCCGGACTCCTGCTTCTCTTCCTTATCGGGGACGAAGAGCATATCTCCGGGATGGAGCACATTGGGATTTTTCCTCTTCTCTTTCAGGCTGGAGTTCTTCGGATGATTCCAGACCTTCTCCCACTTCAGACCGTATCGGTGAGCAATGCTCGAAAGACAATCGCCCTGCTTGACCTTGTAATCGGGCATTTTCGAACCCTCTTCTCTTACGCCTTCTCCCAGGCGTCTTTATCCAAATTGGGAAAGGTGATCTTGCAGGTACCGGGGTCGATTCCATCGATCCTTGCAAAACCTTTTTCGTCCAGCGTCCCTTCTGCCACCGTCTTTCCGTCGGGCAAGGTCACTTTATATTTCTCTCCTGGAACGGGGTTGTCCTCCTCGTCAACCAATTCGATCTCTATCCAGGACTTCTTCTCTTTCTCCTCTTCATCCGTAGTTTCTTTGTGGCGTTTTTCCTGACTGCTTGCATCTTTGCCAGGGGATGCGTCGGCAGCTGCTACCGGAGGGGAAGGAGTAGCCGGAGGCACAAGGGCAGAAGGAGCCGGTGCCACCGGAGGCCCACTGCCACTGTTGATGTTGACCAGAGGAGCTTGGATAAAGATCGCTGCGGGTGTGAGCACAATGGAGCTTCCTCCCACCTTGAGTTCCATGCCAGTCATCCCCTCGATCTTCACATTCATCCCTTTCAGATGGTAGGTCGATGTCACATTTTCACTGTGATTGGCATTGAAACTCTCGATCACATTGCCGGTGACCTTAAGGGAGGAAGAACCGGTTATCTCCACTGCACTCTTTCCGCCCACTTTCAGGTTTTGGTCGCCCTTGATCTCTTTGAACTCACTCTTTTGAATCGTCACATGTTTGTCGAACTCGATCGTCTCTTTTAGATCCCTTTTGACAATCAAGTGCCTATCATTTCCAACTAACTCTCTTCGGTCATTCTTCACACGAATATCAAGATCCTTTTCCGCATGGATGAAGATCTGTTCCTCACCCTTCTTATCTTCAAATCGAATCTCATTGAACCCCTCTCCTCCTAAAGAGGAGTTGGTTTTGATCGTGGACTTGGTTTTTTCATCGGGAAGTGCATAGGGAGGCATCAGGTCCGCATTGTAAACCCTGCCCGTAATCAAGGGCTGGTCCGGATCGCCCTCAAGAAAGTCAACAATCACCTCCTGACCGATTCGAGGGGTGAAGATGGCACCATACTGACCGCCTGCAAAGATGCTTGCGACACGAATCCAGCATGAGGATTTCTCATCCTTCTTTCCTTCTCTGTCCCAGTGAAATTGAACCTTAACCCGACCATACTTATCCGTGTAGATCTCTTCTCCTTTGGGACCCACCACCACAGCGGTCTGAATCCCTTTGACCACGGGCTTGGGCGTCTTTCGTTGTGGCCTGAAGACGACGGAAGCTGGAATTGAGACGAAGTCGTTCGAATAACTGAATTTCTCCTTTGGATCAGCTAATTCTTTGAGCACCTGAGGCTGTTGTCCTTCATGACGAACCTCTGTCAAAAGATAATCCTGATTGAAACTCTGTCGCTCATGATCCACCAATTTAAATTTAAAACCCGGGATGAGCCGGGGACAACTGCTCTTTGCTTCGGCCTTTTCTTTAAAGGTCATCACTTCTTCGAGTCGCACTTTCGTGAGACTTTTCCCTCGATTCTCTTCCATATACCTTCCTGGATAGTCATAGACTTCCAGTTTCTGATAAGATTTATCTTGCTCTTTGGTGGTTAAATCGAGGGTGGGTTTTTCAAAATTGAAATCTTTCTGAGTGATTTTTCCCGAGAAGACCTTCTGAGAAAACGTAAATTCGTAAATGAACTCCTTTCCTGGAACCATTCCAGGTGCGGGATTAAAGGGGATTTCCTGATCTCCCTGGATCGCCTGATAAACCGTTGTGCTATCCCCGAAGACGAGGAGATGTTTGTCCTTGGTGTGTTCAAAGAAGTAGAAAATCCCTTCCTCCTCACAGAGACGTGAAATGAAGTCGAAGTCGGTCTCACGATACTGAACGCAGTATTCCCTTTCCGGATATTTCCCCTGAAGACGAAAATCGAAGCGATCGCTGGTGATCCCTGCATCCTGCAAAATTTGTTTGATGATGTCCTCCACCTTTTTGTTCTGAAAGATCCGGCAGTCCTGTTCCAAAGAAAGGAGCCAGAGTGAAGGAACCACCTCTGCCTCATACAGAAAAAAACGGCCCTTGCTTCCATTCTGAATAAATTGACGGAGGATGCCATGGAGATAACGATCTTTATCTTCACCCACCACGGTGAGCAAAGCCTCTTTCCCTACCACCTCATCAAAGTTAATTTCATCTTCAGAGACAAGGGAAGTTTTCAGCTCGAAGGGCGAGGAGATCCGTTCCGCCAGATGAAAGTTCTTTACGGAGAGCTCGCAGGAGGTTCCCAGAACCTCAAAGAGAAATTTTGCTTCATGGGCCGTCTGTGTGGGTGACATCATTAACCTCCGAAGCTGATCTTGAAGGAGCCGTCATCTGCCATACCGAGATGGATTTCTGAAGGCATGGCTCCCTCGCTCAGACGCGCCAAAATTTCTCTGGACATCTGAGGCAAGATCGTTCCGTTCATCATATGGTCAATATTTCTTGCACCGGTTTCAACCTCCGTGCAGCGTTTGGCAACCTGATCAATCACCTCTGGAGAAGAAATCAGTCTGATCTTATGGGTCTCAGCCATTCGCCTGGCCAGTTTGTCGAGTTTGAGCACCACAATCTCCCGGATGAATTTTGAATCAAGGGTGTAGAACGGAACGATGGTCATCCGGGCTAAAAGGGCAGGCTTGAAATGATGGCTCAGGATGGGCCGAATCGTTGCAATCACTGTCTCGAGGGAAGGCCGTGTCTCTGAGGCACAAAGCTGAGTGATCACATCTGAAGCCAGGTTACTTGTGAGAAAAAGGACCGTATTCTTAAAGTCAATCACCCGGCCCTCCCCATCAGAGAGCATGCCTTTGTCAAAGACCTGATAGAAGAGGTTCATCACATCAATATGGGCCTTTTCACATTCATCAATCAGAACGACGGAGTAAGGTCGTTGTCGCACGGCTTCTGTCAGGATGCCCCCTTCGCCATACCCGACATAGCCAGGTGGAGATCCAATGAGACGGCTGACGGTATGAGATTCCTGAAACTCGCTCATGTTAATGGTGACCAGGTATTGATCTCCTCCGAATAGGAGATCAGCGATGGCCAAGCCGGTTTCGGTCTTTCCGACACCGCTCGGGCCAACCAGGAGAAAGACGCCCAGGGGTTGCTGAGGATCTTTCAATCCCGCCTTGGCCGATTTGATCACCTGAGTGATGATGCCGAGAGCCTCATCCTGACCCTTGATCCTCTGTTTAAGATTCTCCTCGAGGTTCAGAATATTTTTGGCCTCATCTCGCAACACTTTGCCAAGAGGAATCCCGGTCCAGTCTGAAACGACTTTTGCCACCACATCGGGATCCACTTCTGTCTTGATGAGTGCGCCCTCTTTCTGCAAGGCCGATAGTTCGAGAGAGACCTCTTCAATGGTTTTTTTCAACTCGGCTTGTTTCTCCTCTGGGGCAGACTGGTTTTTTAGCTCGTAAAATTGTTTTCTCAAATCGATCAGGCGATGGGCAAGCTCTTTCTCCTTGAGCCAGCGTTCCTGAAGCGTAACCACTTCTTCGTTTAATGTTTTAATCCTTTCTTCCAGTTGTTTCGGCCTTTCAGGATCAATGTCAAGGCCGTGAAGCTGATCGCGTTCAAGAGCCTTCTTTTCTCGTTCAAGGGCCTGAATCGTTCGTTCCCTGTCCTCAATGAGATCGGGTTTCGCGGTAAGCAAAATCTTCACCCGCGCCGCACTCGTATCAAGAAGATCAACGGCCTTATCCGGCAACTGCCTGCCAGAGATATATCGGCTGGAGAGTTCGGCAGCAGCCACGATCGCGTCATCCCTGACCACCACGCCATGGGCCTCTTCGTATTTGCTTTTCAACCCCCTCAAAATCAGTACGGCCGTTTCAACGGAAGGTTCCTCAAGCTTCACCAGTTGAAATCTCCGTGCCAGAGCTGCGTCCTTCTCAAAATACTTCTTATATTCGGACCAGGTGGTGGCAGCAATCGTACGGAGTTCTCCGCGCGCCAGGGCTGGCTTCAAAAGGTTGGCTGCATCGCTTCCGCCCGTAGGACCCCCTGCACCGATCAGGGTGTGTGCCTCGTCAATGAAGAGGATGATCGGCTTTGGAGAAGCTTTGATCTCGTTGATCACTGACTTGAGCCTGTTTTCGAACTCACCCTTGACTCCTGCTCCTGCCTGGAGAAGCCCCATGTCGAGACCGAGGATCGTGACCCCTTTGAGGATGTCAGGAACATCCCCCTCTACAACCCTTAAAGCCAATCCCTCCACCACGGCCGTCTTTCCCACTCCAGCCTCCCCCACCGCAATGGGATTGTTCTTTCTCCTCCGGGCGAGGATGTCGATCATCTGGTGAATCTCTCGATCCCGACCAAAGACGGGATCGATTTCTCCAGCCGCGGCCTTCTTTGTAAAGTCTGTGCAAAAGCGTGCCAGCGCTGTTCCCTCTCCTGGAGCCATGGATTCACGGGCCGCCTTTTCAGCCGGTGAGGGATGTTCAATGGACCCCTTTACAATGTTGCCGAATTGGGCAAGAAGGGCTTCCCTGCCGATAGGCCGAAAGAGTTCGACATAGCGACCCGTTGCGAACTGAACCGGTTTGGCA
Organism: uncultured bacterium; assembly: GCA_938002255.1. Lineage (GTDB taxonomy): Bacteria > Desulfobacterota > BSN033 > BSN033 > UBA1163 > RBG-16-49-23. The sequence continues at coordinate 93,187 of CALLAL010000009.1, forward strand.
AGAAAGGCGAGGAGAAGCGCACCAGAGCGGATTCGGTTCTCTTCGAGATCGACAGAGGCAATCAACCAGGCGTCTTGAAACCATTCAAGGAGAAGAGGGGAGAAAACCGGTTTTGAGGCATTACCAGTTCGGAACTCCTCGATGGTCTGATCGAGGCTCTTTTTCACCCTCCCCACCTCAAGGTCGAATTGGCGAAAGATCAGTGGAAGGTCGGACTGCGGCTCTTCAAGCAGTTTGGACAGAAGATGCTCGACCGTCACTTCGTAATGAGTTCGAGAGACGCATAAGCCAGCCGCACCTTCAAGGGCTCTCGTGCAGAAAGGATTGAGTCGGTTTAAAAGGGTTTTGATATCAACGGTGATCATGGGTTTACTCCTTAATGATAGTGTGGCGGAAAGATTGCTTTGACTTCGTCAAGATGGTCGTGGGAGAAGACCCAGGTGTCCAGGCCCAGCCGTGACCACTGAGATTCTCCTAAAGAGACGGTTTTTGCCTCCTGCTCTGCAAGGATCAATTCAATATCATATTCAAAGACATCAAGAAGATAAAACGTTGTCAAAAAGGCAAGTCTGTGATGATCCAAGTTTCCCGGTAAAAACTGATGGAACGTTTCACTTTTCAAGGGACCGATCTGGATCCTGAATTTTCCCATCCGGTCATCCATCTCCTCTCCAATAAAGCTATCCACACCGAGACGGCCCCCACTCTTTCCAAGATTCAGTCTTTGATCCAGCGGGATTTTAACCACTCTTTTCACACACGGGATAATTCTGACAGGTACCTTTCCAAGGGCATCGTGGAGAAGGGTCTGGAGTCCCGAGGCTGATTTGGGGAATTGGGTTATGAGACCTGTATAACGAATCAGAGAATAAGATTCCGGAAGATCCCTTCTCAATGCCTCTTCTCCCAGGCCAATCAAGCAGAAGAGTTTTTCCAAAGTCTCTGGATGGTTCTCTTCGATCACCTGAAGAAAGAGACGGTATTTGACCCAGCAGCGGAAGAGCAAGAGGTAGAGACGGTGATTGAAGATATCGATGAAATCCCGGGTCACGGACATATCTTCAGCCGCTTCGTCGAGAAGGTCTTCGGTGTAGAAAGTCGGAAGGGGTGAAGAAGAACCATAAAGTCCGAGAAGCGTTGCCGTTATAAAAAATCGAGGTTTTCCCCCTTCGTTTTCTTCGATCTTGGCTATGTCAGACGGAGGAAAAGCAAGGGAGAGTTCAGGTCGAAATCGAAGATATTCTTCCTCCACCGATGTTTCCCTTTCAGATTCCTGGCCGGAGAGAAAAAGTCGCAGAAGCCTCATGACCTGATAGAAGGAGAATTGATGTGCCTTCTCAAGGAGCTCCGATTTTAGAGGAGAGGATGATCCCCGATTCTGGCTGGCCATTGATAAAATTCTCCTTTTACCACTTCCTCCACCTTCAACTGAGTAAAATGGTTGAGGGAGGCGTAATTGCCTAAAAAGTGATCCAAGACACATCCGAAGAGATACAGATCTCCCTGACTTGCAAATTTCTCCTGTCGAAGTTTCAGGTCAATCTCCTGGCCACGCATCAGGATACCTGAAACGAGTCGGTCTGAACGTTTAACGGCAAGGCTTTCAATCCCCTCGATGCGTTTTCGATTGGCAAGGGTTTGGGTGCGGTTTCGGCTCCCGGAGAAGATATAGAGCTCAAGAAGAGCTTTCAGATTTTCAGTCCGCGAAAGAGAGAGGGTGTTTAGAAAAAGATGGGACAGAAGACGCCATCTCAGATTCTCTCCACCTTTTCCATCCTCTTTTTTCCCTTCGAAAGGAGGGAGAAGGTTGAAGGTCGGAGATAGAATATTTTTAAACTCCACAGATTCGGGAGAGCTGCTGGTGGGAAGGGAGATATCTCCTAATCGCAGATTTTCAGGGAGCGATCCATTCGTGCAGAGCAATTGAATCGAAAGGGTTTCTGAAGGAGGGGAAACGATGCCCGGGGGATAGGCAACCGAGAGAAAGAGATCGAACATTTCTCGGAGGGGAGATTGGCGGATTGTAATGCGATAGACTGGATGTGCGTGAGGGTCTGGATTGAAAACTTCAAAAGGGACATACTTTCTCTCCTGGGCTGTTCCCTGAACATATCCGACCACGCTTTCCACAGAATAGACCTGATAATGTTCGGGATTGGAGCCTGCAGGCCTTACGAGATATTTGGTCATCCGATGATCGATCTGGATAGGGTCTGCCTCATAGGGAAAGAGATTGATGGCTGGTGTTGCAAAAAGAATGAAATGATCTTTTTTAACCTTGGGCGGAGCAAAGGGAAGATCAGAAAGCTCAAAATGAATTTCGAATCGGGTCCCTTCTCCATGTTCCTCCCATTGGTCCCATCCGGTCAGGTCGAGAAAAAGAAACTTGTGCGGTGAGATGAAATATTCCTGAATAATCCGGTAGCCTGGAAAGGCATGTGAAGGATAAGGAATCAGAGCCTCCTGATCCGAAAAACCGGCAGGTTTCAATGCTTCCGGACCGAGAAAGCAGGGTTTTCCCTTCTCAAGGGGTTTGATGTGAATCCGGCGAAGATGGCGCCTTAGGAGAAGGTAGAGGTCAGAAGCCTCCGGGTAATCCCCTGCAAGAAAGACCCGCAAGGTTTTAGGTCGCCAATCCGAAAGTTTCATGCCCCGAGTCTCGAAGAGAAGTTTGATCATAGGGGGTTGACCAGAGGGTTGGGTAAACATGGCCTCCAGTAGGGAAAGGGAGTGAACCTCTAACTCATAGCAGGTTCTGAAGAGACAGGAGGTTCCTTCGACAGGAATCGAAGCGACCTGTATTCCACGAGGAAGGGTGATCGATTGTTTCAGAGTCGGTTTTGGGGTAAAAGCCATAAGAGTTGTCGAGGGAATTGGCCTCAGATAATGGGGCCAGATCAGTTGCATCAGCTCGTTGATGATTTCTGGAAACTCATCATCCAGTTTCTGTCTGAGAAGAGCGGTGAGAAACGCCACGCCTTCGAGGAGGCGTTCCACGTCCGGGTCTGGAGTGGTACCGGCCAGCATGGGGGCAAGAGCCGGGTGGGCCTTTGAAAATTCTTTGCCGAGATCTCTTAAATGGGATAATTCTTCTTGATAATAGCGGTTGAACATATTCCTTCTTCAAAGCGATGGCCGCCCCATCAACCCACGATATTGATTTTTCCTTCGTTATCAACAATGGTCTCTAAAAAGACCTGGGTCTTTGACTCCATCACCAACCTTCCTGTGATTTGGAACCGGATGGTCAGAGGATCATTATGCAGATCACCCTCTCCCTCATCTTGATCCAGGAGGCTGACTCTGACTCCCTGGAGCCGGGGTTCATATTTCTGGATGGCCAATCGAATCGATTTTTCAATTTCACGCTTTGGATTGACTTCTGTTTTTGGAAGGGTGAGGAAAAAGTCGGTAAAATCGGGAGTGCCATAATCCTCTGCAATTGGGACATTTCCCTGTTTGGTGTTAAGAATCCTCTGTAAATGCCTCACCACTGAATCAACCATCCTCCGTGGATCTTCCTTGGCACGCCTTTGGGGATTTTTCTCCCAGATTTGAAGTCTTTCTAAAAGCCTTTCCTCTCTCATTCAACGTTACCTTTTTACGTTTTACGATTCAGTGGACCAAGTATCTTCGTGGGTAATTCCACCTTCTTCGAAAGTCCAGGTGATCGTCCCGAACACAAAAGAGACTTCTTCCATAGGAGGAGCGTTTGCTGTGCTTTCGTTTAAGGTGTTAGGTAAGATGGTTTTAATGGATGAGATACGGGATTGGCTTAATTGGATCGTATAAAATTGCTGGGTGGTGCCATCTCCAGAAGGGCTGGGCCTGTAAAACCGGATGGTCACCTCCAGTTCTTCATTGTTGCAAAGCGCCTGTTGCAAAAGGGGAGAGGATCGATCAATACTCTTTGTAATTTTAATCGGGGAGTATGACCTTCTGCCTGTGGCCATTCCGGAAGCTTCTGTGGGGACCATGACCGTATGTTCTAATGCAAATGCCTCAATCGTTCCCTCCCGATTCATACTGGTCACAGTGCTATCTCCACGGATTTCTCCCTGGGTCGTCCCTCTGATCCAGACATGGATGTTCAATGCCATGATGTGCCCCTCCTCTCCTGCTTAAAACCCAACTGGAAAAAACTTCTTCCAAGTCTGAGAAATTTTTTTAAGACTCCGATCTCACCCGAACGGGATCGGAGTCTTAAAGATGGTTGAGTCAATCCTTTTTTATCCGCTTTCGCAGAGCGCCCCCTCCGGAAGGACAGGGATGAAGGCGGAAAGGATACCCATCGAAGCTCCGAAGGAGCGTAGTCAGGTATCCTTCGGTAGGTTTCGCCGAAGCTGTCAAGATGCCCTGTGCGAAAACCACGGAAAGGCTTCACTTCGGCGTCTGCCACGAATCCTGGGCTTCAACACCGTCAATCTCCCAGGTCCAGATGATCTTCGAATAGGTAAAGGAGACATCCTCCATATGGGTGAAGCTCTCCCGTGCCGGATCGAGGGCATTGGGTATCCAGGGCTTGATGGAGACGATGATGGCATCTTCGAGTTTGATCGTAAAGTAGTGCTCCTCATTTCCAGAGGGATTGATCCGGTAATACTTCAATGTCACATCGCTCATTCTTTCCCCACTCGTAAGGGCTTGATAGAGCTTCGGAGAAGCTTTGTCAAACACTTTGGTTACGGTGAGAGCGTTGTGAACCCGCTTGCCTGTGGGGAGGCCGGTCTGGGGATCACGGGGAATATAAACCTCATGATTGAGAGCCTGACAGAGGATGGTATCCTCACGGCCCTGGATCGTGCAACACCCCTGAGCAATCGCTCCTTGAGTCTTTCCTGTGAGGGTCATGTGAAATGGCATTGGCATAGTTCTGTCCTCCTTTTTTGGGGTTTTTGGAATCTCATGACACGAATGACAACAAATAAAACGAATTCGTGAAATTCGTTCCCCTTCGCTTCATTCGTAAAACTATTTCTTGTCCAACTTTCCGACGAGGGAGAGGGTAAAGAAAGAGCCCATATATTTGAAATGGGGCCTGACTTCAAGTCTCACCCTGTACCAGCCGGGGTCTCCCTCTACATCTTCTACCATGACCCGTGCCTGGCGTAATGGCCTGCGGCTTCTCACCGCAGGGGAGGGGCTTTCCTGATCGGCTACATACTGCCGAATCCAGTCGTTCAATTCCCTTTCGAGATCAACCCGTTCCTTCCAGGACCCAATGTTCTCCCTCTGGATCACCTTTAAATAATGAGCAAGCCGGTTGATGACGAACATATAAGGCAGCTGGAGTCCCAATTTATAATTGGTTTCAGCTTCTCGGCCCTCTTTCGTCTTGGGGAAAACCTTTGGTTTCTGAGCAGAGTTGGCTGAGAAGAAAGCGGCATTGTCACTTCCCTTTCGCATGGTCAGAGCGATAAAACCTTCCTCCGCCAGTTCAAATTCCCTTCGCTCCGAAATCAATACTTCAGTGGGAATCTTGGTCTGAATTTCACCCATGGCTTCGAATTGATGAAGGGGAAGATCTTCAACCGCACCCCCGGAGGTGGGACCAATGATATTGGCGCACCAGCGGTATTTTGCAAAGCTATCTGTGAGCCTGGAGGCAAAGGCAAACGCAGAGTTCCCCCAGAGGTAATGGTCGTGACTGGCTGAGACATCCTCCTGGTAGTTGAAGCTCTTTACAGGTTGAGTGTCCGGACCATAGGGAAGGCGGAGTAAAAATCGTGGAAGGGTGAGACCCACATAACGGGCATCTTCACTCTCCCTGAAAGATTGCCATTTTATATACTGGGGTGCCTCAAGAATGGCTTTAATATCCTTGAGATGGGGAAGGGTGGTAAAATTGGTGACGCCAAAAAATGTGGGGCTTGCCGCCGTAATAAAGGGAGCATGAGCCATGGCAGCCACACTTGCGACATACTGTAGAAGCCTCATATCCTGAGGTCCTGCCCCGAACTCATAATTACCAATCAAGGCTCCATAAGGTTTTCCACCAAACTGACCATACTCTGCTGTATAAACCGTTTTGTAAAGCCCTGACTTCACAATCTCCGGAGCATCGCTAAAGTCATCCAGAAGATCCTCTTTGCTTACATTGAGAACCTCAATTTTAATATTTTCTCTGAAGTCGGTTCGATCCACCAGAAATTTCATTGAACGCCAGGCCGACTCCAATTTCTGAAAATCAGGGTGGTGGAGGATCACATCCAGTTGCTGACTCAATTTCTTATCGATTTCAGCAATCATATCATCAACCACTGCTTTGGAAACCTTGACCGCTTCCCTGCCGGGTTCAAGAAGCCCTGCAAGAAAAGCCTCAAGACCTCTTTTCATTACTGAATAATTTTCATCGGTGGGTTTGAGGTTTGTTGCCTGAATGATTTCTTCCAACAGTGAGGGTTGTTCCAGGACCTGACCTTCAGCAGCCACAGCTGCCTTTTCTCGTTCTTCAGCCATATATCTCCCTCCTTATTCTCCGATCCCCATCTCTTTGAGGAGCTGTTTTCGAGCCGTTTCATCTTTCACCAGTTCCTGAACCTTCTTTCGAAACTCAGGTACATTGGCCAGAGGGCCTCTTAACGCGCGCATGGCTTCCCTCAATTCGAGAAGTTTTTTTAATTCAGGAACCTGATTGACAATGGACTCTGGATCAAAATCTTTCAATGATTGCATCTGGAGTTTTACCGTTGTCTCCTCATCTGGTTTTCCGGAGAGGCGATTCGGCACGGTGAGATTTAGACTGATATGATGAGCCTTCAGGACTTCGTTAAAATTATCTTTGTCAATGTTGATGGGATCCCTCTTTTCCAGGGGTCGGTCATCCGGTCTTCCGGTGAAGTCGCCCATGACCAGAAGCTTGAGAGGAAGTTCTACATCCTCTTTTACATCTCCTGTGGCAGGCCGATAGACAATGTTGATTCTCTCCTTGGGAGCTACAGATGCTTCTTTCGGCATAATTCCCTCCTTTCTTTAGGGTTAGAAATTTAAAGTCTAATAATAAGGGTAACAAGGCCCATATCGTTCACACCTTGTCAAACGGGCTTCATCACTGATACCCCTAACCTTAGGCATGCAGATGGTTAACCTTTCCCCATTCGGATTGCTTCGCTCAGATCGAGTTTAGCGATCCGCTGCAATACTTCGGAGGCCTTTTCTTTATAGGGTTGCTCAGACTGAGCAGAAAAACCGCTCCAGACCGCTTTCAGGCATTGGGTCGCTAAATGTGGATCATATTCCTCTAATCGATAAAAGTCAATGTCTTTTAGAATCTGGTCCAGGTGTGGAAGGGCTACCTTTACCTGTTTGTTTTTAACCAGAAGCTTGGAAAGAGCAAGACGCCAGAGGAGTTTTTCTTTTTGAGAAAAACTGTGTTGGAACTTCTGCTGAAGCCCTTCAATCGCCTCGAGAAGTTTTCCTTTCTTGATCAATGCCTGAGCTTCTTCCACCTCCTTTTCCATAGAATTTGTTTCCGATGAGATTGACTGTGTGGGAGAGGGTTGGGCGATGTTCTCAACGCCTCCTTTCAGGGTAATCTCTTTGATCCATTCTTTTGTTTCAGGATCCGCAAAGGGAGTTCCATCAGAAAAGGCGAGTTGCTCAAGGCCTGAAAGTCGATGAAGGAGAAAAGCGGTCTCCTGATTAACAGCCTCTTTTGCCCTCTGGAAATGCTCTCCCAGGTTGGCCAGACCTTCCGAAACGTATCGATTGAGATCGATCCAGAAAATAAACTGGGGAAGCCTCGCCTCTGCTGACTTGATGAGATTTTGGTGATCCCCCTTAGTTTTCAATTCGGATAGCATCGTTTTGATCTGGCCAGGGGGAGGCGGGATGCGAGTCTGATGATTGGTCGCTGGGGGTGGGGCATCCACATTTGCCCAGAGAATGATTCTGTTCCATCGATAAGGGAGTGGATTGGAGAGACTATCCTGATGAAGAAAAGCCACTGCCTCACGGATTTTTTGGATCCCCTGGTTGAGTGCTTTTTGGGCATCCGGGGCAGAAGCAATCATGACCGGTGCCTCAGGTTCTGGCCGTGAGGGTTTTTCAGGAGCGGGTGAGGGTGCTTCTTCCTTCGGTTTTTCAGGTGGTGGGGGTGGAGGCGGAGAGAGAGAATCTAATTGATCCCAAATCGGTCTGAGTGAAGGGGGTTCTTCGAGATGCTGGTTAAGAAATTCCTCAATTTTTCCTAATTGCTCGTTCAGGAGATGGATCTGGTCTTGGGGAATGGTACGCTCTTTGACCTGATTCAATGCTGCTTCGGTCTTTTCAACCCACCATTCGATAGCACCAGCGCGTCCTTTCATTTTTGCAGGATAGAGCCGTTCCCAGAAGGTTTCAAGAAGTTCTTGGTAGATTTTGAGGCCGATGGCAAACCCTTCTATCTGTTTTTGGTAGATTAAACCCACGGCCAAGTAACTGGCTGCCAGAAGGTCTTTCGATTTTTCTGCGAGGATTTCTGAAGAAAGTTTAATAACCTTTCCCCAATCAACACTTCCTGGACCCGATAGGGAAGAGAGTTTTCCAACCTCTCCCTGAAGTTCTTCAAAGAGGGGTTCAAAACGAAAATCGGTTCCCGTGGGCTGAGCCTCACTTATCGGTTCCTTGCCAAGGGCTTCAAGATTCATCGTGCTATCCCTTCATCATCATAGAGTCAGACCACAATTGGACAAAGTCAGAGGTCTGAAGAGGACGCCTGAACAACATCAGACAGGTTTGATCAAGTGTTCCTCCCATAAAAACGGCATTGGGGACTGTTTGGATACGATTTTGAATCAGGCTCAGATAATAAGAGGCCTGAATTAAAGGGTCATCGTTAGAAGATCCCTTCAAATCGAGGGCAACCTCTGTATGATCTAAAGAGAAAGAGATCTCCTCCTTCACCTCTTTAAGGTCCTTTCGGTTCATTTTAAAATCAGACCATCCGGAAAGAGGTGGTCTAATCTGTTGAACCTCTTGTTCCAATTTTTTGAGATCATGGGCCATAAAGGCCGAAAGGTATTCAATCTGATCCCATGTCCTTTCACAGGCAAAAGGCATGAGGTGCCAGTGTTCCTCCCAGCCGTTGAGCATTCCTGTTCCGATGATTAAAAGAGGATAAGGCCTTCCCACCTGATCCGAACTATCTCGGACCACTCCACAGGCGACGCTCTCTTTTTGAGTCCCTCTTGCCCAGAAACGCCAGGCGTGGAGATTCGGAGTAGGTGAATTTTTGGATATAAACACCTGGTATCCTTTCTCGACCCAATCGGAAAAGCCTTTGAGAAGCGGGTGATCCTGGCCCAGCCTAAAGAAATCTTTAGCCACAGGATGTTTTCCGAATGCAGACCATTGCCAGGAGGTATTTGTTTTCATTCTTCCCAAGCCTTAACAATATTTCCAGGCGCTTGACCCAGGATGGGTTTGATCTGTCCTACGAGAGCCTGAAAATCACCTCCGAACTGATAACTGACCTTTATCTGTTTTATTCCCATGCCTTCAAGGGCTGCTTTCTCATTTGGAAATTCGGAAGGGGAGAAGATTCTCTGCCCGTCCTTAAATTCCTGGAGAAAGTCAGGAAAAGCCTGATTTCCTAAAAATTTCTTTGTTAGAACGAGATTTCCCACCTCAATCTGAAAGAGGACATCTCCACAAGTCTCCATAGACCATTGAAACGTTTTGCTAACCGGATAATTTAAGTTGACAAGACTCTGGGCTTGGCCAGCGCATTGAAGTTCTATCTTTGTGCTATGAGGTTTAATCCTCGCCTCAGGATTGGCAGCAGTGGGAAGGCCTCTGATCGAAACCGTGTAATTCTGTTTGGTCAGAGTTGGCGCAGGCGCACCTTTCGTTACAAAGGTGAGGAAAGATGCTTCAAAAGGAATGGCGCCTCCGAGAAACTCTTTTGGGGCATATCCTTTTGGTGTTTTCGATACGAAAGGAGCTGCAGGTCCCTTCATAAATTTCCAGACATGACCCTCCGGTCCTAAAAGAAGTTGAGTGGCCTGGGCAGGGGGTAATCCCTGGACCTCTGCAAGGACTTTTTCCTCCCATTGAGTCTGCAAATGGCTGGCAGCCTCTTTACGGATAAAGTACCAGAGAAAATCAAGGGGTCCACTCATCAATTTCCAGAAGATCTCCTCTGTGGGCCTTCCCTTCATCATCAATCCTTTTAATCGATTCAACGCATTGGCGCAGGTTATCAGAGGTGATTTCGTCGTAGCCGGATCTTCGCTAAACACCTGACTGGCCAGTTGAAAGGCCTGTGGCCTTGAAGAGGTGGACTGGGCAATTGCTGCCAGACCATCGGTGTATTCAAGATAGGCTTTTGCAGCCTGAGTCTGGGTCTCTACTTGTCCCACTTCTTTTCCGAGAGTCTTTTCAAGCTGGGTGATCCATTTCCTTGCCCCTTCGGCTGCTTTATCGAGTAAGCCCCCTTCTTTCTGGGTTTTGCTGAGTATTTTTACCACCTGGTAGTGATAGACCTGTTGAAGCCAAAAGGGGATATTCTCCGTTTGGAGTAAAGGTTCCAGTTCTGTAGCCATGGTGTTTAAGAGGGCAAAGTAAGGTCCCTGTTCCGTTGCCATTTTGGAAGCCACAGGCTGCCATTCTTTAATTCCCTTTAACCGCTCAGATCCTCTTGGAAAGAAGGCCAAAAAGTTCTGCCAGTGATCAAAGCAGACAGTTGGATACCATTTCTCAAAGTCCGTCTTCTGGTTGGCCAGAAGGGTTGGCTCTAACATGGCTGATTCGATCTCCTTGATAAAAGCGTCCATCGCCTCTTTACCTTTACGAGTGAAAGAGGGAGCGATCGATCTTTCATCAGAAAGAGAATGGCTTCCTCCCCAGAAATCCCGGAGTCCAATGGATGGAATTGTTCCGAGGCGGTCTGCCCAGAGCGTAAGCCATCGAAGGTTTGTTCTCTTTGTTGAGAGAAGATCTTTTAACCATGCCTGAAGAACAGCGATCTCTTTATTGATTTCACCGGTGTCGGTTCGCCAGATCAAGTAATAGAGATAAAGCTGGCCGAACTTCGTCTTCAACTCCGAGATCGTTTTCGGATCTGCAGCAATGGGCATGGGTTCGTAAGAAGGCTGGGGCTTTCCCTTGAGGACAGGAAACGATTGTCCTTCCAGTCGGGCTTTGAGGAGATTGATCCTTCTGACTAAGTGGGTCACGTACTGAGCAATGATTTCATCCGGTGTGGTGATGGTCAGGGTAGCCAACGTCCCAGACATCTGTTTGTCAAAGGAGGCTAAGAAACCGGTCTGGAACTGTTTACAGTACTTGGCCTTAAGCCCCATCTCCACTTCTTTGCTCTCGGTCAGTCCAAATCTTGGAATCCACCAGCCCCGGTTCTGTTCTTCCACTTTGAGGATGGATTGACAGAACCGATCCATGGTGACCAGATCAGAAAGGATGTCTCCTTTCAATACAGGTGGCTTGGCAAATTCATCACGAGCATCCTTGATCACCTTTAAATTCTTGACAAAAGAGAAGCTCAGAAGACCGCAAAGGGCAATAATGAGAATGACCCAAGCCGTCAGACCGAGATTTCGTGTCAACAAGCGCCACTGGAGGGCACGTTTGGTTGGGGCAAAGAGCCCCCGGTCCTTTGGAAAGACCTTGGCAAAGAGGTCGTGAAGAAAGAGCCCTTTGTTGGTTCCTGGGAGCACTTCTTTTTCTCCGATCAACCCCAGAGCATTTAAGAAATGAGAATAAGGGCTTCCTTCCTGACGGCCACTGCTGAAGAAAAGGCCTCTGAGGATGGGAGTTTCCTGATAGGGGTTTTCCTTAAACGCTCCCTTCATAAAGGCTTGAAGGCCTTTCTTTAAATTTTCGAATTCCTCAGGAAAGAGGAGAAGTCCAGGATCAACTCCTTTCGCCCCTGGCTGATGGAGCATCAGGATCCGGAGATTTCTTAGCCGTTCACCGATCGCCTGAAAGGCTTGTTCTTGAAAAAGGTTGACATCCGTTTTGAGATCCTGATTGATAAATCCCATAGGTTGATCAAGGCTTTTTTCGGGAAGCTGATCACAGAACTGGGTCATGCCCTGAATCAGGTCACATTTGGTGACGAGGACATAGACAGGAAATTTACTTCCCAGGACTCTCATCAACTCATCAATCCGGCGACGGATCTGTTTTCCATCCTCTTCCAGCTCTTCCGCCTGACCTCCAAGCAATTTATCTGCGGCAATGGTGATGATGAGGCCATGGATCGGCTCTTTCCTCCGGTACTTGATGAGTAAAGCGAGAAATTTCTGCCATTCCTCTTTATCTCTTCCCTCATCAATCGGGATCGCATACCTTCCAGCCGTATCCAGGATGATGGCCTGCTCAAAAAACCACCAGTCAACGTTCTTCGTTCCTGAAAGACCTGAAGTGCGACTCACTTCCGCAAAGGGAGAAGAGAGGCGGGCGCTTGTGATGGCTGTCGTCTTTCCAGAACCGCTCTCTCCGATGACCATATACCAGGGGAGCACATAGAGGGGATTCCCATATTTTCTCAGGTGAGATCGCCTCAGGGCGTCTACAGCCTCCTTCCAACGGCTCTGAAGTTCTTTAAGGTCATCTTTCTCTTTTCCTGAGAGCGCCTTAAGATTGGACTCATCCTGTTCGATCACCTGCTGAACGAATTTTTCCTCTTTTCGTCTAAGCAAGATCTTTCTGAGAAAGAGAAACCCGATTCCCAGACCTATGAGAAAAAGAAGGACAAAGAATCCCATCCACCAGGGCCAGTCGAGAAGAAGAACCAGCCCAAAGGCAAGGACAATGATGAAGAAGATGGCCACACCAATGAGAGCATATTTAAGATACTTTAATAGTAACGTCTTCATTTAGGGCACCGCCTTTAAAAAATTTTCACCTACTCCGTTGAGGGCAAATTGGTAAATCAGAAAGAGGAGTCCGAAGAGAATCACCGGTCCAGCCAAGCAGGCAATGGTGAAGGGTGAAAATCGAAACTTCTGCTTCTGGGGACCGAGATCGACCGTCTCAATGGGAAAGGCTTCAGGGAACAGCTCTGCTCTCTCGAGGGAAGGAAGCCCAACGGAACTTCCCAGGAGGAGTTTGAGGTTGGAGGTCTTCACCTGTTCAAGGAGATACTCATCTCCAGGATGATGGAAGCGTCCTTTGAATCCCAAAGCCAGACAGAGATAATAAACCTCACGAACCTCTCTCTGGTGAAGCCCAAGGCTGTTGAGTCGTTCGAAGGCTTCCTCGCCTGCATCCAGGGTATGATAATAGAGGCGCTGGAGCTGCTCTCTCTGCCATTGACCTTTCTGATTCCAGGCGGAATTGAGAAGGGTTTCATCGATCCAGGCACAGATCATGAAACGAGCCAGATCATAATCCTCCTGTGCAAAGAGACCTCGTTTCACCACATTTTCGCTCTGGGTGAGAAGACGAAGAATGTCGGCTTTAACTTGCTCATACGGAGGTTGTTTGGTTCCCACCGTTTTAACAAAATAGACGACATAAGCAACCAATTCCATAAAAGCGTCCGTGAGATGCATGATAGGCTCCTTATCTTCCCACCACCATTAGCTCTACTTCCAAGTCTTCGGGTGCATTGTCCCAGTAGAGGGCGAGGTTATTGTTCTTCTGAACCAGGGTCCATTGATCACTATGATGGTTTACGGCAAAGTAAACAGAGTGCGCCCTTCTCGGAAGCTCCTGGGGCGGCACAGGGAGATGTTCCAGGCCGATCCCCGGAAGAGCACGAGCGATGAGAATGGGCAGATGTTCGCGGGCGCTCAATTTAGCCATGGTTTCGATGGATTTGAGAACCCCTTTCGGATCCTCTTCTGTCTTGAGGACCAGATAGAAACGATTCCGTCCTTCGAAGAGGCCAGGTTTTAATGAAGCCGCATAGTAGGTTCCGTCATAGACCAGGCGGATGACATACTCTGGTCCTGCGGTAATCTCGTCAAGAAGCTGGATGATCACGCTCTGCGCCGCGGAAAAGCATTCCCATAAGTTTTGGTGGTCATAAGGTGGAAGCGTTGGGGTTCCGTCCTCCAGTTCTGCCATGACATTAATCCGCTCGGAAAAAGAAGAAAGCTCTCCGATCAATTGTCTTAATAAACCATAGACGGGCCAGGGATGGACTGGCTGGATTTCTGTCATATGGAAGAGAGGAGGAACATAACGATTGAGAGATCTTAAGGCCAGAAGATAAACCATATCTCTGGAGCCAAATTCGGCGGTTTGAATTCCCCGTTGGCTTTTATACTCTTCGAGCTGATGGGCCCGTGCGGTGAGCTGATCCCTGATTTCCTTGATGAGAAGGAAGAGAGGCTCCGTACAGGAGATCGTCAGACAGGGAGGAACAAACTTTTGAGAAAGCCGAATCTCTTCCCCTATTCTTTCTAACTGAGCCAATGGGAGGACCACATAGTCTCCCAATCGTTCCCTTTCCGTTTCCCAGAAAATTTTCAGCAGATAATGGAGTGTCTTGACTTGACCCGGAGGGCCCCCTGAGTGAAGGTCTTTGACCTCTTCAGGGTTTGGGGTTGTAACAAAGCGGGTGGTGATTCTGGAAAGATCCTCCAATTGATCAACGACCGCCACGTTTTCTCCCAAAGCGTTCCATTTTTTCAGACCAATAAGAACGGTGAAGGGTTTTCCCCCTTCCACCCAGGCTTCCTCAAAAAGCCTGGCTTCCACAATGCTATTTCCAGGAAAGACTGCAAACGTTCCATCTGGAAAAAGAAAAGAACCTTTCAGAAGACGAAAGGATTTAACTCCGAGAGCGGATTTTTGAATTTCTATCTCTCCCGTTCCATAGAAATGAGGTGTGAGATATTGATGAAACGGAGCCAGAAGGGATTGGAAGGAAAGATCTAAGAGCTGAAAATGCTGGGGCTGAAGAAAGAGTCCCTGATGCCAGAAGAGCGGTTTTTGACTGTCCATGCTTGATGTCTCCTTAATCCATCTTAATAGGTCCGCTTTTTAATTCATCGTAAGACACCATTGCTCTACAAAAGATCACTTAAAGATCACTTCTTCTCCGGAGCGGGTTTGATCTCTTGAATTTTATCAGGTCCTAAGAGAAGATCAATCTTAAGCATCCCTGGGTTCTGATAGATGGTGTTCTTCTTTTTCTCCTCCACCACTGGAATTGGGAAGAGTTTAACGACATTCTCTTTTTGAAGTTTGAAATATCCGGCCACAATCGCTACATATTTCGCTCCCGCCGCTCGATCCAGAGTCTCTTTATATTCCCGATTGGGATGGATGATAAACCTCTTCGCATGGGTGACACTGGGATGAAACTTGCTGCACTCGCAGAGTTTTTCGAGCCCCCCCTTTTCATCCACCAATTGATTGAGTTCATTGGGATCGGTCAAAAAATAGACGCACAGGACAAGGGTGTGCGCTCTTCCTTGAAAGAGATTGAGCTGGGGATCACTTTTGAGGTTGAGGTGAACCGCATTGGCTTCATATTCCCATCTCGGTGGCACGACGACCGGCGCTGCGCAGGAGTAAAGAAGGACAAGAAAAAGCATTAAGGGCAGGAGTTTCCAATCGTTTTTCATGGCTTCACCTCCGGTCATTAGGATAGAGTCTCTGACAGACTTTTTCAAAGTCCCTTAGAAGTTCTTCCCTGAATCGGCCCGATTCAAACCATTTCTTAATGGTTTGAAATCTCTCTTTATACCGTTCAAACAATTCAGCCTTCCGAAGAGGGCCCACTTTGAATCCCCCAATCGGTTCGGATTCGAACCGCTCAGGATTTAATTCTTTTAGAATCTCACCCAATCGAATCTGGGCGGCCTCCTGGAACGCCTTATGAGAAATTAAAAAGGCTTTTTGAATCCGAGCCAGATAGGTCTGAAGGGAGTCAGAGTGAGTCTCCGCTTCCAACTGGGAGCCAATGATGTGCCGGATTGTTTCCAATTCGGGTTTTTTACCGAATAGTGTGGTATCAATGATCCGGATCATTTCATTCATCGTGTCAAATATAGTATTGAGGGAATGGGCTAAATTTTCGAGAAGCTCGTTCGATGAGAGGTCCATTGCAGAGATTCGTTCTCCAAAAAGAAGGGTAAAGAGCCGAGTGAACTCTTCGGAGTGAAGAAAAGTCTCTTTCTCAACAGGAGCATCAGTGGATTCTAACCGTTGGATCAGCGCCTCAAGGAATCGAATTTTTTCTTCCGGAGGGTATTCCTTCAATGTTTCTTGAAGATAAGCCTCCATGAGTTTCTCTGCCCTTGTTGGGTTGGCTTGATAGAGTGTTCGGATCTCCTCCATTAAACGTTCGATCGAAACCGGATGATTCATGCAATGTTTACCGAACTTTCTTTGGTTTGAGGATGATCGTTTCCTCAAGAAACTCATCCTTTTCCGGGAGTTTCTCTTTCTTTACCAAGGGGTCCTGCTTTTTAGGGTTTTCCGTAGGGGGAGGGGAAGAGAGGCGAGCCTGTCCCTCTTTTGGAGGGAGCATGACAGTTTCAACAAGGCTCTCTTCCTTCTCTTCCAAGAATTCCAAGGAGGAAGGAGGCTCTGGCCGAGTCGTTGTTCCTGAAGAGAGAATCACCGTTTTTTCTAATTCCTCTTCTTTTTTCTGCCCCCAATCGCTTCGCCACTTTTCGAGAATCTTCAAGAGTATGCCATAGATGGCTTTATTTTCTTTCTCTTTTTCTGAAACATGAACGGTCTGGTGAGTCATAGGCAAATATTCTTAGAGGTGTTTCAAATTGTATCCAATAAAAAATTTATAAAATCAAATATACTGAAGGAAACGAAGAAAAGTCAAGACCAAAATAGCAAATGAATCTATAGAGTTAAAGAAATGAAAGGGTCGCTTTAAATTGTCAGGATTATCTCTTGCTTCTATTGAATCCTAAGGATAAGGTTTCGACCCATTATGCATGAAGTTCCATGTTCTTTAGCTCTGCCCTCCTGATCTTTCCTGTGATGGTCTTTGGCAACTCCTTTAAAAATTTGAGCTCTTGAGGCCTTTTTTGTGGATCCAGTTTTTCGGCAATCAATCTCAGGATGTCCTGATTCAGGTTTTCTGAAGGTTGGTGGGTATGCCGAAGTGCTATAAAAGCCTTGATCTTTTCTCCAGATGGACCACCGGGGAGACCAATGACGGCTGCCTCCAGAACAGCTGGGTGTTCGAGCAGAACCTTCTCGATTTCGAGAGGTGCGATGGTCTGAGTACCCACCTTAATGAGTTCTTTATCCCTTCCTACAAACCAGAAATACCCCTCTTCATCACGGTAGGCTTTATCCCCCGTATAATACCAATTTCCACGAAAGGCTTTCTCCATGGCCTGGGGATTTTTCCAATACTCTTTCATCAGCCCTGGTGGCCTCTGGGGTCGAACTTTTAATGCGACGTAACCTTCGGTGAGCGGAGGGACTTCGTTTCCCTCTTCATCGACCACTGCCATCCTATGGCCCGGCGTGGGAAGTCCGATGGAACCATACTTAATGGGTTTACAGCGAAAATTTGCCAAGAGAGCAACGGTCTCTGACTGGCCATAAAATTCATAGAGATCGAGTCCTGTCCCTTCTCTCCATGCTTTGATGATCTCAGGAGTCAAGGGTTCACCTGCACAGAGACTGAGACGGAGGTTCTGCAAGTCATAGTTCCGAAGATCCTCCTGAATCAGCATTCGATAGACACTGGGGGAGGCACAGAAGGTGGTGACCCCGAATCGTTCAATCACACTCAAGGTGATCTTGGGATTAAACCCTCCGATGGGATTTCGTTGCAGGACAGCGGCCCCACAGATCCACTGTCCAAAAAGTTTTCCAAATGCTGTCTTTGCCCATCCTGTATCCGCCACTGCCATGTGGAGGTCTGTAGGTCTGAGATCGTCCACATATTTAGCTGTAACGATATGAGCCAGAGGATAGGCATGGGTATGGAGAACCATCTTGGGATATGATTCTGTGCCAGAGGTAAAGAAGATGAGAAGGGGATCTGAACTTTTCGTTTTACCCACGGTCTTTTGATCAAGTTTGGCAGAAGCGCTGTTCATTGCCTCCTCATATTCTAACCATCCATGACATTTCCCTCCCACCACGATACCATATTGAAGCGAGGGACATTCATGCTGAACTTCTGCGACCTTTGTAACATATTCCAGAGTGGTGATGGCTAAAACAGCTTCGGATTGGTTGATCCTGAGTCGAACATCCTCAGAGGTCACCAACACCGAAGTGGGCATCGGAATGACGCCTAATTTGATCATCCCCATCATGGCCACATACCATTCTGGAATTCGGGGAAGCATCAGGAGAACCCGATCTCCCTTCTTTATTCCTATGTTGATCAGGACATTGGCAAACTGATTCGAAAGTCTCATCAAGTCATAGAACGTATGTCTGACGGCATGAAGCCCTGTGTCATCAACGGAGATGAGGGCGAGCTTGGTTCGGTCTTCAGCCCATCGATCAATCCCGTCAAAACCGAAATTGTAATACTCCGGAATGTCCCACTTAAATTCACGATAGGTCTTCTCATAATCGGTTAAATTGGGAGGGATCTCTCTCATCATTTTTGTCTCCTCATGCAACCCATTTAGGGGTTCCCCGATCTTCTCTCTAACGACTCACTGATTTTCCATTTCATTTTTGATTTGCTCTGGAGAAATGCCATGTTTTTTCAAAAGGGCACAAAAGTTAGGGCGTTGCATGCCCACTCTCTTTGCCGCACGGGTGATGTTTCCATTGGATGCCCGAAGTGCTTTGATGAGGAATGCTTTCTGGATTTGTCCAAAGGTCTCTTCAAGAAGATGCTTCTTAGCCGCCTTAAGTTCCTTCAAGGTTTCTGGAATGGGGTGACCTTTCCAGAATCGTTTAGACTGAAGCTGATCAAGCAGATGAAGCAGATCCAGTTTGGTATCATCCGCCATGATGACCAGTCGTTCCACTACATTCTTCAACTGCCGAACATTCCCGGGCCAGTCATAATGGATTAAGCTTTCAAGGGCTTCGTCCGTAAACCCTTCGATGCGTTTACCTGTTTTTCGGCAAAAGAGTTTGAGGAAATAGTAAGCCAGCTTCGGAATGTCCTCCTTTCTCTCCCGGAGAGGCGGAATGAAGATGGGAAAGACGCTTAACCGGTAATAGAGGTCCTCTCTGAACCGGCCTTCCTCCACCATGACCTTCAGATCCCTGTTCGTGGCAGCAATGATCCGGGCATCTGTTTTGTGAAAATGACTTGCTCCTACAGGCTTGAACTCACCCGTTTCTAAAACCCGAAGCAGTTTTCCTTGGATCTCCATACTCAGATTCGTCACATCATCCATAAAAAGGGTCCCACCACTGGCCATATCGAAGATGCCTTCTTTGTCCCGAACCGCGCCCGTAAAGGCTCCCCGGACATGACCGAACAGTTCGCTTTCAAGAAGCGTCGGTGAGAGCGTACTACAATCGACAGCAATAAATTGATGGTGAGCCCTTTGGCTACGGGCATGAATCGCGCTTGCGAAGAGCTCTTTTCCTGTCCCACTTTCTCCACAGAGAAGGACCGTGCTGTCGGTAGGTGCCACTTTCTCAATTTGTTCGAAGATATGAAGGATATGAGGGCTTTCTCCAATGATGTCGGGAAATCTACTCTGGCTGTGAAGCTGTTTTCGCAGAAAGAGATTCTCTTCTACCAGGCGTTTCTTTTCAATCGCTCTCTGAACGACCAGGATGAGTTCTTCATCGGTAAAGGGTTTAGAAAGATAATCAAAGGCCCCCCATTTCATCGCTTCTACCGCATTTTGGACCGTTGAATAGCCTGTCATGATAATGACCAGGCAGTCCTGTTTCACTTTATGGATGGCTTTAAGAATCTCCATTCCATCCATATCTGGGAGTTTGATGTCGAGTAAAACAAGGTCATAGTCCTTCTTCTGAAGGAGATCCATCCCTTCCTGGCCTGACATACAGCTTTCGATAATATGGTTCTGATCCAGAAGGGCCAAACGGCATCCTTTACAAATCACAGGTTCATCATCAATGATTAGAATCTTGGCGGGTTTCATATTCCTGTCAGTGAATGCATGGATTGCTATTAAGACTCCCGGGGGATAGGAAATTCTACAATGAATCGGGTTCCCTGCTTGGGTTCACTAAAGGCGTAGATTTTTCCCCCATGTTTTTCAACAATGCTATACGTGACTGCCAGGCCAAGGCCTGTTCCTTTGGGTTTGGTCGAGAAAAAAGGTTCAAAGATTTTTGACATATTTTCTGGAGATATCCCACATCCTGTGTCGGCAACCTCCATCGCGACATTCTTTCGATCAGGGGTCACATAAGTACGAACGGTCACCCTCCCCTGGTCTTCGATCGCCTGGATGGCGTTGAGTAAGAGGTTGACTAAAATCTGTTCGATTTGGTTCTCATCAATCAAAATCTCCGGCAATAACTTTGAAAGATCTATCTCCAATCGAATATGGCGCAATCGGAACTCGTTGTCGAGGAGATGAAGTACTTTAACGACCACTTTATTGATATTGGTCAAGAAAGCTTTAGGTTCACTTGGCCTTGAAAATTCTAAAAGATCCTGGATGATGGTTTTACATCGCAGGGTCTCCTGGATGATGATTTCGAGCCCTTCTCTGAAGGGTCCTTCCTCAGGGGCCTTTTTAAGAAGATTGGTGCTGTAAAGGAGAACACCGGCAAGAGGATTATTGATCTCGTGAGCAATGCCGGCTGCCATTCTGCCCAGAGCAGATAATTTTTCTGTCTGGAGTGCCAGTTGATCATATCGAGATTCCTGTATTTCTAAAAGTTGAGCCCTTTGAATGACGGCTGCCCCTCTCTCTGCAATGAGGATAAGATATTGAAGTTCTTGCTCGGATAATTCTCTTGGTTCATCGAAATAGATTCGAAGGATTCCAATGACGTCATCCTTGTACGTGATAGGGGCATCAACGATCATCCGGATTCCTTCCTCCCAAGCCTCTTTGGGGTACTGGACAAAGGGATCGTTCAAAATGTCTCGAATGATAAGAACTCTGTTCTGACGACAGAGATCCATGACAAACTCTTTCCGAAAGGCGGGACCTTTAGAAAGATACTGGTCACTTAAGCCATAAGAGGCTCCTAAGTCGAGATGCTTCGTTTTGGGATTTAATATTCTAATGAGTGCACCCTTCGCCTTGAACATCTGGGCAGATTTCATGACCAGGGTTTCAAGAATATCTTTGACATGGGCTCCTGAATGGAGTGAGGTACTAATCTCACGAAGAATGTTATAAAGGGATTCAAAATCGATATTTTTATTCATCGATCCCCCCTGTATAATCCATTATACACTTATAACTATTTAATGCAACAATTAAATTTGATTCGTTACCAATTCTGTATGTATTTTTTTTTATACAATTTGATAAATGGTAGCCTTTCCAAAAGCTGTATTTTTGTTGTCAACTATTTGAATTAATTAATAAATTTTATATGCTCCCTTGCTCATCAAGAATGGCATCCCTTTTGCCTAATGAAGTGTGAAAAAAAGAGAAAAGGAGGTGGAGATTATGACAGCACTTCAAACGACAACTAAAACGGAGTCTATTCACCGCCCCCATGTCCTTCTTATGGAAGACGAGATCAATATTGCCAAAGGGCTTGAAATGGTGATGCGTGAAGAGGGATACGAGGTTGACATCGCCCTTACTGGAAAGGGAGCGCTGGACATGTTTAAGGGAGGTGAGTTTGACCTTCTGGTGGCTGACCTTCGTCTGCCTGACATGGATGGAATAGAGGTCATTCAAAAGGTTCGTGAAAAGCAGCCCAAAACTAACGTGGTCATCATCACGGGATATCCCTCTGTCTCTTCAGCGGTTCAGGCCGTCAGGATAGGAGTTTCTGACTACCTGCGTAAACCTTTTACAGAGGATGAATTTAAAAAGGCAGTTAAAAATGCCCTTCAAAAGAGAGAGAAGGAATCCATGGAGGAATTGATCGTTGAGACCCAGAGGGAACGACTTATCCAAAAGGAAGAGGTGATCAGGGTTCTTGAAAGGGCCTATCAGGATGAATCGTTCTGGCGTGCCCTTATGGAGAACGGGTCAGAAGCCCTTGAAGGATACCGACTCTCCAAGAAAGCCAAAGCAGCTATTCTTTCAGGAGACCTTGAGTGGATTCGCAAGAATGTAGGTGAACTGAGCGAAGAGCAATTGATGTTCATCTACAAACGTCTGGAGCGCGAAGCCTGGTAAGGGCATGGGACCTAAAAACATTATTTCATAATTTCATAGCAACGGGAAAGAGGCCCGTTTCAATGACCGATTATGGTTCAGTTTAAAAAGATTGAACAATGCTTAACGTGACTTTTTAAACCGATACGGGCGTGTAACCTTTACCCACGTTTGTTAGAGGGTAAACCTTCATCCTGACGGTTCAGAACGAAGGAAAATCCCAAAAGGAGAAAGGAAACACCCTATGGAAGAGGCCATCTATAAGAAGTTCCCTGAAGAGAAAGTGGAGGAGATTGAAAGCCTATTTACCGAGATCGGAAAAGAGTTTAAAGGAAAAGCAGAAGAACTCATCCCCATGCTTCAAAGAGTTCAGAAAAGGCTTGGTTATCTGCCCGAGCAGGCTCTTCTTGCAATAGCTCGTATGACCGGACTGCCAGCAGCCAAGATCTACGGAACTGCTACTTTCTATGCTCAATTCCGCTTTCAACCTGTCGGGAAATATATTATTCGGGTCTGTCGTGGCACGGCCTGTCATGTGAAAGGTTCAGACCGACTTTTGAATACCATTGAGGAATATCTTCAAGTGTCACCCGGACAGATGACTTCCGATGGACTCTTTACGATCGAGACTGTGGCCTGCTTCGGTTCCTGTGCTCTTGCTCCGGTTCTGGTGATCAATGATTCCGTCTATGGAAGTCTGAATCGTTCCAAGGCGTTAAAATTGCTTGATGAGATCCGGGAAAGAGAAAGGAGTTCTTCACGTCATTCAACCCAAGGGAATTGAGGTGGATCATGGACTTTTTATCTATCAAGGAACGGGCTGAAAAAAACTGGAAGGCCCTTGAAAACCTAAAACAACACCTGATTCAGATTGGCATGGGAACATGTGGCAAAGCCGCAGGAGCGGATGCAATTTATGCCGTTGTTAAGCGCGTCCTAAAACAGTTGAACCTTCTGGGTCGAGTGATGCAGGTGGGATGTATTGGAACCTGCTACCTGGAACCCATGATGACAGTTCGAAAGCCTGGGGGCCCTTTCATCTATTATGGAAACCTTACCGCAGAGAGAGCGGAAGAGATTCTTCTTGCCACACTCAAGGAGGATAACCCCAAATCCGAATGGGCAATCTGTTATTCCGGTGAAGGGCCAGTGGATGGCCTTCCCCGTTTTGAAGACCTTCCCATGATCAAACCTCAGGTTCGTATTGCCCTCCGCAATTGTGGTCTCATCGACCCGGAGAATATCGAACATTATATCGCCCGGGGAGGGTATAGCGGGTTGATGAGAGCCCTCCAGATGAAACCCGAAGAGGTGATTGAGGAGGTCAAAACCTCAGGCTTACGAGGAAGAGGAGGGGCAGGGTTTCCCACAGGCATGAAATGGGAGTTTGCAAGAAAGTCAGGAGGAAAAAAGAGATACATCATCTGTAATGCAGATGAAGGAGATCCTGGCGCTTTTATGGATCGCTCCCTCCTTGAGGGAGATCCCCATTCGGTGCTTGAAGGGATGCTGATCGGAGCCTATGCCATCGGATGTGATGAGGGCTACATTTATATTCGTGCAGAATATCCCTTAGCCATTCAACGGTTAGCGATAGCCACCAGGCAGATGAAAGAGGCCGGTTTATTAGGCAGAAATATCCTTGGAACCCAATTCTGTTTTGAAATTCATGTCAAGGAAGGAGCGGGGGCCTTTGTTTGCGGTGAAGAGACAGCCATGATGGCCTCCATCGCTGGAGGGAGAGGCATGCCTCAGCCGAGACCTCCATTTCCAGCCCAAAAAGGCCTCTGGGGAAAGCCGACCAATATTAATAACGTGGAGACCTTTGGAAATGTCTCAGCAATCCTGGCCAAAGGAGCTCAATGGTATGCCAGCTTTGGAACGGAGAAGAGCAAAGGGACCAAAACGTTTGCCTTAGCAGGAAAAATTCAGCGAACCGGGCTCATCGAAGTTCCTATGGGGATTCGATTAAAAGAGATCATCTTTGACATCGGAGGAGGGGTAGCGAAGGGAAAGAAGGTGAAGGCGGTTCAAACAGGAGGACCTTCTGGAGGATGTATCCCGGCTGATCTTTTTGACTTACCAGTGGATTACGAGTCCCTTACTTCCGCAGGGTCCATTATGGGATCTGGTGGAATGGTGGTCATGGATGAGGACACCTGTATGGTCGATATCCCAAGATATTTTCTCTCCTTTACGGCCCAGGAATCCTGTGGAAAATGCGTTCCTTGCCGGCTCGGGACTCGGCAGATGCTTGATGCCCTCAATCGAATTTGTAATGGCCATGGCACCGTGGAGGATCTGGATCTTTTAAAGGACGTGAGCGAAACGGTCCAGAAGGGCTCCCTTTGCGGATTAGGCCAAACCGCTCCCAATCCGGTTCAGACCACTCTTCGTTATTTCCGTTCAGAATACGAGGCCCATATCCTTCGGAAAAAATGTGAAGCAGGGGTCTGCAAGCCTCTGTTTCATTATGAAATCGATCCTGAGATCTGCAATGGATGTGGACTCTGTTTAAAAAGGTGTTCGGTAGGGGCCATTTCAGGTGAAAAGAAGAAACCTCACCGAATTGATCTTGAAAGATGTACGAAATGCGGTGCCTGTTATGAAGGATGCAAATTTGAGGCGATCCGCATCAGTTAAGGGAAAACGAGGGAAATCCGATGAAGAAAATCCAACTGACCATTAATGGCCATCCCGTAACGGTTCATGAAGGCGCAACCGTGCTCAATGCGATTGAGAAGGCAGGATTCTATGTGCCAACCCTCTGCTATGATCCTGCTTTAAAACCCTTTGGGGCCTGTCGCCTCTGCATCGTCCAGATCGAGGACATGAGGGGATTGCCCACCTCCTGCACCACACCCGTACAGGAGGGAATGAAAGTCCATACAGAAACAGAGGAGATTCAAAGGGTGAGGCGCATGATCGTGGAGCTGATGATCGTCAATCATCCCTATGAATGCCTCCTCTGTAATAGGAGTCAAGACTGTGAGCTTCTGAAGGTGGCCCGGTATGTAGGAGTCGATCAACGCTCCATCGAACGACTCCGGAGAACAACCCGCAAAAGAGCCCCGGACCACTCCAATCCTGCCTTTGACTTTGAACCCGACAAATGCATTCTGTGCGGGAAGTGCGTGCGTCGATGTGATGAGATGGTGGGTGTGGGAGCCATTGATTTCTGCCATCGGGGGGATGATACTGTGATTCGCCCCTTTGGAGAAAAACCGATCCTCCAATCTGTCTGCCAGAGTTGTGGAGAATGTGTGGAGCATTGTCCAACTGGTGCCCTCTTGCCCAAAAACCTCTTTATCCCGGAGAGAGAAATCAAAACGATCTGTCCTTATTGTGGGGTGGGTTGTTCCATCCATCTTGGAATTCGTGCAGGGAAAGTCGTACGAGTCAAGGGAGATGAAACGAGTCCAGTCAACCGTGGGGAACTCTGTGTCAAGGGTCGCTATGGATTAGATTTCGTCAATCATCCCGATCGGCTCACCCGACCTCTGATTCGAAAGGAAGGATTTCCAAAGAGCGTTACCGTGAACGAGATCCATCAAGTGTTTCAAGAGGTGAGTTGGAATGAGGCACTGGATCGGGTGGCACGAGGCCTTGCCCGACTGAAAGATCGTTACGGACCCAATGCCATCGGGTTTCTGAGTTCTGCCAAATGCACCAATGAAGAGAACTATCTCTTTCAAAAATTTGCCCGAGCCGCTTTGGGAACCAATAATGTGGACCACTGCGCCCGACTCTGCCACGCCTCGACCGTGGCGGCTGCACTGGCTGCCTTCGGGGATGGGGCCATGAGTAATTCGATCTCAGACATTGATCACGCCGATACACTTTTAGTCATTGGATCCAATACCACCGAGTGTCACCCTATCATTGGTCGTAGAATTAAGCGAGCCGTCAAAAATCATGGAGCAAGATTGATCGTCGCTGACCCACGAAGGATAGAGTTGTGCGACCTGGCAGAGGTTCATCTTGACCATCTCCCTGGAACGGATGTCGCGCTTCTCAATGGGATGATGCACCAGATCGTCAAGGAGAACCTTCATGATGAGAAGTTCATCTCAGAGCGGTGCGAGGAGTTTGAACCCTTTCTGGAATCTTTAAATCGATACGATCTGAAGACAGTGGAAGCCATCACCGGTGTGCCCGGAGAGAAGATTCGGCAAGGGGCGCTCCTTTTTGGAAAGGCAAAGAGAGCCATCGTGCTTTACGGAATGGGGATTACCCAGCATACCACCGGAACGGATAACGTTAAAACCATCGCGAACCTTTTAATGCTTACGGGCAATTTAGGTAGACAGGGAACAGGCTTTTCTCCCCTTCGCGGGCAGAATAATGTACAGGGGGCTTGCGATATGGGGGCGTTACCTGTTGTCTATCCAGGATACCAACGGGTGGATAACCCTGAGGTGAGAGAAAAATTTGAAAAAGCCTGGGGAAGGCCTCTGAGTACCCAACCAGGCCTTACCATAACGGAGATGTTTCAGGCTGCCTATGATGAAAAACTGAAGGGTCTCTATGTGATGGGTGAAAACCCCATGCTCAGCGAACCCGATCTAAACCATGCGAGAGAAGCCCTTGCCAAACTGGATTTTCTCGTCGTTCAGGACATCTTCTTCACAGAGACTGCCCATTTGGCCGATGTGATTTTGCCTGCAGCCAGTTTTGCAGAGAAGGAGGGGACGTTCACCAGTACGGAACGACGGATTCAACGGGTTCGGAAAGCCCTTGATCCGCCAGGCGCGGCAAGACCGGATTGGGAGATTGTTGTTGAGCTCTCAAATCGTTTAGGATATCCAATGAACTATCGTTCGAGTGAGGAGATCATGAGCGAAATTGCGCGGCTCACGCCGATCTATGGAGGGATTAGGTATGATCGCCTCAATCGGGCTGGACTCCAATGCCCCTGCCCGGATGCGAAGCATCCTGGAACCCCTATCCTCCATAAGGGTCAATTCACACGTGGCCGGGGCAGGTTTCATGTAGTCCATGACCGGCCACCTGCAGAGCTGCCCACCTCTGCCTATCCCCTTCTCCTGACCACCGGTCGAATCCTCCAGCACTGGCACACGGGTAGCATGAGCCATCGATCCCATGTTCTTGAAACGCTGGTGCCGGAAAGCCATGTGGAGATTAATCCCGTAGATGCGAACCGCCTTGGAATCATGGAGGGAGATGAGATCTTTCTGAGTTCTCGAAGAGGATCGGTTCAGACTAAAGTGAAGAAGACGCATCGGGTTAGACCGGGCCAGGCTTTTATGGCTTTTCACTGGAGAGAGGCTCCGGCAAATCGGTTGACCAATCCGGCTCTCGATCCCCAGGCAAAGATTCCGGAGTTTAAGGTCTCATCCATCCATGCCATTCTCGCTGTGCTGGAGCAGGCGGCTGAAGATAACAGATTCCTCACCGCACTTGCTGAGAACCCGGCCGGAGTGCTCTCCACCTATGACCTCACTCCGGAGCACCGTAGAGCCCTGATGGAAGGTGACATTGCATCCATTGAGCAGTGGGTTGGGCCTCTTGAGGATCGGCTGAAGATCTGGCTCAAAACCCGCCTCAAACAGGAGAAACTTTCCGAAAGGCAGGTTTTGCAGGCCTAATCAGAGATGTGCGAAATGCCTTAGACTGATTAACCTCAACTGATGATCTGAAGTTAAACTCAACGAAATGATAGACTCTTTGGTAGGGTCTCATTGTTGAGGCTGATATTCTATCCCTATCCTCCCCACTCAATTTCTTCACAACTATTGAACCTTCTTTTAGACTCTGTTACGATTGCTCGGTCTAAAATTTAAAGAATTGACACCTTTTCTTTATAGGAAGGTTATGACCAAAGCCCATCTTACAAAGATTGCAGAAGAACTTCATCTCATCCCAAAACAGGTTCAGGCGACGGCTGACCTGTTGAATGGTGGGGCAACGATCCCCTTTATCGCTCGATACAGAAAAGAGGCAACAGGGTCTCTGGATGAAGTGGTCATTACAGCCATTCGAGACCGGCTCAATCAACTGGTAGAACTGGATAATCGCCGCGAGGCCATCCTTAGGTCACTAGAAGAACGGGGACAGCTCAACGATGAGTTAAAGGAAAAGATCCTTATCGCGGAGACCCTGGTGGTCCTTGAAGACCTCTATCTGCCTTACCGGCCTAAGCGCCGCACCCGGGCAACGATCGCTAAAGAGAAGGGACTGGAACCCCTGGCTCAACTCATTTTTGCACAAGGAGACATCGATCCACTGGCCGAAGCTTCTTCTTTTATCGATCATGAAAAAGGAGTTGATTCTGTAGAGGACGCGCTCGCTGGAGCGCGTGATATCATTGCAGAGTGGGTTAATGAAGACCAGACCGCACGGGCAAGGATGCGAGACTTTTACACCTCCCATGCGGTTTTTAAATCGAAGGTGATTCAGGAGAAAGCAACTGAAGGAATGAAGTATAAGGATTACTTTGATTGGGAAGAGCCTGTGAGCTCAGCGCCCTCCCACAGGATTCTGGCCATGAGGCGGGGAGAAAAGGAGGGCGTTCTCACCCTGCGGGTGGTCCCTCCAGAAGAAGAGGCTCTTATTCTCCTCGAACCCCTTTTTGTCAAAGGAGAAGGGCCTGCTTCTGAACAGGTCAGGATGGCTGTTCACGATAGCTATAAGAGGCTTCTTTCCTCTTCTATGGAAACTGAAATTAGGCTTTCGACTAAAAAGCGAGCGGATGAAGAGGCGATTAAAATCTTTGCTGAAAACCTCCGTCAACTCCTTCTCGCTCCCCCTCTTGGACAGAAGAATGTTCTGGCGATCGATCCTGGTTTCAGGACTGGATGTAAACTGGTCTGTCTCGACTGCCAGGGAAAACTTCTTCACCACGAAACGATTTATCCCCTTCAGTCTGAAAAGTTAGCCTCTGACGCAAGCATAAGAATCCGTGAGTTGTGCGAGCGTTTTGGAATTGAAGCCATTGCTGTTGGAAACGGCACAGGAGGAAGAGAGACCGAGTTTTTTATCAGGGGCCTTGGTCTTCCGGCAACCATTCGAGTGATGATGGTCAATGAGAGCGGCGCTTCGGTCTATTCGGCTTCTGAGGTGGCACGAGAGGAGTTTCCTGACCAGGATGTGACGGTGCGCGGAGCAGTATCTATTGGAAGGAGGTTGATGGATCCTCTCGCAGAGCTGGTCAAGATTGATCCAAAGTCGATTGGTGTGGGTCAATATCAGCACGATGTGGATCAGGGTGCTTTAAGGTCCAGTCTCGATGATGTGGTCATCAGCTGTGTGAACCGTGTAGGCGTGGAAGTGAACACCGCAAGCAAACAACTTTTGATGTATGTGTCGGGCTTGGGACCCCAGCTTGCCAAGGGGATTGTGGAATACAGGAATGAACACGGTCCTTTCAAGTCAAGAGAAGCATTAAAAAAAGTCCCTCGCCTTGGACCAAAAGCCTTTGAGCAGGCTGCTGGTTTTTTAAGAATTCGCGATGGGGAAAACCCGCTTGATCGGAGCGCAGTCCATCCGGAAAGCTATCCCATCGTTGATGCTATGGCAAGGGATCTTGACTGCTCGGTGATCGATTTGATGCGTGACGAGAACCTCCGTCAGAGAATCGATTTGAACCGTTATGTATCGGACAAGGTGGGGCTTCCTACCTTAAATGATATCCTTGCAGAACTCTCCAAACCCGGTCGTGATCCCCGTGACCAGTTTGAGACCTTTCATTTTACAGAGGGGATTGAAAAACTTGAGGATGTTAAACCAGGGATGAAACTGCCTGGATTTGTGACCAATATCACTGCTTTCGGTGTCTTTGTGGATATTGGCGTTCATCAAGATGGGCTGGTCCATATCAGTGAGCTATCGAACCGTTTTGTGAAGAACCCATCGGAAGTGGTAAAGGTCCATCAAAAAGTGATGGTGACCGTGCTTGATGTGGACCTTGAAAGAAAAAGAATCTCCCTCTCCATGAAGGGCAGTCCGCTTGTTCCCGATGGCGTTTCAAAAGGGAAGGAGAAGCAGAAAAAAGAGAAAAGATCGGAAAGAAAACGAAAAGAGAAAGAACGCTTTACTAACAACCCCTTCGCCGAAGCCTTCCGAAACAGACGACCCTAAATTTTTTGAGGAACATTTCGAAACGGCATCGTACCCCCTAAACCCCCTAAGGGTATGGTTCATTCAATGGCTTCGGACTGGTCCTGGAGTTCTCCAGAGACCTGAAACGTTTTCATAAACTTTCTGTCAATATAGTTCTTGAGAAGAAAGGCAAGCCTGCCCTCCCATATCCAGTTTTTCTTCCAAAATATCCCTTTTCTGTTGCCCATATTGAAGATCAATAAGAAATGCTTCTGAGGTGAGAAAACCTTCATCGTCCCACCCTCCAGGGCGACCCTGAGATTATGGTAAAGGATGGGGCTCTCTCTGAGAGCATAGACCCCTACTTTAGCAAGTTGATGACCTTCCAGGCTAATGCAGTCGCCACCCCCAAAGATATTCGGATACCTCACGCTTTGGAGGTATGAATTCACGAGCAGCCCTCCATCTGCGCCAGTTGGAATTCCAGAGTCCTGAAAAAGAGAGGCAGGTTGAATCCCTATGGCGATGAAGGCAAAATTCATTTGGAGTCTCCTCCCATCATTTAAAAGGATCTCTCCCTTTTCAAGGGTTTTCACATAGCTCCCTTCAATGATCTTTACTCCCCTCTGTTGCAATGATTCTCTCGCCAGATGACGGACCTTCTCGGGGGCATCTCCCAATAATCTTTTTCCTCCAATGAGGGTGATTTCTCCTTTTCCGCCACTCTTGTCGAGCAGTCCTAAAAGGTTGGCTGAAATTTCGATCCCTGCTGGTCCTCCTCCAATGATCGTCAACCAGATCTTTTGCCTGTTTTGAATTGCCTTCAACACAGCTTGCCGGGCTTTCAATAAATTAACCACGGGTTTAACTGGAAAGAGATTAGCTTCTGGTGCTTTTGTCACCTTTGCCATTGGCACTTCACTTCCTGTGTTGAAAGATACGACATCGTAAGAGACTGTTTGACCAGAATCCAAAAAGAGTTGATGCTCCCTGGGGTCAACTTTGATGACCTTTCCTTGAATGAATGTAGCCCCTCGATCCTCAGCTAACTTCTTGACATTAAATCGGACCTCCCAGGGCTGGTAGATTCCAGAGAGCATCCCTGGCCCCATCCCGGAATAGTAATGATACGAAGAGGGACTGATTAGGGTGACTCGATGACCGATTTTTAAAAAACGATCCAGGTTCTTGAGCGAGGTCAAATGGGCATGACCTCCCCCCACAAAGACAAGGCATTTGCCCACGCGACTCATCACCTCCTTTGTGTTGCTGGCCGAAGCGTGAAGCGGGACAGTTGTTTTTTCTGTATGTCTCCGAAACGAGGGGAGCTCCATCTTGAAAAGTCTTTGAAGCCTTTTCTTTGGAGATGGAGCAGAGAGTATATGACTGGAAAAGGTTATCTTGCCAATCGCCTTCTCAAAATCTACGGAGATGGAATGAGGTGTGTCCCAATCTTGATTGGCCTTAACCTAAGGCCCAGATCAACCCTACCAGCGCGCCCAGGGGAACACTGACATAGGGGTTACAGGTGAGGGCTCAAGCACTGCCGATGTTGCGGGTCAAAATACTTACAAGAAAACCTGCCAGCCCGCCGATAACTAATCCTAAGAAGATTTTCAAAATCATAAAAACCTCTCAAATAAGATTAGCACTCGGGTGGATATAAATCAAGGAGGGGTGAAATGATTTTTTTCATCTCCCCTGCTCATTTCCCAATCGTTCCTTTGAGGGGATGGCGTAGAAGATCACACTGGAAATGATGCAGAGAAAACAGATGAGAAAGGATAGATGGTAAGCTTCGGCGGGATAAGATGACCCCGATTTCGGAAAAGCTTCTATAACCTTTCCAAGAAAAGGCATGAACATACCAGCTCCAGCCATGGTGAAGAAATTGACATAGGTCATCACCGTTCCTGAAATCGAAGGAGGAAAGGTATCTTTGGCATGAGCGTAAATAGACATGACAAAGCCATGAAAGAAACCGATGAAGAAAAAGACAAGAGCAAAGCTCAGGGGATGTTCCATGTTCCAGAGGCCAATCAAAGGGATAAGGCTTACGCCATAGAGACTCAATCCTGTCAAAGACACACGCTTGCGGAATTGAAAGAAATGATCGGAGAGACGTCCTCCGAGGGGACTTCCCAAAATCACTCCAATGGCTAAAAGGATCAGGAGATTTCCTGCCTGAACCGGTGTAAATCCCTTGATGTAGATGAGATAAGGTCCTAACCATAATCCCTGAAGGCTGACAAACACACCGTACCTGAAGAAAGCCACCGCCCCAAATTGCCAGAAGACAAGAGATCCCACGATAAGCCGAATCGATTGGAGGATACCGATCTCTGGTTTATGTTGAGGGGATGAACCTTTTTCGTCAATTGTTTTTTCTCCTCTTAAGGCCCAGAAGACCAGAACGCTAAGGAAGATGGTGATGATCGCCGTGAAGAAAAAAGTCTTTCTCCATCCGATCGTTGAGGTAAGAAAAGCAAGAGGCGAAGCCGCCACGATGTTCCCGAAAGTTCCTACTGCAGAAATGAAGCCTACCAGGGTGGCAAACTGTTCTGGTGGAAATCTCAGAGTGAAGGTTTTAAATGCGCCCA
Organism: uncultured bacterium; assembly: GCA_938002255.1. GTDB lineage: Bacteria > Desulfobacterota > BSN033 > BSN033 > UBA1163 > RBG-16-49-23. The sequence continues at coordinate 125,978 of CALLAL010000009.1, forward strand.
TTAACATGGGAGACATTCCCGCACCGATCAGAATTCGTCCGAAGAGAACTGAGTGAAAAGAGTTTCCAAAGGCAAATAAAAAGGCTCCCAGGGCTCCGATCAGACAGGAAACGGACATGATCATTCGTGGACCAATTCGATCCAGCATCGGTCCCATCGGGATTTGAAGCAGGGTGAAAGCATAGAAGAAGGATCCTCCGAGAAGTCCGAGCATCTCCGCACTGAGCCCAAGGTCCTGAATGAGATTGGGGGCTATAACCGCATTCGAAACACGGTAAAACTGAGAAAGGACAAAAAGCGCAGAAAGGATGGCAAAAATCAAGAAGAGCTGATAGGATCTGTTATGTTTTCTCATGAAGGGATTTCCATTCATCAAGAAAAAAGAAACAATCTTTACAAGACGGTTTTCAGTATATTATTTAATTTGAAAGTAAATCAAGATCATTTATTAAATGAGGAAGGAAGATGAGACGAGTCAAGAATTACATCAATGGAGAGTGGGTCGAATCGGAGACGAAGGAATATGGAGAGGTCTGGTGTCCGGCTACGGGAGAAAAGATCGGGGAAGTTCCTTTTTCAACAGCCGAAGATATCGATCAGGCCGTGAAAGCAGCCAAAGAGGCTTATTGGGAGTGGCGATGCACTCCTCCCCTGACACGAGCTCGATACTTTTTCAAACTCAAGAACCTTTTTGAGACATCCTTTGAAGATATCTCTCGAATATTGGTCACCGAAGAGGGAAAAACACTCGATGAGGCAAGGGGTGAGGTCCGCCGCATGATCGAGAATGTAGAGCATGCCACAGGCGTGACGACCCTGATGACAGGCTATAATTTAGAGGATATTGCTCAGGGCATTGACTGCACAGCAGAACGACAGCCTATAGGTGTTTTTGGAGTCATTGCTCCCTTTAACTTTCCTGCGATGGTGCCTTGGTGGTTTTTACCCTATGCAGTCGTCTGTGGAAACACCTATATTGTGAAACCCTCTGAGCAGGTCCCCATGACCCAGACAAGGATTTTCGAAGTGATTGATGAATGCGGATTTCCGGAGGGTGTAATCAATATGGTCCATGGCGCAAGAGAGGCGGTCAATGGGATGCTTTACCATCCTGACATTAAGGGAATCTCTTTTGTGGGCCAGAGCTCAACGGCCCGGTATGTTTATAAGGCCTGCGGTGAGACCGGCAAGAGAGTCCAGTCCCTCGGCGGAGCAAAAAACTTTGTTCTGGTCATGCCCGATGCCGAGCTGGACAAACATATGCCCTCCTTGATCACCTCTTTTTACGGTTGTGCAGGAGAGCGGTGTCTTTCCGGTTCCGTGCTGGTAGCAGTCGGAGATGTTTATAAGGAATTAAAAGAAAAATTTGTAGCGGCTGCAAAGGCCCTCAGGGTCGGCAATGGTCTCGAAGAAGGGGTTCAGATGGGTCCTGTGGTCTCAAAGAAGCACAAGGAGAAGGTTCTGGGGTATATCGAAAAGGGCATTCAGGAAGGAGCAAAGCTGATCCTCGATGGTCGTAATATCAAGGTTGAAAGATATCCGAATGGATTTTACATCGGCCCGACCATTTTTGATGAGGTTCATCCGGAGATGACTATTACCAAAGAGGAGATCTTTGGACCGGTGGTCTCCATGATTCGGGTTAAGAATCTGGATGAAGGTTTAAAATTGATTGAAAACAGTGAATACGGAAATGCGGCATGCCTATACACGACAAATGGCAAGACTGCCAGGGAATTTAAATATCGAGCCGTCGCCAGCATGATGGGGATCAACCTCGGAATTGCTGCACCCATGTCCTTTTTCCCTTTCGGAGGTACGAAGGGATCCTTCTTTGGGGATATCAAGGGCCATGGAAGAGAAATCTTTCAGTTCTTCACCGATACGAAAGTGGTGATCCAGCGGTGGACGTGAAATAACACAGGGGCAGAGCACAAAGGGCATAGCGAAATATAATATCAAACGATAAGATACAACTTAAGGAGATCATAGGAATGGCTCTTACGACCTTTGGTGCCATTATGGGATTTGCTTTGGAACTCATTGGCGAAACAGAGGCAACTTATAAAATTATGATTCAGAGAGCGAGACATCCTTTGCTGCAGGAACTCCTTTCTTCCTTGCTCGATGAGGCGAGGAAAAATTGTTCCCGGATGGAACAAATCCGGCGTGAGCATGTGACCGAGATGATCCTGGAACCTGTCACCGGACTTAACCGGGAGGATTATCAAATCAGTCTAAATATAAACGATTTGGCAGAGGATGTGGACTTTTTAAAAGCGATCCTGATCCTTGAAGAAAGAGAAAGAAAATTCTTCCAAGAGGCATCTGCTAAAATGCCACTGCCTGAAACTGCAAGAATTTTCCGAAAAATCACTCAGAAGAAAGAAACGAATTTGGACCATCTTCGCTCCATCCAGTTTGCCCCTTTCTGACCGATCTTCTCTTCGGCGAGAGAAGACGGAGTGATTAATCCTAAAACATGATGGGATGATCGATGTTCAATCATTTTATCTCAAAAGAGGTTTGAAAATGATCATACATTTCAAAGAAAAACATCCAAAGATTGATCCAACGGCGTTTATTGCGGAGAGTGCAGTGGTCATTGGAGACGTGGAAATCGGACCTGGAAGCAACATCTGGTTTCACAGCGTCATCCGAGGAGATCAAAATTTCATCCGGATCGGGTCCAACTGTAGTATTCAGGATGCCTCTATCCTCCATGTGGAGAATGACCTTCCCTTAATCATTGAGGATGAAGTATCTTTTGGCCACAGGGTGGTGGCTCATGCTTGTAAAATTAGAAAACGATCGCTCATCGGGATCGGGGCCATCGTATTAAATGGCGCAGAGATTGGAGAGGGATCCATTATCGGCGCTGGAGCAGTGGTCACACCTAATACGATCATCCCTCCAAAGACTCTGGCTCTGGGAAATCCAGCCAAGCCGGTCCGTTCCATCCATGAAAAGGATTTTGATCTGATTCAACGGACGATCAGCAACTATCAGATGTTGATGAAAATTTATGAATCTTTTAAAAATAACATCAGAGATAGGGAAGAACCTGGTTAAAGAGAAAGACTGATGTTCTAAGAATAGAAGAGGTGGTTTGATATGGAAGAAAAGAGAACGACAAAGGAGATCCTTCAGAAGAGATTGTCCAACGAAAAGCGTACTCCCCTGTATCGTCCGGATGTCCTTGAAAGATTACGTGAGGAGTTTGAAAAGTGGAAAAATCGAATCGTTTCGAAGGAAGATCGAGAAAACTGGCATACCATTCCCCGGACCATTTTAGGGTCTGATCTCCCCAGAGAAATGCTCTATACACCACTCAGTCATCCTGATTTTGATTATATGCAGGACCTGGGTTACTCCGGTCAGGAACCCTTTACAAGAGGAATCCATCCTAATATGTATCGTGGCAAAGAATTTACGATGCGCCAGCTTACGGGTTTTGGGGGGCCCGAGGAGACGAACCAGAGAATCAAATTTATGTTAGACCACGGCGCAACAGGTTTGAACGTCCTTTTTGATCTACCAACGATTCAGATGTATGACTCTGATGATCCCCTGTCCAAAGGGCAGGTCGGGATGTCAGGGGTGGCGGTTGATTCGATAGAAGATATGGAGATTCTCTTTAAGGATATTCCTCTCGATAAAGTAACCATTTCACTGGTTACACATTATCCCTCAAATACGGCCATCTTATTTCCTATGTTCTTGGCACTGGCTGAGCGAAGAGGTATCCCCTGGGACAAACTGCGCGGAAGTGTGCAGAATGACATCACACTGGAGGAAGTGGTTCGGAGCGGCCCTGAGTATATTCCCCCAAAAAACTGTTTCAGGATTCAGTGTGACAACATCGAGTTTATCAGGCAGAGAGTGCCTCTGTGGAACTTTGTGACCTATAATGGATATAACCTCAGGGAGTTTGGAACCTCAGGGGTAACAGAGATGGCCGTGGCGTTGGCCAATGCCATTGCCACTATCGAAGAGATGCTCCGAAGGGGGCATGAGGTGGATTGGGTTGCTGAGCGAATCGCATTTTTCTGGTCTCCTGCAAGTGATTTCTTTGAAGAGGTTGCAAGAATTAGAGGGGTGAGGAGACTGTGGTATAAGATTATGAAATACCGGTTTCATGCCAGAAGTCCCAGGTCCATGTGGATGAGGTGTCATGTACAGACCTCGGGTGTCTCATTGATGAGAGAGGAGCCTTTGAATAACATCGTCAGGGCTGCTTACCATGCTCTGGCAGCGGTCCTTGGAGGGGTTCAGTCTCTCCATGTGGATTCTTATGATGAGGCCTATTCTGTTCCGACTGAAGAGGCAGCTTTACTCTCGCTTCGAACCCAGCAGATCATACAGGCAGAGACAGGGATTACAGAAGTAGTGGATCCCCTTGGAGGTTCTTTCTATGTCGAGGCCCTGACCAATGAGATTGAAGCGAGAATTCTTGATGAGGTGGATGAGATTGAGAAGAGGGGTGGATATATCAATGCGATTGAAGCGGGCTGGTTACATCAAAAAATTTCTGAATTTTTTTATAAAGAAAGGGAGATGATTGAGAAAGGGGTGATAAAGCTGGTTGGCTATAATCTTTATAAGACACCTCTGGAGCTTCCTTCCATTCATGTCTTTCAGTATCCAGAAGGGGTGGAGGAGAGGCAAAAAGCGAGATTGGCGAGATTAAGAGAAAAGAGAGATCATGAGAAGGTTGATGCTGCGTTGAGGGCACTTGAAGAGGCCTGCAAGAGAGGAACGAATATCCTCCCTTATAGTGTTGAATGTGCCCGGGTCGGTTGTTCGGAAGGGGAAATCTTTAAAGTTTTTAAGAAGGCCTTTGGACTATGGAAACCACCGGTTTTTTGGTAAAGGGGTCGTGAAATATAAGGAAAAGGAGGTTTAAATTCTGAATGGGGTTCAAGATAAAGGTACTGTTATCAAAACTTGGTTTGGATGTCCACAACAGGGGACTGATGACTGTGGCCAAAGAATTGAGGGATGCAGGCATGGAGGTCATAGTCCTGGGTAATTCCCTTCCACGGGAGATTATTCACACAGCTATTCAAGAAGGCGTAGATGTTGTAGGGGTCAGTTCCTTAGGCGGTGCCCATCTTACACTCGGCGGTGAGCTGATCGAACAGGCCAAAAAGGAAGGACTTATAGAAAATACGGTATTTATTATTGGAGGGGTTTTTCCGCCTGATGATGCGAAACAACTTGAGGAGATCGGTTTTGATAGAGCCTTCATGACCGGAGCGACTAAAGAAGAGATCGTTTCATCAATAGAAAGAAGGGTATCCGAAAAAAGGGAAAGATCCGATTAAGCCGATTAAGCAATCTATCAAAAGAGAAGGAGATTGTTTATGATGAAACAGTGGCCCCCCGATTATGATCACTCCTATTTTCCTCCCATGAGTTCAAAATTCTGGTTTGAGGATTTAGAAACGATGGATCCAGAGGAGAGGGAGGAGAGAATTATTCTGCCCAAGCTTCAGGCACAATTGACGTATGCCTATGAGAGGTCTCCCCTCTATAAAAAGAAGTGGGATCTTGCCCGGGTAAAACCTGAGGATATTCGAACCCTTTCTGATTTTGAACAAATCCCTTTCCTCACCAAGGAGGAGATCCGTCAGGATCAGAAAGAAAATCCTCCATTTGGTAGCAATCTATGCGTTTCGCTGAAAGATCTGGCAAGGGTTCAGGGAACCTCGGGAACAACAGGCAAACCAACAGCTTTTGGTATCAGCAAGGGAGATATGGAACGGATTGCAGAGGCTCATGCAAGAACAATGTGGGGATTTGGAGTACGCCCTGAAGATATGGTCTTCATTGGTTCCTTTTTCAGTCTTTACTGGGGGAGCTGGGGGGCCTTATTAGGAACGGAGCGTCTGGGAGCAGTGGCTTTCCCCTTTGGTGCTGGAGTTGCAGGACAGACTGACCGGGCTATTGAATGGATGAAAGAGGTGAAACCAACCGTTTTTTATGGAACGCCATCCTACAGTCTCTATATCGCCGAGAAGGCTAAAGAGAGGGGAGTGGATCCTGCCAGAGATTTTAATTTCCGCATTCTCTTCTTCTCGGGGGAACCTGGGGCAGGCGTGCCTTCGACAAAGAAACGAATAGAAGAGACATACGGCGGGATCTGTATCGATGCTGGCTCAACCGCTGAGATGACACCGTGGATGTCCAACTGTGAGTGTGAATATCGCCGAGGGATGCATCTCTGGCAGGATATTGTCTATGCAGAACTGGTGGACCCCGTTACTAAAAAGAGGGTTCCCTATGGGAAAGAGGGAGTGACGGTCTATACTCATTTGGAGCGAACCTCCCAGCCCATGATCCGTTTTTGGGCAGGTGACATTTCCATGTGGGTCAATGATCCCTGTCCCTGTGGCCGAACTTATCCTCGATTGCCCAGGGGAATCTACGGCCGGGCAGATGATATGTTTATTGTAAGAGGAGAGAATGTTTATCCCAGTGCCATCGAAGATGCGATCAGGGGGATCAAGGGGTTTGGCGATGAATATCGGATTATTATTACGAGAGAAAAGACGATGGATGAACTGATCGTTCAAACCGAGCGGGCTAAAGACATCCATTCAGAAGAAGTTCCTCAGTTAAAAAAGAAACTTGAGGCGGAATTGAAGGCTCGCGGGCTTCGGGCCGTGATTCAAATCCTGGAACCGGATAGTCTTGAGAGAACCGAGTTCAAGGCCAAAAGGATCATCGATAAAAGAAGTTTATACGATGACTTGATTAGGAAGACATAGCCATCGAAATCGCTAAATCCTTCAATGTTTCAAATTTTTCTTAAACCTTCTCAAACATATCTTTGGGGGCACCGCAGGCAGGGCAGACCCAGTTTTCAGGGACTTTTGAGAAAGGGGTATGGGGGGGTACGCCTCCATCCTCATCGCCTTTTTCTGGATCATAAATATAACCGCAAACTGTGCATTTGTATTTTTCCATTTCAGCCTCCTCTCTGAGAAATGCAAAGGGGATGAAGCATCGTGCAACGTATTACGATCCTTTAACCCTATGCTCTTTGCTCTATGCGCTCTGCTTTATTTTAGGATTTCGTCGTCGTAGATTTTTTCGATTTTCAGTTTATGTTTTGCCTCTTCATTGGCAAGGAAGGTAAAAAGTTTCTTTAAATCCTCGTCCGTATTCGATTCCTTCATATCTGTGTAGAGTTTAAGGGATTTCTCTTCCCTTTTCATGGCAATCCGTAAAATATCGGCATAAGAGAGATCAGGCCTTAAATCCACCTCCACCAAATAATCGCTGATATGGAGATCAGGAACCTTTTCAATCCGTTTTTGTGCGATCTTTTCCATATTTAGGTTTTCCAACAATTTTCGATGCCCTTCTTCCTCTTTGGCTAACGAAGAAAAGAGTTCTTTCCCCCCAGAATATTTTATATTCTGAGTGGCCTCTGTATAGAAATGGTAAGCCTCGATTTCCCTCTCAATAGCGAATTGGATGATTTCCTTAAATGTCTTCTCGTCCATAGTCTCTCCTTTTCATACTTTAAATTGGCCTCATTTTAAGGAAAATAATCTGTGGGGTCAAGAGAAAAGATAAAAAAGTTCGGAATCATTTGATTCGATTTTTGGATTTTTTTATCCCCGAACCCCAAACTCAAAACTCCGAACTATGTTCTTCTCAGCAGCCTCATCGAATTCAGAATGACTAACAATGAGCTGACCTGATGCAATGCAGCTCCAAGAATCATACTCACCCATCCCTGGGAAGAAAAAAAGACCATCAATGTGTTAAAGACAAGAGCAAAGACGATATTCTCCTTAATGACCCGAAGGGTTTTGCGAGAAAGGCGAATCGCAGTCGGGATCTTTTCAAGTTCATCTTTCATCAAAGCCACATCAGCGGTTTCAATTGCAACATCTGTTCCTTCTCCTCCCATCGCAATGCCCACATCGGCTGCCGCCAAGGCAGGAGCATCATTGATCCCGTCCCCGATCATGGCCACGCCCCTCCCTTTTTTCTTCCACTCTTTGACTTTCTTCACCTTTTCTTCGGGAAGAAGGTTTGCCTCGTATCTCAATCCCAATGCCTTCCCGATCCATTCTGCCACTCGGGGGCTGTCTCCGGTCAGCATCCAGATCTCAGAAATGCCTTCCTTACGAATCTGGTCGATCGCTCTCTTTGCCTCTTTCCTCACCGTGTCGGCAATGGCAAGGCAACCGAGGAGTCGGTGATTCAAGGCCAATAGAAGTGTGGTGGCTCCTTGGGATTCTTGCTCTTTTAAAAATTCAAGAGCGGAGTCTGGAAGGTCCACCCCCTCCTCCCGTAACCATTGGGGGCTGCCCAAAAGAATGGTCTTTCCGTTCCATTGAACCTTCACCCCTTTCCCCTTCAGACTTTCAAAGGATTCAGGGTGGGGGATGTTGAGCCCCATCTCTTGGGCTCTTTCCGCGATTGCCTTTGCAAGAGGATGCTCCGAACGTTTTTCTGCCAAGGCCGCCAAGGTGAGAACTTCTTTTTCATCCACCCCATCGAGACCCACGAGGTGAACGACCCTCGGTTTCCCATAGGTAAGCGTGCCGGTTTTATCGATCAGAAGAGTCTTCAACTTTCCCAGCTGTTCGAGATAGGTTCCTCCTTTAATCAGGATTCCCTGTCTGGCCGCATTTCCAATCGCTGCGACCACGGCTGTGGGCGTTCCAAGGACGAGGGCACAGGGGCAGGCCACGATGAGAATGGTGATGGCACGGAGGGGATCTTGCGTCAAGAGAAAGGTCCCGAACGCTATGGCGAGGATGGCGGGGATGAAGTATCGTGCGAATCGGTCCATGGTTCTCTGGGTAGAAGACTTTTCTGCCTGGGCTTCAAGGATCAACCGTCTGATTTGGGCAAGCTTCGTATCTTCTGCTACCTGAGTGGATTCGATCTCACAGGAGCCGGACTCGTTAATGGTTCCGCAGTAAACCCGATCGCCAACGCCTTTCTCAATCGGAATTGACTCCCCGGTTAAGGCAGACTGGTTGATTGAACCACACCCGGAGATAATCTTTCCATCCACAGGAATTCTCTCTCCGGGTTTGACAATTACGATCTCCCTGGTCTTGACCTCTTCAATGGGAACCCGAACTTCTTCTCCATTTCTTTTTACCCAGGCCGTCTTTGGAGTCATCCGAATGAGGGAGGAGATGGCCTTCCTCGTCCTCCCAACCGTGAGATGTTCCAGGAATTCTCCGAGAAGCATGATAAAAAGAACGGTAGCGGCCTCCTGATAAGCTCCCACCGCCGTTGCCGATATGGCAGCAAGGGTAACAAGGGTATCCACATTGAGATCAGGAATCAGAAGGGCCTTGATGGCACTCTTCAGGATGGGAAAGCCACCGAGAATCAAAGAAGTGATACTGAAAGCGGTTGGAAGATTGGGGGGACCCAGATGCAGCCATCCTGAAACATAGGATAGACCTAGGGTAATACCGGAGGAGGCCATGAAGAAAAAAGGCCTCATCTCGGTCCAGAAAGCACGGGTCCTCTCCGCAAAGGATTCCTTGACGACATAGCCAGGTTTGGTGATGGCCTTCTTGATCTTCTCCTCTTCTACACGAAGAGGGTCGTAATAGACAGTGGCTGAGGAAAGAACATAACTTACTTCTGCAGACAGGACACCAGGCAGATGTTCGACGGAACGCTCGATATTGAGGGCACAATCCGCACAATGGATGCCCTCGATCTCGATGGTAATTTTCGATTTACCTTCAAATTTCTTTTCTTCCATGTTTCATAAAATAAACCAGGGCATAGAATGAAACGCTATGCCTTCTACTCTCTCCGCTCTGCTCTTTCAGTCGCCCCAGCTCCAATACCCTGTATTATGGAGGCTATAATATTGGTCATTCAGTACCTTTTCATGCAGCTGCTCTTCGTTGGCTAATCGTTTGTACATATCTTTTCCACAAGGATCTTTGGTCAATTCCGAAAGGGAACGATAATATTGCTGGGCCTTCTTCTCCTCTCGAATCGCTATTTTAAGCGCGTCGAGATCGGTTAATTGTTCTTGGCCTTTGGGTAGGGTTGTCTTAAGGGGGATCTTTTTCTGTTTTAATTCTGTTCCTTCGTAAAGAATCCACTCCCCTTTCTCTTCCAGGGATTTCAGAAGGGTTTTCAATTTCGCGTAATGGTTCTTCTCAAACTCGGAGAGCTGCTGAAACAGATCTTTTCCTCTTGGATTCTTCGTCATCTTGGCCGCCTTGGTGTAAGCCTGGTAAGCCTCCATTTCGGCAGCCATGGCCACTTTGACGGCTTTGATGTCCTCTCGATCCGACCAGAGAATCTCTTTGCCACAGGCATGACAATGGAGTCCCTTTTCTCTCTTGATCACGTCCTCCACGCTTTCAAAACCCTCAAGGGTTATGTCGGCTTCTGCCCCACAACTCTGACAGGCATAGGTTTCGTCAGGGCGTGGCATGATCTCCACCTCTTTGCCACATATCTTGCAAACCCCTTGTTTTGTCCTACGGATGACATCCTCCACTTTGTCGAATCCTTCGAGAGTAATGTCCGCTTCAGCTCCACAATGTTGACACGTATAAGTTTCTTTGGTCATCTTCTCCCCCTCCTCATTTAAAAATTATTTAGATAGTTCCTCGATTATCGCACGGCAAAAAGCAGGAAGATCGTCCGGTTTTCTTGAGGTAATGAGATGTCCGTCTCTCACCACTTCCGCGTCCACATAGGTGGCTCCAGCATTAACGAGGTCGTCCTTAATTGCAAAAAAACCCGTCACCTTCTTTCCACGTAAGATATCCGCTGAAACAAGCATCCATCCTGCATGGCAGATAGCTGCCACCCTCTTCCCTTTCTGGTACATCTCTTTGACAATCCGAACCATTTCCGGATATCGCCTCATCAGATCAGGCGCATAGCCTCCTGGGATGACAACACCATCAAACTTAGACGGATCAACCTCTCTGGCTTCCCGATCGACTTCAACCGGATAACCATATTTGCTTGTATAGGAACGAGCACTTCCAGAGCCTACCACGGTCACCTCTGCCCCTTCTTCCTTCAATCGATAATAGGGAACCCAAAATTCAAGGTCCTGATAAAGGTTCTCCACGAGAATGATCACTTTCTTGCCTTTGAGTCGCATAGGCCTCTCCTTATGTTTTCAACATCCCTCGCACCATGAGGGATTGCATCGAGTGGATTTCATGCTTTCCGTCGATTATTCGTTGAGGGACTTATCTTTTTTTCCCACCAGTCTGGGATCGATATTGCCTGGTCCTCCGCAATCCGGGATATAACACGTTACATCACTAAAGGTGCAAACTTGTTGGCAAGAAGGACAGTGTTCCGGTACGGTGTCTGCCCCAAAGGTATACCCACAATTTGAACATTTCCATTGTGTCATGGATTCACCTCCCCCCTTTTCGTAAGGCGTTCGGAGTTCAGCGTTCGGAGAAATTTAAAAGAGATATGAAGGTTCGACTCCGAACGATGAACTCAAAACTCCGAGCCGTATTTAATCTTCATAAAGATTGAGATCGTATCCCACCTGAATCGCCTTCAGGTTCTCTTTCACATAGGACTTCGGGAGCAGTTTTTCAAGCTCCATATGGTTGATGTCGATGTCAATCAAACGAAAAAGACGGCCTAAAGCAATCATATTGCCGAAGATGGCCTGGCCAAATTTTTCAATCCCCAGCATTCCAAAAGGGATCTCTTCGTCCGTACAGAGACCCGTATCACAGATCGTCTTTTGTGCGATGAGCTGATCCCCTTTTGGATGAAGCCGGATGAGGATATCCGCTTCATCGATCATTGGGTTTTCAATCGGCTTCTGATCATAGGTGAGGTAGGCCGTAATTCTCTGATTCCGAATCGAAGAGTCGTAATCGAAGAGAAGGGTAACCTCATATCCTAATTCCTTGAGCGCCATGGCGAGAACATGGGATACTACTCTGACTGATTGTCCTCCTATGCCTGTCAAGACGATTCGTTTCATCTTTGGTTATGGCCTCACTTTTTACTCTTTCAGCCTTCCTACAATAGGGAATTTGAAGATCAATTCTTCCCCATGGGGTGCGATGCCTATCTCTTGGGTCAGGTCTTTTCCTCCAAGATGGCATCGCATTCTCTTTTCTCCTTGAAAGAGAGGGCTTGTAGAGAGATCGTAGACCTTCCCTTGATAACCAATATAGATAGGTTTTCCATCTTGTCCATCAAACGATGCAAGTTCCTCCAACGAAAAAGGTTTCAGGTCTTTCAATGAAACCTCCGGTTTCTCTGAAACCTCAACCTTGACTTTCGGGAGGGTGTCTGCCTCTTTCATCGCAATTCCCAGCTCATCGTCCTTCAGATGATCCCGCACCCCTTCGACGATATGGAATCGTTGATCAAACCATTTGAACATCTGGTGGGCTGTTTTAAATCCCAGCCTCCTTCCATTCAGTTCGATACAATCGCTAATGATGTCCACAAAACTGAACCCCTTATAACGTAGAGCTTCGTGAATACAGGTTTTAAAATGGTTCAGATGATAGACCGTGGTCTTTGCATAGAAGTAAGGAGCCTGGGTCGTCAGGATGCGATTCAAGCGGAGCGGCTGATAATGTTCCCCTCTGGGCGAAGTAATGGTCTTTGTCCCCTTGGGTGTGGTGGGTCCAGCTTGGCCGCCGGTAAGACCGTAAATCTCATTATCGTTGCAAAAAACGGTTATATCCGGATTTCGCCTTGCTGTGTGGAGGAGGTGATTTCCGCCTATGCTTGCCAGATCTCCATCTCCGGATAGAACCACCACATTCAAGTCCGGCCTCACCGTTTTGATGGCTTCAGCTGCTGTCAGAGGCCGACCATGGGGCGTGTGTACGGCATCAACATTCATATAGCCACCCATACGGCCGGAGCAGCCAATGCCGGAAACAATGACTGTGTTTCGATAATCCCATCCCATTTCTCTCAGTCCCATGGCTACATTTTTTAAGACTGCGCCAATGCCACAGCCTGGGCACCAGGTATGGGGGAACCGTCTCATCTTTAATAGATCTTTATAAGAACGGTCGATCATCTTCCTTTTAATCGCTCCTCTATCTGGCTTTGAATCCACTGAAGCTTGAATCCTCCCCCTAAGCAAGGTACTCTTAAAACCTGCCTGTGAATGGCGCATTCGGTCCAGCCTGCATACTGGCCATCATTTCCCTCGATGACGATGATGTGACGGTATGATTCCGTCATCTCTTTTAACTCCCTCTCGAGAACAGGATAGATGCGAATGGGTCTGAAGATAGAAAACCGTTCCCTGAGAGGGGATATGATTCTCGAGGTGATCCCGAAGGCGATAAGCAGGGTTTCAGCCTTCTTGCATGGGAGGTATTCGTAGAGAGGATACTTTTCAGCGACCCGAAGATGCCGTTCTCTCAATTCCGCTAGCCATTCCCGGTAGATGACAGGGTCGTTTGTTTTCACATTTCCCAGTTTGTCATGGGCTGTACCCGTAAAGAGCCTCTGGCCACTGCCAAGAGGTTCTTGGGTCCGGGGAACGACTGTCACTTCAATGGCATCGAGATCGACCAACTCATAGAGATGAGAAAGAAAGGCATCAGCCAGAAGGAGCACAGGCGAAAGCGATTCTTCCCCGGCGTTAAACGCGGTCACAGTCAGGCGAAAAGACTCCTCCACGCTGTTGGGATAGAAGGCAATGGGGTAGTAGTCGCCCGCGCTTCCTCCTTTAATCTGAAGAAGGTCGGACTGGGCAGGCTGGGTGGGCATTCCTGTGGATGGCCCTACCCTCATCGAATTGACAAAGACGCATGGGGCCTCAACCACATGGCCCCATCCGAGGGCTTCCTGCATCAGCGTAATGCCAGGGCCGGAGGTGGCGGTGAAGGCTTTGACACCAGCCAGGGAGGCTGAGATCGTGGCGATGGCAGCTGCAATTTCATCTTCTGCCTGAAGGAATCGAAATTCCGGGTTCTCCTCGGCATAAAGGGAGGCCTGCTGTAAAATCTCTGAGGTCGGACTAATGGGATAGCCAGCAAAATATCTGGCGCCCGCTTTGATCGCCCCTTTAAAGATTGCCTCATTACCTGAGAGAAGCTGCTTCATCTTTCTATCTTTTTCAGATCTACGAGCTCCCGGCTTCGAACTACGAACTTAATCTGTTCCCCTCATCCATCACTTCGATGGCAATGTCAGGGCAGTAGCGTTCGCACTGGTAACAGCGGATGCAGCCCGGCTTTTCAACAATCTCATCTCTCTCAAGGGAGAGAACTCCGACCGGACAAACTTCCACGCAGAGGACGCATCGCTTGCAGAAGATTTCATTCCAGAGGACATTCAATCTTGGTTTCATCTCTCTTGTTCTTTTACCAATCTTCTTCCCGACTCGTAGGCCTGTCGAAGCGTTTCGGGATGCTGTAAGATTTCTCCCTTTCCGTCCACCCCACGAACCACAAGCTCTCCAACATAGTCCGCATTCACCGTGTCGAAAAAGTATTTTGCTGTAAGAATGGCTCCTTCAAAAACTTTCGGACCCTTGGTGGCGCCCACAGAAACAAAAAAACCTTTTCTTCTTTTTCCTTCTTTTCCAAGAGAGGGATCTTTTAAAAGATATTTCTTCGCCCAGAGGGCCTGGGATCGGTCAATCAACGCCTTTGCCCATGCGGTCACTCCGTAGAAAAAGATAGGGGAAGCGAGAACGATGATATCCGATTCTAAAAGTTTCGGATAGATACTTTCCATGTCATCGAGGATGACACATTGACCTGTCTGATCACATCCATGGCACTCTTTGCAGGGGGTGAGAGTATAATCCGACAGGTAGATACGCTCGACTGCAGCCCCTTCTCCTTCTGCTCCCTTTAGAACCTCCTCAAGGAGAAGTTCTGTATTGCCACCTCTTCTTGGACTGCCGAAAATTCCCAGGACCTTTATCATTCTTTCTTTTAATGTCCTCCTTCCTTTTCTTTTCCAGAACTCACAGAGAGGATAGAGGAAGGCATGGGCCAGGGGATCGCCTCAAGGTCTCTTAAACCATCGAGCGTTGGAGGGTCGATTCCCTTATGCTGAATTAACACCTTAAAAATCTCCCCCATTCCTTTTTCAGGCTCGATGAGGTGTAGAAAGGACAGTCTTAATTTTAAACCTTCGAACTCCGACAAATCATTTGATAAAGCTTCCAACTCCTGAAGCACCCCCAGAGCCAAGAGGAACCGATACTGTGAAACTAAGCCTGTCACGTGAAGTCCTATCTCCTCTCCCTTGTTCATCAAAGCGCTAAAGTTCACATGGGCGGTGATGTCTTGCTCTCCCAATCGTTCGTAAGGGTTGTCTGAGATTTGATGGCGATAGTAACAGAGGAGGGTCCCCCGTCGATGATAAGGATGGTAAAGATCTTCAGCGAGATATCCATAGTCAATGGTGAACACAAATCCCTTCCTTAAACGTTTTGCTACTTTCTCTAACCAATCCAATGCGTTCAGATTCACCTCAGCCCTCTGGCCCTCCTCAAGCTTGATGGACAACCATTCAAAATAGGAGAGAAGCTTTGGATTTGAGGGCTCCCCAAAGATCTCTTCAAATTGGTCTTGATGAGCCGTAACATAAATCTCTTTTAATTGACCCTGGTCCATCATGACCTGATGAACCGGAAAAGCATCGATCAACTCGTTGGAAAGGAAGCAACCCGTAATGGGTTCCATTGTCTGGTCATCCGTTTCAGGATTCATCCAATAGAGTTTACCTTCTTCTTCATAAGGACGAAGTTTCCTTCTCTGTTCTTGAAGGAAATGGGGATTCGTTTCTAAAAGGGTGTAGCGAAGCTTTTTATAGAAATGGGGAGTCTTCTTTTTTGCCCACTCCAAGATATCTTGGCAGAGAAATCCTCTGCCGCTACCTATCTCGATGATGTCAAACGGTCCCCCTGAAAGAATCTCTGCCATCTGAGAGAGTTGTTTCGCCACCATGCCTCCAAAGAGGGGATGGACGCATGGGCCTGTAAAGTAGTCCCCCTCCTTCCCAATTTTGACGCCCCCGGATCGGTAATAACCATACTGAGGGTGATAAAGGCACCATTCCATAAATTGAACGAAAGGGATTGGTCCTTTCTCTCTGATGTGGGAAAGAATAAACTGTCTTAACTTCCCTTTCCGGGATCCCGCTGTCTCTTCCAGATGCATAAGAGTTCTCGATGGTGATATCCCGATTGGATCAGTTCCCAACCTTCCTGACCTCTTTCGTTGAAGAGTTTTTCCAGCCATTCGATGCCAACACGGGAGGTATCGTGGACAAAACACTGCCCGGTTTGGTCACATTTGATGATCGATTCCCCTACACCTTGTGAAGACTCTGACAATTCATGAATGGTGATCTGATATTCCCAATGGGCCATATCGTTTCTTCTCCCTTGTCAATCTTATAGATTTCCCTCCGTTAAATCATAACACTTTTTTATAAAACTTTCTTGATTCTTTCCTTCGAAGAATTGAAAACTTTAAAGGTATGCTATCGTCATCATCGGCGAGGTCTACTGGAAGATCGATCCTCTCATGGAACAAGTAGCCCTTTTTCTAAATTCACCCAATGTTTCGATGGATTGGGTAATCCCTTTCCCTTTAAGGTTCATAGGTCAAGACCCGGATCAATCCAATGGTGGCTCCTGTGTTATCCGTCGTGGTTGAATCGCTAACGGAGATCACGTTCTTGACCTTATTTTTTTCAAGAAACCGATTGACCTCTTCGTCCAATGCTTTTATTTCTTTAATGGTCTTAAAAATTCTTAATTCTGTTGTAAAGGTTTTCACTCGGATCTGTTTTTTTTCTTTCATCACAGTATCTCCTTCCGGCTTCTTTTTTGTTGTACTCATTCCTTTAAGGTCAGAACGTATTTATTGACCAGATGATGAGGGAAATAGGATTCTTTTGCTTTTCTTAACCCCTCCTCTCCCAAATCCTGTTCTCGATTGACAAATTGATAGCCTGTCCAGTGATGTTCCAGAAAAGCCTGATTGAGCGTCGGGTAAAGGCCATCGAAATTTGGATTGGCTTTTTCGATATGGATGACGATGGTGTCTCGGTTGAGAGGTTCCCCCAAAGTAAAGGCTTCAACTCTCCCTTCAATCAGAATGGCTCCTCCCTTTACTCCCAAAACATCAAAATGGGTGAAGGCTTCTTTGATCGCAATAAATTCATTGGTGAGACTTGGATCCAAGTCACACTGCTTTAGATCACACCAGGCTGCCTGAAGGTCAAGACATTCTGCAATCAATTCCGGGACAAGAGGGCGGTATTCATAGGGGTAGGTTTCTTTGAATTTTTTAATATGATTTCTCTTCCGATGATATTTCCTGCCCCTAAGCTGGACAAGGTCCTCGATCAGATAGATATAATCGGATTGATCTCTATCCAACATGACCTCAAAACCTTCTGACTCCCAATCAAAACGGGATAAGATCTCTTCGGGCATTCGGGCCAATCGGGAAGAAATGCCTTTCTGTCTCATGGACTGAAGTAATATCCGACAACAGGTTATCATCTCTCCTTCGCCAATGGGAGGAAAAAAAAAGGGATGATCGCCCTTTTCAGCGAACAGGCAGATGAACTGTTGTAAGCGGGAAATTTTAATCTGATAGGCATGACGCCATATGAAAAGATTCGTGAAGGTAAATTCTGAGTTGGTTGGAGGGAATTGTTGGAACGCTGAGTCAAGAAGAGGTTTATCTTCGAGGGAGAGTGGTCTAAAAAGGGGAAAATCCGGTAGATGAGCCATCATTTCATTTTACCGTCAGCAGGCATCGCGATAGGGTTCCTTCCATGATTACCGTATTCATCATCGAACCAAGTGGCTGACCATTGTACAGATTTCAGCCGGGTTAAAAGGCTGATAAATAAATCCATAAACTCCCAGTTCAATCGCTTCTTTCAAAAAAGAATCCCCTCGCTCGGAAACAACCAAGAGGATTCGAGAAGGTTTTTCTTTATTTAAATCGATAAGAAGATTTCTTTGGCGGACACCGGGTGTGTCAATATTTAATATGAAGACGTTGAATTTCTCTTTTTGTAAGAGAGGTTTCAACTGATAACCGTTGTCTAATATCGCAATTTCATAACCTTCTCTTTCAAGGCATTCCCTTAAAAAACCCCTGCTCGCAAGATTATGGTCAACAATACAAATTTTTCCTCTCACCGCAATCCTCCCCCTATAGAGAGATTTTGAAAACTTATCCTCTAAAGAAGGGAGTTAGCGTTTCCTCTGCTCAAGACGATTTTCAATGATGACATTATCAACAATCTCACCACAAAAAATGCATCTCCAGCCGAAAAAATCTTCGGAGATTCCGAAGAATTTTTCATAGACCATAAAACCGCCACATCTATAGCACTTCATCATAGTCCTCCTGACATTTAAATACAGCAAATTTTGTACCATAAATTAATTTGATATTCAGAAGTTAGGAGGAAAAGGTTTTTTAAGAGTATAAGAAATATTGATTATGGGGTAATAGGTTGAAATATATTAAGAATTCAAAGAAAAATTGATGGTCAGTCTTCAAGGATCTTCATTGATGGAATTTATTTCACCATAAAGAAAGAGGTTCAATAGATTGTATTATTATGGACATTTGAATGATAAAATTTTTGTTATTTATGAGAAATATACAATATTTTTGAATAGTTAAATATATGTCTATTTTTAAACTATGCTGTATTAAAATTACTCTTTATAAAGCCCATAGCGTTTCATTTTACCATAGAGGGTTGAGCGATTAATCTTCAATTTTTTTGCTACCTTATGCTTATTCCAGTTCAACTCTTTTAAAGTTTTTAAGATTAGGTCTTTTTCATGATCCTGGAGAGTTACAAGAGTCTCTTCTTTTAATGGTTTCTGAAGAAGATATTGTGGAAGGTCTTTCTGTGTGATTTCATCCTTTTTGGCAATGATGACAGCATGTTCGATCACATTTTCGAGTTCTCGGACATTGCCTGGCCAGTGGTGAGAGAGTAAAATTTCCATAACCTCTGGGGAGATACCACTTATTTTTTTTCCTTTCTCCTGGTTGAATTTTTCCAAAAAATGTGATGCGAGTAAAGAGATGTCGTCTCGCCTTTCACGGAGGGGAGGTACAAAAATGGGAATGACATTGAGACGATAATAGAGATCTTCCCGAAAGGTTCCTTTTTTGATCTCTTCCATCAGATTTTTATTGGTTGCAGCAATGATTCTTACATCGACTTCAAGTGTTTCTTCCCCTCCAACCCTCTCAAACCGGTGATCCTGAAGGACCCTGAGGAGCAGGAGCTGAGTGGGAGGTGAGACCTCACCGATCTCGTCCAGAAAGATTGTTCCACCATGGGCAAGCTCAAATCGGCCGATCTTCCTGCGAATGGCTCCCGTGAAGGCTCCTTTTTCATGGCCAAATAATTCGCTCTCAAGGAGATTCTGAGAATAGGCTGAACAATTGGCTACAATAAAGGGTTTATTCTTTCTTGGACTGTTGAAATGGATGGCCCGGGCAATCAGTTCTTTGCCTGTTCCACTTTCTCCCTGAATCAGGACGGTGGAGTCGGTGTGGGAGATGTCCGAGATCAGTTCGTAGATTTCCTGCATCTTGGCGCTTTTGCCGATGATATTCCCAAAACTGTATCGCTTCTCAAGAGCCTGTGTCAGTAGAATGTTCTTATTTCTTTCCCTCCTCAACTCATCATGAAGATCCTTAATCCGAAGCATCACCTTGACCTTAGCCAGCAACTCCTCATTGATAAAGGGTTTCGTCAGGTAATCATCCGCTCCTAAATTGAGTCCATTTAGTTTATCCTGAAGGCTTGACCGAACGGTGAGGATAATGACGGGGATAAACCGTAGCAGCTCATCCTCTTTAATCTTCTGACAGATTTCCCTTCCATCCTCATTGCCCAGCATCACATCGAGTAGGATGAGATCAACAGGTACCTCCTCCTCTGCTGGAGCCCGTCGCCTTTCCATGTCGAGAAATTTCAAAGCCTCGGTTCCAGAATAAGCGGAAAAAACCTGATAGCCCTCCAGCTCGAGAAGGGTGGTAATCATTTCCACGGTATCCGGCTCATCATCCACAAGGAGAATTCGCTTGGGCCTTCTCTCTTCCACCTGTAACTCCCTTTCCGGTAGCTAATATGACCGACCAGCCCAGAGTTGTCAATTGGATTTTGTGAGGCGCATTTTAATTCTTTTGATCTTTCAACAGCGACCTTAGATTATGAGGTTTCACAGGGAGGAATCTTCTCTTGGAGTCGTTTCTTCTTTTGGGGTGTCAATTCTTCTCTGAGGGTCCAATCTTTTTGTGCAAAGGCATCCTGACTTTTGATGAGAAGCCATTCCTTTCCACTCCCTCTTCCTTTCATCAGAACCAGGGAGAAACTTCCCTTCAATTTCTTTCCATCAAGGCTAAAACGGAGTTTGCCCTGTTTCAAACCTGCCTCCGGGTCACCTTCTGCTTTAAATTCTCCTGAATCCCAAATGAGAACCGGACCGGCCCCATAATAACCCTTCGGAATGATCCCTTCAAATTCTCCATATTCAAGCAGATGATCCTCCACCCTAACGGCGAGCCGCTTGTCAGAAGGGTTCATGGAGGGCCCCTTGGGAATAGCCCAGGATTTAAGAACTCCCCCAATCTCCAACCGAAAATCGTAATGGAGTCGGGTCGCGTGATGTTCATGGACAATGAATTTCATTCATGCTTCTCCAAAATCTTCTGCAAAGGTTTGATCATCTCTTCCTTCATTCTCTTGCCATAGATTTCTTTTCTCATGGAGGGTATCTTTGTGAGGAGAATTAAGACGGAGTTGATGATCCTGGATTTATATTTCCGGTGAGGGAAATCGTAAAGGCGGTGTTTTTTATAGAATTGGTGGTCCGCCTGGAAAGGAAACCGAAGCCTTCCCCAGATGTCGTCCCTGAAAATTTTCATTCCCGCAACGCTAAGAAAGGTCTTGGGTTTGACGTAGTTCATTCCAGCAAATCGGATAGCTCGCTCAGCAAGATATTGAAGCTGTCCATCTAATGCCCTGGAATCTTCTACTTCATCTGTGACGATATCCACAAGATTAGCCTGCTGCCATTCGGTGTAAGCTTCCAGGATCTGTCGGAGGTTGGGAATTTGCCTTAACGGACCAGAGAGGATCCATCCCACCTGTTTACCCGCCAGTGAGGGCGTGTGGGTGTTAAAGAAACTCCGGTCGAAGAACATTTTCCATCGAGAGGATAAATATCTATCCTGAATGGTCCCAGCAAACATAAGAATATCAGCTGTTTTTACGTGATCGTTATAAAATTGAACAAATCCATCCTGATCGCCATAGGCACACTGGTAATGATAACCACATTGGATACAACCTAAGCAACCTCCTTTGATTTCGACCTGGTGAAGATTGATGACCTTCACTTCATCTGAAAAGGATTCCTGAAATCGTTCGATCATCCTGTCTAAGTTGGTGTGAGACTCTTTAAGATCCGTTAGGATCAACACCTTTTTCTCTGGATTGCCCACCTTTGATCCAGATGAGACCGGACGGTAATCAAGGGCCTGATGGAGGATGGGAGGGAAGGTTTTTGCTGTAGGAACACCCTGTTGAATTCCATCAAAGAAATCAGAGGCAAAGAGGGTCCATTTTTCTCTTCCTTTACGACTCAGCAGGTCATACATTTCAGCCGAAAAAGATCCCAGGTATTTCATGTCTAGATCATCACAGATTGCATGCATATAATTGTGAGCGGTGTGGTCAAAGAAATGGATCGATGTGGATAAAACGACCGTATATTTATTTTTGAAAACATCTTTCACATTCCTTTCCCAGATCAGCTCAATGAATCTTTTATATTGCGATGGGACAAGAAGATAATAGAGGGGAAAGGCCCAGAGCACACCATCAGAAGCCCTTACCTCCTCTGTGATTTCTCGGAAGACTTTCTCCTCTTTCTCGATCTGGTTGATCTGAGCACCAATATTAAAAACCTTGAACTCATGATGGGGAAACTTTTTTTGGATAAAATAGACATACTGCATGGTCACGCTGTGAGGCCCTTTTGGACTTCCGTTTAAGACTGCAATATTCATCTCTCTTATCCCCTTACAATCAGTTTAACTCATTTCAGAATGAAATGCCTTGGGTGTTTTTAACGCCACTAAGATACCCACAAAAATCAGGATTCCTCCAATGATCTTTAAATCAGTTAACGTTTCCTTAAGAATGAAGAAAGCCAGAATCGTTGATCCAACAGGCTCACCTAAAATGGTAACGGCAACCATCGAAGCAGGAAGGTATTTCAACGCCCAGTTGAAGGTCGTATGACCCACCAACTGGGGGATGATGGCCAGGAGGAAAAGAAAGAGATAGGTTGAAGAGGAGTATCCGAAAAAGGGTTTTTGAGAAGCAAGGGAGATCAGGATCAATACGATGGCCCCTGCGGAATAGACAGGAAAGATATAGGAGAGTAAGTCCTGCCCCTTTCTCATTTTTTTTCCCACTAAAAGGTATCCTGAGGCCATCATGGCCCCCAGGAGAGCCAACCCATCCCCCATCAGGGCCTCTATCGATAAGGTCATATCTCCAAAGCTGATCAGCCCACTGCCTAAACCGGAGAGGATGATCCCCCCAATCAGATTGGTTCGTAGAGGTTCCTTAAGAAAAAGCCTGGCCCCTATTCCCACGAAAAGGGGATTGGTTGAGACCAACACCACAGAGCTTGCCACAGAGGTGAATTTCAAGGAGGCGATCCAGAAGGCGAAGTGAAGAGCGAGAAAGATGCCGGAGAGCATCAGCCATCGCCACTCAGAACCCCTCCAGTTCTGCCAGACTTTTCTATAGCCGGCAAAAGGAGAAAGAATCAAAGAGGCAAGTGTCAAACGGTAAGCCGCAATGACCAGTGCGGGTGCCTCACAGAGCTTGATGAAGATAGAAGCAGTTGAAATCGCAAGGATCCCAATGAGCAAGAAAATATAAAACCGGACCATGAGGATTAACTTACCTCAAACGTTAGAAAGCTTCAAGGGAATCGATTGACAGGGAATTCAAAAATGGGTAGGGTAGAGATGACAGGGGCAAGAGGTTCATGCTTCATTCCATCTGCCCTTCCCTTTTAAAGGGTGTATGATTAATGGGATCAAAGAAGAGAGAGTCCAGGTTTCAAAAAGTTAGAATGCAGGGCTTTTAGATGATGGGAAAGGGTTGTGACCCAGTCTCTAATGAAGCAGAGAGATTACCCCTATTGACGGAAAAGGGGGAGGTGAATGTTATTGGTTATTGAAAACTGTTGATTGGATATGATTGGGTCAGTGAAACCTAATTCAAAGGGGGGTATAAAAATGGACATCTTTGAATTGATGAAACAGGGAGGCCATGAACAGATCATCTTTAATTATGATAAAGAGACTGGAATGAGGGCGATCATCGCTATCCATGATACCACTCTTGGAAATGCCTTTGGTGGAACAAGGATGGTCAATTATGCTTCAATGGAGGAGGCTCTGAAGGATGCAATGAAGCTTTCAAAGGCGATGACCTACAAGTGTGCAGCGGCAGATGAGGATAAGGGAGGTGGAAAAGGCGTCATCTGGGGTGATCCCGAAAAAGACAAAACAGAAGCCTACCTCCGAGCCTATGGAAGATTTATTGAGATTTTGAAAGGACGCTTTATTACAGGAGCGGCGGACCTCAATCTCAACGAGGCAGACAGCTCAGTCATGGGTAGAGAGAGCCGCCACATTGTAGCAAGGCCGAGAGAAGAAGGAAGCTCTGGAAAT
The DNA here is from genome assembly GCA_938002255.1 of uncultured bacterium. Lineage (GTDB taxonomy): Bacteria > Desulfobacterota > BSN033 > BSN033 > UBA1163 > RBG-16-49-23. The sequence continues at coordinate 149,734 of CALLAL010000009.1, forward strand.
ACAGGAGCCATTACAGCCTATGGAGTTTTTTGGGGGCTGAAAGCCTGTGCCCAATTTCTCTGGGGCAAACCTGATTTAAAAGGCAAACGAATTGCGGTCCAGGGACTTGGGGCAGTTGGGGATCCTCTATTAAAGCATCTGAAAGATGAAGGGCTTGAGATCATAGCCACAGACATCCGTGAAACGACCCTTATGAGGCTTCAGGCCATCTATGGATTTAAAGCAGTCAAGCCTGAGGGGATCTATGAGGTCGATTGCGATATCTTTTCTCCGAGCGCCATCGGCGGCATCCTGAATGATCAGACCATTCCAAAATTAAAATGTAAGATCGTTGCAGGCTGTGCCAATAATCAGTTAGAGGATGAGACGAGGCATAGTCGGATGCTCCACGAACGAGGGATTCTCTATGCGCCCGATTATGTGATCAATGCTGGAGGGGTGATCCAGGCCATTGACGAGGCACAAGGCTTCAATCTGGAACGGGTGAGATTGAAAACCGAACGAATCTATCATCGTCTGCTTCACATCTTTGAGATGGCGAAGAAAGAAAAGATCTTGCCCTTGGAAGCGGCTAATCGGTATGCGGAGATGCGGATCCATAAGATCCACAAGATGAAGCGCCTTTATGTACCAGGGTAGCAGAGAGTCGATTGATAAGTCCATAGGATAGCGTATCGGATTTAGAAAAGGAGGTTTGGTGCAGAGAGGAGTTTGCTTTCAAATGACGGATCGGTATCGAGAGAAATTTTCAGATCTGGCTTTTGGGATCGGGACGATCCAGAACTGCTTCTATTTTAAGAAGAGTGGAGCTTTCAAACTTTGCGCTCTTGCGATCTTAGAAAAGTTCGGCTATGGAAAAGATAAAACCCATTCCCCTCACATCCTTGAATCCTGATGAAAGAAAGGAGGAAACCCATGCCTATCGTTCAGATTAGCATGATCCAGGGGAGAACGCCGGAAATGAAGGAAAAACTGATTCAGAGAGTGACGGACGCAATTGCAGAGGCGCTTCAGATCACAGCCGATAAGGTCCATATTGTCCTCTATGATGTCCCGAAAGAGAATATTGGACACGGAGGCATTCCGCTGACGAAGATCAACCCATAGACAGAGATGTTGACACTGAGGAAGAGGATTTCAGAGGTTCTGGAGAGGGAAGCCCTCGATTTGAAGGAGATTGCGAAACTGTTCGGGATGCGAGAGAGGGAGGTGCTTGACCATCTTAAGCATCTTGAGAAATCATCACATTCTCAGCACTTGATTGCTGAGCCGGCATATTGTATGGCCTGTGGTTTCTCTTTCAAGAAACGGACCCGACTGAATACTCCGGGACGATGTCCTATTTGCAAAAGTGAACAGATCTCCCCACCCCGGTTCAAGATCGATCTTCCTGGTAAGAAAATAAAAGCATCTCCATAGCGGAATCATCGGTTCTTTTCTATACAATAGAGGCCAATGCTTGAGATCCTTGCCATTCTGATTGGTTCTCTTTTGATGCTTCTGGGATTGATCGGGAGTGTGCTGCCTATCCTTCCAGGTCCGCCGCTAAGCTTCATCGGACTCTTCCTGCTCGCCTTGGTAAAAAATTTTTCACCTCCCTTGACTCCGGCAAGGGTCCTTCTTCTGGGCATTGTGACAATCCTTATGGTCGCCATGGATTATGTTCTTCCATTACTGGGTGCGAAAAGATATGGATCCTCGAAATGGGGAGTCTGGGGATCTGTATTAGGAATGTTGATCGGGATGTTTTTATCCCCCCTGGCCGTGCTTTTAGGATCTTTCTTCGGAGCAGTGGTTGCCGAATGGTTGGCCGGGAAAACCAAAGGGGAATCTTTTCGGGCAGGTTGGGGAGTGATGGTGGGCACCCTCTTTGCCACAATCGTGAGATTAGGCTTTTGCGGTCTCATGATCTACTATTTTATCATGGCTTTATAATAAGGGAGGAAGACATGCCTCTCAACCTCTTAGAGACCTCGGCGGTAAGATCGCAGACCCGTTCAGCCAGTTCGATAGAAAGCGAACCCATCCCACAACTTGGAGTCAGGATCGCCCTTGTCAGGAGGATGGGATCGATTCCCTCTTTTGTAAGGGTCTCCACTCCTTTTTCAAACCGCTTCAACAGGCTCTGAGCATCCTCTTTGAGAATCTCTTCACTGGTAGGTACAATGCCCCAGGCAAGAATTCCTCCTTTTTTTAGAAAAGCCTCCAATTCTTTAGGAAAAAGGGAGAGGTTTTCCAGATATCCGTAGGCATCAAAACTGAGGATGTCGAGTTTTGTTGATAAAAGGAGGCTCCAATCTGTATTTCCACAACAGTGGATCCCCTTCAATCCTTTGACTGCTTTAAAGCATTCATTAAGGGAGAAAATGACCTCCTCCTGATTGAGCCCAGAAAAAGCAGAACCAATAGCGGAAAGTACAGGTTCATCAAAGAAAAGAATCGTTGGGATTTCAGGGAGGAAATCGTGAATGGTCTTTTCCAGCCATTGGGCTTTGAATGAAAGATGATGGATGAGTATTTCCCTCAAAGTTGAGTCGAAAAAGATGGGTTTTCTTTCTTGATCGGTTAAGGAGAGTCCAAATGTAATGGGACCTGTAACCTGTACTTTCACATATTTGATTCTCTTTTTTATATCCTCCTGAGCGAGATCTTTAAGGATGAGTAATCCTCTGGCATAGTCTTCGGATATCCGAAAGGGTGATAAATCCTTTGTCTCGATCAACTGAAAGAATCTTTCCACCTCATCCTCAAACCCTGAGGACGTATCTACCCAGAGCCTCTTCTCTGTTGCATCCACTTTCAAGGCAGGGAAACCCTCTGAATATTGGGCAATCATCCCCTCAAAAAAAGAGCGCTTGGGAAACTGGGGTAAAAAGGGGATGTCTGGAAACTCCCTCTGAATGAGATGAAAAACCTCCTTTTCATCGTAATGGGGGAAAGAACCAATGCTGGTGGCAAGGAAAGGGTCTTTGAATTCCATACCTTTTCATAAAATTTTTTTTAAAAAAAATCAACAAAATTAATAAGATAGATAGAAAGGCAAACCGCCCCCTTGTTATCAAGAGGGTGGGGTTGACAAATAACGATTCGATGATTATACATAACGCCGAAAATTTATTAGAAGGGAGGTCTATTTCTATGCAAATCAGGCCGCTTCATGATCGCCTCATTGTGAAACGATTAGAAGAGGAGGAGAAAACCAAGGGAGGGATCATCATACCGGATACCGCCAAGGAGAAACCGATCGAAGGTCAGGTGATTGCTGTTGGTGAAGGAAGAGTGAATAAGGATGGCACAAAGATTCCAATGGACGTCAAGAAAGGGGATCGAATTCTTTTTGCAAAATATGCAGGTACAGAGGTAAAAATTGATGGTGAAGAATATCTGATGATGAGAGAAGATGAAGTCCTTGCAATCATTGAGAAATGATGGAACGGTCTATCATGCCGTTTCTGTTGAGTAGGAGAAAGGAGGAGTCTCATGGCAAAGGAATTAAAATTTGACCAGGAAGCAAGAAATTCGATTTTAGAAGGGGTGAATATTTTAGCGAATGCAGTCAAGGTTACCCTTGGTCCCAAGGGTCGCAATGTTGTTTTAGAGAAATCTTTTGGTTCTCCCCTGGTGACCAAAGATGGGGTTACGGTGGCGAAAGAGATCGAATTGGAAGATCATTTCCAGAATATGGGCGCCAAAATGGTTAAAGAGGTAGCCAGTAAAACCTCGGATACAGCAGGGGATGGGACAACCACGGCAACCCTCTTAGCCCAAGCCATATACCGTGAAGGGTATAAGGTGGTGGCGGCTGGTACGAACCCCATGGATGTGAAAAGAGGAATTGATTATGCCGTTACAGAAGTCGTGAAAGAATTAAAGAAACTTTCAAAACCGGTGAAAGAACAGAAAGAGATTGCCCAGGTTGGAACGATTTCAGCCAATAATGATAAAGCCATCGGTGATATTATTGCCGAGGCGATGAACAAGGTTGGCAAAGAGGGAGTGATCACGGTGGAAGAGGCAAAAGGTATGGATACCACCCTTGAGGTGGTGGAGGGAATGCAGTTTGATCGGGGCTATATCTCTCCTTACTTTGTCACCGATCCGGAGAAAATGGAAGTGGTTCTCGAAGATCCCTACATTCTCCTTTTTGAGAAGAAGATTTCCAACATGAAAGAGCTTCTCCCCATTCTTGAGCAGGTGGCCAAGAGTGGCAGACCATTGCTGATCATTGCTGAGGATGTGGAAGGAGAGGCTTTAGCTACCCTAGTGGTCAACAAATTGAGAGGCACCCTCAAATGTGCAGCGGTCAAGGCACCGGGTTTCGGCGATCGGAGAAAAGCCATGCTCGAAGATATCGCTATTCTTACGGGTGGTCATGCCATTATGGAGGATGTTGGAATTAAGTTGGAGAAGATGAAACTCGAAGATCTCGGACGAGCCAAGAAAGTCGTTATTGATAAGGATAATACAACGATTGTAGAAGGAGCTGGATCCGCCTCAGCCATTGAAGGCCGAATCAAACAGATTCGCGTCCAGATTGATGAAACGACCTCTGATTACGACAGGGAGAAACTTCAAGAGCGACTGGCGAAATTGGCTGGGGGCGTGGCTGTGATCAAGGTTGGTGCGGCGACCGAGACCGAGATGAAGGAGAAGAAAGCTCGCGTTGAGGATGCCTTGAATGCGACTCGGGCGGCTGTGGAAGAAGGTATTGTTCCTGGCGGTGGAGTTGCTTTTCTCCGTTGTTTGCCTGCTTTGAAGAAAGTAAAACTGGAAGGCGATCGGCAGACCGGTGTTGAAATCATCCAGAAGGCCCTTGAAGAACCGATTCGACAGATCGTTGAAAATGCCGGGCTGGAAGGCTCTGTGGTGGCGGAAAGAGTCAAAGAGGAGAAAGGGAATTTTGGATTCGATGCCGACAAAGAAGAATATACAGATATGCTTGAAGCCGGTATCATTGACCCCACCAAAGTTGTCCGTCTCGCTCTTCAAAATGCAGCCAGTGTGGCTTCCTTGTTGATTACGACGGAAGCCGTTGTTGCCGAGAAACCGAAGAAAGAGCAGGCGGGTCCACCCATGCCACCGGCCTATTAAAAAATCTGTTGAGCGATCCATCGAGGAAGGGCGGGTTTCAAACCCGCTCTTCTTTTATCTTTAATGGATTCGCTGAAGGGTATCCCCATGACCCATCCCTCTTCATTCACGCTCCCTGAGGACAGGAAAGAAGCTCAGAAGATCTTTCAGTCTCTCTCCCCCCAACAACAATTAGAATATGTCCTTCATAGGCGCGGAAAAGAACGGGTGCAGATGATTTTTCTATCCGACCATCCAGAATTCTTGGTGCAATCCCTTCCCGAACAGGAGGTTTTCTTAACGGTCAAAGAGGTTGGAGAGAAGGATTGTCTTGAGCTTATTGCTCTTACCACTCCTGAACAGTTCCAGTATCTTCTTGATCTTGAGTTTTGGAAAAGAGACCAGATTGACCCAGAAAAGGTCCTCCATTGGATTGAGATTCTTCTGGAGTCGGGTGAAAAAAAGGTGGTTCAATTTATCCGGTCCACAGATCCAGAATTCATTGCCCTCCTTCTCAAAAAGTTTCTACGGGTGACCACGATGGACGGAGAACTGATCGAAATGGTGGATCGCCTGCCTCTTTTCACCCTGGACCAATTCTATTTTATTGAATTCAAGGGGGTCAGAACAAGAGACGTGTTCGAGCCTTTCTTAAGAGCTTTTTATCGAATCGATCATGAAGGCTACCTTAGACTTATGGATGCCCTCATCTGTGAACTGGAGTCTGAACTGGAAGAGACAGGATACCGTTTGAGAAATGGCCGACTCCATGACTATGGGTTCCCCGATTTTGAGGAAGCCCTTGAGATTTATCAATTCGTTCGGCCGGAAGTCCTGTTAAGAGAAGTGAGTACTCCAAAATCAAAATTGGCAGAACCCTTAAATAAAGCCAGTTCATTCTTCTATCTTGCCTTTCAGGAGGAAGGGCCTTTCTTCTCCAAAGTGCTCTCGCAAATCGATGCTCCTGATGAAATCGATCGGTTGAAACAGGAAGTCACGTCACTCTGCAATAAAGCCATCATTGCCGAAGCAATAGACCTTTCCAACCTCTCCGGCATGGAGCGTGCGGTGAAGAAGGCCTATCACTATCTGAACCTTGGCCTTCAGTATTTGAGCCATGATGAGGAGGCGAGAGCCATCGAGATCATGAGATCCCTTCCCATTCAAAAGATTTTCCAGTGCGGGGTTAGTTTAACGCTTCTTCTCAGGAAAAGGGCAGAGGCGATTTTAACGGGCCCATGGTTTGGAGGCGGTCGAGAGAATCTCGTTCTTCTCGACCCTCCCCATATAGAAATCATGGATGGGGTTTTAAGGAAGAGGCCCACCTTCTATCGGAATGGGACCCATGACGATTTCAAGGACCTTCTGGACCTCAGGGCGATGGACGCTTTCCTGGAGCTGATGGAAAGTGTTCTTTCTTTTTTTGAGAAGACGTTGCAGGTCACTCTCCGTTCTATCAAAGAGATGGATTGGAGTGATGGCTATCCTGAAAGATGGCAGGAGATAACCTTCTCGACCATCCTGCTTACCGCGTTGGCAAACAAAATCCTTAAGGAGCGTTTCACATTTGAACCCATTGAAAAGAGCCGGCTGAAAGATCTACTTTCATACCTCTTTGAGAGAGAGACGGAAGGGAAACGACCCATTAAAACAGAAGTCCGAAACGAGTTAAGACAGTATCTGCAGTCGATTGAAGCAGACTCAGAACGGCAGAAGCACCTTATTGACTTTCTCAATTTCTGCCTCAATCTCTTTGAAGACGAATTTGGAAAGATTCCTGCAGAAGAAGAGATCAATCCCCGGTTTGTCAAAGGCCTCCTCATCCGTTGCTAAAGGAGTTCTTTCTTTGCAAAAACCCTGAGGGACAGAGAGGCACTCACACTTCGATGATGTTGAACTGTTCTTGGTGAAAACCAGGTTTGGCTTTGATCACAATTTTCTTTTTTAACTTCCTCTCCAATTCTTCCACGCGGCTTCGTTCTTCCTCATAGAAAAGGTCAGTCACATCCGGATGGGCTTCCACCACGATGCTATGGCCTCCAAATTCAGAAGCGGTCCTTTCGATTTCACGGAAGATATCATAACAAACCGTGACTTTCGATTTAACAAACCCTGTGCCCTCACAATAAGGACAAGACTCCCCCAGGACCCTTGAGATATTTTCACGGGTCCGTTTCCGGGTCATCTCGACCAGACCGAGTTCCGAGATCTTAAAGATGTTGATTTTCTGACGGTCCTTCTTAAGCGCCTCTTCAAGGGCTTGATAGACCTTCTCCTTATCCCCCTCCCTCTCCATATCGATGAAATCGATGATGATGATCCCTCCAATATTTCGGACTCTTAACTGATAGGCGATCTCCTTGGCCGCTTCGAGGTTCGTCTTCAGAATGGTGTCGGCCAGGTTCCTTTTTCCCACATATCGACCTGTATTGACGTCGATCGCCACCATGGCCTCACAGACGTCAATGACAATATACCCTCCGGATTTAAGCCAGACCTTTCTTCCGAGAATCTTGTCGATCTCCATCTCGATGCGGTAGGCATCGAAAATGGGTTCTTTCTCTTGATAGAGGACAATCTCATATTTTTGTTTGGGCATGTAGGTGTTGATGAAGGAGATAATATTGTCATATTCCTCTTTTGAATCGATGATGATCCGATGGATCTGCGGAGAGAGGAGGTCCCGGATGATTCGGAGAATTAAGGTAAGATCACTATGAATGAGGGAGGGAGCAGAAGCCGTCTCTTTCTTTCTCTGAATATTTCCCCAGAGTTGGAGGAGAAATTCCATATCGTTTTTAATCTCCTCAGAGTCTGCTCCCTCGCTGGCGGTTCGAACGATAATGCCTCCAGAGGGAGGTTTGAGAGACTGCGCAATCTCTCGTAATCGTTTTCGTTCCTTTTCCTCCCGAATCTTACGCGATACCCCTACATGATCGACCGTGGGCATAAAAACGAGATAGCGACCTGGAAGGGTAATATGGGAGGTGATTCGGGTCCCTTTGGTGCCTAAGGGTTCTTTTGAGACCTGAACCAGAATTTCCTGTCCTTCCGAGAGAAGGTCCTGAATCTGTGAGGGGGGACTGAGATCATTGGCCATCTCCATCCCTAAGAATCCCATCTCCTCATATTCTTCCATCCCCCCATAGACATCAGCGACGTAAAGGAAAGCGGCCTTCTCTAATCCGATGTCCACAAAGGCTGCTTGCATGCCAGGCAAGACCTTGACTACTTTTCCTTTATAGATATTTCCGATGATTCCTCGATCCCGTGTCCGTTCGATATGTAGTTCTGCAAGAACCCGATCTTCGAGAAGGGCAACCCTTGTCTCTTGAGGCGTCACATTGATGACAAGTTCATTCGCCATAACTTCTCTCCAAACGTCATAGAATTGAAATACTGGAATCGTAGAACAATAGGAGGATGGGTGTTACAGAGGGGAACAAAATCCTTCAGGTTCATCGCCTTACGAAACTTAATTTCTATTTTTCTCTTCATTCATTATTCCAGCTTGAGAATTCTGCATCGGGAAAGGGATTCTTTTCCAAGCCCCAAGAGAGCTTCCAGTGCCTCAAGGGGCTTTGCCGTCTTTCCACCGACACTCCGAAGGACCAATTCCAAGGTGAGTCCAGACTCTGGGTCCGATGGTTCCCTCTCTTCTGTCAGTGCTACTTTCTCAATCAATGGAAGAAGATCCATCCTCCTGGTCCTCTCCTTACGCTCCTGAACAATAAATAGTTCTTTTTGATCGAGAGCGACTTTCAATCTTGCCTGAGCCTCTTCGCTCGAAAGGAGGTGATCCAGAGAGATTCGATAGACGGATTGCAATGGGGCTGAAACCGATGAAAGGGGGAAAAGGATTTCCCTGGCTTCCAAGATTTTAATTCCCTCTGGAAGGGTCCGATTCAGTCGCTCGATTAACTCCGAGGACGAAATCCTTCCCTCCAACTCGATCTCCACCCTTTCCCGAAGACTTTCCACTCCCACAGGCAGGGCTTTTTCGAAGATGATCCTTGGCATGGGATGAAATCCTTCGGAATGGTAAAGCATGAGCCCAGCTCTTTTAGCTGATCGGTAAAAGAGATGCATCAGTTCCAGGTGACTGATAAAACGGACCTCCCCTTTCTTAGAAAAAGTTAACCAAAATTTTGTTCGAAGTCCTTTTTTTCGAATCTCTTTCCATCCCCCTCTTTGATTGAAATGGGTCGGGAGGGGAGAGGCTTCACGGATTGTTACGACTTGACCATCGCAAAGGCGACAGCGATGACAATCCTTTGACGTACAGGGAGGCGTCGTCTCTCCCCTTAATCCCTTCTGATACTCGTTCCACAGGAAATCCGTTTCAATCCCTGTTTCAATAAACGACCAGGGAAGAACATCTGATTTTTCTTTTTTGCCTGTATAAGAGGTCATGTCGAGATCTACCTCTTCAAAAGCCTTCTTCCATAGGTCGAAACGAAACTGGTCGCTCCAGCCGTCGAAACGGCATCCCAAACGATGGGCTTCGACTAACACTTTTGAAAGACGGCGATCTCCCAGAGAGAAGACGCCCTCAAGGAGACTCAGATGAGGATCCTGCCATTTCAGGCGAAGCTTTTTGGTCTTTAGATTCTCTTTTAAAAACTTAAGTCTCTCTTTCATCTCTTCTAGGGAGATCTGGGATGCCCATTGGAAGGGTGTATGGGGTTTAGGGACAAAGGTTGAGACGCTCACACTGATCTGGGGATGGAGTTTCTGTCGTTCTCCCACAGAGGCAATTCTTCTTGAGAGCTCGAGAATTCCCTTAAGATCCTCTTCTGATTCTGTGGGCAAACCGGTCATAAAGTAAAGTTTGAGATTTTTCCAACCCATCCTAAAAAGTTCGGTGACTCCTTGAAAGAGGATAGATTCATCCAGCTCTTTATTGATCACCTTGCGAAGCCTTTCCGTGGATGCTTCTGGTGCAATGGTGAACCCGGTCTTCCGAACCCGTTTCACCTCTGCTGCAAGATGACCGACAATGCTCTCAATTCTTAAGGACGGGAATGAGACGGCCACATGCTTCGACTCCAATCGATCCATCAGAATAGAGAGAAGGGGGTCGATAGAGGAATAGTCCCCTGCGCTGAGGGAGAGGAGAGAGATTTCTTCGTAACCGGTCTGGTTTAATCCGGAATCCAGAATCCTCTGGATCACCTCTGGCTCTCTCTCCCGATAAGGGCGGTAGATAAATCCTGCCTCACAAAAGCGGCACCCTCGTTTACATCCCCGGGCAATTTCCACATTGAACCGGTCGTGAACCACTTTCATAAATGGAACAATCGGGCAGGTAGGAAAAGGAACGCGGTTCAGATCTGAGACGATCCTTTTTTTGATCTTCCGACCCTGAGACCCTTGCGGAACATAGACCCCATCCACCTCTGAGAGGGAAGTTAAGAGGTTATCTTTTTTGCCCTGAGATGTTTTCCATTGCTGGACAAGATCGCAGATCTCAAGGACGGCTTCTTCCCCATCCCCGATCAGGATGGCATCTAAAAAATCAGCGACGGGTTCCGGATTAAATGCAGTTGGACCTCCAGCAATGATGAGGGGGAATCGTTCGTCCCGATCCTTTGAAAAGAGGGGAATGCGGGAGAGGTCGAGCATATTGAGGAGATTGGTGAAGGAGAGCTCATATTGGAGGGAAAAGCCGAGAATATCAAACTGGTTGAGGGGAGTGGACGATTCGAGAGAGGTGAGGAGAACGTTTTTCTCCCTCAAGACCTTTTCCATATCAACCCAGGGGGCGAAGGCTCGCTCGCAGGCAATCTCCGGTCTTTCATTGAGAATTTGATAGAGAATTTGAATCCCGAGGTGGGACATCCCCATTTCATAAACATCAGGGAAGGCGAGACAGACTCTGAGGTTGACCCTGGAAGGATCTTTGATGATAGCGTTGACCTCCCGGCCCAGATACCTGACCGGTTTGGAGACGAGTGACAGAAACTCTTTCACTGAAAACCATCCTCATTTGATGTTGTGATAAGAAGGGAGCCTTCTCTTCTCTTCCATGAATGTAGTTAAAAATACATTAAATTTAAATCCCTGTCAATTTTCCAAACAGGATTAAAAAGGTAGATTTGCTTTCCAGTCTTATTTGTGGTATGAAAAATATAAGTCAGATCTGTATTCAGGTGGCTTTAGGCCTGCAAAAGGGAACCCCGTGAAAATCGGGGACGGCCACGCCGCTGTAATCGGGGACGAAACCTGCCAGAAACCACTGGTCGTAACGACTGGGAAGGGGCCGGGAGTAGGTTGATCCGTAAGCCAGAAAACCTTCCTGAATGCACTTCACATTAAGGTCTTCGGTGGAGGGCTGTGAAGGGTGAGATGGAAAAAACCCGCTCTTTCTTCCGAAGAGCGGGCTTTTTTATTTAAGATGAGATCCCAAATGATGAATAATGCTACCCGGAAGTTAAAACTCTTTATCTTCCTTTCCCTGGGGTTTCACCTCTTGGCCTTTTCTATCCTCTCTGCTCTCGTCCCCGATCTTCCTCTCCTTCAACTTCCACGGCTAATGGAAGTCTCCTTTCTTCCTCTTGGGAGGCAGGAAAAAGAGCTTCAGAGCAAGGAAGTCAAAGGGGTTCACGATACGGGGTTGCGTCTCATCAAAGAAGCCAAAGAAGCCTATGTGAGAGAGGGATTTGAACCCGATCGCATAGAAGAAAACCAGGTGAAAATAGTTGAAAAGAAAGAGGAGGAGATACAAACTGAATCCGTACCTCTAACCCGAGGGTTAATGGAAGTTACCCAAGTTGAGAAGATGGACCTTCCCTCCTCTCCAAAGGAGAAAAAATCTGAGACCATCGTGTCTATCCCGAACGACCCAAAGTTGGTTTCCATCAAGGAACCCAAGTCTGTTTTGATAGAAATCGCAAAGAAGGAGAGTGAGGAAGAAGGGAAGGTTGTTCTGGCTTCTCTTGGCCCTTCCATCCCGCCACCCCTTCCCTCTGCACCCCATATGGTTCTCAAAGACCCCCCACCCTCTGAAAAGGGGATCCTGTTTGCTCAACCTCGATACGCTGAAAATCCGAAACCGCATTACCCTAAAGAGGCAAAGAGAAAGGGATATCAAGGAGAGGTATTACTGAGGGTCGAGGTTTTATCGAATGGCACAGTAGGAGAGATCGAGATCAAACGCTCCTCAGGATATGAGATCCTGGATCGTTCTGCCTTGGCCGCTGTGAAAGAATGGAAATTTATCCCTGCCAAAAGGGGAGAAACGACGATACCCGTGTGGGTCAGTATCCCTATCGCATTCCAACTTCGATGATGGATTCCGTGCAAAAGAGATCTTTTTATTCTCCCCTCATCCCTTTCCCATCATTAGAAATAAGAATGAGAAAGATCCTTGTTAGTGTGGTTTGCCTTCTTTTCTTTTTAACCCCAACGATTTCCTATTCTGCACCGATGAAGTTCAAAGATGAAGTGGGAAGAGAGGTGTCCATTCCCTTTCCTCCCAAACGCATTGTCTCCTTAGCCCCGAATATCACTGAAATCCTTTTCAGCCTTGGCCTTGATGAGGAAGTGGTAGGCGTTTCGATCCATTGCAATTACCCGGACAAGGTGAAAAACAGGGTAAGAGTAGGGAGTTACATCAATATTGATTTTGAGCGGGTCATCTCTCTTAAACCCGACCTGATCCTGGCCACTGGTGCAGGAAATCCGAGGGAGGTGGTCGAAAAGCTGGAGACGTTGGGATTTCCAACGTATGTTATCTTTCCAAAGAAATTTGATGATGTCCTGAGAAGTATTCGCCATATCGGTCAGGTGGTGGGAAAGGAGAGGGAGGCTTTTCCCCTTGCTGAGTCAATGAACCTGCGGAGAGAGAAGATCGTGGAGCGAACGCGAAGCCTTCCCCGTCCAAAAGTCTTTCTCCAGATTGGGGAATCGCCTATTGTGACCGTAGGGAGGGGAAGTTTTGGAGACAACCTCATCCATCTGGCAGGGGGAGAAAATATCGCTGGGATGGATCGGGAGATGTATCCTCGTTTGGGAATCGAAGAGATTTTGAAGAGGTCCCCCGAGGTTCTTCTCGTCAGCTCGATGAATCCTCGAGGGGATTATGAAAGGGTCTTGCGTGAATGGAAACGCTGGAAAATGATCCCGGCTGTCAAAGAGGGGAGGATTCACCTGATCGATTCAGACCTGATTGATCGCCCTTCACCCAGAATTATTGAGGGACTCGAGACCATGGCTCGATGGATCCATCCGGAGAGGTTTAAAAAACCCATCCAACCTTAACCCTCAGGGGAGTTTGATGAACATTCTTACTTTAAAAAAAGTTCTCACCGTCTCTTTGGTTCTCACTTTCTTTGTCATCTTAGTCCTTCTGTTTTCATTGATGGTGGGGAGTGTAAGGGTGTCTCCTGGACGTACCATCCAAGTCCTCTATCAATTCTTTCTGGGGCACGGGGAAACCGAAATGGAGATGGAGCGGACAATCATTCTCTCTCTTCGTTTACCCAGAGCCTTACTGGCTGGGATGGTGGGAGCAGGCCTTTCGGTTTCTGGAGCCATCTTTCAGGCCCTTCTGAGAAATCCGCTGGCCGATCCCTATATCCTTGGGGTTTCAAGCGGATCAGCCGTAGGAGCGATCCTGGCTATTCTCTTGGGATTTGGAAGCCTCTCCTTTGGCCTCCCCTTTGCCTCCTTTGTCGGAGCGCTCCTCACGATTGGGGTGGTTTTCTATTTTGGGAAACAGGAAGGACGAATGCATCCCAACATCCTGCTTCTGGCTGGAGTGATCACGGGTTCCTTTCTTTCTGCTATCATCATGTTCTTTCTTTCGATTTCCCAAAAAGAGGAACTTCATACCATCCTCTTCTGGTTAATGGGCGATTTCAGTTTTGCCAACCCCCAATCGGTCCTCATCATTCTGCCCTATCTGGCGGGGGGGTTTGGGGTCCTCTACCGTAGATCACGTCACCTCAACCTGATTCTTTCCGGAGAAGAAAACGCTCACCAATTGGGCGTGGATGTAGAACGGCTTAAGATTCTTTCCTATCTCTGTGCGTCTTTGATAACGGCGGCTTCGGTATCGCTTTGCGGTTTGATTGGTTTTGTGGGATTGATCATTCCGCACTCCGCTCGCCTTCTTTTTGGCCCTGACCACCGACTCCTGCTCCCTGCTGCTTCTTTGATTGGTGCCTCTTTTTTGATTCTTTGTGATACCCTTGCCAGAACCCTTCTATCACCCGTGGAGCTGCCTGTGGGTGTCATTACCGCTGCCTTCGGAGGACCTTTTTTCATCTACCTCTTGAGAAAAAGAAAGGGGGTCAAGACGTTATGATCGACCTTCGCTCTCTCTCTTTCCGCTATCGTCAGGAGTGGGTTCTCAAAGAGATTTCTTTAAGGATTGAGAAAGGAGAATTCATTGGCGTCATTGGTCCCAATGGCTCTGGAAAGAGTACATTTCTAAAAATTCTCTGTCGACTTCTCTCTCCTCAGGAGGGGGACATTCTACTGGACACCGTTCCTTTAAAAGAAATGACTCAGAGAGAGATTGCAAAGAAAATTGCCATCGTCCCCCAAGAGGCCTATTCCCTTTTTCCCTTTCGTGTGATAGAAATTGTTCTTATGGGAAGATCTCCCTATCTTGGCCATCTCCTGTTCGAGGGTTCAAAAGATCTGGAAATGGTCAAAAGAGCAATGGATTGGACAGGAATCCTTTCGATTGGCGAACGCTATATGGACGAACTCTCGGGTGGAGAGAGAAAAAGGGTCTTTATTGCAAGAGCTCTGGCACAGGAACCAGAGATCATTCTTCTGGACGAACCCACGGCAAACCTTGACATCCATCACCAGGTCGATTTTCTCCATCTCATCGTGAGCCTTAATCGAGACAGAGGATTGACCATTGTGATGGCCTCCCACGATCTAAATATCGCCTCCGAATATTGTGATCGACTCATTCTTCTTCAGGAGGGCCGGATTTATAAGATGGGTTCTCCTCGAGACGTGATCACACGAGAAACGATTGAAGCTGTTTATGGTTGCAGGGTGTGGGTCGATGAAAATCCCATCTCAGGGATGCCAAGGATCACCCTTTTAAAGAGAGGGAGGGAGGGAAGTGGGGCTTGAACAAGAGATTGAACGGGCAGGCGAAAGAATCAAAAAGGTAATCCTTCGAACCCCGATCATCTACTCAGCCGCTCTCTCCAAACTGACCGGAAAAGAGATTTTTCTCAAGCTGGAGAACCTTCAAACGACAGGATCTTTCAAAATCAGAGGAGCCTATTATAAACTCAGTTCTTTGTATCATTCAAAGCGAGTCCAAGAGGTGGTGGCAGCTTCTGCTGGAAATCATGCCCAGGGAGTGGCTTATGCCTCCTCACTCCTTGGAATCCGCGCAACGATTGTGATGCCAGAAGGTGCATCCCTTGCCAAACAGATAGCCACCCGAGCCTATGGCGGAGAGGTCGTTCTCTTTGGACAGAATACGGATGAAGCCCTGTGCTATGCGAAGGAGATGCAAAAACAAGGGAAGTTCTTCATCCATCCCTTTGATGATGAGGAGGTCATTGCAGGCCAGGGCACGATCGGCCTCGAGATCCTTGAGGATGTTCCTGATTTAGAAGGAATTATCGTTCCCGTTGGCGGCGGAGGCTTGATCTCAGGGATTGCTACGATTGTGAAAAAGAAAAGACCCAACATCCAGATTATCGGGGTTCAATCCAGCCAGGTTCCAGCTGCCTTTCGTTCATTCATGAGAAAGAGAATGGTAAGCGTTACATCTAAACCGACGCTGGCCGATGGCATTGCGGTGGGAAGGATAGGAGAAATCCCCTTCTCTATTCTCCGGCAGAAAGTAGATGAGATGGCACTGGTGGGCGAGGAAGAGATTGTTTCTGCCCTTCTCTTATTAATCGAGAGGAAAAGGATCATCGCCGAAGGAGCAGGAGCTACCCCGCTGGCAGCACTTTTATCAAAGAGAACCCGAAGGATCCCCAAAAAAATTGTTCTGGTGATCAGTGGCGGCAACATTGATGTTCATCTCCTCGATCGAATCATTGAAAAAGGACTCACCCGAACCGGAAGGATGACTCGCTTTGAAGTTCTCCTGAGGGATGTGCCCGGATCTCTCGCCCAATTAACGAGCATGGTTGCTCAGCTACAGGCGAACGTCCTCCACATTGTTCATGAGCGCACCGCACAGGATGTTCCGATTGGATGCTCCAAAGTGATCCTCATCCTTGAAACCCGCGGGCCGGACCATATTCTTCAGATTACAAAAAGACTGAAAAGAAGAGGGTATGTTCTTCAGAGGTTGGATTAAAGGGTTTACTCAAACAGAGGTTTACAAAAAGTTCGTTTGGTTGTAGGATGGTTTTAATGAGAGGAGCAAAACATGGCTGAAGCAGAGCACACCCTGGCGGTATTTATCGATTTTGAGAACCTTGCCCTTGGGTTCAAAGGAAAAAAGGATAAACGCTTCGATATTCAGAAAGTCCTGGAGCGGTTGGTTGAAAAGGGAAAGATCATCGTGAAGAAAGCCTATGCTGATTGGGCCGATTATTCAGAGTATAAGAAACCCCTTCATGAATCCGCGATCGAGCTCATTGAGATTCCGAAGCGTTCGTTGAGCGGAAAAAATTCGGCGGATATCCGCCTCTGCGTGGATGCTATTGACCTCTGTTATTCCAAAGAGCATATCGACACCTTTGTGATCGTTTCAGGCGATAGTGACTTCTCCCCTTTGGTTTCCAAGCTAAAGGAGAACGGCAAGAGAGTGATCGGTCTCGGAATGAAAGAATCGAGTTCGAACCTGTTGATCGACAACTGTGATGAATTCATCTATTATGAAGATCTGGAACGCTCCATCGGGACTCCTCCGAAGATCGAAAAGGACCTTCCCGAAAAGAAGAAGGAAGCCTTTCAACTCCTGGTGGATTCTGTGTTGGCTCTGGTTCGTGAGAACAAGGAGGTCCTCTGGTCGTCTCTGGTGAAAGAGACGATGAAACGAAAAAAGCCTTCTTTCAACGAATCCTATCATGGTTATCGGACCTTCAGCGACCTTCTGGAAGATGCCGAAAAAGAGGGGATCATCCATCTGAGGACCGATAGCCGAAGTGGAACGTATGTCATCGTCGGTTTTGGGAAAGAAGAGAAAAAGGGAGAACCTGAGGAGTCGAAAGAGAAAAAAGCGGTCAAAGAACGAAAGATTCAGAGGCCTCGCTGGCGATCCAGGCAAAGAAAGTCAAAACCCCCCGCTCCCCTGACCGCACCAGATAACAATCATGTTCTTTCGGAGACGTCTCCTGCTCAGGGGATAGAGTTGATTACCCCATCATGAGCTGTCTGAGACTTAACCTTGGATTTTAATGTATAAAAACGCGGTTTCGGTGTTGATGAATCGATCACTCCTGAGCATTTTTTTTCCCATCCTCATTTGCATCTCCTTCGGTTTCCATCCAGAACCCAGTTTCGCTTTTCGTCATCTCGGTGCGCCGGTTAAAGAAGGGATAATCTGGGGAAGTTATGTCGGACCTGGAAAGACTGAGGTATTGGACACCATCTACATCGTCCTTGGCCGATATAAAGAGTCGGTTTCTCTATTAGCCGTCCATCCCGATACGGGGCAGATTGGCCAATTCAATGGCCCCCTTCCTGAAGAGATGGGATCCTGGGGATTTACAACCGATCGGGAAGGTCGAATTTATCTTGGCACCTATTATCATGCTCATCTTCTACGTTTCGATCCCAAAAGGGAGACGTGGGAAGACCTGGGTCAGCCAGGAGGAGAAAGTGAATCCTTCATCTGCGCTCTGACTACTGCGCCGGATGGAAAGATCTGGGGAGGAACTTTTCCCTCTGCCAAACTCTTTTCTTTCGACCCCAAGACGGGTGAGACGAAGAATTTTGGTCGCATGGATGAAAAAGAATTTTACTGTTATCCAACCGCCGGAAGCGATGGTTTGATCTATTGTGCGATCCGGTTTGCTAAAACAGATATTGTGGTCTTTGACCCGGTGAAGGAGACCAAAAGGTCTCTCCTTCCTGCTGAGGAGAGAGCGCCTGGATGGCTCAGTTTGACCAGAGGAGAAGATGGGCAAGTTTATACCAAACTCCCATCGGGTAAATGGTTCCGCATCGAGGGTGGAAAGCACCTCATTGAAGTCCCGGAATCGAACATTCCATTTCCTAAAAGAGGACTGCCGGACGGCCGGCAATTCCGAATCATTGATCCCAATATTTTAACCATCCAGAACCCCTCCACAAAAGAGGAGAAAGAGATTCCTTTGAAGCATGAAGCCTCAGGAGCCTTTCTTTTTATGCTGAGTACGGGTCCGGATGGGCGGATTTATGGAAGCAGCATGCTTCCCTTGAGGCTCTTTGTTTATGATCCCGAAGACCGAATCTTAACCAATTTGGGAAAAGCGGCTCAAGCAAGCGGCCAGATCTATTCGATGGGATCTTATGAGGGAAAACTTTACCTCTGCTCATACCCGTCTGCAAGGATTTCGGTCTATGATCCGAAAAGGCCATTCAGGTTTGGTGAGGATGAAGAGGCTAATCCGAGAGATCTGGGACCCATGGGTGAGAATCAGGATCGGCCCAGGGCAATGGTTGCAGGTCCCCATGGGAAAATCTATATCGGGAGTTATCCAGATTATGGCCTTCATGGCGGTGCGATCAGCGTCTATGACCCAAAGAGGAGGGAGAAGCGGGTCTTTCGACACGTCGTTCAGAATCAGAGCATTGCTTCTTTAGCCTATCTCGAACCTTTAGACCTCCTTGTTGGAGGCAGTTCGATCCGGGGGGGTGGTGGAACACGGGCTTTCGAAAAGGAGGCGAAGCTTATCCTGTGGGATCTCAAAGAGGAGAAGAAAGTCTTTGAGATCGTTCCTGTGCCTGAAGCGAAAACCATTCTCTCCCTTGCGGCGATTCCCAGTGGTTTGGTTTACGGAATAACTGACAATGAGAAAATCTTTGTCTTCGATCCTGATCAAAAAAAGGTCAAAACGGTCTTTGATCTCGGTTTAAAAAAGCCGGTGGATGTCTCTCTGCAGATGGGTCCAGAGGGGTTACTCTATGGGTTAACTCAGGAGATGATCTTTTTCATCCAGCCTGGAAAAGAGGAGGTCTTTCCCCTGGCGAAGCCTCCCGTTCCTATTACTTCGGGGATGGCCATTTCTGGGAGAAAGATCTATTTTGGTTCTGAGGCAGATCTTTACGAATTTGAAATTCCATCCCATCCCTAATTTCCCTTCATAGCATTTGAAAAAACTTCATAACAGGCTTCAACGTTTTTGAGTAATTGGTGGGCCTCTTCAATGGAGATCGGTTGAAATCGGACGCGGTCCCCGGGTTTTAATTGGGCCACTTTCGTCAGATCGGTCGAGATGATGGTAGCGATCTTTGTATAGCCTCCGGTGACCAGTTCATTTAGGATGATGATGGGCATCCCATTACCCGGCACCTGAATCGCCCCCGAGAGTAGGCCTTCAGAGATGATCGACTCCTCCACATCCGCTTTTCTCTCAATTCGTGGACCATTGAGTCGAACTCCTATGCGATCGGATTGAGTCGAGACCTCATAAGTTGAAGAGAAAAACGTTTGGAGTCCTTTTGGTGTGAAATGATCTTCTTGAGGTCCCAAAATGGTTCTGAGAAAGGTTTCCTTGCGAAACGTTGGAATCCATTCGTCTGGGAAACGGACCCCCAGTTGGTTCAGTGGTAACCATGAGGAATTCTTATAAAGGATATCACCTTTTTTTAAGGGTCTTCCCTCAAGCCCCCCAAATTTTCCAGAAAGATAAGTAGACCGACTTCCCATCACTTCAGGGACGATAAATCCCCCGCCGATGGAAAGATAGGCGCGACACCCTGAGCAGACTTTCTTAAAAGCGATGATATCGCCTTCAATCAGAAGATGGCTTTTCCACATCTCCAGCGTTTCGCCATTGAGCATGGGAGTGAGATTGCCTCCTGTGATAGCGATAGTGCATTCATGAAGGGTTTTAAGTTTTAACCCCACAAGTGTGGTTTCAAGACAGGCTTCGTTTCCCTGATTGTTAACCAACAGGTTGGCCACTCTGAAGGAGAAAGGGTCGAGGGCACCTGAAGGCGGGACCCCAATTTGACTGAAACCAAACCGACCCCCATCCTGAATGGTAGTCAGGATCCCGGGGTCCAGTACTTCAAAGGCAGCTAATTTTTCCATTCCAGAAACTCTTTCTCGCTGATGGGATAGAACTGCACCTGATCTCCCATCCGGAGAAGCGCGGGTGGCTCTCTTTGTGGATCGAATAATTCAAGGGGTGTCCGACCGATGATCTGCCATCCTCCCGGGCTTTCCATCGAGTAGATCCCTGTTTGTCTCTGAGCAATCGCCACCGACCCTTTTGGAACCGAAAGCCTTGGCGTTTTAAGCCTGGGCGTGTTTAAGCCTTCGGGCAGCTCTCCCATATAAGGATAACCTGGCATGAATCCGATCATATAGATCCAATAGGGTTTGCTGCAATGGAGGCGGATAACCTCCTCAGAAGAAATTCCATGGTATTGAGCGACAAACTCTAAATCCGGCCCATAGACTCCCCCATAAACCACAGGAATTTTAGTCAATTTAGGTTCCGGAAGAGGGGTTTCTTGAAGACCTTCTTCAATTTTTTCCAAACATCTCTTTAATAGATCGATGGGAATCAAGAGGGGATTGTAAACAATCAGTAAAGATCGATAGGTCGGAACCGTTTCAATGATACCCTGAATGGCCTCCGTTTGAATGGCAAGAGCCATTCGGCGAACCCGTTGATTGATTTCAAAACTGATCTCATCTCCAAACTCAAGAACAAGACCTCGGTCTCCTAACCATCGATAGATCGTTTTTTTGTATAGGCCCATCATTTTAGAATATGGAAAAGCCTAACCGTGAGGTTCAGGTTGATCCTCATCGTTTTCTATTATATCGAATCTCAGGCCTGAAATTCAATGGATTCTTCTTTCCTATCTATCTTGTTTTTTCCCCCTTTTTTGTTTAGAAATAAAAAGTTATACTTGAACGCAACGAAACATCCCCCATTCAAGGGTTTAAGGTGGAAGGACATGGTTGAGAAAGACAATGAGCAGGAGATCAGTTTTGCAGAGCTGTTAGAATCCCATCCAGATTCTACCGGTAAAAGAATTCATGCAGGAGAAAGGGTTTCTGGAAGAGTTGCCCAAATTGGTAAAGAAACAGTCTTTATCGATCTGGGCGGCAAGAGCGAAGGTTTTGCTGATCTCGGAGAATTTTTGGATGGGTCAGGACATCTCAAGATCAAGGTAGGAGATTGGGTTGAGATGCGGGTGGCTTCGACGAAAGAAGGCATCCGGCTGACCAGAGGGATGAAACTTCAGGGTGCGGACTCTCTCGACCTGCTACGGGAGGCAAAGGAGAACCTCCTTCCGATCGAAGGGAAAGTTTCCGGGGTCACAAAAGGCGGTTTTGAAATAGACCTCTCCGGGATTCGAGCCTTCTGCCCTTTAAGTCAAATCGATCTGATCTTCACAGAGAAACCGGAGGAGCATCTTGGGAAAAGATATGCATTCCGCATCCTGGAGATTAAGGAAAAAGGGAAGAACATCATCGTTTCGCGGCGAGTCCTTCTCGAAGAGGAAGAGGAGAGAAGAGCCAGAGAGACCTTGGAACAATTAAAACCGGATGCCCTATGGGAAGGGAAGATATCTAAATTGACCAACTTTGGCGCCTTTGTCGATTTAGGGGGAATTGAAGGCATGGTCCACATTTCTGAAATCACTCATGGAAGAATCCATCATCCTTCTGAGGTTCTTAAAACAGGTCAACCTGTAAAGGTGAAGGTACTGAAGATTGAGACCGAAAAGGAGGGGAAACCCAAGATCTCCCTTTCCATCAAAGCCCTTGAACCAGACTCCTGGGAGAAAGGTCTTGGTTTTGAAGTGGGTGAGATCGTTCATGGAACAGTTTCCCGATTAACCGACTTTGGTCTTTTCGTAGAGGTTGCACCAGGTGTAGATGGTCTCGTCCACATCTCTGAAATCAGCTATGATCGTATCTCCCATCCCAATCAGTTGTTCCGCGAAGGAGATAGAGTAGAAGCGCTTGTACTGGGAATTGATCCTGATACAAAACGAATTTCCCTTTCCATCAAAGAGGCAACCGTTAAGAAAAAGCTTATGGAGGATGAAAGCCTGAAAAGAGTTTGCCTTGAGGTAGGACAGGTGTTGAAAGGGATTGTGGAAGAGGTTAAACCTTTTGGCCTCTTTGTTCGCCTGCCGCAATTCGAAGGTAAAGTCAAAGGGCTCCTCCCCCACGAAGAGTTGAGAGCTTCTGAAAAAGGAGATGTAAAGAAGAGATTCCCACGGGGGCAAGAAATCCAAGTGGAGATCTTCTCCATCGATGAAAAAGGAAGGATACGCCTCTCTCAGAGGTCAATGGAGGAGCGTGAGGATCAAGAAGATTATAGAAAATTTATGGAAAGAGAAAATCGGGGTTCTTCGCTTGGCACCCTCGGTGATGTCTATCAGAATTTGAAACTGAATAAAGATTAAAAAGGATTGATCCTCCTTTCTTTTTAAAGGCCATCGTCCTTCATCTGTCACTAAAGAGGGCTCATCTTCTATCTTGATGTATTCGTTGGATCACCATCGATCTTACTTATTACCAACCCTTTCTCCTTCAATGATCTACTATCCAGGCGATTGCCTGGATAGTAGATCATTCGTGATCTTCGAGGCACCGATTGGAGATGCCCAGAAAATAGGTGTAGGTTGTCATCCCTCAGTTATGGGGTGTTTTCGGTTTAAAAGGGTTAGAACGTTCCTCCTCCAAAACCTTGAATAGCGGTTATCAGAGGTTACCCTCATCGGGGCCCTCATGCCCTTTGAATCGGATTTTTTTGAATCAGATTGGGTCGTTTTGACGAACAGCGGTGTCGCTTCAAGGGTTTTCCGAAGCAACCTCCCAACCCTTTTTTATTTCTTTAACTGAGGGATTACTGTAGGTTTGCCTATTTGCTTGAAAAAAAGGAGGGTTCGTGTTAGTTTGGACTTTGATGATACAGATGTTTTCGGTCTCGAAGACCTATCCAAGCCACATTACGGCCCTTTCGGGTTTTTATCTTGAGATTGACCAAGGGGAGTTCGTCTTCATCACCGGCCCAAGCGGATCAGGGAAAAGTAGCCTCCTTCGGATCCTCTTCGGTGCTGAAAAACCGAGTTCTGGGGAGGTCATCGTCAATGGCATCCGTCTCACTCAACCCGGTTTTAAAAAGGTTTATCAATTGAGAAGGATGATAGGAATTATCTCTCCAGATTTTAGACTTCTGAAAGATCGAAATGTAAAAGAGAATGTAGCTTTTGTGCTTGAGGTCATGGGGGTTTCGGCCAGGGAGATTGAGGAAAAGGTTTCAGAAATCCTCAGACTATTGGATCTCCAAGAAAGAGCGAGGGATTCTATTCTTGCTCTTTCGGCTGGAGAACAACAGCGGGTCTCTATTGCACGGGCGTTGGTTAAAAATCCTTCTCTGATCCTGGCGGATGAACCTACGTCCGTTCTTGATGAAGAGATGACCGAGAAAGTGATGGAGATTTTTTCGGACTTTCATCAAAAAGGAACGACCATCCTAATGGCAACACAGGACACCCGTCTCATTCAACGTCATCCCTACCGGACCATTCCCCTTATGCCTGGAAAAGAGGGGGGGCAGGAAAGCAAAGATGAGGTGAGACCCGAGGGATGTTCGCTTTTTTAAGATTTGCGTTCAGAAGAGCCTTTCGAAACATGAAGGGCAATCTCTTCCTCAATCTGACAACTGTTGCGATTATTGGTATCTCGCTCCTTGTCTTTTCGTCATTCACTCTCTTGGCTTATAATCTCACCTCGCTCTTGAAAATCTGGGAGGGGAAATTTGAGGTGATTGCCTATTTGAAGGGAGACCTCTCGTTAGACCAGGTCGAGGGTCTTTTAAAAAAGATTCGGCAACTCGATGGGGTGGAGACCGTTAATTATCTCTCTCCCTTCGATGCGATGGCTTATATGGAAGAAAAGCTGGGGGGTCAGAAGGACCTTCTCCAAGGGATTCGACCTTCCATTTTTCCAGCCTCTATTGAGATCCGATTAAAGAAGGACTATTGGGGGCACACCAAGATTGAAGAAGTCGTTGCCGATATGAAAAACATTCCCCAGATTGAAGAGGTTCAGTATGGTCAGGAATGGATTGATACGTTCTCCGTCCTGGTCCATTTGGTTCGATTGACTCAGTGGATTTTAGGTGGACTGCTTCTGGCGGCGATTATTTTTATTATCTCCCATACTCTCCAGTTGACCATTTCCTCCCGCAGAGAAGAGATTGAAGCCATGCAAATGGCTGGGGCCAGCCCTGCCTTTATCCAGGTTCCTCACTACATCGAGGGATTGGTCCAGGGGGTGTTAGGCGCTGCCATGGCCACGGGTCTTCTCTTTTTATTATACCAAATTATTCTTGTGGCGATCACCCCACTATTGAAAGGATGGCTTTCTGGAATTCCTATCCTCTTTTTGCCATGGGAGACGATTATCAAAATTCTCTTAGGAGGAATGATCCTCGGGCTTTTTGGCAGTTTTCTTGCCTCACTGAGGTTTTTAAGATATAGCAGGTGAACGAATGAGACCCGATCAAAAGAAGATGTTCATCTCAGGGGTTGTCTGGGGTTTGCTCCTCTTATCGGTTCTGCCTTCCTTTTCATCCAGTCGAAAAGAGCAGATCGATAAAGATCTCTCTCAGAAAAAGAAAGACCTTGGCACGATTAAGAAAGAGATCGCAGAGACTCGGGAGAAAGAGAAGAAGATTCGGGGGCAGGAAGTTTCTATCCTTGAAACCCTGTCTTCTCTTGAAACACAACTTCATCAGAAAACAAAGGAATTGAAGCAGATAGAGGGACAACTGTTTCAGACCAAAGGGAGACTTCAACAGACCCGGACTCAGATCGCTATGCTGAACAGTCGTTTAGATCACACGAGAGAGGAACTCATTTCAAGGCTGGGGGCCCTCTACAAGATGGGAAGAACTCCTCCTGAAACCTTATTGCTCACGACCCAGTCTTTTCCCGACCTCTTAAAGATCGATAAGTATTTCAAAGTCATTCTACAATCTGACGCCTATCTGATTCGCACCTACCAAGATCAGGTGGCTTTAAAAGAACGATATCAAGAAGAGCTGATACAGGATCAGCAACTTTTGGAAAAGGAGATTGCAAAGGTCGAGAGGAAGAAGGTTGAAATTCAGAACCTGCGGGATGAGAAACAAGCGTTACTCAGATCGATTCGCAACCAGAAGGTGGTTTACCAGAAAGTCATCCGAGAGCTGGAGGAGAGAGCTAAGAATCTTCAAGCCCTCGTTCAGAAACTGGAACGGGAGAAAAGCCTGCTTGCTTATGGGAAAGCCAAACCAGAACAATTTAAAGGCAGACTTATGCCTCCGGTTTATGGGAAAGTGATCAGTCTTTTTAAAGAAAGAGGGCAGAATGGCATTGAGATTCAGGCGGAGATGGGCACCGAAATTCGTGCCGTTTTACCCGGGAAAGTCCTCTATGCCGATTGGTTTAAAGGATTTGGTAATATTATCATCCTTGACCATGGGAATCACGTCTTTACGGTCTCAGGGTACTGCTCTCAATTGCTGAAGAAGGCCGGGGAAGAGGTGGCCCAGGGAGAGGTCATTGGCTTGGTGGGAAGTGTGGGGGCCCTCAAAGGCCCTTCCCTTTATTTCGAGATACGCTATCAAGGAAAAGCACAGGATCCTATGGATTGGATCTCCCAGCCGGATAAAATGGCTTTCCTTGAAAAAAACGAGGAGTTGCATAAAAGATGAATTAAAAAGGAGGAAGATAGATGACACAGAGAAGAGGGATGAAAGGTTTAAAGATCACCTCCGTGATCCTTCTGGTCTTTATTCTGGGCGTCACCGTGGGGCTTGGGAGGTTCCATAAGGTTACGGCCCTTTCCAATCCCACTTATGAAGATCTGAGGGTGTTTGCCGATGTCCTGGGTATTCTCCAGCGGGAATATGTTGAAGAGACCAAATCGAAGGACCTGATCTATGGAGCAATCAAAGGAATGCTTGAAACGTTAGATCCGCATTCGGCTTTTTTACCGCCCAATATGTATAAGGAGATGCAGGAGGAGACAAAGGGCCGTTTTGAGGGCTTAGGGATAGAAATTACCATCCGGGAAGGTGTGCTCACCGTGGTTTCTCCCATTGAGGATACGCCCGCTTACAAAGCAGGTATTCAGGCAGGAGATCAGATTTTAAGGATTGATGGAGAGGCTACCAAGAATATGAACCTGATGGATGCCGTGAAGCGGATGAGAGGCCCGAAAGGAACAAAAGTAACCCTCACCATTATGAGGGAGGGATTTCCCAAGCCGCGGGAATTTACACTGATTCGAGATGTCATTCCGATTCGAAGCGTGCGATATGAACTCTTGGAGAAGCAGTATGGTTATATCCGGCTCTCTCAGTTTCAGGAGAAAACCGATAGTGAATTTCAAAAAGCGATCAAGGCGCTGGAGGATGAAGCCAAAGGGAATTTAAAAGGAGTGATCCTCGATCTCAGGAATAATCCAGGAGGTCTTCTGGATCAGGCCGTGAAGATTTCAGACTATTTTCTTGATTCTGGCGTAATTGTCTCGATTGAGGGGAGAAGAGAAGAACACAAGATGAAGTTTAATGCTCACCCACAAGACAATAACCTCAAACATTATCCTTTGGTTGTCCTGGTTAATGGGGGAAGTGCCAGCGGAGCTGAAATTGTAGCAGGAGCGATTCAGGATCACGGTCGTGGAATTATCCTGGGAACTCAGACCTTTGGTAAAGGATCGGTGCAGACGATTTTTTCTCTGAAGGATGGATCTGGATTGAGACTCACGACCGCGCGCTATTATACGCCCAGCGGTCGCTCCATCCAGGCAAAAGGGATTGTACCTGACATCATTGTCAAGCCAGCCCTCCCTGAAGAAGAGAAAGGGGTGCCACCGAAGATGCCTTCGGAGAAGGATTTAGAACGTCATCTTTCCGACATCAAAGAGAAGGAGAAGAAGAAGGAGGAGGAAAAACCAAAGGTTGACGTCAAGGAGAAGAAACCCGCAGATACCCAACTTGAACGGGCTCTGGAACTTCTTAAAAGTTGGGAGATCTTTAAAAATATCGCAACTAAAAAACAGGGTTGATTAAGAAATGAGGTTTGACGGTAGGGGGAACGAAACCCAGATCTTCAATCAGAGGATGGGGTTATCGTTTTTCTTTTAAAGAACCGTTGCCAGGAAACGAAAGGGGCTTCGTTACTTCAGCCTTAACCAAGGTTTTAAAGTTTAACGAATGAGATGGAGGGTCTTTATGCCTAAATTTAGTGCCAATCTCACCATGCTCTTTAATGACGTTGAATTTTTAGACCGTTTTGAACGGGCTGCAAAGACAGGATTTAAAGGTGTTGAATATCTGTTCCCTTATGGGTGGCCCAAAGAGGAGTTGAAGGAACGGTTGAATCAACACGGATTAGTCCAAGTGTTACATAATCTTCCTGCAGGCAACTGGCAGGCAGGAGAGCGAGGCATTGCCTGCCTGCCCGGCCGAGAAGGAGAATTTCGGGACGGCGTTGGAATAGCCATTGAGTATGCCAAAGCCCTGGGATGTTCTCGACTGAATTGCCTTGTGGGAAAGGTTCCTCAGGGAGTTCCTCCGGAAAAAATCCGACAGACCCTGATTGACAACCTCCGTTTTGCTGCCGTCGCTCTCGATAAGGAAGGGGTGCAACTCCTCATAGAACCTCTTAATGATCAGGACATTCCAGGGTTCTTTCTGGTCCGAACAAAGGATGCACTGCAACTCATTCAGGAAGTGAACCACCCCAACCTCTACCTTCAGTATGACATCTATCATATGCAGATCATGGAAGGAAATCTCACGAAGACGATCTTAAGCAATCTCCCAAGAATCAAACATATCCAGCTAGCTGACCTACCAGGCCGCCATGAACCAGGAACGGGAGAGATCAACTTTAGCCATCTCTTTCGCGTGCTGGATGAAGCGAGATATGAAGGTTGGATCGGTTGTGAATACATTCCAATAGGAAAAACTGAAGAAGGACTGAAGTGGATTGAGCCTTATCTAAACTAACCGGTAGAACGATTGAGTGGGCAAGCCTTGATACTTGCTTCTCTTAAGTCAGGCTGAAACTCAGCTCTGCATGAGCATCTTTTTTAGAAGGAGGATATTATGGCAGCATTAGGATTCATTGGTCTGGGGATCATGGGAAAGCCGATGGCAAGCCATCTGGTCAAGGCAGGTCACACGGTTCATGTCTGTGACATTTCGGAAGAACCTGTCAAATACCTGTGCAGTCTGGGCGCAGGAAGATGTTCATGCGCCAGAGAGGTCGCACAGAAATCGGAAGTCATCTTCATCATCGTTCCGGACACACCGGATGTGGAGGCTGTACTCTTCGGTCCCGAAGGTGTGGCAGAGGGTTTAAAACCGGGACAGATCGTTGTTGATATGAGTTCCATCTCACCCATTGCTACAAAGGAATTTGCAAAAAAGCTGGCTTTGATAGGCGTGGAAATGCTGGATGCACCGGTTTCAGGGGGTCAGGTTGGAGCCGAAAATGCCACTCTCTCGATCATGGTGGGAGGAAAGGAAGAGGTTTTTAATCGGGTCAAACCTTTCTTTGAGCTTATGGGTAAGAATATCGTTCACGTCGGTGGCAATGGGGACGGTCAAACCTGCAAGGTAGCCAATCAGATTGTTGTGGCTCTGACGCTTGAGGCAGTGGCTGAGGCTCTTCTCTTTGCCTCGAAGGCAGGAGCAGACCCGATGAAGGTTCGCGCCGCACTTCTCGGAGGATTTGCTCAGAGTCGTATTCTTGAAATTCATGGAGAAAGGATGATCAAACGAACTTTTAATCCAGGTTTCCGTGTTAAACTCCATCAAAAAGATTTGAACATTGCTCTTCAATCTGCCCGGAGCATGGGCTTGAGCCTGCCTGGCACGGCCATTGCCCAGGAGCTCTTCAATGCACTTGCTGCAGGTGGAGGAAGTGATCTTGACCATTCCTCGATTGTGACGGTTCTTGAAAAACTGGCCAATCATAGCATTGCGTAGGTTAAAGAACTCATCTAAAAATTCAATAGGCGGGACATTTCTCTCCCGGCCGTTCCATCTTAACGGAGAAAAGAAAAATACGGCTTCCTTTGAAATCTTTTCCTTGGGGTGGGACGTTTCTCTCGTTTCGTTCAGAGGATGAGGAGGTTGGGTATTATGGATGTGGGTCGAAAACGAATGTTGATCAATGGACAATGGGTTGAAAGTTTAAATGGAGAATTCATTCCAGTTGAGAATCCAAGCCGAAAAGGTTCGGTCGTTGGAGAAGTTCCTCGTGCCAAAGGGGTAGATGTTGACCGAGCCGTGATTTCGGCAAATAAGGCTTTTGAAGGATGGCGGAAAGTGAGTGCCCGAGAGAGAGGACGATTGATGAACAAGATCAGTGAGGCGATCGAAGCCAAAGTGGAAGAGATCGCTCGAACAACGGCTCTTGAAACAGGAAATGCCATCCGAACTCAATCAAGGCCAGAGGCCATACTTACGGCAGATATCTTTCGATACTTCGGCGGAGTGGCAAGCGAGATCAAAGGGGAGACCATACCGCTCGGAGAGAATCTTCTCAGTTATTCTCGGAGAGAACCCATAGGAGTGGTCGGAGGCATCGTTCCCTGGAATTCACCGGTGGGGCTTGCTGCTCTCAAGATTGCCATGTCCATCACAGCGGGTAATACATTAGTCCTCAAGCCTTCCTCTGAGGCCCCTTTGGCTGTATTAAGGCTGGTTGAGATTTGTGCGGAATTTCTTCCGCCCGGGGTGATCAATGTCATCACCGGAACTGGATCGGAGTGTGGCCTTCCACTGGCAAAACATCCTCTGGTGAGAAAGCTTTCTTTTACTGGATCCCATGAGATTGGGAGGACGATTATGGAGGCCGCCGCTGAAAGAATCGTTCCAGTCACTCTCGAATTGGGAGGGAAAAGCCCACAAATTGTTTTTCCAGATGCCGATGAACCACAGACCGTGGACGGGGTCTTTTTGGCAATGCGATTTACTCGGCAGGGTCAATCCTGCACTGCAGGGTCCCGTCTCTTCCTTCATGAATCGATCTACGATTCTTTCCTGGAAAAACTCATAAAAAAACTGAAAAGTCTCAAGATTGGCGATCCCCTCGATGAATCAACGGATATGGGCGCTCTGATCAACCGAACTCAATTTGAGAAGGTCTGTTCCTATGTGGAGGATGGGATGCGGCAGAAAGGGGCGCGTCTTCTCACAGGCGGCCTGCCCCCCAAAGAAGGACCACTCAGCCAGGGTTACTTCATGGAGCCAACGGTCTTTGGCAATATCCAGAATGAGTGGCGTATTGCACGGGAGGAGATTTTCGGACCGGTGCTGGTTGCCATTCCGTGGAAGCAGGAGGAAGAGGCTATCCGAATGGCCAATGATAGCCATTACGGGCTGGCTGCGTTCATCTGGACCCACAACATAGGAAAAGCTCTCCGCACAGCCCATCAGATTGAATCGGGTTGGGTTCAGATCAACCAGGGCGTAGGGATCGTTCCAGGGCAATCCTACGGAGGATTCAAACAGAGCGGCTTCGGTCGTGAATATTCCCTGGAAGGAATGCTCGAAAGCTTCACCCAGCGCAAAAGCATCACGATCAACCTTCAATTCTGAAGCATCAGATATTAAATGTTTACCGATTAACTTTTTGAAGAAAGATCGTCCTGGTCTTCTAACCACCATTTCAATCAAAGCGGATTATCTCCTTACAGGAGATCAGCTCCACTTTGGAAAGTCTTTTGGAAAGACGGTCAGTGGCGTGACACTCTTCCCACCCCGAGATTATTTCACCAGTCCATTAGGCAAGAGGTCAGAAAACGAAATAGGTAATTCAACTCCTTGAACCTATTTTTATTTGCTCGTGGGTTGCATAATCTCAATCATCAAGTCTGATCCCATTCCTCCCTCCGGTTCTTCTGCTGTAAATCCGACACTGCTCTTTGCCGATCAGATAGGAGGGTTGACTCAAACATTGAGTCAGAGGGTTTGAAGGTTTTAGTTTAACATTTAATCTCAATATGAGGTGCTATTCAATACCGAATTATTGTTGCCTGACTCCGTGGTTTTTGATCGGTTTATTCTGGGAGTTAGATGTTGATGAGGGTTTGGTCAGTGAGGGTGAGGCGTTCTACCCCTGTGTCGGTAATAAGATAGTCGTCCTCCAGTCCGACGATCCCTCTGTCAGGGAAAACGAACATCGGTTCAAGGGCGATGACCATTCCTGGCTCAAGCTTCTGGTTAAAGCGTGGGGAGAGAATGGGGTATTCGTCGATCTCCAGCCCCAATCCATGACCTATAAACCTCACCTTTCCCTCTCCTTAGCCATTGAAGTATTTTCCATAGGCAGTCTTTTGAACCTTCTCGATGATGAGGCGATAAAGATCAGACCAAGCGATGCCAGACTTGACCTCTTTGACGAAGAGCGTATGGATTTCAAGAGAGAGATCGTGTGCCCTTATCAGATCATCAGGCAGATGGCCGATGACGAGGGTCCGGAACTGATCCGCAATATAGCCGTTGACTCCAACGCCATAGTCGATTCCGATGGGTTCGTTGGGTCTAATTTTCCGAACGCTTGCTCCCTGTGCCATGGCCGGCGTATTTCCTTTTCCACCATGGGGGCTATCAAGGAAGGAGACAGTCGCTCCGCTCTCTCCAGCAAGGACGAGGGCAATGGTCATCTCCTAGTTCCATCCACGCATCCTCATTACACCCATATGGCCTTCCCTGCGGGCGATCCATGCGAGATAGCCATCCACTTCGAGCTCGGTCATTCCTTCACGGATGATCTCTCTGATTTCCATGTATCCTTTATGGAGGATTGCGGCGGCTCTCCGAATATGCTCGACTTCATAATGCGTCTTAACCATCCGAAGCTTTAAAATGGCATCGGATATGTCGATCCACTTAAATTCCGGGTATGTCTGCTGATATCTGAAATAGAGGTTGACAGGGAGGACGTCCATTTCGAGGCCAATCTTTTTATGATTCAGCCATCCAAAGTCTTTCAGGACTTTTTTGATCTTGTTTCTGCCGACCACCGGAATGATGTTTTTTAAGGGAGATTCCTGCCGGGCCCTCTCAAGGCCCTTTTGGACCATAAGCACAGGTTCTCCCTGTCGCGGGATGAAGAGGACGGAGGACTGAATCGTTCCCGAGAAGTAAAAGAGATCCACATTCTGCAGGATAAAGGATCCATCCAAACCCCTCTCCGAAAGAGCCTACTGGAACTTTCTAATCCGAGATTCAATTTCTCCTGCCGGAACGGTTTTCATAGTTTACCATGACCTGGATGTTTTCATCAGGCTTTTTCCCCTGTTTATCCTCTCCCATCAGGACAATTGTTAAAAAAGCAGCGATGAGGGCCAGGATGGCGCCGAAGGTAAAAGCCCACTGGACACCGATCGCTTTCCAGATAAGCCCCATGAGAAGGCTTGCTGGAAGAGCGGCGATGCCGATGAAGAAGTGATAGGTGCCATAAGCCGTCCCCCTCATGGACTCCTCCACCAGATCCGAAATCCACGCCTTTTCTGTCCCTTCGGAGAGGCCATAGAAGAGTCCATAGACAATGAAGAGAAACCAGATCTGATAAGCCCTGGAGGCAAAGGCAAATCCGAGATAGACCAGACCGTAGATCGTCCAGGCGAGGATCATCACTCTTCTTCTTCCAATTCGATCCGATAAGGCACCGCCCGGGATTGAACACACAGATTTCGAAAGATGGAAGACAAACCATAGAATCGGTATGGTGACCACATTTAAACCAAGGTCCTGCGCGCGGAGAAGAAGGAAGGCATCACTCGAGTTGCCGAGCGTAAAGAGGGTGATGATGAGAAGAAAGAATTTGAATTTTTTGTCCCATACCCTCCAGTTGAGTTTTGGAGGTGGGGAGATTGAACCCTGATCTTCCTGAATATCCGTGACCCCTCGCCAGAGAATCCATAAGCAGAAGAGGGAGGGAATGAAGGCAAGCAGAAAGATAATTCTAAGATCCTTGGTGAATAATGTCATTACAAGAGAGGCGAGGAGGGGTCCGGTCATGGCTCCGGCATGATCCATAGCCCTCTGGAAACCAAAGGCTTTCCCTCTCTCTTCCTTGCCGCAGGATTGAGAAAGAAGCGCATCTCTAGGCGCCGCCCTTACCCCTTTGCCGATTCGATCGAAGAATCGGAGAAAGAGGACCTGGTAAGCTGAAGTTGCAAGCCCTATGAAGGGTCGAGTCATAGAGGCGAGGGCGTATCCAAAGAAGATGAGTCCTTTCCTCTTTCGGAAACGGTCTGAGACCCAGCCGGAAAAAAGCTTGAGAAAACTGGAGACACTCTCCGCAATGCCCTCAATCAGACCGATGAAGACGACACCAGCGCCGAGCACGGTGTTTAAAAAGAGAGGGAGCAGGGGATAGATCATCTCGCTGGCGATGTCATTGAAGAGACTGACCCAGCCAAGGCTTCTTACGTTTTTTGAGAGACCTAGGAAAGGTTTTGCCATTTTTCCATCTTATCCTAAGAAGATTTTCAAAATTTCATCCCGGGACACAGGGTTTAGCATTTTTTTCTTCTTTCCTTCAACTGCCAGTGCCCTTGCTCGACCTTGCCTTACCCTGCCGATCACTCGGAGAGGAATCGAAGCCCTTTTAAATGCTCTTTCAAGAGAAGGAAGGTCTTTTGGGGAGAGGGTCAGAAGCAATGATCCTGATGCAATCGTTCTTAGAGGATCGAGACCAAATTCGGCGCAAAGGATCTTTGACTCTTTGTAAACGAAGACATCCTTGAGATCGACTTCAAATTCTTTTTCCGAGGCGATTGCCATCTCAACAATCCCATTAATCACGCCTCCTTCTGTGGGGTCGTGCATGGAATGGATTTTTGCAGAGCGGGTGGCAATCTGAGCCACCTGAAGCACATCGATTCCTGGGTGGAAAATAAAATGTTTTGCCCTTTTAAGGAACAAGGAAGAGAATCCCTTTCCTAAAAGCTCTTTTTCTTTTTCTCTCGCAATGATCGAAGTTCCTTCTATACAGACTCCTTTTGCCATCAGAAGGAGATCACCCGGTTTTGCACCGCCTGTCTGAACGAGTTTTCCCTTCTTTACCGCCCCGATCATGTGGCCCGAGAGAATGATTCTGTCCAACCCGGGAGTGATCTCTGTGTGGCCTCCAACGAAGGAGAGGTTAAAATGGCGGCAGGCATTATAAATCTGGCGAAAGATTTTAAGAATGGTCTTCTCCTCTGAACCTCTTTCCGGGAAGAGAAGCGTAGCCAGGAAATATTTTGGAGTGGCTCCCCGGGTGGCAATGTCATTGAGATTAACCACGACACCGTAATACCCGATCTCTTCTGTTGTAAAAGTGATCGGATCCGAGGTGACCACCCAAAAATTCTTCGATTCTTTTCCGGGATCGATCACGGCAGCATCTTCTCCGATTTCTGGACCGAGAAGGACCGTGGGATCGATAATGGAATATTTTTTTAAAACCTTCTCGAGCAGATGGAGAGGAAGCTTCCCGGATTGCATCATAACCATTCGTGTTATTTGTTCTTATTCATAGGATTCATTTTTATGGAACATTAAAACAAATTTGAGTCGAGCCTGCAAGGGATGATTTTGTCTTAAGCCCCAAAAAAAAAGCCCTGGGCCATTTCCCCAGGGCTTTTTGATCTATTCATGGTGGTCTATCTACATGTTAATTTTGACCTTTGACATCGCTTTTTCCATGAGTAGTTCGTAGGCACTCTTTTTCCCAAGAATGGGTTCTTTTTTCTTCTGACTCCAGACCGTTTCCGGCCGGCTTTGTACTAAGAAGATATTAAAAGGAAAGGGTTTGTGTCGATCAATCGACCATTCTGTATCCTGAGGGCAACCGTAATAGTCTTCGATCTTTTTCGCATATCTTGCCAGTTCTAAAGCCTCATCATCCTCGATACATTGGATCTCCCGTCTGTCTGGAGAGACATCTCTATGGACCACTTCCTTTTTCCGACTGTCGAAAACACATTCCGTCTCTTTGATGGAAATCTCCTTTTCAAGGATCATCGTCACCTTATCGACTACAAACTTATCAGGATTGCAGAGTCCAGCCACTACGGTCTCTCCCAACCCCCAATTGCCTTCGATCACTACTTTGGATGGGTCGCCATTGATGGGATTGATCGTGAACATTACGCCAGCTGCCCGGGCATCAACAATTTTTTGAACCCCTACACTGATGTGAACTTTCTCATGGGGAAAACCCATCTTCATCCGATAAGCGATCGCCCTGGGGGTGAAGAGGCTTGCCATACATTCTTTGATTTTTAAAAGGACTTCATCAATTCCCTGAATCCAGAGAAAAGTATCTTGCTGACCGGCAAAGCTAGCTCCAGGGAGATCTTCTG
The DNA here is from genome assembly GCA_938002255.1 of uncultured bacterium. Taxonomy (GTDB): domain Bacteria; phylum Desulfobacterota; class BSN033; order BSN033; family UBA1163; genus RBG-16-49-23. The sequence continues at coordinate 185,294 of CALLAL010000009.1, forward strand.
CGGTGGCACTGGAACGTACTGCCACGGGGAGGTCCTGCATATCAAAGACGCTGGACAGGGCTTGATAGTTTGAGCTAATTTCCTCTTCCAACTTTTTAGAAAATGGAGTCTCCATCATCATTTCCTTGATTTTCCTGCTGGCTTCCTCAAGGGCAGCGATGTCCTGAGGATCGATCTTTTTCAGAATTTCTTCCACGTGTTCTTTTAAAGTGCCCGAGAAAAAGTCGAGGTAAGCATCTGTCGTGACGGAAAAACCCGGAGGCACAGGAATACCCGCCCGGATGAGTTCCCCCAGGCTGGCGTTTTTACCTCCGACTAATGCAAGGGCTTCTTTACCTGCTCGATCAAACCAAAGTGTGTATGGCATAGCAAACTCCTGTTCATCCATGTTGCTACGATGGGGCTGGATGTTGGAGGTTACTTCCTAATCCTTTAAGCAAATTTTTTGAACCTCCAACACCAACCTCAAACGTCCTGCCTGTTAAGCTCTTTTCAATATTTTTACAATTCCTGTATTTCCATCGACATGGACCGTATCACCGGTTTTGAGCACGGACGTTGCGATTCCCGTACCGGTGACGGATGGCACGCCGTACTCTCTGCAGACAATGGCGGCATGGCTGGTGAGGCCACCGATATCTGTAATGGAGGCCTTCATCTTTGTAAAGACTGGGGCCCAAGCAGGATTGGTGGTCGGGCAGACAAGAATCTCACCCTGCTGGACCTCCGTGATCTCCTCAAGACGCTTAACCACACGGACTTTTCCTTCAGCCACACCTGCAGAAGAGGCAAACCCCTTCAGTTCAGTAACTTCCGTTGGAACGACTGCCACGCCTTTGAGCCATTCCTTCACTTTTTCAGTTGTAATTCCCCAGAGCATAATGGTGAAGGGTTCTGCCACTTCCTCTGGCGGGGTCCCAAGGGCAGGGACCGGGGTCCATTTTTTGGCTGCCTCTAAGATCTTCTTCCTCTTTTCAGCCTTAGCCTGCCAGTATTGCCCTCCAGAAGGTACTCCTTCGCCCAAGGCCCATGTGGTGGCTAAATCTTCCATAAGATAAGGAACTTCAAAACGATTAAAAAGATAAATGTCATCGGGTTCTTTTAGAATCCCATATTTAACAAGGACATTACCAAACTGCCTCACCTTTTCGAACCAGATGGTATGGAGCCAGTGTTCCACCCAGAAGAGATGGTCCTCTGCATATTTATAGATGGTTCGGACGGCTTTATAGGTATCATCAAAGGATTTTTTGTCTTCATCGGTCTTAATCAGTTTACGATACTGCTCTGCTAGCTCGGCCCTCTCTTTATCAATATTAGGAAGATCTCTCTCGATCTTTTCCCCTTTTTCGATCCTTTCAATGTAACTTTTCAAATACCCAAATGGGATTTCAGGTTTGCTAATCCAGCTTCCCTCATAGTGATACCAGCCACTTCCACAGGAGACGTAGAACCAGGGATCCTTTGATTTTTCATATTCGACCAGCCAGTCTCTTCCTTCAGCAGACTGTCTCAACTTTTCGATTTTTTCGGAAACCGAGAGATCGCTTTTGAGCAACTTGGAAAGTTCGGGAATGGCGGCGGCGATCTTTGCCAACCTTCCTAACTCTTCTTCTGGACGAAACATCTGAACATAAGCCCCTGCAACCAGTTTGCCAATAGTACTTTCCCCAATCCCAGGAAAGAGCTTGCGGCAGGTATCCGCAAAGAGCAGATAGGCAAGATAGGCAAGGTTGAGGTATTGGAAATGAAACTGCCAACCTTTAATCATCAGATTGACCAGCCGATCCCAGCCTTCGATCAGCTCATAGGAGGTATAAAAGCCCCTCGGTTCTGGGAAAACTTTGTCATCTTCTTCGAACTTGGGGAATTCTGTGGGAACTAAAATATTTGCCATCTCCTCTCCAAGGGCGCGAAACTTTTTAAGCCACAAGCCCCAGAGGGCATCATAATGGTCAAAGACATAAAAGACCCGCTTCTGAAATAAAGCGGCCTTCTCTCCAATGATTTCTGGAGGGGGTGGAGCAACGGGTGTAATATACATGTAGCAGCCAACCATTCTCTGGGCAATGCCTTGAGCAGGCGGGATACAAAAGACCCGTGTAGTATACTGGGACAATGCGATCTGCCAAGCTTCCTGAAAGATGAGGTCAAGCGGATACATGACTTCCGGTGCATGGATTTTGTCATGGAACCAGAAATGCTTCTCTTCCCACTCTTTCCTCTCTTTGCTGAAGATATAATAGGGTGGGTACATCTCCTCCCATCCTTCGAGTTCTTTTGGAAACTCCACCTCTAACGGCATAGGAAAACCTTTTTTCTCAACCATGCTTGCTCCTCCTTTTAGATTGAATAAATGGAATAAGTGCTTTTTTTAATTAAATCTTTCGAACTCTGACTTCACCTCCTTTTTTTAAAGATGGTTTCCCCCTCAAGGTTATGGCACTTCATTTAGCCCTTGTTTATGTTTCCAAAAGAATCCGTTTGGTTGGATGAGTCGAAGGAAGGAATCGAACCCACACCTCTATCAACAGTATGATTTATTATCTTTTTTCATTGGCCAATTGTCAATATTTTTTTTGTTATAGAGGAATTACTTAGGGTTATGGCCTGGGGGCAAGAAATCAGGGTTTTAAGATCAGTTCAATGGGAGGGGCGTTTTTGTTGATCTTTGTCCCGACAGAAGAAGAGCAGTAAGCGCAAAGATATTCAAATTCATCTCCTTCGGGCAGGACAAGGAGCAATTTTTTCCTGACCGGTACAGCCGTTTTACATTTAGGACAATATAATGAGGTAGCTTCAAATTCTTCAAAATGGGATGGTCTCATTACAACATATTATAAAAAAAACAGGATCAATTGGCAATAAAGTTCAATTCATTCCCAACGTTCGAATAAGATTGAAATAGATGCGTCAAAAGTGATATAGAATAAACGAGGTTAAATTTTAATCATGCAAAAAAAGGAGTTACTATTTCAATTTCTTCTAATCTTTTTAATCTTACACATTCTTTACTCGGTTGCAGAGGGGATAGACACGCTTCTTCAAAAGGCTGAAATTAAGCCTATCAAAGGAAATCCTCAAGCCCCCCATTTCATCCTTGAAGATCTTGATGGGAAAAAGATAGATTTCAAACAGTTTAGAGGGCAAGTCGTTTTTCTCAATTTTTGGGCAACCTGGTGTGGACCTTGTAAGGAAGAGATGCCTTCGATGGAAGCCTTGTACCAGAAGTTTAAAGAGCGAAATTTTGTTTTTTTAACCGTCTCTGTGGATTATGAAGAAAAGAAGAAAGTAAAAGAATTTATCAATAAGCACCGTTATACATTTCCTGTCTTGATCGATTCTAAATGTATTACTCTGGATCTTTACGGAATCAAAGGCATTCCAACAACGATCTTAATTGATAAAAAAGGAAGGATGATCGGAAGGGCGATTGGCCACAAAGATTGGAATCATCCAAACATTGAGATGATATTGAATGAAATGCTCAAAAGTTGAGCTTATAAGCTTTTAAAATGAGGGATCATAAAAAATTTTTCTTGACAATTTAAATAAAGAATTATATATTAAATTTTGTTATTTGCGGGTGGAAATATGAGGTTGTCAACGCAAAGCAGGTATGGAGTAAGGGCAATTTTTGATATTGCTTTTCATTCTGAAGGGTTAGAAACGCAGGTAAAAGACATCTCTAGGCGGGAAGGAATCTCTCCAAGGTATATTGAACAGATTTTCCAGAAATTAAAAAAAGGAGGGATCATAGGGAGTAAACGAGGTCCTTCTGGAGGATATTTTTTAAATAAAAAACCAGAAGAAATCACGATAGGAGAAATTATAAGAATTACGGAAGGAGATATCAATCCAGTGATTTGTGTTGATCCCCAGAATCCAAACAATTCTTGTGAAAGGTCTGGGGAATGCGTCACACAGGTTATCTGGGATGAGGCAGGCAAAAAGCTAAAAGAATATTTTAATTCGGTAACGATCAAAGACTTATGTAAAATAGCCAATGTGATGGGTCTTAAAAAAGAGTTGGACAAAAGATTTATGTATTACATCTAATTTTTTTCTTGACATTATTAATAAACTATATTAATATATTTGCTAAGGGGAGTAAAAAATGGTTTTTTTTATTTATTTTCAATTAATTAAACATATGATAATGTAAAAAAGATAAGGGGAAATTTATATATTTCCCCTTATCTTTTATTTATAAACTTGATAAAAATAATAAACAAATTAATAAAATTTTATGCATAAAAAAGGTGTAAATATGAATTACATAAAAGGATTGAAATGCAGGGAGTGTAGGAGAGAGTATGCAATAAAACCTATTCATGTTTGCGAATTCTGTTTTGGCCCCCTTGAAGTAGTTTATGAATACGAAGCGATCCAAAAGGAAATGACTCGCAGAAAAATTGAGGAAAGACCAAAGACGATGTGGCGATATCAAGAACTTTTGCCTTTAAATGGTCCACCTTCTGTTGGAAAAGATGTTGGATTTACACCACTTATAAAGGCAGACAGACTGGCAGAGGTTTTAGGAGTCAAGGAGATTTATATCAAGAATGACGCCGTCAATCATCCAACCCTCTCTTTCAAAGATAGGGTTGTTTCTGTCGCTGTCTCAAAAGCCAAAGAGTTTGGATTTGAAGTGGTTTCCTGTGCGTCAACGGGTAATCTTGCGAACTCCGTTGCCGCACTGGCTGCTGAGGGGGGACTGGAAAGCTTCATCTTTGTTCCTCATGATCTGGAACAAGGAAAGATTCTTGGAACTTTGATCTATGGAACAAACCTGATTGGGATCACTGGAAGCTATGATGAGGTCAATCGCCTTTGCAGTGAAATAGGAGAAAATTACAAATGGGCCTTTGTCAACATTAATCTTCGTCCTTTTTACGCTGAGGGCTCAAAGACCTTTGGATATGAGATTGCTGAACAGTTGGGTTGGAAAGTTCCCAAGCATGTGGTTGTTCCCATGGCAGGGGGGTCACTCATCACCAAGATCTGGAAAGGATTTAATGAACTGGAGAGGCTTGGTCTTCTTGACAGAGTAGAGAGCAAAATCTATGGTGCTCAAGCCTCCGGGTCAAATCCCATTGTCGCTGCCTTTAAAGAAGGAATCGACTGGATTAAACCCCAGAAACCGAAGACCATTGCAAAGTCACTCGCTATCGGGAACCCTGCAGATGGTTTTTATGCGTTAAAGACGATCCGTGAGTCCGGCGGGTTTGCTGAAGACGTTTCCGATGAGGAGATCATAGAGGCCATGAAACTTCTGGCTCGGACTGAAGGGATCTTCACCGAGACCGCTGGGGGAGTGACCGTTGGTGTGACGAAGAAATTGATTGAGAAGGGAATCATTCCGCGAGATGAATCGATCCTCATCTCTATTACAGGAAATGGTTTGAAAACTCAGGAAGCCGTTCAGGACCGAGTTGGAAAACCTCGAATCATTGAAGCGAAGTTTTCGGAGTTCGAAAAGATTGTTTCTCCGAACCAGAAGAGATTTAAGGAAACCATCCTTCAGGCTTCGGTTTAACATGGGAGGGAAGAATGATGAATGTTCGAGTAAGAATACCTACGCCGCTTAAAAAGCTTGCTGGAGAAAAGGATGTCCTTTTAGCCAACGGGAACACAGTTGGAGAGGTCATCCAGTGGTTGACTGAAACCTATCCCGGGTTGAAAGAAAGACTTAAGGATGAACAGGGAGAAGTTCGAAGGTTCATTAATATCTACCTCAACGATGAAGATATCCGATTCATTAAGAACCTTGAAACTCCGGTCAAAGAAGGAGACCAAATTTCGATTATCCCGGCTATCGCCGGTGGTTCCTCTATCAGAAGAAGAGTGACCCTTACCTTTCCTCCGGAACGGATTCAAGAGCCCGTCATTTATAATATTGGTCACCGCTATAAGATCGTTACCAACATTCGAAGTGCTCATGTGACCGAGAATGTAGGTTGGGTCACGCTGGAGATTGATGGTGAGGAAGACGAATATCTGAAAGCCCTTAACTACCTGAAGGAAATTGGTGTGAAGGTGGAACCGGTAGAGAAGGATGTGATCATTTAAGATGGAAGCGAATGGGGGGTTTTGAAATGAGCGGAAAAACAAAGAAAATCTTTTGGAAAGTGGCAGGTCCCGTTCTTCGACGGGCTTTGAACAAACGGTTTAAGGATGTTTCTGAAATTTCGATTCAGGAAGTGAACCGTCTTCTTCAGAAAGGAGAGAAATTCCTTCTTCTCGATGTTCGAGAAAAGGAGGAATTGGATCTGGGGTATCTTAAAAATTCTATCTTTATTCCTCGTCTCAGACTTCCTGAAAAAGCAGAAACCTTGCTCCCTGATAAGGAGGCTCCTATTGTCGTCTATTGTGCAGCAGGGGTTCGTTCTATTTTGGCAGCCAAAACGCTTAAAGAGATGGGTTACAAACAGGTTGTCTCCATGAAAGAGGGGATTGAGGGATGGAAAAAGGCAGGTTTTGAAGTCGAAAGTAAAAGCGGTCTCACCTCTGAGCAGCTCGTCCGATATAGCCGGCACATCCTGTTACAAGAAGTTGGAGCAGAGGGCCAAATGAAGCTTTTGAATGCAAAGGTCCTGCTGGTCGGTGCGGGCGGTTTGGGCTGTCCGATTGGTCTCTATCTTGCAGCCGCAGGGGTGGGAACTTTAGGGATCATTGATGATGACACAGTCGATCTGACTAATCTTCAGAGACAGATTCTCCATCGCACTTCTGATGTGGGGAGGCGAAAAGTCGAGTCGGCAAAAGATGCCATCGCAAGAATGAATCCCGATGTCAAGGTGATTCCCTATCCGGAGCGTCTCACCTCAGAAAACGCGATGAAGATCTTTCAAAATTACGATATTATCGTTGACGGATCTGATAACTTTCCGACGAAATACCTTGTCAACGACGCAGCCTTTTTTGCAGGCAAGCCCTTTGTCTTTGGGGGAGTCTTCCAGTTTGAAGGGCAGGCAAGTGTCTTCTTTCCTAAAAACGGAGGTCCGTGTCTTCGCTGCCTCTTCCCAGAACCACCTCCCGAGGGAATGGTCCCCAGCTGAAACGAGGCAGGTGTCCTGGGAGTTTTACCCGGGCAAGTTGGTTTGATTCAGGCAACAGAGGTGATCAAACTCATTTTAAATATTGGGAAGCCTTTGATGGGTCAATTTTTGATCTACAACGCTTTGGATGTTGAATATAGACAGTTTCCAGTTAGGAAAAATCCATCCTGTCCTCTCTGTAATGAGGAGCCGGAGATTAAAGAACTAACTGATTATCATCAATCTTGCAGTGTGGAGATAAGAAGCCAAGCGACCATTTAATGAAGGGGGGGAGAAAGGGGAGTCCAAGATGTTTCAAAGGAAGTTTGAACAAATCCATTCTCTATCAAGGATGTCTTTCATTATCCTCTCATTTTTACTTCTTGCGGTATCGGTTCGATCCACCCTGGCCATCCCACAAGGCGGATATGCACGTCCTGAAAATCTCATTCAACCCGAAGAGCTGAAAGTTCTTATAGATAGAAAGGATCCCGATATACGGATTATTGATGTTCGGGAAAAAGTCAAATACCTTGCTGGTCATATTCCAGGAGCAATCAACATCTGGCGACCTGACATGGTCAATAAAGATCACCCTATCCCTGGGATGATGGGGACCCAAAAACAGATTGAGGATGTCATGGGAAAGTTAGGAGTACACACACGCCATACCCTTATCATCTATTCCGATGGGCCCGACAATGGAAGATTATGGTGGATATTGGCTTTTTATGGGTTTCCCATCAACCAGATGAGGCTTCTTGATGGTGGTTTGGAGGGGTGGAAAACAAAGGGATATCCTATAGAGATGGTTCCATCCAAATTTGATCCAGCCTCATTCAAACTTTTGGGGAAAACAGGTTCGACGGAACCTATGCTTTGTTCCATTGCCGATGTAAAGGGAGCACTTAAGGATCCTAAAAAGGTGGTTCTTGATGTCCGGGCAAGCAAAGAGTATCTGGGAGAAGAGACTCTCTCCGGCGCCGTTAGACCTGGCCGAATCCCGGGTGTTACATGGATCGAATGGAAAGAGGTTTTGATTCAAGATGGGTCTCATAAAGGTTATTGGAAATCAGCGGCAGAGCTCCAAAAGCTCTACATCAATCACGGGGTGACTCCAGAAAAAGATGTCTATATGCACTGTCAATCGGGGGTTCGTTCTGCTCATACCCTATTCACGCTTCATCTCATCGGGTATCCTTTGGAAAAACTCCATAATTACGATGGGTCCTGGATTGAATGGAGCAGGAGTGATGAGCCCATTGAGATCGGACCACCGAAGAAATAGGGAGTGATATGATCAAAATTCCCCGCCCCATCTATCAAGCGATGATCGAACATGCCCAAAGGGAAGCGCCTCTGGAGTGCTGTGGAATCCTTGCGGGAAAGGACGGAATGGTTCACAAGGCCTTTGAATTGAGAAATGAAGAACAGAGTACAGTCCGATATTCGATGTCCCCAAAGGAGCAGTTAAAGGTCTTTGAAGAGATGGAAAAAGAATCACAGGAGATGGTAGGAGTCTACCATTCTCATACTCATACGGATCCTTATCCCTCTGAAACTGATGTACGACTGGCTTTCTATCCAGAAGTCATCTCAATCATTATCTCTCTGAAAGAAGAGGTTCCTGTTGTAAGAGCTTTTAAGATTAAAGAAAAGAAGATTTTTCCTGAAGAACTCGAAATTGTTTCTAATGGGTATTCTAAGGAGGAGAAATGATGAACCCAATCCTTATCATTGTAAGCCTATCGTTTTTATTGGCAGTTCCCTCAAACGCAGAGGAAGTCACTTATCGAAAACATATTCAACCTTTATTTAATGCAAAATGTATTTCGTGTCATGGTCCAGATTCAGCACCAGAATATGAGGCCTTTAAGGCAGAAAAGGAGAAGTGGCTTGGAGTGGGGAGAGGCATGAGGATGGATACTTACAGCCATTTAATTTTTTATACAGCCTGGCCAGATACAGGTGCTCTCATGAGAAGATTGGATGATGGCAAAAACACAAAAGATGGAAAGCCCGGCAATATGTATCAATACCTCGGAGCTTCAGAGGAAGAGAGGCAAAAAAATCTCGGTGTTTTTAAGGAATGGGTCGGTCATTGGATACTTAAACGATGGAAGGAAATCACTAAAGAAGAGTTAGACAAAATTCGCGTGAAATATTGAGCAGGGGATTGCCAGTTTAAGAGATTCGGATTGAGGCGTTCATGGAAGCGCTTTCCATAAAACAGGAAATTGATTTTGAACACTCCGTGAGAAAAGGAGATCGCCATTCTTTGCTTACCTCGATTGGCAATACTCCTCTCATTGAGATCCGGCGACTGACCCGACACCTCCGAGGCGTTCAAATCTTTGCTAAGGCAGAGTGGTTAAACCCGGGTGGGTCTGTAAAAGACCGTGCAGGGCGAAAGATTATTGAAGATGGAGAGAGAAGTGGACAACTCACAAGAGATAAGATCATTCTTGATTCAACCTCAGGCAATACCGGTATTGCCTATGCCATGATCGGTGCCATTAAGGGGTACCGCGTTGTTCTTGTTGTTCCAGCGAATATCAGCGAAGAGAGAAAGAAGGCTCTGGAATCTTATGGGGTGAAACTCATCTACACGGATCCCCTATTGGGTTCAGATGGTGCGCTCATGGAAGCAAGGAAGATTTTTGAGTCCCATCCGGACCTCTATTTTAAGGCGGATCAATATAATAATCCCTCAAACTGGAGGGCTCACTATGAAACAACTGGGGTTGAGATTTTTTATCAGACCGGTGGGAAAGTGACCCATTTCGTAGCAGGTGTGGGGACCGGAGGAACCCTGATGGGCACAGGGAGGAGATTGAGGGAATTTAATTCTCACATCAAACTGTTTGGTGTCCAGCCGGACAGTGGTTTTCACGGGATTGAGGGTTTGAAACATATGGAGACAGCCATCAAACCTGGCATCTACGATGAGACAATTTTGAATGGGACATTTTTCGTGAAGACAGAAGATTCTTTTGAAATGGCGAGTCGTCTCACCCGAGAAGAAGGCCTATGGGTAGGCCCTTCATCGGGTGCGGCTTTCTGTGCATCCTTAAAATTGGCAGAGTCAATTGAAGAGGGTCTGATTGTCACAATCTTCCCCGATGGAGGGGCAAGATATCCTGAATATTGTGTTGATTGTGAAAGGCAAAAAAATAGGCTCTCAGTCAACTACCCAGCGCTAAGACCTTCACCCCCCTAAGGTTTAGCCTTTCGGCTGAGAGCCATTTTTCTTTTTATGAGGGCTTAGTTAATGAAATTCTTGAGAGTTTTAATCATAGCGCTTTTGTTATCCTCTTATCTTCCAGTGGAAGCAATTGGACATTGTTCTGAAGAGGAACACTCTGTCGATAAAAGGATGGGATGTGGCTATTTATTTCACTGTCCATTCACTTCAGAGACAAATGAAAACGCCTTATCTATTCCTTTTCTAAATGGCTGGGTGATTCAGATACCGAAAGTAGAAAAACCTGAGGAGCCTGTAATTACTATCTTCCATCCCCCTAAAAAAGTATCATATATATAATTTGACAGGGATGAAGGAGTTTGGCATAAATAATGCGTATTAATTTTGTAAAGAATATATAACAAATTTAGTTTGTTTAAGTTTTTTAAAAAGAGCTAATAAATTTATTTAGTAAATTCAATATTTTATAAAAAAGCTCTTGGCCAAGGACCGAAAATTATTTAGGTCCAAACTGCTAATGCCTTCACCCCCCTAAAGGTTTAGCTTAATGGCCAAGGGCTTTTTTGTTTATAAAATATACAAATAGAGTCGTAAAAAATACATTTTATTAACTACTTGAAATTTTAAAGATTATTTAGAAAGACTTTTTTATTTATTTTCTCAACCTATTTAAAACTGATCAAATTATACTTTATTTGATAAAAAGGTGAGGAGATGAAAAAACCAAAGATCAGATTTTTTAATATCCTTTTATCAATTCTTTTTATTTTCCATGCATTTTCGATTCAGGCAGAAAATATACCGTTGAAATTAGAACAGTTGATTGAAGAAGCCATTCAAAATAACCCTGAGATCCTGGCTTCCAAAAAAAAATGGGAGATTTATAAAGAGAAGGTTCCTCAGGCACGTAGCTTTCCAGATCCAATGTTAAGTTTCGGAATTATTAGCCTTCCCACCAATTTCAGTTTTAAAGATGAGGATATGACAATGAAGGAACTCTCCATCTCTCAAATGATACCCTTTTATGGGAAAAGAAGGTTGATGGGCGAGATGGCAGAAAAAGAGTCGGAAGCAGTTTTTAAAGAAATCCAGGAAAGGACAAACAGGGTCATTAAAGAGGTGAAGTCAACCTATTTTGAACTTTCTTACAACTATCGATCTACAGAGATTACACAGAAGAACAAGGAGATCTTAGAGAGTTTTGCAAAGATTGCTGAAACTCAGTATGCTCTTGGGATGGGAATACAGCAGGATGTGCTTAAAGCCCATGTCGAAGTTTCCAGGATGGTGGATGAACTGATTATGTTAGGTCAGAAAAGAAGGGCACTCGAGGCGAAGTTGATCGCTCTTTTAAATCGGCCGGCTGAAAGTTTGATTGAGAAACCCGATGAGATCGGTTTCAGAAAAATTTCCTTCACCATCGAGGAACTTAAAAAAATGGCAGTTGAGATGAACCCCACCCTCCAGGGGATGAAGAAAATGATCGAAGCAAAAGAGAAAGCCTACGAGCTTGCCAAAAGAGAGTATTATCCCGACCTCACCCTTAAGTTTGCCTATGGACAGAGGGACAATGGTCCGGAGATGAAACGAAGGGATATGCTGACCGGAATGATGGAGATCAATATCCCCATCTTTTATAAGTCCAAACAGGAGCGAAAGGTGGCGGAGACTTTGGCAGATATAAAACTGACAGAAGCTCAATACAGA
>CALLAL010000010.1 GCA_938002255.1 uncultured bacterium
GTAAGTGGTTGAAAACAAATGGAGCCCACGGACGGATTTGAACCGCCAACCCGCTGATTACAAATCAGCAGCTCTGCCGTTGAGCTACGTGGGCCCCTTGAATTGTGCAGAAAGGGGCCGAAATAAGACCAGTCCCCTTTACAGTAGCCATTATAGAACAAGGTTAAAGACCGGGCAAGGGGGCGATTTCATCCCGCAGGCTACAGGTCTTTTTAAAAACACTCAAATTCGATTCTATTTAGGGCCTGCCAATAAAGCGACAACTGTCCATCCGAAGAGGATGACCAGAAAGGCGATGAATTGTTTAACTAACTTAGGATCCATAAGTTCCTCCCCCCACATGAAAATTGATTAAAACATCCTATCACTCCAGAGCATTCTTTGTGATCAATGACTGTAACTTACTTATTCCTCTGCACCCTACGATTTACCTGCTCAAAAAGTTATTCGTCCGAGGTTGCCTTTTTTTAGAAGATAGTTTATTGGAAAGAGTAAGCAATGTCAGAGTTATTATGTTAAATTTAAAATAGGATTTCAAGATAATGGGATTTGAACGACTTTACCCGAATTGGGATTAAGAGGATTAGCAGGATGGGGCTGGCTTTGATGGTTATGGGAGGATTGATCTTTCTGGACCGAATGGGAGCAAGATATGGCTTGAAGGAAGGTTGGCCCTGGATGGTGGTTGCCCTTGGACTTGGAGGTTTATTCCAAAATAAAAAATCTGTTTCCGCATGGATTGTGACCATCATCGGGATTTTGATTTTAGGCGGAAAATATTATTCCATCCATCTGCCCGTTCCCAGAATGATCCAGATCTATTTCCTGCCGACCCTGCTGTTCGGCATCGGGCTGTTTTGGTTTTTAAGGCACAAGAAAGATTGAAAAGGTTGACAGTATGGAAGATCGCAAAGAAAAGACAGTCGACGCAAGCCCAAAGGATTGCTTTGGCTCAATTCAAGTGATTAATCTCCCGAACGAGATGACTCGAATGGATTCAAGACCTGAATGCCGTACCTGTGAGGAGTTTCGAGATTGTTTGCGGTTGAGCAAAGAAGAGGCTGAGAAGGAAAAGGAGAGAGAAGAACTGAGAAAACAGACCATGATTGCTCAGATCATTGATATCTCGGTTGTTTTTTCAAATGAGCTGGGATCCTGTCTCTTGGAATTTCTCAACAGAATTTATAACTCCTCCCTGGGTAAGGTTCTTTTTTCTAACCTCTTGCTATTTTACGAAATTCCAAAAGAGATGTTTTCTACCTCGCTAACGATCCCCATCTCTCAAACTACCCTCGATTTAGTGCAATGGGAGATTCCTCAACAGGAAGATTCCTCCCATTCAACCAATTCGAAAGGCAGTTTTACCATCCGGGTTGTTTTAATCCAGAGATACTTTCAGAACAATAGAAAAGGGAATATTGGCTTGATTGCCCAGGAAGTTGCCCGTGTCTTTTCTACGGATGAAAATGGGATCCGCCAAATTCGGGAGACCCTTGATGATTCTGAAAAGGCACTTTTTAAAAAAATGGATGAACAACAACGAGTTTTATGGCTTTTAGAAAAATGGGGGTTCAAAGAGGAACTGGAATCTTTACAAAAAGAGCTCTCTCCTCCCAAGTGAAGAAACCTGTTTAAAAATCAGTTTCAGACGGGATGAGGCCTGCCACAACGAGAAGAGTCATCTCCTCCTCTCCTGTATTAATTAACTCGTGGTAGTAACCGATGGGAATATGAATGGCATCCCCCGCTTTAACCTCACCCAAATCCTCTCCAACCTGAATCTGGCCCTTGCCTTTTTGAATGATATAAATTTCCTCCATAGGGTCCACATGACCGATAAGTTTATTGCCCGGAGGCACTGAAGCATGAGCGAGAAACATCATCGTTCTGAGGGTGGGGTGGGTGAGTACCATATGGGCGATGCCTCCCCCATGAGCGAGATATCGGGTTGCTTTGACTTCAGGATGGGTTAGGTTGCGAAGGATCATTTTATCTCCTCGTTTTTATTGAATGAAATGTCAAGGGATAAAAGATGGTTATGAATTTAATAGCGACTCACTGATATTAATCTTTCCTCGGCTTCCGCAACGATTCGTTCGATTAGTTCTTTGCAGGTTGGTAAATCTCTCATTAATCCAATGGCTTGACTGATGGGTAAGACCCCATTTTCTAAGTCCCCATTTTCGACAGCCACTCGAAGTCCTCTCAACCCAAGTGCCTGGCGGGCAAGATCCTGGACCCCCCGTTGTTTGAGCCCTCCCAGGAACAATTTATATAACGGAGCATCCACCATCTTCTTAATACGAAGAGCGCTTAAAAATGCCTTAAAGAGAGAGGGTCTCTCCTGCGCCATTTTTATGGCTGCCGGATTTTTAAGCCATCTCCCAGGCAATCCATCGATCTTTTCCGAGCAGAGGGTGTCTTCCATGCCTGCCTTCAAAGAGATCTCTTTCGCTTTTTCATGCATCTCGCATTCCTGAGTCAGCATAAACCGGGTTCCCATGGAGATTCCATCTGCTCCCAAAACCAGAGCTGCAGCCAATCCCCTTCCATCGCAGAAACCACCAGCCGCGATAATGGGCAGTTTCGTGTGTCGAGAGATCGCATTGATCAACACCATTGTCCCCACTTCGGCTCCATGGGCCGCTGCCTCATGACCTGTGACCACTAAGGCATCGGCTCCATCTGCTTCTGCCCGGCGCGCATGTTTTTCAATAGCCACTGTTGCCAGAACTTTTCCCCCATATTGATGAGCCCTTTGGATGATCCAATCGCCTTTTCCCAGTGCAAAGTTGATAATCGGGACCTTCTCTTGAAGAGCGATTTCTATGTTTTCTCTTGCATTGGGCATGACCAGGGTAGCGTTGATGCCAAACGGCTTATTCGTTAGAGATTTTACTTGTTGAATCACCTCTCTCATTTGATCCGGTCCATAGGCGACCGAATTTAACATTCCTATGCCACCTGCGTTGGAGACTGCGGCGACGAGTTTGGGTAAACTGATAAATGCCATGGCTGCAAGCATAATCGGATGCTCGATTCCCAGGAGTTCTGTCATTTTCGTCTTCATGGAGCCCTCCTTTTGGCCGGAAATGGAAGAGATCAGTCTGGCCGTGCAGATTATCCCAGATTTAAAATGGTTTTGCAATTTTAATTAAAGTATGGCGCAAATCATAACGAATAACACGAATCAAACCAAAGGGTTCTATTGAAAGTCATCCGGTTTATGCTTCTCTTCTGATATAAAAAATCCTTGTAGTTTAATGTCGAATATGCTAACAATCATTAACAACAGAAAAAAGTCACCAATGGGGAGGTGAACCGATGGGGCTTTACAAAGTCGTCTTTTTAGGTCTTAAGGTAGCCGGGCCGGACGAAGAGACACGATTACTCGAAGGACTTCAGAAAAAATTTAAACTTACTCCTGAAAGAGCAGAGAGCTTGCTGCAGAGAGTGCCCATCGTCGTGAAGAAAGGAATCTCCCGCGAAGAGATGGAGAGGTATGTCAGGGTGTTCGAAGAGATCGGGGGACGGGTGAGGGTTGAGGAAGAGCCTGAAATGGAGTTTGCAGAAGTTTCTCCTCCCTTTGAACCACCTCCCAGACCAAAAGTGGAATCGAAACCCCATATGGGGTCTACCGTCACCTGTCCACAATGCGGTTTTCAGCAGCCAGAGACTGATGAGTGTGTTAAATGCGGGATTGTTATCTCGAAGTTTAAACAATATCAGGAGATCGCTCGGTCCATTGAAGGCCAGGTTCGGGAAATTGTCACCGAAGAAAAAGTTTCTCCCTGGGAGAGTGGAGAGGGTTTTTTCTGGGCCTATCTGAGGACAACAAGGGAAGCTCTCTTTTCTCCAACTCAATTCTTTAAAAAGGTCTCAGCGGGAAATGGCTACTGGTCCCCTCTTATCTATGGAGTCATCTCCGGGCTTATTGGGGTTGGCGTCTCCATGCTCTATCAGTGGTTTCTTTTTGCCGGCTTCCTTCCAGCCCAGATCCATGCCTTGATTCCATACAATCTCATCCTCTTCTTTACCCTGATCGGGATTCCCTTCATGATCGCCTTATCCATGTTTGTCGGGAGCGGGATCACCCACCTCTGTCTTATGATTGTGGGGGGGAATAAGCATGGATTTCAGGCCACTTTTCGGGCCATTGCGTATTCTTTCTGCGCTCATCTCTTTGATATGATCCCCTTTATCGGAAGCTTTATCGGGTCTGTTTATATGATTGTCCTCATCATCATTGGGGTGAGAGAGGGGCATGGAATCACCACTGGAAAAGCAGCGCTGGCGGTTCTCCTCCCAGTTTTGATTGGTTTAATATTCGTCTTTTTGGCTCTTCTCATTCCATTCTTCTTAGGATCGATGAGACTCTTAGGAGGAGTGGGCGCATGACCTCTTAACAGAACAGGTTGCATCTATTTTGATGGGGCATAACAAGCCCCTTTTTTGTTTTATAATTTTTTTCAGTCAGGGACAGGGCACAGGAAGGAGCAAAAAACTCAGTTATGAGCAGAAAAGAGAAGAAGAAAAAAATAAAGGAAAGAGCCTTTACCACAGAGGCGATTCTAAGACTGATGGAGGAAGAAGACCGCCCTCTGCTTTTGAGAGAGATCCTTCATCCCCTTGGTATTTCTAAAGAGCAGAGGCGGCTTCTCAGAGAACACCTGAGGGATTTAGCAGAAGAGGGAAGGGTGGTCAAAATCCGGGGAAACCGCTATGGCCTTCCTACAAAGATGAATTTGGTGGTGGGCAAGGTCCGATGCCATCCTGATGGATATGGGTTTGTCATCCCCGAAAAGGAGGGGGAAGAAGATGTTTTCATCAACCCAAGAAATTTAAAAGAGGCTATGCATGGAGACCGGGTCGTAGCCAGGGTTGAATCCGTCAGAAGGAGAGGGAGAGAAGGAAAGATCATCCGGATTCTGGAAAGAGGATTAAAAAAAGTAGTTGGGAAGTTCATGAAGGCAACCCACTATTCTTATCTCATTCCAGAAGACGAACGACTACTCCAGGAGGTAATCATTCCTGAAGGGCAGACGAAGCGTGCGAAGCCCAATCAGATTGTTGTGGCCGAGATCACTCAATATCCCACGGAAAGAACAAGGCCTGAGGGACGGGTAACGCATATCCTTGGCTATCCAGATGACCCTGAGATCATTCCTCAAATTATCATTCATAAATATGACCTTCCTCATCGATTTTCCTCTGGAGCTCTCAGGGAAGCAAAAAACCTTCCTGCTTCCCCCAGATTAGAGGATGAACATGGGCGTGTTGATTTACGGGACATTCCTACGTTCACGATTGATGGGGAGAGTGCGCGAGATTTCGATGATGCGGTCTCCATTGTGGAAGAGGTCGATGGGAGCCTCACCCTCTATGTTTCCATTTCAGATGTCAGTCACTATGTGAAAGAAGGAACCTTACTGGATGAGGAAGCTTATCTGAGAGGGACGAGCGTCTATTTTCCAGACCGTGCTATTCCGATGTTTCCTCCAGAACTCTCCAATGAGATCTGCTGTCTCCTTCCCCGAGTAGACCGCCTGACCTTAACCGTTGAGTTGAAGTTTAATTCAAAGGGTGAGCCCCAAGGAAGTCGTTTTTATCAAAGTATCATTAGAAGCCATGGGAGGTTGACCTACACGATCGTCAGGAGGATGTTGGTGGATCAAGAAGAAACCCTCAAGGAGGAGTATAAGTCTGTTGTCCCTTCTTTGGAAAAGATGGCTTTTCTTTCTCAGCGCCTCCGTCAGAGAAGGATGGAAAGGGGGGCCCTCGATTTTGATCTCCCGGAGCCGGAGGTCATCCTTAATCTCCAGGGTGAGGCAAAGGAGATTATACGCTCTGAGAGAAATCTGGCTCATCAGATCATTGAAGAGTTTATGATCGCAGCCAATGAGGCCGTTGCCCAATGGATGCAAGGAAAGGGAGTTCCTTCTCTTTATCGGATACATGAACCGCCTTCCGAGGAGGCGACCGAAGCGTTTCGGAATTTTATCTCCCATCTGGGGTATAGAATCGAAAAGAGAGCTGACCGCTCCCCAAGAGAATTTCAACGAGTCCTTGAAGAGGCCAAGGGAAGGCCAGAGGAAGGGGTCATCAATCATGTCCTTCTCCGATCGATGAAATGGGCCAAATATTCCTCTCGAAATATCGGACATTTCGGCCTTGCCTCCCATGCCTACACCCACTTCACCTCTCCCATCCGGAGGTATCCGGATTTGATCGTCCATCGGCTTCTGAAGAAGACCTTGTTGGAAGAGAAGATTGAAACTCCGGATGAAGAGTTGGCAAAGAAAGCAGATTATCTTTCCCAGAGGGAACGGGTGGCGATGGAGGCGGAGAGGGAGATTTTAGACCGGTATCGGGTTCGATTTATGAAAGATAAGATCGGTGAGGAATTCGAAGGCGTCATCAGCAACGTCACGGCGTTTGGATTTTTTGTTGAACTGAAGGAAATCTTTGTGGAAGGGCTGGTCAGGGTAACCGGTCTCCACGATGATTATTACCATTACCATGAGGATAAATACTGTCTTGTCGGTGAAAGGACGCGTAAGCGTTTCAGGGTTGGAGATCCGGTCAGGGTAAAGGTGGAGCGGGTGGACGTGGAACGAAGGCACATCGACTTTGGATTGGTATCAAAAAGATAGACATTGTCTCAGAGCTCCGGACCGGCATTCCGCAAGGGAAAAGTTTCTAAATGCTAAAGTGTGATGAATTGTTTATCTTTCCCCTGAGACCATCTTTGCAATACGACGATCGATTCTGGACATGGCCAATTGGTCGAGGTCGTTGATGGCAACCCATCGTGTTGTCCTTCTGCTGCCGAAATACTGGCAATAAAAGACATGGAGAGTAAGTTTGAAGTGGGAGTAGGTCTGCTGGAAGGTGCCCAAAGGCACCTTCCCTTTAACCCTTAACCCAAGCTCGCTTTTAACTTTTAGTTTCAAGTATTCTATTAAATCCTTTTTCCCCTCTACCGGCCAGTTCGGGAATTCCCATAATCCTCCTAAGAATCCCTTTACTGGTCTCTGATTGAGAAGGACGTGTCCATCTTTTAGGATCACAGCGGCGACCGCTTCAATGTGGGGAATTCGTTTTTTCGGGTTTTTAAAAGGGAAATGTTCCGGTTTTCTTATCCGGTATGCCTTGCAAAGTTTATTCAAAGGGCACCGAAGACATAAAGGGTTTTTAGGGGTGCATATTGTGGCGCCGAGGTCCATGAGAGCCTGGTTGAATGAACCGGCATAACCCTCTGGAATCAAGGAGGCTGAATATTTCCACAGAAGGTTTTCCGTTTTTTTCGCAACCCCTGTCATGGCAAAGAGTCTTGAAAGAACCCTCTTTACATTTCCATCGAGAATGGGCACTTCCTGGTTGAAAGCAATAGAAAGGATTGCACCTGCCGTGTATCTACCGACTCCGGGGAGACTGAGAAGGTCTTTTAGATTGTGAGGAATTTTTCCGTCAAAATGGTTCAAAATAGTCTTAGCGGCTCGATGCAGGTTTCTTGCCCTCGAATAGTAACCGAGTCCTTCCCAAACTTTTAAGACCTTTGATAAATCGGCTCTGGCCAGAGATCGGATTGTGGGAAAGGTCTTTAGAAATTTCTGATAATAGGGAATGACCGTTGCTACCTGAGTCTGTTGAAGCATTATCTCTGAGACCCAGATCGCATAGGGATCTCTGGTTTTTCTCCAGGGAAGGTCTCTTTTTGTTTTTTCAAACCATTGAAGTAATTTGGATTGGATTTTCTTTTTCAAATCAAACTGCAGCACATCTCGATAAATTTAGTTTCGAAGCCGATTTCTTTGGCGTATTCGATCGTACGTTGAAGAGGATAGGCGATCGTATTCAGCCCGGAATCGATGGCACCTTTTTCCATCCCTGCTTTTGAGGGATGAGCCGGCCGGATGCAACCCATCCGGATGGGAGTTATCGGGTTAAGGATCCGTGCGATGGCTGAGATTTTAGAAGTTTCATCCGGCGTTGGCGTTCTGAAGGAATTTCTTCCAACCAAAGGTTTAAGAACCACCAGTACGATTGTTTCCACACCGACCCGGGTGACGATTTCGAGGGCTTTCCACTCTCCCCGGATTTCTCCAAAGTGATGGCCGATGATGATGTGGGGAGCAAGCCTGTGGCCCATCTCTTTCAGCATCCAGAGCGTCTCCTCATAATCCTTTACTTTTTTGTCTAAGTGATAAACCTCTCGAATGGTATCCTCATCGCCGATAACATCGATCAGGATTTGATCCACTCCTGCCTCTTTTAGTCCTTTGGCCACTTCCCGTTGGATCAAACCGGTATGGACGATCATTTTAAAAGGGGGGTTCTTCTTTTTGATCTCTTTGATTGATGGGATAAACTGCTCCAACGGCACTTCGCCCTCCCGGTTTGCTCCCCCGCTGATCAGGATTCCAAGGGCGCCCCTTGATCGGAGGTGCTCAATCGTATGGAAAAAGGTCTCAGGATCATTTGCTGGTATCATTGAATTGAGAAGTTTTCCTTTACAGTGTTCACAATGGAGGGCGCAGCGGGTTCCTGTGATGCTGACGGCAGCAAAACGGTCTTTTTGGAAGCAATGGGTGGTGTCCCGATAGACGACCGTACCGGGGATGGAGAAGGCGAGTTCGTTGCCGAAGTGAAGTTTGCGGAGGCGGAAGGCTTCCGTTTGGAGTTCGGTTAAAGGGAGTTGTATGAACTGATGAATGGTTGACTCCATCAATGATCTTCCAATTTAGAATTTGACATTCATTGGGCCTCCGGGTTTTGCCATTTGGACTTACAGCAATTGCCTCCTGATTTCTTCGATATCCTCTTTCTCCGGCATAAATGGAAAGTTCCGTATGGGGCCAGAAGGCCTTTCATTGCCGTAAGGACGGTTGCAAGCGACTTTCCCGTTCCTTCCCGGGCATCCGGAAGTCATAAAAGGCTCACCCATTCGGATCAGAGTTTCGACATCCATACCGAAATCGACCAATTTCCCCCTCTCATCAAATCTCATCTGATCGATGGAGCTGAGCCCCTCATTAATGATCCAGCGTGCGAGTTGAATTCTCCGGTACTGGTCAAGGGGAGGGGAGGGATGGTCTTGCATGGGACTTCCCTTTTCAGGAAAGAAGGAGAAAAGATGGGTATAGGCGCCCATGTCCTGGCCTCTTTGGATGGCTTGAACCATCTCTTTCTCTGTCTCACCGAGACCCACGATGAGATGGATTCCGACATAGAATTTCCCGAACGCTTCCACCCCCATCCGGACCACCTCCCAGTAATGATTCCAGCGATGAGGACCGTTAACGCCTCTTCCTCTCAGGCGATCGAAAAGCTCGGGTGTTGCGGCATCAATAGCAATGCCAATTCGATCCGCTCCCGACTCTTTCATCCTCCGGAGGGGTTCGATGCCATGAATGAGTGTCGGTGTGATGAGAATGCTGATGAGAAGATCGGTCCTCTCTTTAAATTGTTTGGTCACATCAATCGTATCCTCGAGGGCTCTGGGATGAGTGATCATGGAGATGCAGACCCGATGAATCTGATCTTTACCTTTCGCCCTCTCAATAATCTCATCGAGGGGATAGAGAGGCCAGTCCACACGGATGAAGGTCTTTCCCTTAGGCCCTTCCTGCCTTGATCTTGAGAGACCACAGAATTGACATCTTCCAAGGCAACCTTCTTC
Source organism: uncultured bacterium (assembly GCA_938002255.1). GTDB lineage: Bacteria > Desulfobacterota > BSN033 > BSN033 > UBA1163 > RBG-16-49-23. The sequence continues at coordinate 9,683 of CALLAL010000010.1, forward strand.
ATAGTGAAGAAGAAGGTTGAGCCCTGTCAGCTTAGCGTTTCGATGAAAAGACCCCTGCTTGAAACCGAGGGTCAATGAAGCTGCCAGACTGGTCTGGATGTATTCAGGACTTGTTTGATGGGTCATTTTCTATCCTTTCTTCTCTCCTCGTAATATTCTTTAAACCCTACCCATGTTTTTCGGATGAATTGATTAAACTCGACCTCTTTTTTATTCCAGTTCTCCTCAAGAAAATTCCTTTTTAATGAACCGTATTGAAGCGAATCTCCGAAAGCATCATGGCATTGAGTTTCATAATTTTTTAGATAGTTCAGATCTTTTCGAAGGATGGCTTCGCCTGCCATTTTACCTGCAATCTGACCGCTTACGATCGCATTCAGAATCCCAGCGCCTGTGATGGGATGGGCATGGCCTGCGGCATCTCCTGCGAGGAGAATATTCCCGAAGACAATTTGCTTGCGGGGTTCGCAAGGAATGGATCCACCTGTCTTTGAAAGGATCTCAATCCTCGGTAAAGTCCCAGCGTTCTTTAGATCGTTAAGAAAACGGTCGAGCAGTTCCTGAAGTCCGGAGGTTTTCGAGAGAGTAATTCCAATCCCCACATTGGCTCTGTTTCCTTTGGGGAAGAACCAGGCATAGCCTCCCTCGTAATCCCGATGGAAATAGATATCGGTATGAGATTGAGGTTCAAAGAGGACGATTTCATATTGAAGGGCTACCAAATGTTTCAATGGGGGCTGTTTTATCCAGCTTGCAACAGTGGAGTGAACTCCATCTGCACCGATGATGACTTTGGCTCCAATCTTTTTTTCTTCTTTCGTACCCTCTTGGATCAAAACTCCTCCTTCAGTCATTTTAACCCCTTTGATGCCTATAGAAAACTCCGCTCCTGCCAGGACGGCAGCGATTACAAGATCTTTATCGAAAAGGGATCGGTCCAACATATATCCGGGACTTTTTATCTTCAGGGAGGTTTGATCCGGAAGATGAATGACCATGGAATCAATGGATTGGACGATCGAACTGGACCGGAGGGAAACATATCGAAAGATCCATTTCGAAACCAGTTCTGCACACTGGACAGGCATTCCGATCCTTTGCCTTCGTTCGATTAGAAGAACCTTCACTCCTTTTCGAGCTGCTTCCTGAGCTGCACTCGAACCGGCAGGACCTGCTCCCACAACGATCAGATCGTAAGAGGATCTCAGAGTCTCAACCATGGGAGAACTCCAAAACCCTCCTGAGAAGGGGAAGGTTGAGGTGGGTCTGGTTTTCGAAAGTTCCCAGGTGTGCTTCTTTCTCACGGTTAAGGTCGTAACAGGTGCTCTGCTCCACGTCCACCAGGATCCCCGGAAGCCCGATTCTTTCAAAATCGAGCCTGTGTTTTCCATAAAAAGGTTCACAACAGGATCCAATAAATCCACTCGCCCCTGATCGTTTGATCTGATGAAGGGTAGCTTCGAGATCTTCATAGCTCTGGATGGTTAAGGCATCCATCCCAAACGATCTTGCCATCTCCATCGCGTCTCCGATGGAACAGCGGCCACACGCCTCGCACCCCCTCTGGTAACGATAAACGCAGTCCACCTCCTTAGCGCAATAGGGAAGGAGGAGTACTTCCGGTTTTTTTACTTCTTTAAAAGGTTTCAAAACAGGAAAGAGCCGGTGCGTTTCGATTTCCCTAAAACCGAGCGGGAGAAGGTCCGCTTTTTGAAGAGCCTCTTGAATAGCAAGGATCAGATGTTTTTCCTGGATGCCAGGGATGTTGGGTTTTGTCTCAGAGAAGAAGTCATGGATGGTACGTTCGATATTGGTGGGTGTGGCTTTTGAGTTCTTGAGAAAACTTTCAAGATCAAAGATCGCTCTTTTGGGGTAGGCAAAGAAGTCCCCTGTGATGAAAATCTGGTTGATCACCTGTGTCTTCGAATCGAGGGCGAGAGAGATCCGTATTAATCCCCCGGGTGCTTTGAGGATAGAGGAGAGGGTCTTTCTCCTCGCAGGAGCCTCTCTAACCTTAAATATATATTCGGGTGAGGAGAAATAAGAAAGTTTTTCTTTTAGCCGGCTTTCTTCTTCTGGAGTGATCGGTTCGGTCACGAATCGAACTCCGAAGCTGTCTTGAAATCCTTTGACCAGAGCCTCTTTAATGCTTTTTAATGAGGGTGTTCGACCCAACTCCCATTTCAGGCAGGTGACTCGTTCTTTAACAGAATCAATCTCTTTATCCTGTAGTTTTTCGGTCGGGATCCTGAGGGCTCGTAGCATCTCGTCCACATCAAAATCGACGAGAACTGTTCCCTGGAACAGAATGGCGCCCGATAACTCGGTTCCTCCTGTTCCTGAAATCTTTCTCCCCCCCACTTCCACGTCATTCCTGGGACGGAAATGGGCTTTCAGGCCAAGCCGCCTTAACCCGTTTGCCGATGCCTCGCCCATCTTCCGGTAAAGGTCTTCAATTTTTGATGGAATTCGGGGATCTTTCTTCGAGATATAGATCTCCCATCCCAGTTCTGATTGTCCCCAGTAGAGGGCTCCACCTCCGGTAAGCCTTCGGTTAATCTCGATGCCCTTTTGCTGGCAGTAATCAAGTCGAATTTCCTCTTCTACGGATTGATGATGACCGACCAGGACCGAGGGTTTAGAGAATTGAAGAAAGCGAAGCGTTTGGGGAATGTCCCCCTGGGCTTTTAATTCGAGAAGCACCTCATCGAGTGCCATATTCTCGGCCGCTGTGCGCGCATTGGTATCTAAAAGCCTCCAGGTTTCCATAAAAAAATTTATAAACTATTTTAGGGTGGTCTTCAATGGAGGGAACAGCCTGGCCCGGTCAGATTTTTTTTCAGAAAAAAAACAAAGAGACACTTTTTATGACAGCCGCCCGGAAGTGTTAGGGAGTTCCTTTAGAAAGCGGATCGGGTTCTCGTCCAAACCAGATGGAGGCATAACCTTTATAGATTCCTATTCCGATTGCCTTCCATGGATAAGACTTCCAGGTGCCCCGGTTTAGAATCACATCCCGGTGGAGCCTGCTCTTTTTCCAGGTATTGAAGGCATAATTTGCCGTCATGATGAAGTCCCGATATCTTACATCGGAGTCTCCACAAAAAATTTCAAAACCCATCCCGGGATAGGGGGTTTTAAGGCGTTTGGGCGCTTCCCACATGCAGGTTAAGGTCCGATCATCGTTCGCATCATAAGAGCAGTTGCTCCAGCCATGTATCCAGTGAAGTCCACTGCGAGCGTATAAATGGTGATTTTCAGCCAGGTCACGGATATGGCGATTTGCGACGAGATTGAGACAGGGGGATAGAGAAATGGCAGGGAGGCCGTGGTCGCTTCGATATTCAGTGAGTAGTTGATAGAGTTTTTTCTCTTCCGCCTCTAAGCCGTCTCCCTCACAGGTTTTTTGGCTCAGGATCTTAGACCCGTGACATTCCCCGCCATACGCCATGGTCACCGGTAGCACCAGAAGAGTGAAAAGGAAGCAACATATTTTTAATAAAGAATTCATCTTTTACCCTTTAGGTTTGAGTATAAACCATTCTTCTCTTTAAAGAAAGAGAGAAGCATTCCCCCTTCTTTTCAGGGTTCCCCTTGCGGAAAAGAGACAGAAAATTGTAGACTAAATTTATTTTAAGAGAACTAAAGGAGACTAACATTGATCAGAATTTTCATCGCCCGGCATGGGGAGACAACCTGGAATGCGGAAGGAAGGATTCAGGGGTGGAGCGATCCGGAACTGAGTCCCCTGGGACATTCTCAGAGTCTGGCCTTACTGGACCATCTCAAAGATCGACCCATCAAAGCCATTTACAGCAGCCCCCTGAAAAGATCTTATCTAACCGCTCAACCTATTGCGGACTATCTTGGCACTCCCATACGGAGACAGCCCGAACTCAAAGAGATCGGTTTTGGAATCCTTGAGGGGAAACCCCTTTTTCAATTTGATGAGGGTTTAAAACAGGAATGGAACCGGTTCAGGGATGATCGTTTCTCTTATCGGATTCCTGGAGCAGAGAATTATGCAGATGTCGCTCATCGATTAAAACCTTTTGTGGAGAGAGTGCTCACCGAGCACGAAGGCGAGGAGATCCTGATTGTTGGCCATCGGGTCGTCAATCGTCTACTGATTGGTATGTTCATGGGGCTTCCCCCTGAAAAGACCCTGAAGATCGAACAAACCAATGATTGTCTTTATCTGATCGAACGAAATGAGAAGATCAGAGTCTTTCATTATCTGGATGGAGAGGTGAAAGAGGGGCTTCTTCTTGTCGCCAAAGAGGTCAGTTTGTAGAAAAAGAAAAACAGAGAGTGAAAGGTGATGGACGGCAGACAGGGGCAAAAGATTCGATGTGTCATCTATGATTGCGACGGAGTCCTTTTCGACTCTTTTGAGGCAAACACCCGATTGTATAATGACCTGTGTGTGAGCGTGGGAAGAGAACCCCTGAGGACAGAAGAGATGGAGTATGTCCACTCTCATACCGTTTACGAAGCCATTCACTTTATTTTCGGTTATGGGGACGATCTGGAGAAAAAGGCACTGGAAGCCCTTAAGCAGATCGATCTGAGAAATTACATCGGCTACCTTAAGATGGAGCCTCACCTTTTTGAGGCATTACATCGGTTGAAAGAAAGAGGAATTTTCCGGGCCATCAATACCAACCGAACCACTTCGATGCCATATATCATGGAGCGGTTCAGCCTTTGGTCGGTTTTTGAGATGGTGGTGACAGCCCTTGATGTCAAACATCCGAAACCCCACCCGGAATCCATTGAGAAAATCCTCCTGAACTTCAATCTGGGCAAAGGGGAAGTGGTTTTTATCGGAGATTCTGACGTTGACCGGCAGACTGCCCGTTCCTCAGGCATTCTTTTCATCGCCTATAAAAATGGAGCCCTCGAAGCCGACTTCCATCTCGAAGATCACCTTGACCTATTTTATTTCCTCACTTAAATTCCCTGTTTGCCAAGTTCATCAGAAAGTTGCATGGATCAGCCTTTTTTGATATAAAGGGCTTACCATGCCTGTTCGAAAGGAAGATTTTTCTTTCCCCAAAAAACTTGAGACCGAAGCTGAAGAATGGCTCAAGGAGGGGATCATTGATTCCAATCAAAAGAGCTGGATTCTCGAACGATACCGACTGCTTCAAAAGGTGGAAGAGAGGGCAGGTCCCGGAAGGTTGATCACTACCCTTTCCGTTCTCGGCTCACTTCTCGTCGGCATCGGCATCATCCTCTTTATCGCCTCAAATTGGTCAGCCATTTCTAAATTGGGGAAACTGTTGATCATATTCATTTCATTGGCCGGGAGTTATGGATTGGGATTCTATTGCCGGTATGAAAAGGGGCATTATCCCAAAGTCGGTGCCTCCCTGATCCTTCTCGGGTCGCTCATCTTCGGAGCAGGGATTTTTTTGATCGCTCAGATTTATCACCTCAAGGCCCATCAACCCAACGGGCTTCTCCTCTGGGGAGCAGGGGTTCTTCCTTTAGCCTATTATTTGGGGTTTAAAAGTTTGATGACTCTATGCCTGGTTGATCTCTTGGTCTGGCTCGGGATGGAGGCCTCCTATCGGATGTCCTACGTTGAACTGGTACCGCCGGATATTTTTGCCCTCATCCTTTTATTCTGGACAGCCGGCCTTACCCTGTGGGCCATAGGTCTCTGGCACCGGGAATGGGCATCGCTGAAGATGATTTCCACCCCTTTTATTTTAATGGGAGCATTCCTTACTTTCTTCATCGGATTCCTTTCGACCTTCTTCAGGCCGGGCCTTTCAGAATACGTGATTCAACTGCATGCAAACTCAACCCTTTTGATCTCCTTCTATCCGGTACTGATCATCCTGTTTCTGATCGCAGTGATCTTTCGGCTTCTTCCGGACCGAAAGGAGAGAGGATGGATCTATGAAACCATTGGCCTCATGATCCTTCTCGCCATTGTCCTCATCCTTTCTCTCTATCTCCAGTGGGCTCTTTTCAGTTTTAAAGGAAGTCTCAGGTTGATCTTTAACCTCCTTTTTCTTCTTCAGATCATTGGTCTCATTTTCCTCGGTTTCATCCGGAGATATTCTGTTTATGTCAATATCGGGCTTCTCTTCTTTTCTCTCGATGTGTTTGCAAGATATTTTGATTTGTTCTGGGAACTTCTCCCCCGGTCTCTCTTTTTCATTTTCGGAGGGCTTCTCCTTCTCTTCGGAGGCATCTATCTTGAAAGAAAGCGAAGGAAGATTCTTGCTTCCTTCCACTTAAAAGAGGTTTGAAGAATGAGAAAGAAGTTCATCCTCCTGATCCTGTTGCAGGTGGTTCTTCTGGCAGGGATGATTGTCTACCGGCACTATTGGGTCATCACCGGAAAGAAACTCCTGTTAAGGATAGAACCTGTGGATCCAAGGGATATTTTCAGGGGAGATTATGTGCGACTCCGGTATGAAATCTCAAGTCTCAACCTGGGAGAGATGGGGATTGAGGAGTCATTCCAACCGAGGGAGAGGGTCTACGTCCATCTCGAACAAAACCCGGATGGAACCTACAGGGCCACCTCCGTGAGCAGGGAGCCTCCTTCAGGGAAGATATTTATTCAGGGAAGGGCGAGGTACACGACGACATTAACGAAGTGGGAAGTCACACTCATAGATGATGAGGGGCAGACTCATTTTTTGAAACCATCGTGGTTTGGGAGTGTGAAAAAGGGAGATCGAGTAACCTTCTGCCTGGATAACCAGGGCGGGGTGGTCGAGAGTTTTAAAGAAAGCGATTCTTATAAACCTACCTGCAAAGGACCTTCCCTCCAGGGGCTCATTGAAGAGATTCAAACCTTTAAATCGAAGGTTTTGGAGGTGGAATACGGCATCGAGAGTTTTTTCGTTGAAGAAGGAAAAGGGAAGAGAATCGAATCTTCAAGGGATACGAAAAAAGTGGTTCTGGAAATTGCCCTTCGCAAAGACGGGAGGGGGACGATTGCTGCTTTATTGATGGAAGGGAAAAGGTTTGAATAGCATAGCGTTCAAGGAATGAAGGCAACCCTTGCTTTCAGGTTTGGCGAGAGAAGAGTTTTTCCTGCCTGATCGACGATAAAACATTCTACATCCTCGAGCTTTTGACACAGAGTGTTCCCCTTTTCAGGGCCAAGGACAAAGACGGCAGTGGCCAGTGCGTCAGCCATCATCGAACTCTGAGCAAGGATTGTCACACTCTGGCATCCGTTCGCCGGAAAACCTGTTTTAGGGTTGAGGATGTGATGATAGCGTTTCCCCTGATGAATAAAGAATTTTTCATAATCCCCTGAAGTGGCAACGGCCGAGTCGGACACAGAGATCTTGGCCATGATCTTTTCGTTTGATCTCGGGTGCTGAATCCCGATAGACCAGGGTTTATGATTGTTCGTCCCTCCAGTCCTTAAATCCCCGCCAGCGTTAACAATAAGGTTTTTAAAACTTAGAGACATTAACATCTCGAACGCCCGGTCCACCGCATAGCCTTTTGCAATTCCGCCAAGATCGATGGCCATCCCCTTCCTTTTCAAAAGGACTTTTCCTTCCGAGTGGACCAATAAATCTCTGAAATTGACCAATGGTAGAAGGCGTCTCACTTCTTCAGAAGAAGGAGGGATTCCTTTCTCTCTCGCCTTTCTCCAAAGATCCACAAGAGGGGCGATCGTCATATCAAAGGCTCCGTCTGATAGTGTAGATATTTTTTGAGCTCTTTTGATCACTTCCAGTGTTTCTGGAGAAACCTTAACCCATTGCTGTCCCGCAGAACGATTAACACGGAAGACATCACTCCTTTCAATCCATGGGCTCATCAACTGCTCAATCCATTTGATCTCCTGAAAAGCCTGGAGAGAGGCTTTTCTTGCTGGTTCTTCATCATCGCTCAGGAGGGTTATTTCGATGAAAGTCCCCATGGCGACCTGATGATATTTGTATACGTTCGTGGACAAGGAAGGGGAAGAGAAGGTGGGTAGAAAGATGATACAAAAAATGACACAAATGGAGATAGGGTAAACACCTTTCTTCTTCATGACCTCACTTCATATATCCTTCTTTCTTCAGTCTTTCAAAAATCTCTTTGGCTCTATCGAGGCTATCAAAGATTAAAACCGCTGTGATGGTGGCTCCTGAAACCGAATCGACGTTAGCGTCGAAGGAGAAGGGTTTCAGGAGGGACCGCCCCACGGTGCGGCTCTTTAATTTCTTGATCTCTTCCTCTGTCCAATGGAGGTTGTCGATTTTGGTGAGCTGAATAGGGACGATATCGATCACCTTCCCCGTGGAATCAAAGGTGTAAATGAAAAAGGTATCATGGCAGATGTCGCAGACGGCCCGCCTGCCTACCAATTTTGAGAAGAGGTTTTCCTGCCGGCCTCCCAGATCGACTTTCCCGACAAAGATCGTGTCTCCATCCTTAAGAACAACCTTATCCATTTGAAGGACCTTGCCTCCTGAAGCTTCCATCCCCTTTCTGGCTCTCGCCCGCAATTCCTCTTCGGTCATAGGGGGAGTGAGATCATCACCCTCGTAGATCGTCCCTTTCTTAGGTTTAAGAAGGGCGAGGTTGTACTGAAGCACTGCTCTTGTTTCAGAAAAAATCTTCTCCTTTGATTCGATTAGACCAAGATGGGTGCTGACGACCACGCCATTTCCCTGAGAATCTTTTCTCACCCAGATGGTGAAAGGGGTTCGAGGGCTTCCAACAGCCATGTGAGCTTCGAATTTTGGATCACTCAAGATGGGGTAGGGGATTTGATACTCTTCTTTGAAAGCTTTTACTTCATCGGGATTATTGCCAGCGGCGATTCCGATCATCTTCACCTTGTCCTTTAAGGTCGGGTTCTGCTTGATGGATGAGTATAATTCAACGAAAATAGGGGCCTGCTTCTGACAATTAAAGCAGTAGGTGTTGAGCAGTTCGACGAGGATCAACTCACCCTTGATCTCACGGAAAGAGAATTTAGTCTTTGGGAGGACTCCGAGGTAAGTCTGTTCCCCTTTACTCAAAGGCTGAGTGAAGGTAAGATTGGGGAAAGGGATCGCAAACCCCATTGTTTGAGCTTCGCTCCCTGCCCATGGATAAAGGAAAAAGAAGAATGAATGAAGAATCCAAATGACCGAAAAGACCTGCTTCATCAGCGTCCCCCTCCTTTCTCTGAATCTGCGAGATTCTAATAATACCATTACTCTAAAAGGGAGTGGAATGCAAAAAAACTTTCTTTAAAAACAGGATCCTCTGTTTTTCAGGAAAGTATCATGGGCAAAATGGCAATGGCAAGAGGGAGGTTGTATAATAAGGCAAATTGATTAAGAAAGAACAATCGGTTGAGGAGAGGTGATGACCCACAAAATCAGAGAGTCCACCTTAAAAGTCATCCTGCTCCACCACACTCCCCATCCGGAGGAAGTGGTGGCTCTGGCCGCAAAGCTCTGTTATAGTCCTGCGGACCTCAGGTCATTAAAAAAGAGGATCAAAACCAAAGACCAGAAGGGGTTTGTTAAAAAACTGATGGAGATGGGCCATGTCAGCCCGATCGAACATGCTTCCTTCACGTTCGCCATCGAAGGGATCTCAAGAGCCTGCAGCCATCAACTGGTCAGACACCGGCTTGCCTCCTACTCCCAGCAATCGCAGAGATATATCAGTGAAGAAAAAGGATTTGAGTATATCATCCCTCCCGTGATTAAGGCGGATAAAGTGTTGAAGAAATATTTTGAAGGTTTCATGGTCCAAGCCCAGAGGGCATACGATGAGATCGTCAAAAGGCTTCATGAGAAAGGGATTCAGGGAGAATTGGCTAACCAGGATGCACGATTTGTTCTTCCCAATGCGGTAGATACAAAGATCATGGTGACCATGAATGCCCGAGAGTTACTTCACTTTTTTAGAATGCGTTGCTGCTACCGTTCTCAATGGGAGATCCGACAGGTGGCTGAGGAAATGCTCAGGCGGTGCCAGAGCGTGGCCCCGACGATCTTTGAAAGAGGGGGCCCTCCCTGTCTTTCGGGGCCCTGTCCTGAAGGGGCGTATAGTTGTGGCAGGAGGAAAGAGGTGAGAGCGCGATACCTGAAAAAGGAGGAATGACCTATGGAACAATGGCAGAAGTGGTTTCAGGAAAAACAGGTTGAAAGGACGATCGATGCCTTAAAGAAAAATAACTTTGGGGCTCTCTTTGTACCGGATTCTAAATCCGCCTGCGAAGAGGTGATGAAGCAGATACCGGACGGAGCAACCGTTGCAGTGGGAGGCTCTGTCACGTTGGGACAGATTGAATTACTTGAGGCTCTTGGAAATCGAAAGATTCGATTTCTCTGGCCCATGCGTCAGGGTAAGACAACTGAAGAAGTCATGGATCTGATAAGGCAATCCTTCTCAGCAGATGTCTTTATTTCAAGCACGAATGCAATTACCGAGGATGGAAAACTCTTTAATGTTGATGCCTCAGGCAATCGGGTCGGAGCCATGTTGATCGGACCCCAAAAAACGATCATCGTCTGTGGGGTGAACAAGATTGTAAAGGATATTGAGGCAGCGGAGAAGAGGCTGAAGGAATGGACAGCCCCTCAAAATGCCAAACGGCTTGGCAGAAAGACGCCCTGCGCAGAGACAGGTGTGTGCGCTGATTGTAAATCTCCGGAACGAATTTGCAATATCTATGTAACGTTAGCCAAGAAACCGACGCGTATCGATATGAACGTGATTCTTGTGGGAGAGACCTTGGGGATTTAATCAAGAAGGGCAAAAAGCTTTGCCCATCCCGCTTGGTGTTTCATCAATAAATGTTTTCCTGATACCCTGAGCCTTAGGCCCCTGGCCCTTTGCTGAGGAGGATTCGAGCATCCACGCCAACCGCTCCCTTCTCAAGTGCCATTACTGGATTGATATCCATTCCTTCAATTTCTGGAAAATCGATCATTATTTGAGATAACCGGAGCAGCATTTCAATGAGGGCCTCAAGGTCTGAGGGTTTTTCCCCCCTCACTCCTTTAAGGATTGCAGAGCCCTTTAGTTCAGAAATCATCTCCGATGCCTCAGACCGATTGATGGGAGCCACCCGGAGGGAAGTCTCTTTGAGGACCTCCACATAGATCCCACCCAATCCAAAGAGGAGAACAGGACCAAATGATGGATCTCGTTTTGCTCCCAGAATGACTTCTTTTCCACCGGAGATCATTTTTTGCACGAGGACACCTTTCAGTTTTCCTGAGCTTAACTCTTTAAGCCTATCGTAGGCCTCTTCTGCCTTCTTTAAGGAATCAATGTGGAGAACCACTCCCCCCACATCCGATTTGTGAGAAATTTCTGGAGAGATGACTTTCATGGCCGCCGGGATTCCTGCGTTCTCTAAGGCCTTCTTTAATGCTTCTTTTCGATCAACGATCTGATAATCAGCCACCGAAATACCATAAGTCTGAAGTATCTCCATCGATTCATGAAGAAGGGGATCTCTTCTCTCTTCGATCGCCTTTTGGATGACCCTGGCTGCATGATCTCGTTCAACGGGAAAGAGAGGAGGTTCTTCCTTCAACGTTGTCAGCCTCCGGTAATAATCCCTTGAAATGGCCAGCGCTGTTAAGGCATCTTCTGGCTCAGTGAAGATAGGATAATCAAGGGCTCTCTTAATATAGGCGAGTTCCTCCTCGTCGGTATTGTATTGCAGGGCGACCGGTTTTTCGTAGCGAAAGGCAAGCTCTTTAACAGCCTGGATAAATTTTCTCGAGGGCTCTTTCTCCTCAGCCGTTGCTCCATGCTGAAAGAGAACACTATGAACCACCTGGAACCTCAGAGCCTGCTCAAGAATTGTCGTATAGATGTCGAAATTGAAGAGATCTCCAAGATCGAGCGGATTGGTAGGCTGGATGACCTTTGCCCGGAAAAGGCTGTGGAACTGCTCCTGGAGTTTCGGGTCAGGCGGCAGAAGGCGAAACCCATGTCGTTCTGCCGAGTCTGCGGCTACGACGCCAATCCCTCCGGAACGAGAAATGATCACAAGGTTTCTCCCTTTACAGGGGGGAAGAGAGAGAATTTTGACCGCATTGACAAAGGAACGGAAGTCCTTGGTGCGAATGATGTCTGTTTGTTTCAAAGCCGCCTCAACGACCCGATCATCATTGGCCAAAGCAGCGGTATGAAGTTTGGCAATCTGGCGGCTTCCTTCTCCGGTGTTGGCTTTATGGATGATAATGGGTTTGGAGGTGGAGCGAGCGATTTCCATTAATTCTCTACCGCGTTCGAGGCTCTCGAGATAGAGGCCAATAATCTCGGTCTGGGGATCGGCAATCAGATATTTCAGGTAGTCGATTTCATTGAGGTCTAATTTATTTCCCATGCTCACCATCTTGGAAATGCCTACATTAGCGCTAATCATATGATTGGCATAGGAGAGAAGTACTCCCCCACTCTGAGCTAAAATGGAAAGTTTTCCCTTGCTTACGGGTCCCCTCTTCAATTTGACAAAAGGCACCACAAACCCATTTTCGATGTTGGCGATTCCAATCCCGTTGGGCCCTACGATTCGGATTTTCCATTTCCGGGCGATTTGAAGGATGGTTTGCTCCAATTTACCTCCTTCCTCTGAATATTCTCTGAATCCTCCAGTTTCAATAATGACCCAGCGGATTCCTCTCCGGCCACAGGCCTCGACCAGATCGGGAACCGTTTGAGCAGGGGTGAGGATGACGGCCACTTCAACATAATCGGGAAGTTGATCTATGGAGGTGAGGATTTTTCGTCCGAAGAGAATACCCTCTTTTCTGCCCACCAGGAAAATCTCCCCATTGAATTTAAATTCGAAGAGATTTTCAACGATGTTTCGCGCCAGGTTGTCAGGTCTTTCCGAAACCCCAATCACAGCCACCGATTTAGGATAGAAGAGCTTCTCCATGTGTTCCTTGCCTCCCCTGAATTCCAATCTGACGAAATTTATCTCCTATATAACCTCTTTTTCCCATCGAGTCCAAACTCCTTCGTAAGAGATCAAAAGAGGTTTCTATGTTCAAATCGTCAAACATTAATCCATTGAACTTTCTTAAGGTAGTGAGTTCAAAAGGAATGGTCTTTGTAGGAATGGCCAGAGCCGCTTCTGCTTCTTCAGGAGTAAAATTTTCAAAAAGGATTTCAACCGATTCCTCCTTTTGAGGACCCCCCATTCCTAAGGCGGAAAGGTGTCGGGCGAGCGTTTTGTAAATCTCCTTTCCCATAGGACCTCCAATATTGATTTGTATCTTGGGTTGTTAGAATTGCGGATAAGTTGACGAAAAATCTTTCATAAGAAACAAAAAGAGCAGGCCAACGCTCTTACCTGCTCTCTCATATTAATGGGAGGATAGATGAATTGTCAATTGATCGTTTTCGGGGACCTGGTAAACACTTTAACTCAATCTTTTTAAGTGCTTGATCAAGATGATGAGCATAATGGGAATGAGTGTTCCCACCACTACCACCGCTCCTCCGACAATATAGATACTGGGACCAATTTCTTCGACCGTCCTGACGACTTGCATGATGGCAATGGATACCATCGAAGCCAAAATGCACATCAGGATGATGAGCCCTACCACATTTGAAGCACTGATCTTAAACATTGCCAGTCCCCCTTTCATATCATCGCTAAGATGATTACCCGGCTTAATGTTCTTTGGCTTCTTCCAAGGAAAGGCAGGGCTGTTTCTCTTGTCGTCTTTATCTCTTTACAACGACAGGCTCAGCCACAGGAACCATTGCCTCTTCTGGAGCCACCTTCTCCTTCTTAAGAGCGGTCGAGATTGTCGTTCCAATGAAGCTGAAGAATAGAATGGCAGCCGGAATCAGCTGAAGAAGAACGATGATTGCTCCGATGGCTGCAAAGACCCAAAGGGCAGCTCCTGCCTCTTTGAGCTCAACCGTCCGAGCAAATGCCGGAGTTGCAATCATGGTTGCCACTGCTCCTATCAATCCTGCTTTTAAGGTCTCGATCTTTTTCATCTCTCTTTCCTCCTTTTTATTTTTTATTAACTTCACCCTATTAATAGCATTAAGAATGCCAACGTTAACATTTTTTATAAAATTATCATAATATTTTGAATTTATTAATGTTTTTTAAAATTTAATCTAATTTTCAGTAGGGCGCTCGATAAAATATGTATTATTTTTATATACGCTTAGATAGGGTATAAATCAATTAATTCAATATAATTGATTGATATTTAAATAAAATTAACGAATAAAAAAATTATACTTTTTTATTATTTCAATATTCTTATTCTAAGTGGTATCTATGGATTCCCCTTATTTTTTTATCCTGAATGGACGAGGGAGGGTTTATTTTTTCTTCTGCATGAAAAGGAGTTAAACCTGAAATGTAGTAATCATATATTTTCTTAAAAAGGTTGACGTGATGTAAAAATTATATTTATAATTTAAAAAATATGAGGGGGATTTTATGTGGGATTATACAGATAAAGTAAAGGATCATTTCCTTAATCCAAGAAATGTTGGGGAGATTGAAAACCCGGACGGCGTGGGAGAAGTTGGCTCCCTTGCCTGTGGAGATGCATTGAGACTCAGCTTTAAACTGGACGAAAATAAAAGGATTAAGGAGGTCAAATTTAAGACATTCGGATGTGCAAGTGCTATTGCTTCTTCATCAGCCCTGACAGAGATGATTAAAGGGATGACTCTTGAAGAGGCGGAAAAGGTGACCAACCAGGATATTGCAAATTATTTAGGGGGGCTCCCGGAAGAGAAGATGCATTGTTCGGTCATGGGAAGAGAAGCCCTTGAAGCCGCCATTGCCAATTATCGGGGGCAGAAGGTTGTTAAAGAAGATTTCGAAATTGTCTGTAAATGTTTCGGAGTGACGGATAGAGAGATTATCAAAGCGGTCCGAGAGAACGACCTAAAGACAGTTGAACAGGTTACTTATTATACAAAGGCTGGAGGAGGGTGTGCTAAATGCCATCCTAAAATCGAGGCCATCCTCGAAAAGGTGAGAAAAGAGATGGAACAAGAAGGGATTCTCCAGAGACCAGAAAGGAAAAAGCTTACCAACATTCAAAAGATTAAGTTGATCGAAGAAACCCTGGGCAGAGAAATTGTTCCTGCATTAAAAGCGGATGGCGGAGATCTGGAGTTGATCGATGTCGAGGGAAGTAAAGTCTATGTTGCCCTGAGAGGGAAGTGTTCTTTTTGCCCCAGTTCCGAATTCACCTTAAAACAGTATGTGGAATCAAAATTGAAGGAATTTGTCAGCGATGATATCGTCGTGGAGGAGGTTAAACCGTGAGGACTGTTTATGTAGATAATAATGCGACAACCCGAGTTGCTCCTGAAGTGGTTGAGGTGATGTTACCTTATTTTTCTGACCTGTACGGGAATCCCTCCAGTATGCATTTCTTTGGGGGGCAGGTTCAAAAGAAGGTGAACGAGGCGAGGGAACAGGTGGCTGATTTTTTGGGAGCAGACCCTTCAGAGATTGTTTTTACGAGTTGTGGCACTGAAAGTGATAACGCAGCCATTTTTGGAACCCTTGACTCCTATCCCGAAAAGCGCCATTTTGTTACTTCAAGGGTCGAGCATCCTGCCGTCTTGAATGTGACTTCCTATTTGAATCGAAAAGGGTATCGGACGACAGAGATTCGTGTGGATCGAGAAGGACGACTGGATCTGGATGAGTTAAAGGAATCGATATCAGATGATACGGCTCTGGTTTCCATTATGTATGCCAATAACGAGACGGGAGTGATCTTTCCCATAGAAGAGATCGGTCAGATTCTAAAAGCAAGGGGAATTCCTTTTCACACCGATGGCGTTCAGGCTGCTGGTAAGATTCCTTTAAATATGAAGAAATCGACGATCGATATGCTCTCTATTTCAGGTCATAAACTCCATGCACCTAAAGGAATTGGAGTGCTCTATATCCGGAAAGGAACAAAATTTTCTCCCTTTATCATTGGAGGCCATCAGGAAAAAGGACGCAGAGGAGGGACAGAAAATGTTCCCTACATCATCGGCCTCGGAAAAGCCTGTGAACTGGCAAAGAAGCATCTCGGCGATGAGAATACGAGAGTTAAAGCCCTAAGAGATTACCTTGAAACGAAGATCCTGGAGAAAATCCCGAATACTCTGGTCAATGGAGACCGGAACAACCGACTTCCCAATACGTTGAGCGTCAGTTTTGAATATGTAGAAGGAGAATCCATTCTCCTATTGCTCTCCGATCTGGGGATCTGTGCGTCTTCAGGGTCTGCCTGTACCTCAGGCTCCCTTGAGCCTTCCCACGTCCTCAGAGCCATGGGCGTTCCTTTTACCGCAGCCCACGGCTCCATCCGTTTCAGCCTTTCCATTTACAACACCAAAGAAGAGATGGACTACATCATCGAGCATCTTCCGCCGATCATCCAGAGGTTGCGGGACATCTCGCCCTTCTGGAAAGACTACCTTAAATCCCAGGGGAAATAAGAACCATTAGGTTGAGAGAATCGAATGGAGATTCAAGGACTAAAGGCATTGGTGACAGGGGCGTCGGGTTTTATTGGGAGTCGTCTCGCAGAACGGCTGGCAACAGAAGAAGGGGTGCGCGTTCGTGCTATGGTTCGAACTCTAAAGAAGGCGGAACGTCTAAAAAAACTTCCGCTGGAGATTGTGCATGCAGATCTGCTCGATTTGGATTCGTTGCATAAAGCTGTCCAGGGATGTGATCTCGTTTTCCATTGTGCGGCCATGGTTCGAGAGACTGGAGATCGGGAGGTCTTTTATCGAACCAATGTGGAGGGCACGAAGAACATTCTAAAGGCTTCCATCGAAGCGGGTATTAAGAAGTTTATCCATTTCAGCAGTGTAGCTGTTTATGGAATGAACCCACCGGACCGGGTTAACGAAACAACACCTTACCAGCCCTGTGGGAATCTCTATTGTGACACAAAGATCGAAGCCGAGAAAGTTGTCTGGGCTACCCATCATGAGAAGGGAATTCCTGTGGTCATTATTCAGCCTGCCAATGTCTACGGGCCGCACTCGAATCCCTGGACTGTCCGTCCCATCAAACAGATCCAATCAGGCCAAATGATCCTCATCAACGGAGGGAGAGGCCTCTGTAACTATGTCTATATTGATAACCTCATCAATGCCACACTTGCAGCAACGAAAAACGAAGCTTCTGTAGGCCAGGCCTATTTGATCAGCGATGGGAACCCTGTGCCATGGAAGGAATTTTTCGGATACTATGCCCGAATGGCTGGAAAGCCTGATCTCCGATCCGTTCCCGAAGGGATTGCGAAAGTGATTGCACTGGCAATGGAGATGAGCTCGAAATTTACTGCAAAGCCACCCAAAATTTCACGCGAGGCCGTAAGATATCTTACGCGCCAATCGCACTTCAGCATCGAAAAGGCGAAGCGTGAGTTAGGGTATCAACCCCGTTTTTCTCTCGAAGAGGGTATGAAGCTGACCGAGCAGTGGTTAAGGAAGGCGGGCTATCTTCCTGAATTGAAATAAGGAACAAATCAACTCTTAAACTTAAAACACCACTCTAAATAAACCTAACACCCAAAGTCTAAAGAATGATTTTCAGTTTTTAATTTGGGTTGTGAGTTTGTTTAGGAATAAGACGTTTGTATTTAGAGTTTATCTTTTTTACAAAATTCTCCACCCTTCCATCTCCTATAAATTAATGAATATCTTCATGGTAGCTCTGGAGGGAACGGACAGCACCTTTTCCCTGGCGGTAGGCGGCAATGCCTTTAGCAGCAGCAATAGCCGCGGCTAAGGTGGTGATGTAAGGAATTTTATATTTGATGGCTGTCTTACGGATGTAGGAATCATCCTCTTTGCTCAATCTACCGCTGGGCGTGTTGATGACAAGATGAATCTCTCCATTCTTAATGCCATCGACAATATTGGGCCGACCTTCATGCATCTTCAGAATGGGTTCAGATTCGATTCCATGATCGAAAAGAAATCGGTGGGTACCATTGGTTGCTTTTATCTTAAACCCGAGCCTCACAAATTCCTGTGCCACTTCAAGAACAGCGGGTCGATCGCTTTTTGAAACGGTGATGAGAACCGTTCCTTCAGTGGGCAAAAGTTGCTGAGCGGCCTCCTCCGCTTTAAAATAGGCAAGGCCAAAGGTGTCTGCCATTCCTAAAACTTCTCCAGTAGAACGCATCTCAGGTCCAAGCACTGGATCGACTTCAGGAAACATATTGAACGGAAAGACAGACTCTTTGACGCCGAAGTGCCTGACGAATTTGGGTCTCAGGTTGAGAGAACTCAATCTTTTACCAAGCATTACCTTCGTGGCCAGCCGTGCCATTGGAATGTTGCAAACCTTTGAGACAAGAGGGACAGTACGGGATGCACGGGGATTGGCTTCCAGGACAAAAACCCGGTCATGGGCAATGGCATACTGGATATTCATCAAACCAATGACGTTAAGTTCGATGGCGATCCGCCGGGTGTATTCTGTAATAGTCTCCTGATGTTTAGCTGGAATGCTGATGGGAGGAATCACACAGGCGGAATCTCCGGAGTGAACTCCCGCGAGCTCAATATGTTCCATGATAGCAGGCACAAAGGCATCGGTGCCGTCAGAGATGGCATCGGCCTCTGTCTCGATGGCATTTTCCAGGAATTTATCAATGAGGATAGGTCGCTCAGGTGTTACCCCTACTGCTGCAGCCACGTACTGTTTGAGCATCTCCTCATCATGGACGACCTCCATCCCCCGTCCTCCAAGAACATAGGAGGGCCTGACCATGAGGGGATATCCAATCTTTTCCGCCACTCGTAACGCCTCCTCAAGATTGCTGGCCATGCCGGATTCAGGCATAGGAATGGCTAATTTTGCCATCATCTGGCGGAAACGATCCCGATCCTCGGCAAGATCAATTGTTTCCGGTGAGGTCCCGATAATCTTAACTCCTGCTTCTGCCAATTCTTTTGCAATATTGAGTGGGGTCTGCCCGCCAAACTGGACGATGACACCCAGAGGTTTCTCCTTTTCATAAATGCTTAAGACGTCCTCTACCGTTAAAGGTTCAAAATAAAGTTTATCGGATGTGTCATAATCTGTTGAAACCGTCTCGGGATTGCAATTCACCATAATGGTCTCATATCCCTCATCGCGAAGGGCAAAAGCGGCGTGAACACAGCAGTAATCGAATTCGATTCCCTGTCCGATCCGATTTGGACCTCCCCCCAAAATCATGACCTTTGGCCTATTGCTGACGTTTACCTGATCAGGTGCATTGTAAGTGGAGTAGTAGTATGCGGCGTTTTCTACTCCACTGACCGGCACAGGCTCCCACCCCTGGACCACCCCTAAAGAGATTCTTCGATTTCTGATCTCTTTTTCTGGAAGGCCGAGGAGATTGGCAAGATATCTGTCTGCAAAACCATCTTTCTTTGCCTGTACCAATAACGCATCAGGCAGGGGTTTTCCCCTATGCTTCAGGATCTTCTCTTCCAGTTCGACCAGTTCCTTCATCTGTTCAATGAACCAAGGTTTGATATAGGTCTTTTTATAAAGGTCTTCCACGGTTGCCCCTTTGCGGAGGGCCTCATACATGATAAACTGTCGTTCGCTCGAAGGTTCGGTCAGAAGATCCATCAATTCATCAATACTTTTTTGATTAAAATCCTTGGCAAAGCCAAGTCCATAGCGTCCGATTTCAAGCGATCGGATAGATTTCTGAAGGGCCTCTTTATATGTCTTCCCGATGCTCATCACCTCACCCACGGCGCGCATCTGGGTGCCGAGTTTGTCCTGGGCATTTTTAAATTTTTCAAAAGCCCAGCGGGCAAACTTCACCACCACATAATCTCCGGATGGCGTATATTTATCCAAGGTTCCCTCTCTCCAGTAAGGGATTTCATCCAAGGTCATACCCGCAGCCAGTTTCGCCGAAACAAGGGCGATAGGAAAACCCGTCGCTTTAGAGGCAAGGGCCGAGGAGCGTGAGGTTCTAGGGTTGATTTCGATAACGACCACTCGATCGGTTTCGGGATCATGAGCAAACTGGATGTTCGTGCCTCCAATGACCTGAATGGCTTCGACAATGTCATAGGAATATTTTTGAAGTCTTTTTTGAAGGTCAGGAGAGATGGTCAGCATTGGAGCAGTACAGAAGGAATCACCGGTGTGAATCCCCATAGCATCCACATTTTCAATAAAACAGACGGTGATCATCTGGTTTTTAGAGTCTCGGACAACCTCAAGTTCCAATTCCTCCCATCCCAAGACGGACTCTTCTACCAAAATCTGACCGACAAGGCTCGCCGAGATCCCACGGCTGGCCACCGCACGCAACTCCTCTATGTTGTAAACTAATCCTCCTCCTGTACCTCCAAGGGTATAGGCAGGCCGAATGACCACCGGATACCCGAGTTCCGCAGCGATCTCCTCAGCTTCTTCCACGGTCAGAGCAATTTTACTTCGGGGCATTTCGATCCCCAGCCGTTTCATCGTCTCCTTAAAAGCTAGCCGGTCCTCTCCTCTCTCTATGGCATCGATATCCACCCCGATAATCTTTACGCCATATTGTTCAAGGACGCCTGTCCGGGCCAATTCAGAGGAAAGATTGAGCCCTGTCTGGCCTCCAAGATTGGGCAAAAGAGCGTCTGGTCGTTCTTTTTCGATAATGTCTTTCATTCTCTGAAGGTTGAGTGGCTCGATATAAGTCGCATCTGCCATTCCCGGATCAGTCATAATGGTTGCTGGGTTTGAATTGACGAGCACAATCTTGTAACCCAGTTCACGCAGAGCTTTACAGGCCTGAGTGCCGGAATAGTCAAATTCACAAGCCTGACCGATGACGATTGGACCTGAACCAATAATCATGACTTTATGGATGTCATTTCGTCGTGGCATATCGATTCTCCTTTGGAACTGTGTTACATGGTGGATTATTGAATCTTAATTTAAATCGAAGGAAGTATAGTTTGACTTAAAAAGGGTGTCAAGATAAAAAGATTCGACTCAACAGAAGAATAAAGAAACCGATCAAGCTACCTAAGACCACGATCCAATCCACCCTTTTGAACCGTGGTTCATGGCGAAGAGTTCTGCCTGATGTTCCGAAGCCCCGTGCTTCCATTGCCTCTGCCAATTCGTCCGCAAATTTAAAAGATTGGATCAGCAGAGGGCCAGCAAAGGCGGGAAAGTATAAAAGACTTCGGATGCCTCCGTCGATGGGAATTCCTCTTGAACGCTGGGCATCGCGGATGTTTCGGGCATGACGGATGAGGGTCGGGATGAACTGCATTGAACCACTTAGCACGAAGGTAAAAGGATAAGGACATCCCATTTTGAGTAACGCATTTGAAAGAATTTCAGGCGGAGTGGTCTGAAAAAAGAGGAAGAAAACCGTTCCGAGGTTGACCAGCCGAAAGCCTGACACCATTCCTGTCCGGAGATCAAAAGCCAGCCAGGCAATGAGGAAGAAACAGAGGACAGCGACACTCAACCCTTTCAGGTAATTGAACCAAAGTCGGTAAAGGCGAAGGCAAAAGACATAGAGGATCAATATCCCCAGAGAGATCATCTGGAAGGTTACCAGGCTAAAAGCCATCAATAAGACCATGGCCACCCCTACCAAGACCAGCTTGGAACGAGGATCGAGAATCGACGGTTTCAATTTTTCTTCTCCTTTAAACGCGTTATAGCCTGGATCAATTGAAATCGCTGAGTGGGCTGAAGTCCTGCCTTTTCCATGATCCTCGATTGGGCCATCACTTCATCAGGAGAACCCTCCCCGATGATCTTCCCATCTGCAAGGAGAATCCAGCGGCTGGCGTGTTCCGCAGCAAATTCGAGATCATGGGTTACGAAGAGAATCGTCTGCCCTTTTGCACGGAGTTGACCGAAAATGGAGGTGAGTTGATACCTGGAAGGTTCATCCTGGCCGGCTGTGGGTTCATCGAAAACAACCAGATCAGGCTTGACCGATAAAGCGGTGGCAAAGGAAACTCTCTTCTTTTGGCCTTCACTCAAAGCAAATGGAGAGCGATCGAGAAGAGGAAGGAGGCCAAAGCGGTTAAAAAGTTCGTCACACCATGAACCATCGTAAGATTTAAACGCTTTTGGTCCTGTCAAGACCTCTTGCCGGACTGTGGGCTGAAAAATCTGGTCATTTGGGTTCTGCCAGACGAGGCTGACTTTTCGGGAGAGTTCTGAGACAGGTCTTTTCCTGGTATCGATTCCAAAGATTCTGACGAGACCCCGCTCCGGTTTTAACAACCCATTGAGGTGTTTGATCAGAGTTGTCTTACCTGCTCCATTTCGACCAAGCAGGGCAACACATTCTCCCTTCCTAATGAAAAGATCAATCCCTTGGAGTATGGGACTCCCGTTGTTTCTGGACCAGAGACCCTCTATCTCGACCACAGGTTCGTTTGAAGCCGTAGAGAGTTTAGACGGAATGACCGGGGGGTGGACCAGATGATCATAGAAGTGATCTAATAGGTTTTGGTGGGTCAGGTTCTGGATTGCTTCATCTATATTGAAGATCGGTTTTTTAATCCCAAATTCTCTGAAAATTTTTAATAGAGGCGGAGGGTTAAGGCCATAAGGAGAGAGGTCGTCAGCGAGTACCTGATTCGGAGTGCCATCTGCAACACCTCTTCCCTGATGAAGAATAATCATCCGATCCATATCCTGGATGATCTCATGAAGCCTGTGTTCTATAACGAGGATGGTGATTCCTTCAGATTTCATCGATCGAAGAATTCTCCTGAGCATCTCCGTTGCTTCGGGATCAAGATGGGTGAAGGGCTCGTCCAGAAGAAGGAGTTTGGGGCGAAGGGTGAGAATCGCTCCAAGGGCAACTCGCTGCTTTTCACCTCCGGAAAGGGTGTAAGGGGAACGGTTCATCAGAGCATCGAGTTCGGCCAACTTGCTTGCCCAGGCTAATCTTTGTTCAATTTCAGAAGAACTTATCCCGAGACTCTCCAGACCATAAACCAGTTCTGCCTCGACCGTCTGATTGAAAAGCTGGGCATCGGGATTCTGGAAGACCAATCCGGCATGGCGAAAGAGTTCATGGACAGGGAATTGAACCGTATCGAGCCCATCTACAAAGACCTTCCCGCTCAACCTTCCATGATGAAAATGGGGGATCAGTCCGATGCAGGCCCGGCAGAAAGTCGATTTTCCACTTCCACTGGCACCCGCAACAAGGAGGCTCTCTCCGGAATGAACGTTGAGATCAAGTCCATCGAGGGCAGGACGATTGAGACCGGGATAATAGTAAGAGACTCCCTCAAAGCGGAGGATCATTCGAATTTCAACCTTTCTCCGGTTTTAATCTGGCCAGACCAGCCCTTTCAAGAAGTTTGAGACCGAAGAGTCCAAGGATCGCTCCGAGGATGGTGCTTCCCGAGAAGGCAATGATCAGGGCACCAAGGGCCATGGACTTTCCCATCAAAACAGGGGCAACAACCAGAGCACTTACGATGGCTCCGAGCAGTCCCGTGCCTATGATTTCTCCAAGGGCACCAACATAGATGTTCCGAGAGTAACGATAGGCCATGCCTGCGAGAAAGGCACCGATCATCCCCCCGGGAAAGGCAAGGAGAGTTCCGGTTCCGAGAGCATTTCGGAGAATCCCGATGATGAGGGCAATACCCGTTGCCCACCACGGTCCGAGAAGGATGGCGCCCAAGACGTTGACAACATGCTGGGCTGGATTGATTTTGGCGATGCCGATCGGAATACTGGTAAAAGGGGAGATGGCCACGCCGACCGCAACGAGGATAACAGCTCTTGCAATCGTTTTTGTCTCCATATCTTTCCTCCCTTTCAAGACCTTATCTTCATGCCATCACACAACTGCTGAGTGGTTAATGAATAAAGGGCGTCGAAAAAGGCTGGCCGAAATGTGCCTGGCCCTTTGGCTAAACGCCCTGCCTGTTCACCCGCGAGGCCAAAGAAGGCCACAGCGCTTATGGTTGCCACCACAGGATCCTCTTCCACGGCATGGAAGGCACCGATCACTGCTGTTAGCATACACCCCATCCCTGTCACTTGACCCATCATAGGATGGCCATTTTCCACCACCGTTTTTTTCTCTGAAGAGATAATCAGGTCCTCGGGGCCACTGGCGACCACGACCGCCCCTGTTTTTTGAGAGAGATCTCTACACGCTTGTTCCAGATCATTTGGCGCTGAAACGCAATCCACCCCAGCCAAGAAACTCTTCTGGCCAGCGAGAGCTCCAATCTCCGAGCGATTTCCTCTGATGACAGCGATCTTGAGGTTGGATAAAATTTTCTTTAACGATTCGGTCCGAAATGGAGAGGCTCCTGCGCCTACGGGGTCAAGGATTACAGGATGTCCCTCTCTGTTCGCTCGTCGACCGGCTAAGAGTATGACTTCAAAACGGGATGGAGTAGGAGTTCCAAAGTTGAGAACGAGGGCATGAGTCTTTGACGTTATGTCCTCTATCTCTTCTTGTGCAATCGCCAGGATGGGACGAGCCCCAATCGCATATAGGGAATTGGCAACATCATTAGCCGTGACCCAATTGGTAATGGCGTGAACGACAGGCTTCTTATCCCGGACTTTCTGAAGGGTGTGTGACAGGTGTTCGTTTCCAAGAACCATCATCGTTTCTCCCTTCGAAACAAAAAAACCGACCCGAAGGGTCGGCATTCGATGGTCATGTTTCTGTCGATCCCTCCGCTGGTATTATCCAGGTCAGGTTCAGCGGGTCGGTGACTGTCCGGTCACCCTCTCAGCCAGGCACATCCCAACTCCCCGCGACATTCTTTAGTTTTATTATAAATTTTTTTTACATGAAGTCAAGGAGACTCGGATCGCGTTGAATCTCCTTCACCTTAAAAATTGATTTGAAATATTGGATTCTTTTATAAGATAATGGAGCCGAAAGGAATAAGGGAAAGATGAGAAAAGCCTTCGTTGCGATCCATGGACATTTCTACCAGCCTCCAAGGGAAAATCCCTGGTTGAATGCGATTGAACAGGAGGAGAGTGCCTCTCCTTTTCATGACTGGAATGAACGCATTGCTTTCGAATGTTATCGGCCCAATGCCTACGCCAGGATTATGGATGAGCAGGGGAAGATTCTTGACCTCTTCAACAATTACGCCTTTCTCAATTTCAATTTTGGGCCGACCCTCCTTTCCTGGATTGAAAAGGAGAACCCTCTGGTCTATCAGAAGATTCTTGAGGCTGATCGGGACAGCCTGAGACGATTAGGGCATGGGAATGCAATTGCTCAGGTGTACGATCATCTCATCATGCCTTTGGCGAATGAGCGAGATCAGGAAACAGAGGTTCGCTGGGGACTTGCCGATTTTAAGAAACATTTTCACCGGTCCCCTGAAGCCATGTGGCTTCCTGAGACGGCTGTCAACTATGCCACTCTTCAAATACTCGTGAACCATGGTCTTCAGTATCTGATCCTGAGCCCATACCAAGCCGCAAGGGTGAGGCCTTTGGGTAGCAAAAAGTGGACTGATGTCTCCAATGGAAGGATTGACACCACACAACCTTATCGCTGCTTTTTAAAAGATTCATCAGGAAAGAAACGAATGGATGCCTTTATCAATCTTTTCTTTTATGACGGGGCGCTTTCTAAAGAAATTGCCTTTGGAGATCTACTAAGGGATGGCGACCATTTCTGTGAGCGGTTTGCTCACGTTAGCCGGAAAGGGAAAAAGCCGCAACAACTGATCCATGTTTCTACGGACGGTGAGACTTACGGTCACCATAAAAAATTCGGAGAGATGGCACTGGCTTATGCCTTTCGTCAAGGGTTCATCAAGCAAGGATTGGAATTGATCAATTACGGTGCCTTTCTAAAAAAATTTCCTCCGCTTGAAGAAGTGGAGATTGACGAAGGACCCCGAGGAGAGGGAACGGCCTGGAGCTGTAGCCACGGCGTAGGCAGATGGAAAGAAGACTGTGGTTGCAGCACCGGTGGACAACCTGGGTGGAACCAGAAATGGCGGGTCCCTTTAAGGGAGGCACTCAATCAGTTGAGGGACGACCTCTCCCTTCTCTTTGAGAATGAAGGAGAGAAGATTTTCCATGATCCCTGGGCGGCAAGAGATGGGTATATCAATGTGATCTTGAATCGGTCCTCTTACCATATGGATCAATTCTTTAAACGATACGGCAGGCCCGGATTGGATGCCGCTAAAAGGCTCAAGGGGTTCAACCTTCTCGAAATGCAACGTCACGCTCTCAGAATGTTTACAAGCTGTGGATGGTTTTTTGCTGATCTGGCAGGCCTTGAGACTCTCCTCATCCTCCAGCATGCGGCGAGAGCGATTCAGTATGCAGAATCTTTTACTGATGAAGAGATCGAAAAGAGATTTCTTAACATCCTGGCGCAGGCCAGAAGTAATGATCCCGAAAAAGGCAATGGCCTGCAGATCTATCAAAAATTTGTGAAGACGAGGCAGGTCACTCTGGAGCAAATCGTCCATCACCATGTCTTACCTTCCCTTTTTCATGGGGAAGCGCTGAGAAGAAGGATTTTCTCCTTTCAAATGGAAACGAAGGAACAGGAGCGGTTAGAAAAAGAAGACCGGTGCCTGATTGTGGGACGTGTCAATGTCCTTTCTGACCTTCTCCCGGAATCCAAGACATTCCTTTTCGCATTATTGTCTTCGCCGGTGGTCCTTGCTCGCAATTGGATCTCAGAAGAGAGAGAAGGGCTTAATTTTAACACATTAAAACAGAAGGGACAGGAAGGTTTAGCGTTGGGAGAGGAAGCCCTCGAAGCGTGTCTTACGTCCTTCCTCGGGAATCAGGTCTATACGATTCACAATCTTCTCAAAGAGAGTCGAGGAGAGATCTTTAGCCAGTTGATCGAAAAGGAAATCGGGGATCCCTCCGGAGTTTATGAAGAGATCTATCATAGGGCAAAACCGGTGATGGACCTACTGGTTCAAGAAGGAATGACGGTTCCCTTCGAGATTCGGGTAGCCGCTGAAATGACGCTTAGCCATCAGTTGCTACAGGCGATCAAAGAACTGAAGAAAGATATTTCATCCATGATCGCTCGGGGTGCGATTGATCGTATTCTTGAGGAGTCCAGACGATATGGGTGTCAGCTGAGGAGGGAAGAACCCTTAAGGATATTGAATCAGATTTTGAAAGAAAAGATGGAGATCCTGAGAAAGATGAAATCTTCTGATCTTATGGTACAAGAGACCCTGATTCAGGAGATCCTCCTTCTCCTTGACCATTCCAAACGATGGGGAATGGCCCTTGAGTTGTTGGAGGCTCAGGATATGATGGACGAGATCTTGATCGAGTCGATTAAAACTCTGGAAGAAACCTTATGGAGCTTTGGGATTCAAAAGCCCATCCCCGCCAAACTTCTCACCCTTGCCGAGACATTGAATTTTAATATCGAGAGGATTGCCAAGGCCTCCAGCATTGAGAAATAACTCCCTTCCGATTCCTTTCGTTCTTGATCTCTCCCTTATTTTTCAGAGGGGAAGGTCATCTGTCCTCCAACGTATCCTAAAAGAGTCACAACAGGCGTTGGGAGCAGAATCAGCACAAGGTAGAAAAGGTGTGAGAATTCCATCTCACCGATCCAAAAGAGGATGAGGATGACCTCAATGGCCAGAAGGAGAACTGATAGCAGAATCTTCCACTTGATGAAAAGGGTGAGTTTTAACCTGTAATTGATCCACCAAGTCAACAATCCGGTGGCAATGGCAAAGGGGGTGGAGATCGATCCGAGGACGAATAAGTGGGTGCTGGTTGTTTTCAACGAAGGATATAAAAACAGAATATAGAGGAGATAGAAGAAGGACGATGCTATAAGAAAGGCAATGGGAAAGTGGACGACCATTGGATGGGGATGTCGCCTCGCCATTGGACATTTCAGAAGAATTGTTTGCAGGCTGGAAGGGAGATGCTTCAACTCCTCTGGAATTCCTTTTTGCAACAATCCCACCTGAGGGTATCGTTCCAGGACCTCAGGGCCATGAGGGGCAGCGGTGATTTCTGCGCTTAGGTCCTTTCCAGGAAGATGCCGATTCATATGCATCCCTTTTGACCAGAGACGACTCTGAGTTACATCATACACCTTTCCCTCCAAGGCGATATAGACCGGTTTTCCATCTTTTCCATTAAACTGCTGGAGTTCTTCTGAGGTAAATTCTTTCATCCTTTTCACCCTACTTTTTCATTTTTTCTTGGTTGGAGTTTTGGAGGTTGCAAATTCTGCCACGTAATAGGTCAGCCCCCAGCGTTCCTGTTCAGAGAGTTGGTCCCATTTCACCATCGACGTGTTGGGAATGCCCTTTGAGATCACTTCAAATACTTTATTCAGATTTCCTTTTGCGTAAGTCCATTGACTCAAGGGAATATTAAAATCCCTCGGTGGAGGTTTAAGGGCAGCGCCCACCGGACCCTTTCCATCCCCTTTTGGCCCGTGACAGGTCGCACAGTATTGATCGTATAGTTTTTTGCCCACGTTTAAGAGTTCGGGGCTCTTTTTTGGTGGTTTGGGGGTCTGGGCATAGAGGCTATGGAAGGGAGAGAAAAGAAGAAGAAAAAAGCAAAGGGATAATTCTAAAAACCATTTCATATAGGCCTCCTGGTATAATTGAGATCGAGTCAATTCTCTTGAGCCTCTTTTTCAAGTTCCCAGATCGAGAGGACAGGGAAAAATTTAGAAAAAAGAATAAAGGCCAGGGTGAACCCGGCACAGAGACCTGCCATCATAGACCATTCCACCCATGAGGGCATATAGGCTCCTCTGGGATAATGGAGACGCGGGTGAGCCAGGGATGGGATGATAATAAGAAACCGTTCCAGCCACATCCCGATCACCACAGAGATGGAGGCAGGAAGCAGGAATTTTGGCGATCGTTTAAAGACCAGCAGAGAGAAAGGAATGACAAAACAGAGGAGAACCATGATCCAGAACAAAAGGGCATACCTCCCCGTAAGTTTACTCCATAAAACATCGAGCTCGTGGCTTCCTCCGGCATAAGCCACGGTGAGATGTTCTGCAAAAGTGAAATAAGCCCAGAGAAGGGTAAAGACCAGAAGGAGCAGGCCCATGTTATTAAAATGGTAAGGAGTCAGATATTTCTCCAGATGATAAATCCGTCTAAGAGCAATGGTAACAATGATAATGGTGGCGATGCCTGAAAAGATGGCTCCCGTAACGAAGTAGGGGGCAAAGATCGTGCTAAACCACATGGGTTGAGTTTGAAGGCCAAAGACCCAGGATACAACGGTATGAACGCTTACGGCGATGGGAATGACAGCGACACACAAGAAGCCGATCGTTTTGCTGATCGTCCTCCATTGGTCTTTGGTTCCGGTCCACCCGAGGGAAAGAGGTTTGTAAAGCCATTTTCTTCCTGGAAATCGGTCCCTAAGAAGACCAATATCGGGAATCATAAGGACATAGAGGAAGATCACGCTAACTGTAAAATAAGTCATAATACAGGTGAAGTCCCAGATGAGCGGCGATTTAAACTGGGCATGGAGGGGGACCCAGTAGAACCGGCTGGAGCGTCCCAAATCAAAAAGTATATTGGTTGGGCCCGCTGCAAGGGCAAAAACCGTGACTGCCTCCGCAGCCCTTCCAAACGGAGTTCCCCAACGGGCGTGAGTGATTCTTAAAACGGCTGAAACCAGGGCACCCGCATGGCTGATGCCGATGAAGAAGACAAAGTTGACAAGATAAAGGGTCCAGGACATTGGATGACCCATTCCTGTCTCACCCAGTCCCCATTGATATTGCCACCCAAAGGCAAAGAAGGACCAGAGAAAGAGGATGGAGAGAGGAAACACGGTGACCCAGAAAGGCCAGCCCATGCGGGTCATAGGCTTCAAGACCTGATCATATTTGGTGGCAAGGACCTCACTATCCATCCTTCCACTCCCCCTCTTTTAAATAATAAACTTTTGGTTCCGTTCCCAGTTCTTCCAAGAGGCGAAAAGCCCGGCGACTTTTCGAAAGTCTAAAGACACGGCTATGAGGATCATTCAGATCACCAAAGGTGATGGCTTCTGTGGGACAGGTTTCTGCGCAGGCTGGAGTAATATCTCCGTCTCGAATCTTCCGTTTCTCCTTCCGGGCGATCTCTTTTGCTTTCCGAATTCTCTGGATACAGAAATTACATTTTTCGGTTATCCCTTTTCTCCTTTTATAAACGTCCGGATTCAGTCCTCTTTTGTATTCGTTGGGCCACGACGGCGCATGCCAGTTGAAGTACCGAACTGTATAAGGGCAGTTGGAAACACACATACGGACACCAATACATCGTGGATAGACCTGAGCCACTATGCCTTCAGGATTTTTATAGGTGGCTTCCACTGGACATACAGTGGTGCAGGGAGGGCGGTCACAATGCATGCAGGGAACAGGAATAAAATGCATCTTCACGTTAGGATAATGCCCCTTCACTTCGGCGATGAGATTCATCCAGAACTTTGCCCTGCCCAGCTTGGCCCATCTCTCACCCGCAAAGGGGATATTATTCTCCTGACGGCAGGCCACGATACAGGCCTGACAGCCCGTACATCTGTCCAGATCAATCACCATTCCCCAGCGGTTCACGTTACCCCCTCTCGTGCCTTATAAACTTTTACTCTTGTGGAGAAGTATGAAAGAAATCCCCCCAGATAGTCATAGTCTCTGACCATAAGGTCGTTTGGATTGATTCCCCTCCCTTCTGCCCAGCGACCATAAGCCCGATGGCCCTGTCCATAGGGAATTTGGATGCATCCGGGGTGAGTTCCAGCAAAAAGCCTGGCTTTTGCCTTTACCTTTCCAACCCTTGATTCAATCCAGATGAGATCACCGTCTTGGATTCCCATGGTTTGAGCAGTCTCCGGATTGATTTCCACCCATGAATCCCAGTTCTCTTTTAGATGGGGGCCGAAGATTTCCTGAAGATAGGGTTGATTGGCTCCTCTCCCTTCTGCTGTGGTCATCAATTTGTAGTGAATGAGATGTAAGGGGTAATCTTTTTCATCTCCGATCAGACGCGGATTCTCATAATGGGGGAGAAATGCCTTATCTCCCTTAGCATCGATCTTCAATGCCTTCAGAATTGAGTTTATGTCCTTTGAATCTTTCTTAGACAGCTCGCTTAATCCTCGCTCCATCATTAAAGAGTAAAATTCAAACTTTCCCGAAGGGGTATTGAACTTCTTCCTCCACTCACCAAAAGGATAGGCCTTATCCCACCATCCCCCTGCTTCGACCAGGCCCTTCCAAAATTCTTCGAAATCCTCTGCATGGATTGAGCCTCGTTTAGACCGAAATACCCCTTTGATCACCTCTTTAAGGGCTTCTTCCATATCTTTCCAAGGAAAAGATTTCGCTATGCTTCCACCCAGACCCTTTGCGATCTGGATCAGGACATCCCCCGTGTTCCGGACGTCGTGAATAGGTCTGGGGAGAACAGGGGTTCTGAGGCCGAACACTGGAAATCCAGGCCCTGGCTCAGGAAGGTCGTCCTGCCATCGCTCGAAGTAGGTGCCATCAGGAAGGATGAGATCTGCAAACTTAGTCGTTTCGTCCATAAAAGGTGAAAAACTGACAATATAAGGTACCTGATTTAGGGCTTTACGGAATTTTTCTGATTCCGGGATGCTGAAAAGGGGATTGGTGTAATAGAGGAAAAGTGTATCAATAGGATAGGGCTCTCCTTTTTCAATCTTTTCCGGAAGGAGGAAAGGGATCTCTACGGCAAATGGGAAGGGGAGTCTGCCGGCTCCATCTATACGGGGTTGTGAGAGCCCTTTCTCTGCGATTGAATCCCTGAAAAGGGGAGGCCATTTTTGGAAAGAGGGCTTCCTCTGGCGCAGAAGTCCACCCCGGCGATCAATGGATCCCACTAAAGCATTGAGGCAGTCAATGGCCATCTGAGCGTAGGTCCCGTTGGTTTGCATTCCCACTCCCCGTCCTGAAATGGCAATGGAGGGTTGATGTGCAGAGAACTCTTGCGCAAGCTGGATGACTGTTTCTTCCGGAACACCGGTGATCTGGGCAACCTGTTTCGGAGCGTATTCTCTTAAGACAAGAGTTTTAAATCCCGTATGAGTCCTGCCCTTGGCATCCTTCCAGTCTTCAAAGCCGAAGGTATATTGTGAAACGAAATCCTGATCGTAAAGTTTTTCTTTAATCATCCAGTGAGCGATGCCGAGGGCAAGGGCTGCATCGGTTCCGGGTTGGATGGGAATCCATTGATCGGCTTTTGATGCGGTCACTGAGAATCGGGGTTCAATCTGGACCAGTTTTCCACGGAATCCCGGCCTTCCTCTTCTCAAGGCACCATATCCCCGAAGGTTGAGCATGGCGGATCGTGAGGCTTCAAGAAGGCTTGCCCCGAAGGAGAGAACGTAGTTTGTCTCTTCCCAATGAATCGAAAGGAAATCCTTCTCACCCATCGTGAAGAAGTGTCCTTTTAGAATTCCTTCGGATCCTCGAAAGGGATTCCCAAAGTGATTCGGAGACCCATAGGTTTCCATAAACCTCTTCATCAGCTCAAGCATGTGTCCACGATATCTGCCACCCAGGACGAGAAGCTGATGAGGACGGCTTGCCACGCGAAGTCTTTTCAATCTCTCCGTAACAAGTGATATGGCTTCATCCCAGGAGATTTTATCCCAGTAGCCTTCTCCCCGGTTTCCTTTTCTCAGGAGGGGATGTTGGATTCGGTCGGGGTCGTACAGGACCTGAAGCCCTGCCTGACCTTTTGGACAGAGCCTCCCTTGGTTGATTGGAAATGCTTTATTGCCTTCAAGTTTTACCGGCCAGCCATTGACCGAACGAATGTTCAAACCGCAGCCGCTCGGACATTGAAGGCAGATGCCCCTGGACCAGTATTCTTCATAGGGGATCCATTCCCCTTCTTTTGGAAGGGCATGGAGGAGTTTTTCAGGAAGGGCCATCCCAAACGTAGCGGCACCAAGCATTTTTAAAAGTTCTCTTCTGTTAATTTTCATTGCCCCTATGATCATACTGAGGAGATAGAGAGATTGGGAGGTCGGGAGAATTTTTCATCCCCTATTCCTACCCCTTCATCTCCTGATCCAATATTTGAATTAACTGGAGTGGCACGCATAACAATCAATACTTGCCCTTCTTTTTTGATGACAGTCCATACACCATGCCATATAATTTCTATCTACCATCTTGACCGGTCGCTCTTTGCTCCCGGTGAGGCCATGGCACACGGAACAGTCCACCCTACTTTGAATATGAACCCAATGAGGAAAAACCACAAATTTCGGAAGTTCGTACATCCGTTTCCAGGGGATTTCTTTTCCCTCTTGAACATATTTTACGACCTTGAGAGCTTCGGGTTTTTTGCTGAGAGCGTCAGTAGAATGGCAGGCACGACAGAGATCGATGTTGGGAATTCCCGCGGACCGATGCCTTTCGACATAACGATGGCAGAAGGAACACGTCAGATTGGCGGTCTCTTTATGACGGATGTGATTAAAAAGGACGGGTTGGTCCACTGAAACCCAGGCCAGTAAAGGAAAGACAGAAAAGAAGGTTCCTTTGGTCTGAACAGGGAATCGATGGTATGCGACAAGGGCACATAAGAGGAGAATTATAACTGCTGCCAAGGCTCCAACCCTTTTTTTCATGAAACAACCGATTCAACCCATCCCAACGATCCGATTTCGTTCCAAGGCATCTATATTCGATGAACCCTTACCCTGTCAAGAAAGACAGAGAGAAATGTTGAAAGAGCAAATCCAGATTCAAGATGATCATCACGGACAACCCATAAAGATTAACCGCTCGATAAGCGAAATGCAAAGAACGGGTGTGAGACTGGAAAAGTAAAAGATTTGAGGTTTTCAGGGTTAACAAAGAACTCAACAACAAGAGACCTCCCAAATTAAACCAGGAGCCCCTGGCTCCGAACAGAGGAATGAATAGACTGCACACGGTAGTCGCAATCATCCAAACCCATGAAATCTTTTTGACCTGGTTTCTTCCTCCGGAAGAAACCAGAGAAGGAAACCCCGCCTTCTGGTAATCCTTTTGGTATTCGATAAGTAACACCCATGAATGGGGGATCTGCCAGAGGAAAAAGAAAGAACAGAGGGCAACTATTTGAG
This sequence comes from uncultured bacterium, assembly GCA_938002255.1. Taxonomy (GTDB): domain Bacteria; phylum Desulfobacterota; class BSN033; order BSN033; family UBA1163; genus RBG-16-49-23. The sequence goes on from CALLAL010000010.1 coordinate 43,746, forward strand.
GATCCATGCTGCCTCCTGCTCCGAACCAGCCAATGGCAGGGGGAAGGGCACCCACCAAAGCTCCTGGAAGGATGGCAAAGAGTGTCTTTTTTTTAAGGGGCGTGTAGATCCCATTATAGATGAGAACAGCTAAAAGCCCTAATCCAAAGGCTTCTTGTGAGGCGAAGCCATACAGAACGCTAAATCCAGAAATGAGAAAAAACGAAGAAACGTGAAAAGCCACTTTTGGAGAAAGTCTTCCCGAGGGGACAGGGCGATTCTTTGTTCTTTCCATCAGCAAATCTTCTTTTCGTTCCTGGACCTGATTCAATGCAGACGCGCCCGAGGCAAGAAGGAAAATCCCTAAAAGTGTTGGACCTATGGGGTAAAAGATTCCTTGATAAGCCAGCAGAAAACCGGTTCCTCCGGAGAAGGTGATCATGAGCGAAAGCTTCATCTTCGTCAATTCGAAGAGGAGTTGGAGGGAGTGTTTCAACCCTTTCATTTCAATTCCTTCATGTATCGAACCAGTTCAGTAATGTCTTCTTCAGTGGAAACCCCTTTTTGGGAAGGCATGATCGGCGGAAATCCTTTTACCACGTCGGCATTTGGCTCCAGAAGAGATTTTCTGAGATAATCTTCATCGACCTTAAGTTGCCTTTCTTTCCCTTCGGTCATGACGACAATCGTCTTTCCAAAAAGCCCCTTTAAGGTGGGCCCGACCCTTGGGGTTCCATCAACACTGTGGCATGCCATACAGCCTTTTTCCTGAAATAACCGTTCCCCAAGTGGAACCCCTACAGGTTTCTTCATTTGCAGTTCTTTCCCTTTTTCCTCATACCACCGGTAAAACTCTTCTTCCGAAAGTACCCTGACTTTGGTCAGCATATAGGCATGTTGTTGACCGCAATATTCGGCACAAAGAACATCGTAGGTTCCTAAATCTCTTGCCCTGAACCACAAGGAGGTCGTCATGCCCGGGACAGCATCCTGTTTAACCCGAAACGCGGGGACATAAAAACTATGGATCACATCCTGTGAGGTGAGCTGAAGATGAATGGGTTTTTCTATAGGGATAGTCAGTTCCGTTTCTTTTAATCCATTTTCATATTCAAAGAGCCAGGACCATGTCCGGGCAGTGATCTTCACCTTCAGAGCTCCCTCAGGCACTTTTTTTAAAGCATGGAAACCTGTCCATCCGTAATAAAACATGGAGAGAACCAGGAGGGTTGGGATCACTGTCCAGAGGATTTCGAGCCAGAGGTTTCCATGAATATCTTCAGGATGGGGGTTTCTTCTCCGGTGGTAACGAAAGGTGAAATAGATCATGAGAAAGGTGATGAGCACCAGAATCGAGACAGAGATTACCGCAATATAGAGGAAAATATTCTGAACGATTTCGTCTGACAGTCCGGTCAACCCGCGAATCATGCTTCACCCGATCTATCGTAAGGCAATATCGAGAAAGGTTAATCCGATGAAGAAAACCAGGATAGCGAAGATCCCCGGGATCATCCATCGAATCCATTTCATTTTCTTCTGATCTTTAAGATGCATGAAATAGTTGAGAATCAAGCCCGATTTGATAAAGGCGATGAGCAGGGCAAGGGTTAATCCCCATCTTCCCCAGTTCCTCCCGGCTGTGGAGACAGAAAGGCCTGTCAACATCACCAGGCTTACCCATATATAAATATAAGTATTCACACGATCCCTCCCAATCTCAGGTGATTAAATAGAAGAGAGGAAAGAGAAAGACCCAGATGATGTCCACCAAGTGCCAATAAAGGCCACTATTTTCTAATGGGAGATAACGTTCGTGATGAACCTTTCCTTTTCGAATGAAATAAACCATTGCGGTAAGAAGACCGATCCCCACAAGCACATGAAGGGCATGGAGACCGGTCATCGAATAATAGAGGCCATAAAATAGAACCTCTCCCCGTTCCCTTTCAAGAAGGCGGGTTGCGTTCGGGTAAACCCCATGCTCGAATTTTGAAGCCCATTCCCAATATTTGTTAAAAAGGAAAAGGAGACCCAACAAGATCGTGGAGAGGAGAAAGCATAGGGACCGAAGAGATTGTTTCTGTTTGAGGGCGTAGAGTGACAGAGCCATGGTGAGACTGCTGGTCAACAGGATCACGGTGTTTAACGCACCAATAGGTCGGTTCAGGGATTCTGCGGCCAGATGAAAGCTTTGAGAGTAGTTGAACCGGTAGATGGCATAGAGGAGGAATAGACCTCCGAAGAGAAGAATCTCCGAGAGGAGGAAGAGCCACATGCCCAGGGTGGAACCAAGGTCGTCTCTATGAGTCTCCATCGATCGATCGTTTATCATCGATATTCATAAGGTCCCTTACTCACCAAGGGGATTTCATCAAAGTTCTCTCTTGGCGGAGGCGAAGGGATTTGCCATTCGAGTGTAGCTCCACCCCAAGGGTTTGACTCTGCTTTCTCTCCTTTGAAGAGACAATGAACGAGGTTCCCAAACATCAGGATTAAGCCTCCGATCAAAATCCAAGATCCGATGGTGGAAAGGAACTGAAGCGAGTGGAATTGGGGGAGGTAATCGAAATACCTTCTCGGCATACCCTGCCAGCCCAGAAGGAGCATGGGAAAGTAGAGCGTATTAAACCCGACAAAAAGCAGCCCCCAGGCGATATATGGTATTTTTCGATGATACATCCTGCCAAACATCTTCGGAAACCAGTAGTGAAGGGCGCCGAAGATGGCGAATCCGGTTCCACCGAAAATGACATAGTGAAAGTGTCCCACTACCCAGTAGGTATCATGGAGGTGGACATCTGTTGCCAGAGCTCCCTGAAAGAGTCCGGTGAGCCCTCCGATGGCGAAGAGAAAGATGAATGTCAAGGCAAAGAGAAGGGGAGGGGCAACTTCAATGGATCCTTTGTAAAGGGTTGAAACCCAATTAAAGACTTTGACTCCACTTGGAACAGCCACTAAAAAGGTTAGAAGCGAAAAGACCACAGAGGCAACATCGCTCTGTCCGCTGACGAACATATGGTGCCCCCAGACAAAGGAGCCCACTATAGCAATGGCGAGACTTGAAAAGGCGATCGCTTTGTATCCGAATATCGTTCGTCGGGCAAAGACAGGGAGAATCTCAGAAATGATTCCCATAGCGGGTAGGATCATAATATAGACAGCCGGGTGGGAATAGATCCAGAAGAGATGTTGGTAAAGGAGCGGATCACCTCCTTTGGCAGGGTCAAAGATCCCGACTCCTACTAATCGTTCCATGAGGGTTAAGAGAAGGGTAATCCCAACCACAGGGGTTACTAAGATCTGGATCCACGCTGTGGCATAAATCCCCCAGACGAAGAGAGGGAGACGAAACCAGGTCATTCCAGGGGCGCGAAGTTGGTGAGTCGTTGTCACCATGTTGATTCCGGTGAGAATGGATGAAAACCCGAGGACGAAAACGCCCAGGACTGCGAGAGGAACATTCACGGGGGTTCTAAGGCTATAGGGCACATAAAAGGTCCAGCCCGTATCGATGGGGCCACCTCCGGTGAATAGAGAAAGGATGGCTAATGCTGCTCCTCCCATGTAAATCCACCAGGAAAGGAGATTGAGTTTCGGAAACGCGACATCTCGGGCGCCGATCTGAATCGGGAGGAAAAAGTTACCAAAAATGGCTGGTATGCCGGGAATAACGAAGAGAAAGATCATGATGACCCCATGGAGGGTAAAGAGGGCGTTGTAGGTCTGGGGTCGCATGATTGTAGGGCCTGGAGCGATCAATTCAAGGCGTATCAGAAATCCGAGGAGGACACCGATGGCATAGAAGGAGAGAATCGACAGGAGATAGAGGAGACCGATTCGTTTATGGTCCGTGGAAAAGATCCAGGCCCAAAATCCTCTAAATCTCCCATTCTCTTCATAAAAACTGGGCATCAGGGACCATCCTTTTTCAAGGTTCTCTTCTTCCCTCTCCAGACTAAAAAGAGAGCAAAAGAGAGAGCGAATGTCAATGTGACAATTCCGGTTATCTTCAAGGTGTTGAAAACATATTTCCGACCTTTGGGATCGTAACTAAAACAGAATCTTAGAACCTTACTGATCGTCGGACCTGTTCTTCCTTCAGAAGCTTCCAGAAGAGCCATCTTCAAATCAAATGGAAGAATTTCGGTGCCATAGAGATAACGTGTAATCTTCCCATCGGAGGAAAGAACGATGAGAGCCACAGGGTGAAGAAAATTTTTTCCCTTTCTTTTGAAAAAGAAACCCACGGAATCGGTCAAACGAAGAATGGACTCCTTATCTCCAGTCAAAAACCTCCAGGCTTTTTCTGGAAAAGGTTTTTCAATCATCTTGAGGTAAAACCTTTTTCTCTCCAGAGCGAGGGCTGGAGACTCTGTTTCGTCAAAACTGACGGAAAGGATGATGTAATCTTCCCCTGGCTTCGCAGGCAGACGATTTAGTGTGTTTGCGAGATTGGATAATAAAAAGCCACAAACGTCTGGGCAGGAATAAAATACAGGGGTGAGGATGGTTGGTTTATCGATAATGTCCCTGAGAGAGATAGACCTTCCTTGTTCATTAAAAAAAGGGATATCAAGGGGAACCTTCTGGCCCAGCTTTTCATCAATCCCTATGCCGGATTCCGTCCCTGGCTTTTCGTGATGGCCTTCCGTATGGGAAAAAAGATAGCCCTGATCAAAAATAATCAGGACACCCAAGAGAATTCTGATAAAAAGAAACCACCGACCATGGCCAGGCATATGAGACAATCCACCTCAGCTTTTTCGTAAAATTAACCTGAACGATTCTGGTAATTGATGTAAGCAGAGGAGAAGGAATCCCTCTTTCAGGGACGGAATTTCGAGAAGACGTAATCCTTATCTTTCTGCCCTAGGTGACAATCGTAGCAGCTTTTTCCACCATCTTTCACAAAGGAATTTTTTGTGTCCTTCTCAAAGGCATCAAATCCCCAGCCCCCGGTCTCTTTAAACTTTTTTGAATCTTTCTGCATTACTCCAATAAATTTTCTTGTCCCCTCTATATAGGCGCCCTGATCCATCGTTGCTTCTAAGAGATCGAAGACAATGACTGTTCCGTCCGGGAAAGGTCCGCCTTTTTTGTAGGTCTCCAGGCCTTTCTTGTTGACATAAATATGATGCAGACCACCAAAAGGATTATAAAGAGGGTGTTTCTGATCGAAGATCAGCATGGATTTGACATGAGGCCAATCCCTGTATCCGGTTGGGTAAGCCACTTTGGGTTTCTCTTGCGATGCCGCTATATTTCCAATCAACAACAAACAAACGATCCATAAAAAAGCATGACCTTTTTTCATACGCACCTCCGCATGTTTTGGGATGAATTTTTTGAGGAATGGATATAACTTAATGCTAACATAGACTTTCCTCTCCTGCAATGGTGATTGATCCTGCGAAGTAACCCGTCAGTGATGGGGTGTGTTCGGTTTAAAAGGGTTGGAACGTTCCCCCTCCAAAACCTTGAATAGCGGTTATAAAAGGTTACCCTCATCGGGGCCCTCAGGCCCTTTGCATCGGATTTTTTTAAATCAGATTGGGTCGTTTTAACGAACAGAGGTTTCGCTTCAAGGTTTTTCCGAAGCAACCTCCCAACCTTTTTTTTTCTTTAACTGATGGGTTACCTACGAATCGGTGTGTTTCCAAAATTATAATTAAGTTATAATTATTAAAATGTATCGAGGAGGTCAGGAGAAGAATGGAGATTAGAACAATCGGAGTGATTGGGGCAGGGCAGATGGGCAGTGGTATAGCAGAGGTTACAATCCATTCGGGGTTTGAAACCCTGATGATGGATCTCAACCAGGAGACCATCGAGAAAGGCAAGGGGAGGATCCTCTCTGATTTAGAGAAGCGGGTTCAAAAGGGGAAGATGAGCGTTGAAGAGAAGGAGAAAGCCATCCAAAGGTTTTCGACTACCGTGGAACTTGGCGATTTCCGAGAATGTGATTTCGTGATTGAAGCAGCCACTGAGAACCTGAACTTGAAACAGGAGATTTTCAAAAAGCTTGAAGGGGTGACCCGCCCTCAAACCATTCTCGCCAGTAACACCTCATCGATCTCGATCACAACAATTGCCTCTGCCACACATGATCCTGATCGAGTCATTGGGATGCATTTTTTTAATCCTACGCCTGTGATGAAATTGATTGAAATCATCCGTGGTCTTCGGACCTCTGATGAGACGTTTCGACTCACAAAAGATTTAAGTTTAAGACTTGGAAAAACTCCGATCGAGGCGGCTGATTTTCCAGGCTTTGTTTCCAGTCGTTTAATCTTTAGCTATATGAATGAAGCCATTTATGCCTTTTACGAAGGGATGGGCAAGGCTGAAGATATTGATACGATCATGAAGATGGGAGCCAACCACCCAATGGGTCCATTAGAGCTCGCCGATTTTGTAGGACTCGATACCGTCCTCTCGGTGATGAAGATTCTTCAGGAGTCCTTTGGAGATAAGTACCGACCCTGTCCACTTCTCCAGAAATATGTGGAGGCCGGCTATCTGGGGGTGAAAACCGGTAGAGGGTTTTATCTATATGAAGGAGGCAAAAAATGATCGGATTTGATCTAACCGCAGAGCAGAAATGGCTTCAAGGAAAGGCAAGACAATTTGCCAAAGAGGTCATCCAACCCATTGCAGGTCAGCATGATCGAGATGGAACTTTTCCTCTCTCTGTAATGAAGCAAGCCCATCAGGAAGGATATCTCACCCCCCTTGTGCCTAAAGAATATGGAGGCCAAGGGTTAGGGGTCTTGGACACTTGCCTTATTGCAGAAGAGCTGGCCGCTGGCTGCATGGGAGTGTATGTCTCTATCTTCGTGAGTACACTAGCTCTCTATCCCATCATCAAATTCGGAACGAAAGAACAAAAGGAAAGATTTCTGAAACCATTTTGTTCAAAATTCAGTCTGGCCTCGTACTGCTTAAGTGAACTCACTGTCGGTTCAGATCCTGCGTCCATGAAAACAACAGCGATTCTGGAAGGAGACATTTATCTTCTTAACGGCACGAAAATGTGGATTACGAATGGAGGCTTTGCTGATCTCTATCTTGTCTTTGCAACCACCAATCCAAACAAAAAACATAAGGGAATAATCTGTCTCATCGTTCCTTCTCACCTGGAAGGGATTATCCATGGGGAACCCATCGAAAAGATGGGGCAGAGGGCATCCAATACGACCGCTGTAACGTTCCGTCAGGTCAACGTACCGAAAGAAAATCTGTTGGCTGGAGAGGGAGAAGGATTCAAAAAGGCAATGGCCGCACTGGACATCACCCGCCCGATGATTGCCATCGGTGCTGTGGGGGTGGCCAGAATGGCTATGGAATTAGCCACTCAATATGCAAAAAAACGAATTCAATTCGGAGTTCCAATCGCCCAGCACCAAGCGATACAATTTATGTTGGCAGACATGGCCATTGGTATTGAGGGGGCACGACTTCTGGCCTATAAAGCGGCTTGGCTCGCTGATCGAGGGATGCGAAATTCAAAGGAAGCAGCAATGGCCAAAGCCTTCGCCTCTGACGTGGCCATGAAAGTTACCACCGATGCGGTTCAAATCTATGGGGGCATGGGATATACAAAATGGCACCCTGTGGAAAAATTGATGAGAGATGCCAAAGTCATCCAAATTTACGAAGGAACGGTCCAAATTATGCGTATTATCATTGCAAGACGAATGCTTGAAGAATTGAATTAAAAAAAACAAACCATCCCCCCTTTTAGGGAAAATTTTATCTTTTTTCTCGCTTTCCTCATTCTTTCAGAGGCAATTATCGCACCCACGGTGTAACACAGAAACCGCCACAACAGAGTCCATGCTCATAGGGTCCATACCAACAACAATCATACAGGGTTTTTTTCCGTTCCTTTTTCATTCCCTTGGAATGTCTTTGGTTTGATTTCATCTGAAAACACCTCCTGTTAAAAATTTAATCATGAAAGGGGAAATGACAAGGGGAAAGTGTTATTGGGGTTCAAAATTTTTATTGCTTCTTGATCTCGAAATGTCTATTTTAATGGTAGAGGCAATTAAAGTGAATATCCATAAGTTGTCTCCAAAGGAAAAAAAAGGGTTGGTGGTTGTTATCACCGGGCACGGAAAAGGAAAAACGACGACAGCCTTAGGGTTGGCCGTGCGTGCCTGTGGTCACAACCTTAGAGTCTCCATCATCCAATTCATGAAAGGGGATCTCTATTCCGGGGAGTGGGATGGGATAAAGAAAATGGGTTGTCAGATCGAATTAATCCCCACGGGTAAGGGATTCTGTGGAATTCAAGGAAATCCTTATCCATTTCGTGAGCATCGGGAGAATGCTCAGCAAGCGATCGCCCTCGCCCGGCAAAAGATGGTTTCGGGAGAGGTGGATCTTTTAATTCTTGATGAGATTCATAATGCTCTTCATCTTAAGTTGGTTGATCTGGAGCAGGTATTAGACCTCCTTAGGCAAAGACCACCGGAGATGCATCTGATCCTAACAGGAAGAGATGCCCCTCAGGAAGTGATTGAATGGGCAGATACGGTGAGCGAGATCAAAGAGATTAAGCATGCCTATCGAAAAGGAATCGAACCCCAACCTGGCATCGATTATTGATAGGGGAGGGTTGTATTCAACCTATGGGGATAATGACATTGCAACAGGTTAGCAAAAGGGATGGGACGTTCGTCCCCTTTGATCAGAAAAGGATTGAAGAGGCGATCTACAAAGCCGCTTTTGAGGTGCTTGGGATTGAGAAACAAGCACGAGCGATTGCTCATTCCGTGACCCATCAGGTTGTTCAAAAGCTTCAGTCTACCGTCAAGGATCGAATCCCATCCGTTGAAACGATTCAAGATGTTGTCGAGGCCACCCTGATGGAGGAAGGATATTTCCAAATTGCTAAATCTTACATCCTTTACCGTGAAAAACATCATGAAATTCGCATGACCAAATCCGTGTTAGGTGTGATGGATGACCTGAAGTTGCCCATTCATGCTATGGAGGTGCTTAAACGGAGATATCTTTTAAAAGATGATCAGAGAAATATCATCGAAACCCCAAAGGAGATGTTTCGAAGAGTCGCTTCTCATGTAGCCCAGGGTGAGCTTTCTTTTGGAACGGAGAAAAACGCTCGGGAGGCAGAGGAGCATTTCTACCAGATGATGCGTCGCCTTGAATTCCTTCCAAACTCTCCCACGCTGATGAATGCAGGAACATCGTTTGGTCAACTCTCCGCCTGTTTCGTCATTCCCGTCGAGGATTCCATTGAAGGGATTTTCCAGGCATTGAGACATATGGCGGTCATTCATCAAACAGGGGGAGGCACGGGGTTTAATTTCTCGCGACTTCGTCCCAGAGGAGATCTGGTCTCTTCGACCAAAGGAGAAGCTTCAGGGCCTGTTTCGTTTATGACCATCTTTGATATTGCTACGGGTGTGATTGTCCAGGGTGGAAGACGTCGGGGGGCCAATATGGGGGTTCTCCGATGTGATCATCCGGACATCATGGACTTCATAAAGTCCAAACTACAGGGCGAACAATTCTCCAACTTTAACCTTTCTGTTGCTGCCACAGACCGTTTTATGGAGGCCGTGATTCAAAATCGCTCCTACGATCTGATCCATCCACGAACCGGGAGAAAAGGTCCTGCGATCAAGGCGCGGCCTATCTTTGATCTGATTGCTAATGCCGCCTGGTATACCGGAGATCCCGGATTGATCTTTATTGATGAGATTAACCGAAAGAATCCTACCCCGGAACTGGGAAAGATCGAAGCCGTTAACCCCTGCGGTGAACTTCCTCTGCTTCCCTATGAGAGCTGCAATCTGGCATCGATTAATCTGACCCAGATTGTTAAAGGAAAGGAAGTGGACTGGGGAAAATTACGGGAGGCCATTATCTGGGGAGTGAGATTCCTTGATGACGTGATCGAAGTTAATCGTTTTCCCCTTCCAGAAATTAAAGAGATGACTTTAGGGAATCGTAAAATTGGGCTCGGTCTGATGGGGTTTGCTGATCTTCTGATTCTTCTCGGCATCCCTTATGGATCTCAGGAATCAATCTCCTTTGCCAGGAACCTGATGCGGTTTTTCCATCAGCAATCCCTTCTGGCTTCCCAGGCTCTGGCCAATGAACGAGGTCCATTTCCAAATTATGAGAAGTCTATCTATGCCAAGAAAGGATTCCTTTTAAGAAATGCCACGGTCAATACAATCGCTCCCACCGGCACCATCAGCATCATCGCCGGCTGCTCAAGCGGAATCGAACCTCTCTTCGCCATTGGTTTCGTTCGAAATGTTTTATCAGGAACAAAATTATATGAACTTCACCCCTTGTTTGAAAGGGTAGCCCAAAAGAGAGGGTTTTACAGCAAATCACTGGAAACAGAAATCTTGCAATCGGGTTCTATCCAGGGAATTCGGCATATTCCCGAGGAAATCAAGAAACTCTTTGTCACTGCCTTCGATCTTTCTCCCCAACAGCATGTAGCGATTCAGGCCGCCTTCCAACGCTATACAGACAATTCCGTATCAAAAACAATTAATTTACCCTCACGGTCAACCGTTGAGGAGATTCGAGAGATCTTTCTTCAAGCCTATCGAAAAAAGACCAAAGGGATTACGGTTTACCGTTATGACAGCAAAAAAGACCAGGTTCTTTCCTTTGGAGAGATGAGAGGCCAGGAAGGAAAAGGCAACGGAACCCTTCTAACTGTTGATTCAGAGTATTCAGGGGGTTGTCCGGTCGGGATCTGTTCTTTTTAAGATAACCCCGAATCAAAAACCCTTCTAACACAGGTTAGAAGGGTTTGAAGTTCATCGCCTGCATTCGCTATTGAACGGGAATGCTGACTTTATGCTCCCAGTCTTTTAGGGGAGCGAAAATCCTGAGCAGGCCATTCTCGTATTTGGCTTCGGTCTTTTCAGGGTGTATTTCATGGGCCAGCATATAGCATCCAGAATATTCAGCCTCCTCTCCTCTGGAGGCTGAGACGCAGAAACTATCTTTTCTCATATCCAAGGAGATATCGTGTTTGTTCACTCCTGGAAGTTCCAATTCAATTTTTAGACGACCGTCTTTGTCGTCGTGAGAAAAGCAGGCGCATGGTGTATAGCGTGTCCGGTTGTTCATACAAACACCCCCTTTCTCTAATTAAAATATAAAACCAGTCGCTCGTGAATTCAAGATGAATCCAGGGTTGTTTTGTGCTATAAAGAATTGTTAAGACAGCAGAGGCATCGGATGGGAAAGACATTGGCTGAAAAGATTTTGGGGGCGCATGTGGGCAGGGAGGTTAAGCCTGGCGAGATCGTTGTTGTGAAGACAGATCTGGTTTATGCTCAGGATGGGACCGGTCCTCTGGCAGCGAGGAGAGTCCAGGAGATGGGGTTTGAAAAGGTGTTCAACCCATCCAAGACGATCTTCTTTCTGGACCATGCGGCTCCCAGCCCGAGATTTGAGTTGAGCAATGATCATAATTTTTTAAGGGGATTTGCAGAGAAAACAGGATGTCGTATTTCGGAAGTGGGCAATGGGATTTCCCATCAGGTCGTTGCCGAAAATGATGTCAGGCCCGGCGATGTGGTCATTGGGGCGGATTCCCACACCTGTACCGGAGGGGCTCTGGGAGCATTTGCCACTGGAGTTGGTTCTACAGATGCAGCGGTTGCCATGGCTATCGGGAAGATCTGGTTAAGAGTGCCTGAAACATTACAGGTGGTTGTTACGGGAAAACTTCCGACGGGTGTCTTTGGAAAAGATATCATCCTCCACTTGATTGGTAAAATCGGGGCTTCAGGGGCAACCTACAAAGCTCTGGAATTTGTTGGAGACACGATCGAACATCTCGATATGGCAGGAAGGATGACCATTGCCAATATGGCTGTGGAGGCTGGAGCAAAAGTAGGACTTTTTCCCTCTGATGCAATCACCAGAAAATGGCTGAATCAGATGGGACGGCTTGGCGATTTTAAACCATTGGCCTCAGACTCCGATGCCCTCTATGAGAAAACGATTGAGATCAATGCTGAAACCCTCAACCCCACCATTGCCTGTCCTCATCAGGTGGACAACACAAGAACCATTGAGGAGATAGGAGAGGTAAGAGTGGATCAGGTCTATCTCGGTACCTCCTGCAATGGAAGACTGGAGGATCTCCAGATTGCAGCAAAGATATTAAAGGGGAAAAAGGTTCATCCCAGGACGCGAATGATAGTTACTCCGGGTTCCCGATCGGTCTATCTCGAAGCGCTCAAGGATGGAACCATGCAGGTGCTCATAGAAGCAGGAGCCATGGCTCTGCCGGCTGGCTGTGGTGCCTGCGTTGGTCTTCATGAAGGCGTTTTAGGAGATGGCGAAGTCTGTCTGGCCACTCAACCGAGAAATTTCCAAGGAAGGATGGGCAGTCCCAATTCGTTCATTTATTTAGGCTCTCCAGCCGTAGCCGCTGCCACAGCCATCGAAGGAAAGATCGCTGACCCGAGGAAGTATCTCTGAGGGGAGGGTTCATGAAAGGCAGGGTTTGGAAATTCGGGGATGCCATCAGCACCGATCACATCATTCCGGGCCGGTATTTTTATCTGCGCTCAAATCTTCCTGAGCTCGCAAAGCATATCTTCGAATATGAGAGGCCTGGATTTTCAGAAAGAGTGACTCCGGGAGATGTCATCGTGGCCGGCCAAAACTTTGGTCAAGGGTCCAGTCGGGAACACGCAGCGATCGTGATCAAGATGAATGGAATTCAGGCCGTGATTGCCAAAAGTTTTGCAAGAATCTTTTACCGAAATTGCTTTAATAATGGTCTCCCTGCTGTGATCTGCGATACGGAACGTTTCCGGGAGGGCGATGAGATTGAACTCTTTCTGGATGAGGGAAAGATCATCCATTACCCACGGAGTGAGACCATTTCATTCGTTTCTATTCCACCGGTGATGAAGCGAATCCTTGAGGATGGTGGGTTAGTAGAACATGTCAAGAAATATAAGGATCTTCGGCTCGACTTTTGAGGACAGAAGAGAAAAGGGGGAAAACATGGAGTGGCTAAAGGCATTCGGGAGTTTGCTCGGTAGGGTTCTCCTCGTTCTTATCTTTCTCAATTCGGGGATCAGTAAGATTGGGAATTTTGAAGGAACAACACAGTACATGGCAAAATTCGGGATGCCTTACACCAGTTTTTTCCTCTTTGGAGCCATCGTTTTTGAACTGGTTGGAAGCGTGAGCATCATCTTAGGCTATTTTACAAGGTTTGGAGCGCTTCTCATCCTCCTTTTCCTCATTCCAACAACACTCATCTTCCATACGAATTTTAGCGATCGAATCCAGATGATCATGTTTATGAAGAACGTGAGCATGTTCGGGGGATGTCTTCTTCTTTTTGCATCAGGTCCAGGGAGGTTGAGTTTGGACTATTTTCTCCGGAAAATACGGGGTTAACATGGGATTGAGTGGGTGGGGAATCTGGTGGAAAGCTTTCCGATATCACTATGCCTCAGCCAGTTTTATGCCAGGTATTCTGGGTGGCCTGATCGCCTGGGTCCATGAAAATCAATTTTATCCAGGCTACTTCCTCTTGGTCCTGCTGGGACTCCTTCTGAACCATCTGGCTCTTAATATGACAGATGACTATTACGACTTCCGACATCTGGTGGATGTCCTGGACTCCCATGGGAATCCTTATTCGGGTGGAAGCGGTACTCTCTCAAAGGGGTTGATCAGACCCGATCAGATGAAGAAGGTTTTTTCAATTTTCTACATCGTTGCGATTGGAATTGGAATTCTCCTGGGGATGTTGAGAGGTTCCTTTGTCCTCTTTTTGTTAGCCTTTGGCTTTTTCTGTGCTTTTTTTTATGCCGCTCCTCCTGTCCGGTTTGGCTACAGGGGGCTTGGCGAAATTGCCCAGCTTCTCTGTTTTGGTCCTGGAATCGGTCTCGGAGCTTATTATGTCCAGGCACAGAAACTTTCCTGGGAAGCGTTCTGGGGGACCCTCTCCTTTGGGATCATGCTCTTCTCGATGATTACCATCAATGAAATTCCAGATTACCTTGAGGACCGGAAAGCCGGAAAACTGAATCTGGTTGCCCGATTCGGAAGGGAGGCAGGAATAAAACTTTTTATTTTGAGCCTTTTCGCAGCTTATGGAGTCATCCTGGGGGGAATCCTTATCGGGAAAATTCCAACTATTGGACTCATTTCCATGTCAACCCTTCCCATTGCCTTTAAGACCGTCTCCATCTTAAGATCCTGCTATCAGGACCCTACTAAGATGGCGCCTGCCAATCTCGGAATGATTTGTGTTCATAACTTTACCGCCATCCTCTTGATCCTCGCTTACACCATCAGCGGGTTCAGGCAGGAGGCCCTTGTGGCCTCTCTGCTTCCTCTCTTGACCTTAATTTTCCTTTATGCTCCTGTTACCGTGTTGATTGGGAAAGCTGTTATCCGATCCACCCAAAAGGGGTGAGCGATGATATTGAAGCGTGAGTCAGGGCTCTGGACCTGATCATTTTAACGAAAGGAGAAGATTTAATGACGAAAGAAGAATTTTATCTCTTAGCATTTACCGGAGCGGAGTGTCCTCATTGCCATCACATGGAGCCTCTCTTAGAGAGGCTGGAGGATGAAGAAGGCGTGAAGGTGGCAAGGCTTGAGGTCTGGCATAATGAAGCTAACGCCCGATTAATGAGAGAGTATGACAGGGGTTTTTGTGGCGGGGTTCCGTTCTTCTACAATAAGAAGACCGGAAAATGGATCTGCGGATCAGCAGATTATGAAAAACTGAAGAAGTGGGCTACCGAATAAAAAACCGCTAAGCGCTTAGCGCTATGCGCATAGCTATGGAGAAATCTATGGGTATGTTCGAGGATGATCACCCTCTAAAGGGAGAGATGTTTCAAATTCTTAAACCGGATGGGACGCTTCAATCGGGAATGAAACCACCGTTGAGCGACCAGGAGACGTTCCACCTCTACCAGAAGATGGTTTTCATCCGCCTGGCCGATCAGAGGGCGTTGATGCTTCAACGACAGGGGCGGATGGGAACCTATGCACCTATCTGGGGTCAAGAAGCCTGTCAGGTCGGGAGTGCTGTCCTTCTTCAAAGAGAAGATTGGATCTTTCCCGCCTTCAGAGAACTTGGAGCCACTCTGATGATGGGGATTCCCCTCAAGACGATCTATCTCTACTGGATGGGTTATGAGGAAGGAAGTCGGGCCCCACAAGGGATTAATGTGTTACCGGTTTCCATACCTGTTGGAACCCATCCTCTTCACGCGGTGGGCACAGCATGGGCGGCAAAAATCAGAGGAGATCAGATTGTGACGGTTGCCTATTTTGGTGATGGGGCGACCTCCAAAGGTGATTTTCATGAGGCCATGAACTTCGCAGGAGTCTTTAGAACGCCGACAATCTTCTTCTGCCAGAACAACCAGTTTGCCATTTCCGTTCCAAGAAAGATTCAGACCGCCTCCAAGACGATTGCTCAGAAGGCAATTGCCTATGGGATGGATGGAATTCAGGTGGACGGAAATGATCTGTTCGCTGTTTATGCTGTGACCAAAGAAGCGATTCACAAAGCCCGTTCTGGAGGAGGAGCCACACTCATCGAGGGAGTCACCTATCGGTTTGGTCCTCACACCACAGCGGATGATCCAACAAAATACCGCAAGGAAGAAGAGATCGAATTCTGGAAACCCCTTGACCCCCTGATCAGGCTTGAGCTTTACCTTCAGGGGAGAGGTCTCTGGAGCGAGGAAATTAAAAAACGAATCACAGACGAAGCCCAGAAAGAAATCGATCAAGCCGTCAATGAGGCTGAAGCGCTTCCGATCCCTGAGGCAGAAGAGATATTTAAGTATGTCTTTTCGGAGATGACGCCTCCATTGAAAGAACAGATGGAATATTTAAAAGGGACCCTGTCATCCTAAAATTTATACGGGAGCCTATATGCCCAAACTCAACATGGTTGAAGCGATTAATCTTGCCCTTCGGGAAGAGATGGAGAAAGATGATCGTATTATTATTTTAGGTGAAGATGTGGGGCGAGAAGGCGGGGTCTTCCGTGTAACCGATGGGCTTCAGGCGAAGTTCGGTGAGCAACGGGTGGTCGATACCCCTCTTGCAGAAACAGGAATCGTCGGGACAGCTATGGGGATGGCTCTCTATGGACTGAGGCCAGTGGCAGAGATTCAATTTGATGGCTTTCTCTACCCCTGTCTTGATCAGATTACCAATCACATCGGAAGGATTCGGAATCGGTCAAGAGGCCGTTTTACCTGTCCTCTGGTCATCCGGGTTCCCTATGGAGGTGGCATTCATGCTCCTGAGCATCATTCGGAAAGCCCGGAGGCAATCCTGGCCCACACACCGGGAATTAAAGTGGTGATTCCCTCCACTCCTTTTGAAGCAAAAGGATTACTCGTCTCTTCCATCCGTGATCCTGATCCTGTGATCTTTCTTGAACCCAAACGGATCTATCGGGCGATTCGAGAAGATGTCCCGGAAGGAGATTATACCATCCCTCTGGGAAAAGCCCGACTGGTTCAAGAAGGTAAGGATGTAACAGCCATTGCTTGGGGAGCGATGGTGAGAGAGGTTTTAAATGCGGCGGAGGAGTTAAAAAGGGATAAGATTGATCTGGAGGTTATAGATCTCAGGACCATCTCCCCTATGGATGTGGATGCTATCACCACATCAGTCAAAAAAACTGGAAAGGCGGTCATCGTCCATGAGGCCCCCAGGACCTGTGGTTTAGGGGCAGAGATTATTGCCTTGATCAATGAAAAGGCTTTTCTTTCCCTTCAAGCTCCCATCGAACGAGTGACCGGGTTTGATGTCCCTGTTCCTTTATTGAAGTCTGAACATTACTATCTTCCCAATCCTAAAAGAATAGTGGTGGCTGTGAAGAAGGTGATGAGTTTCTGACCAGTTGAATGTATATCTTTGGCATTGTTTTTTAGGAGGTTTTATGGCTTTTGAATTCAGGTTTCCAGACATCGGTGAGGGTTTGACCGAAGGCGAGATTGTGCGTTGGCTGGTGCAGGAAGGGGATGAAGTGAGAGAGGGTCAGCCCCTAGTGGAAGTCGAAACCGACAAAGCTCTTGCGGAAATCCCTTGTCCTAAAACAGGGGTTATCCTGAAAATTTTGGCAAAAGAAAAAGAAATCGTAAAAGTCGGACAGGTCATTGTCATTATCGGGGAACAGGGAGAATTTTTTGCCGCACCTCCTGAGAAACCTAAATCCGTTGGAGTCGTAGGAGAGCTGGAAGAAGCTCCTGAAGAAATTCCTGCAGCTGACATGAAGACTGAACCTGTTAAACCTGCCTTTGTCAGCGAACATGTTCTAGCAACCCCTGCAGTTCGAGGATTGGCGAAGGAATTGGGAGTCGATATCCACCAGATCAGAGGATCCGGCCCGGAGGGGAGGGTCCTTGAAAAAGATGTTCGAGAGTTTGCCAACAATCAAAAAAAACCTCCAGAACCAGAGAAGAAAATCACCAAAGTGAAGAAGTATGATCTTTATGGATACGTCGATCGAATTCCATTAAGAGGCGTGAGACGATCCATTGCCAAGGCAATGGTGAAATCCAAATACACAGCTCCTCATGTCACAACCATCGATGAGGCAGATGTCACAGCGTTGTGGAAGATCAGAGAAAAGGAAAAAAAGGTAGCTGAAAAGAAAGGGATAAAATTGACGATCCTTCCCTTTATTATCAAGGCGGTCATCGCTGGCTTGATAGAGCATCCCTATCTCAATGCCACCTTAGACGATGAAAATGAAGAGATCATTTTAAAAAAATATTTCAATATCGGAGTGGCAACAGATACACCTGAGGGACTCATGGTTCCCGTGGTGAAGAACGCAAAAGATAAATCCATCCTTCAGATTGCAGAGGAATTGACGCAATTGGTTGAAAAAGCGAGAAACCGAACGATTGATCTCGCTGACCTTAAAGGTGGGACCTTTACCCTCACCAATTTCGGTGCTTTGGGGGGGATCTATGGTACCCCCATCATCAACCATCCTGAAGTTGCCATTCTTGGGGTAGGAAAAATAAAAGAGATGCCGGTGGTCAGAAATGGGAGGATGGTCGTTCGAAAGATTCTCCCCCTGTCCCTTTCTTTTGATCACCGGGTGGTTGATGGAGCAGAAGGAGCGCGATTTTTGAACACCGTCATTGCCCGACTCGAAGATCCGGACCTGATCCTTCTGGAGACCTGAAAAGGAGACCGAAGAAATTTCTTGGTGGCGTGTAGGGGCGTTATTGGAGGACTTTGAAGTTGAGACTGGCTAACACCTGATCGCCGTCTCTGGCTTCGGCTTTCCAGTTTCCAGTGTGTTGCGGTCGGAAGGTTAAATAACTGAAGACGGACCAGACAGGAGGTTTGACCTCCATTTCGATTCGATGGTATTCTTTCCCTTCAAATAGCCATACATGAGCAATTCTTTTTATTTCGGAAGTCTTAAACCTTGTAAAGAAATAACCTCTTTGATGATTGGAGTGAAAGGTTGAAACATTCCCGGTGAGAACCTGACGGTCGTTCTCTTTATCAATTTCTGTTCCAAGACCTGCTTCAAGGATTTCAAAAGCCGAGGCTGACTGAATTTCCTCTTCAACCATAACTTGATGGAGTGGCATAGATTCAGAATCTTCGATGGGCAGCGGCTCTTCTTCACGCTGAATTGCCGTGGCAGGTGCTACGGAGAAGAAAGGTGAAGAAGCTAATTCTACCTTAGGAGGGGTGGAAAGAAGATAGGTTGCCAAAAAGATGATGGAGAGTACGAGGACTGCTACAAAGATAGATGCCAGCAGAAACCGTTTCCTTTTAGGAAGAGTAGGGAGAGGGGTGTCATCAACTGGCAGGGTTTGGGGCTCGGGCGGAAGAAGGCTTTTCAAATAATCTTCGTAGAGAGAAAGGATGTTTTTTTCATCAAGGGATAGGTATCGGGAATAACTTTTTAAATAACCTTTTACATAGAGGGAATGAGGGAGAAGATCATACCTTTCCTCTTCGATGGCTTTTAGATAATGTTCTTTTATTTTGGTAAAGGCGCAGATTTTTTCAAGGGGGATGCTTCGACTCTCTCTTTCCCTTCTTAAAATTTTTCCAGGTGATTCAAGCATAAACTTTTTTTAAAATTTGGTTTATTAAAATAATTTAAATCCAATTTTTAATACAGCAATTTTTGTGCCACATCAAAAAATATGTAATCCTTTGAAATCTTTAGCTTCTCTTTATTTAAAACGGGTAACCCATGTTCAAATCCGCCCAAATATTGACCAAAAAATGACAATTTGTCAAATGAGATTAAATTGGTATTCGAGTAAAACAAGAAGTATTTTCTGATATATTCTCCCCCACTCCTGATGTTGAAGAAAGAACTCTGTTCACAAGGGGTCAATGTGCGAGTGCCCGAAAGGTACCTGCCTACACGCCGCAGTGCATTACGGCACTGAGGTGGGGTAACTTCAAAAAAAAAGATCGAGAGGGCTTCGGTTTCCTTGCCATGACCCTTTCTAAATCGGGATCTTGAATTTTCAGACCCCCTTGACAAAGAGGGCCCGAAGCGTTTAATATGTTATTATTCTGATATTTCTGACAAATCAATTTTATCAGAAAAAACCTTTTTCGGAGGAGCGGAATGGCCAAAAGGAATCCGAAGCCCGCTGGGGGGAGGGTAGAGAAGGAAGAAAGGCCTTGCTGTAAGGTTGAGTCCATCGTCAGCATAGACGAACGGGGGCAAATGGTCCTCCCGAAAGAGCTGCGAGAGCGGGCCAGAATTAAACCTGGAGATAAACTGGCCCTGATCAGCTGGGATAAAGGGGGAGAAATCTGCTGTTTCTATTTAATCAAGGCGGAGTCTCTCGGAGAACGGGTGAGAGATTTCCTTGGGCCCATGACGGTATGAGCAAGGGAGGGAACGATGGATCTATGTTCATGCACTCCTTTCGTATCTGAAAAAGATGGAACTTATTCTTCCAACTGCTGAGTTCCATCTCCAAAAGCTCAGTTGAGCTTTCCTGACTTAAAACAGCCGTTTGTCATCGGTTCGATCCAAACGCCTGTAGGGATTGTTCCTCAGGTTTCCTCCTTTTTAACGCGGAAAGACCGTGTGGGGAGTTTCAAAGCTCGTTTGGGGATTAACCGTATGCATTATCTGGTTGAACCAGGGCTTTATGCCCTTGGTACTCCAAACGAAAAGTCTCCGGTTATGGTGACGGCTAATTATAAAATGAGTTTTGACCATCTTCGTCAAGCCCTGACGGGACATAATGTTTGGATTCTGGTTCTTGATACAAAAGGAATCAATGTCTGGTGCTCAGCAGGCAAGGGAACGTTTGGTACCGAAGAACTGACCAGGCGTATCCAATCAAGTGGTCTGGCTATGGTTGTTACACACCGTGAAATCATTCTCCCCCAATTGTCTGCCCCTGGTGTGGCGGCTCACGAAGTCAAAAAAATATCGGGGTTCAAAGTGATTTATGGACCGATTCGGGCAAAAGACCTTCCGATCTTTCTTGATGCAGGATTCAAAGCAACCTCAGAGATGAGGGTGAAGACGTTTCCCCTCAGGGAAAGGATCGTCCTGATTCCCATAGAACTTTGGCCTGCCCTTAAAGGAGGATTCATTTTTTCCTTCATCCTCTTTCTTATCGCTTTTATGTGGAGATGGGGGGAGGGCTGGACCCTCGCTTTGAATCACGCTCTCACGCCTGTTATGGCGATCTTGATTGCCATTTTTTCAGGAGCCGTTTTAACCCCTATCTTACTTCCCTGGCTGCCAGGTCGAGCTTTTTCAAGTAAAGGTGCTTGGGTTGGAATCTTTTCCTCTGTCCTCTTCCATTTTTTTCGATTAGCGTTGAGGGTTAAAATAACAGGACATCTTGAATCCATTGCGTGGTTCCTTTTGATCCCTGCGGTTTCTGCCTTCTTAGCCATGAATTTTACAGGAGCTTCAACCTTTACCTCCCTTTCTGGTGTCAAAAAAGAGATGCGATGGGCTCTCCCGTTTCAGATTGGGGCTGGTACCATCGGGGTTATTCTCTGGCTTGGGTCTCAGTTCTTTTTGTAAGGAGTTCGATTGATGAATACCCTGATCTATCTGAAAGATGTGGTGACCTTAAAGTTAGATGAGAAAAAATGTGTGGCCTGTGGGATGTGTTTACAGGTGTGTCCTCATAGGGTTTTCGATTTAAACAATAGCTCTGTTAAGATCGTAAACCGGGATGCCTGCATGGAGTGCGGAGCCTGTTCCAGAAACTGTCCGACAGAGGCCTTAAGCGTTCAATCTGGGGTAGGTTGTGCGGCAGCAATGATCGATGTCTTGCTTGGGAGATCAAATTCACCCTGCTGTGGCCCAAAAGATTCTGAAAACAATTTAGCCGGATGTACGAGTAAACCAGGAGGTTGCTGTTGATAAAAAGTAACCCCTCAGTTACGGGGTGTTTTCGGTTTAATAAAAGGGTTGGAACGTTCCCCCTCCAAAACCTTCAATAGCGGTTATCAAAGGTTACCCTCATCGGGGCTCTCATGTCCTTTGAATCGAATTTTTTTGAATCAGATTTGGTCGTTTTGACGAACAGAGTTTTTCCGAAAGAACCTCCCAACCCTTTTTTATTTCTTTAACTGAGGGGTTACGATAAAAATTAATTTTCCCTTGACATTTTCTTTTTTTATGGTATAAAAGGTCTACATATGTAGACTTAAATTGAATTATTTAACCAAAAATGAAAAAAGAATTAACCCAAAGGCAAAAAGAACTATTGAATTTTTTAGAGGATTTTGTAAAGGATAAGGGTTTTCCGCCAACCTTAAGAGAGATTGCCTCTCATTTTGGCCTGAAGGGGCCGAGGGGACCTCAAAAAACCCTCAATATTCTTGAACGTAAGGGATTTATTAGAAAAACCCCTGGAGGATCGAGGGCCATTGAGATAAAGGATCTGAAATCGAAGAAGACCCTGTCGATCCCTTTGCTTGGAAGAGTAAGGGCAGGGGAGCCCATCCTTGCCATCGAAAATATAGAAGGATATTTCGAGCTGGACAAAAACCTTATCTCCTCACGAGATGTCTTTCTTTTAAGAGTTCAGGGGGATAGCATGATCGAGGATCATATCCAGGACGGGGACTTTGCTCTGGTGAAACCTCAGGCAAATGCAGAAAATGGAGAGATTGTTGTGGCTTTGATTGAGGATGAAGCAACCATCAAAAGAATCTTTGTGAATCAAGATCTCATCCGACTGGAACCTGCCCATCCCCACTTGGAACCTATTGTCGTGAAGAAGGGAGAAAAAGAGGTGTCCATTGTTGGAAAAGTGGTCGGAATTTTCAGGAAACTTTAAAAAGAGTGGGTATGGTTCATCGCATCATTCTTCACATTGATATGGATGCCTTTTTTATTTCAGTGGAGCAGAGGGATGATCCTTCCCTGATCGGAAAGCCTGCAGCGGTCTGCGGTTCCCTTTCCCGAAGTGTCATTACTTCTGCTAATTACGAAGCCAGGCCTTATGGAATAAGGGCGGGGATGTCGACCCAGGAGGCAAGAAGACGATGTCCTGGATTGATCCTGGTCAAAGGAGATCATTCCAAATATACTCGGACCTCTGCTCGCCTCTTTTCGATCCTTAAAGATTACACCCCTCTGGTGGAAGTGGCTTCTATTGATGAAGCCTTTCTTGATATCACCGAATCAATCCTCCTTTTTAAGACCCCTTCCCACATCGCTCAATTGATCAAAGAGAGAATTCTTAAGGAAGAAGGGTTGACCTGTTCGATCGGTATGGCTCCGAATAAGTTGCTTGCCAAATTAGGCAGCCGATTAAAAAAACCGGATGGCTTAGTCATCATCCAAAAAGAAGAGGTCGAAGAAATTCTCCGAGATCTTCCCGTAGAAAAACTGAACGGAATAGGACCTAAACTGACCGAGGCTTTAAATTCAATGGGGATTCATACCTGCGGCCAATTAGGGAAGGTCCCGGTCTGCACCTTAACGGAGAGGTTCGGGGTCATCGGGAAAAGGCTTCATGAGATGGGGATGGGAATAGATCGAAGCGCGGTGATTCCCTTTGATGAGGAAGAGGATCCCAAATCGATCAGTCATAGCGTCACTCTTGAAGAAGATACCTCTGATCCGCAACGACTAAGAAAGGTTCTCCTTCAACTTTCGGAAAGAGTTTCCCAAAGGATGAGGAAAGAGGGTTTTTCCGGAAGCCGGGTGGTCCTTACGGTTCGTTATTCCGATTTTTATACCTTCACAAAGCAGAAAACCCTTGCTCAATGGATTAATAATGGGAACGAAATCTTCCATCATTGTTTTGAAATTTTTGAATCCCTTTCTCATCCGAAACCGATTCGGTTGCTGGGCGTGGGAGTATCACACTTGAAAAGGGAGTGGGTCCAACTGGATCTCTTTGAGAAAAGGGAGAAGAGGAATAATCTTCTTAAAGCAATGGACCGGGTGAACGAGCGTTTTGGAGACTGGACCCTCACCTGGGCAGAGCTTTATTGAGATGGGGATGAACAAACTTCTTTTATGGATTCCAGCAGTTTTTCGACCTGGTAGGCCGATCTCTGCTCAGCATCTAAGAGTTTTTGAATCATGGACCAGCCTCGCTCCAATGTCCTGATGACTTCTTTGGCGGGCCGAAGGGGATCATACCCTACCTCTATGGCAGCGGTAAGCATTAGCCACCAGAGGGTTTCTTCAAAGGCTTCCTTGTTAAACCAGAGGATGTGGTCGTATTCATTTACTCCTAAAAGCTGCGTGGCGTTATTGCCTTTAAAGAGACTTTCAAAGGTTTGATATACCGCTCCCTCGTCAAACCATCTCTGATGGTGGGTCAGGATTTTGATGAGTCTTACCGCCCTCCAAGCCTTTTCTTCACTCAACCCAAAACCGATCAAGGCTTCGGCGATGATTCGGTCAAGCCTTAGCTCTTCAACCCATTGAACGTTTGATTTTGAGGGATCTTCTAATTTTGCAACTTTGCCAATTGGGTGAACGAAGAGCCAGCAGAAGATTATTCCCCAGGTAGAGGTTTCCCCCATCAGTCTCTGATGAAGATATTCTGCTAAGGCCTTAATCCCTCTGGGTTGAAGCACCTGAGGCCTGCTGGTAATCACGGGCAGGTAGAGAATGGCTTCTAACTTCTGTCTCGTTTCCCGGGCCAGGGTGCTTTCATTTCCGCTTCCCTCTAAGACCTCTCTGATGGTCCGATAAACGCGAAGGACCTTCTGTTCAACGTCTTCTGTTAGTTCTTTATCCAGTGGGTCATTGGGTTTTGACAATCGAGCTTCCATCAATCGATGAAACCTATCCACGTTGACCAGTTCCCGAAAGGCATTGTGAACCGGTGGCAAGCGAATCTCTCTCATGACGTCATCGAGATGGGGTACCCCTCGGCCGCCCAAGAATTGATGTAACTGCTCATAATGGTGCCAGGAGTTGTCCTGGATTTCTTGAAAGTCCATGAACACATGATACTTGTAGGCACCCAATTCTACATATAACCCTTTATCATAAAGTTCTTTTACACTGCGGATATATTCAAAACCTGTGACATGATCCCGAAAAAGACAGAAGGATTGAAGATCCTTATGGAGTCCAAGCCCCTCCCCCAATTCCTTCTGGATCAGCTTCCTGCTGTTTCCTTCTTCGATAGAATAAGCCACAGACGTTCGAATCCATCCTGCCGTAGAGGCATATTTGTTGTGGTAAACCACAAGAGCTTTTTCTTCCCCAAATCGATTTGAATAGGCGAAAACATCTTCGTTCACGTACCCATCGGGTGTGAAAAAGTCGTAAAGAAGAAAGTGCTTCACGTCAGCAAAGAGGTGGCGCTGCTTCATCAAAGGGAAGATTTCCTTTTCATGACGTTTGACCAACCCCTGATCCGGTTGCTCTTCCCATTTGGCAAAACGATACTCCATCCCGTATTTTTCATTAAACCCCTCAATCTGGCCATGGGCAAACATGGGAAGTCCGGGCAGGGTCACCATCATGGTACAAATCCCAAAATATTTGTCGTCCTTACCAAACTGAGCGATGGCGGTCTCTTCATCGGGATTGCTCATAAAATTGACAAATCGTTTAAGGACTTCTGGATTGAACTCTAACGTATTTTTCATCACCGAACGGTACTTGGCATTTTCTTCATCTTTAAGCATGTTCATAAAGGCACTGTTATAAACCCGGTGCATCCCGAGGGTGCGGACAAAGTATCCTTCCAGAAGCCAGAAGGCTTCAGCGAGGAGGAGAGTATCGGGAGCCTCTTGGGCAATACGGTCGACGACCTGTCGCCAGAATTCCTCGGGCATATGGCGATTGAATTCTTCCCGGGTCATGCCATACTCTGATCGCGAAGGAATGGCTCCTCCCGTTCCAGGTTCAGGAAACCAGAGCCGTTGATAATGCCTTTTGGTTAACGTCATAGCGGCATCGAAGCGGATGATAGGAAATGTTCGTGCCACCTGTAGGATCGTCTGGATGACGGCTTCCCTTACCTCTTCTTTTAGGAAATTGAGTTGAGCGGTATCATTCCAGGGCATTCGGGTGCCGTCATTGCCATGATAAAGATATCTTTCGACCCCTGTTTTTCGATCGACCCTTTTAAAGACCACAGCCGCATCGCTCTGATCAAAGTAGTGATCCTCAAGATAGATTCCAATTTCCCCATGCCAGGAAAGGTCGGGTCCAGTGAAGCGATAAGCAGGAAAAGGACTTTCTTCAGATTGGATAAACCAGTCTGGATGGTCTATCACCCACTTTGAATCAATTCCCATATGGTTGGGTACCATATCACTTGCCAGACGAATCCCTCGCCTCCAGGCTCGGTCTCTGAGATTCTGAAAGGCTTCTTCACCGCCGAGGTCGCTTGCGATCTGATAATCAAAAAGGGAGTAAGCAGAGGCCACTGCATCAGGACTTCCTAACAATTCTTTGATCTTTTTAGAAGCTAGGCTACGCTCCCAGAGACCAATTAGCCAGAGTCCAGTAAAACCCCAGCGGGCTAATTGATCCAGCTCATCATCAGGGATCTGATCCAGGCGGTAGATGGAACGCTGATACTTTCTTGAAAGCTGATGGAGCCAGACGTAGATGTTTTTGGCAAGAAGGACCAACCTTGGCATCCAGTCAAGGTCGGGGCTAAAACGCTCGGCTTCCTCCTCCATCCCCTTAAACTCATAAACAAGGGCAGGGGGACGGCGCCAGAAGGTCATCCTCCTCATCTGGGCAATCTCTTCCTCTTTGAGGAGATCGAGGCCACGGAGCAGGAGGGAGAGATATTTTCCAAGTAGCGCTCCCCATCTCTCCCGGATATATTCCAGCTGGCCTGTGAGGGAGTGTGGCACGGCGATCGCAGGGCTTCGGAGCATATCGATCAACGGTTGATGGTCAGGGCCAAAAAAAGGCTGTCCATGAAAGAAGATATGAAGTTGCTCGAGGATCTCACTATAAGAAGTATCTTTTTCAAGAGGGGCATCGTCAAAAAGTTCGAGATATGGAGAGAAGGCCGGGTTCATATTTGCCAGCCAGAGCATGAGCATTTCTTCGAGGATGATCTGGCGGTTTGGGACTCCCTCTGTGTTCCCTTCAAAATACGTTTCTAAGTCTATCTCTCCTCGATAAAGAGCAGTAGTTGGAAATTCTTCCGAAAATTTTCGTAACGCCTTATCAACCGCTTCCCTTCCCAATCGTTTATAGAGCCAATGAAGCGCCTGTTCCATGGCAAGAGGATTTTTTTCATCTCTGAATAGGACAATGATATAATGGAGAATCTCATCAATTAGCCCCATGGCATGGATCTCTCCAGGTTGAATGGCCTGTTCAGAGGCGTTGATGAAGTCTCTCTTCTCATTCATTCTCTGAGCGAATTGCCTGACAGCACGGAAATCTGGAAAGATCACATTTCCGCTGATCGTAAAGAGGGATTCGTCAAACTGATATCGGTCCCTTGCCTTTCGGGAGATATGGAATTCTCTTTGTATCGAATTCACCTTATGCCTCGTACTCAACCCTTCTCGCTCCATAATATAGGCTAATCTGGTGAAGGACTCAAGGGGAAATTATCCTTCCTGCCTGGAGGTGACCCAATGAAAGTTGACAATCCCCTAAATGTTCGACTATGTTACTTATTAAGGACTCGATTTGGAGTCTTATGTAAAATGATCAAAATTGGGACGAGTGGGTTTTCGTTTGCGGATTGGAAGGGAACGGTCTATCCTCCTGGGCTTCCCGACCGACAGATGTTATCGTATTATGAAAAAGAGCTGGGATTTCACGCCCTCGAGGTAAATTTTACCTATTATACTCTTCCCTCCCAGAAGAGTTTTGAGGCGATGGCCCGAAAGACCTCTCCCGATTTTGAATTCGTCGTCAAATCCTTCAAAGGGATGACCCACGAGATTCGTAACCCAGAGACGGGCGAGATGATTGACAATCAGGAGACCTTTAAGAAATTCAAGTTTAGCCTTGCTCCATTGATTTCAGAGGGGAAACTCGCCTCTGTCCTGGCTCAATTTCCCTATGGATTCTTTCCGAACAAAGAGCATTTAAATTATCTTGAAAAATTTAGAGAAGAGATGGGAGATGTTCCTCTTGTTTTTGAATTCCGAAACCAGAACTGGATGAAAGAAGGGACATTTGAATTTTTATCAAAGAACAAAATTGGTTTCTGTATTGTCGATGAACCCAAACTTCCTAAATTGATGCCTTATTTACCGAAGGCGACATCGGATATCGGTTATTTTCGGTTCCATGGAAGGAATCCCAACTGGTTTAATGTTCCTTCTTCGGTGAGATATGATTACCTTTATAGTGAAGGAGAATTGAAGGAATTTGTTCCGGATATTTTAGAAATTTCTCAGAAAACGGCAAAGACCTTCGTCTTTTTTAATAACTGCCATGCGGGGTCTGCGGCAAAGAATGCAGCCCAGATGGCAAGGCTCCTAACAAACTAACAGGATTCGAAGGGGCAGATGGCCAAGGGTTCGAGTTAGGGAAAAGGACTTGAATCCATGAACCCTTTACATGGAGGAAACGTGATCCAGATAGACTTCGAAAAGGGTAACGGGCTCATTCCGGTCATTATTCAGGATGCAGCAAGTGGTCAGGTGCTGATGCTGGGGTATATGAACCGGGAGTCATGGGAGGAGACATTAAAAACGGGAAAGGTGACTTTCTGGTCACGATCCCGACAGAAACTCTGGTTAAAAGGGGAGACGTCGGGACATGTTCAGGTGGTGAGAGAGATCTATCTCGACTGTGATGGAGATGCCCTTCTTTTCAAGGTTGATCAAATTGGGGGAGCCGCTTGTCATACAGGTTATCAGAGTTGTTTCCATTACCGACGAGAAGAGGGAGAATGGAAAATTCAAGGAAAGAAAATCTTTGATCCGGAGGAGGTTTATAAAAAGTGAATATACTCAAATTAGGAATTCCTAAAGGAAGCCTTGAAAATGCTACGATTGAACTCTTCAGGAAGTCAGGTTGGAAGATTCTGGTCAGTTCACGAAGCTATTTCCCCATGGTGGATGATGAGGAACTTCGCTGTACCCTAGTCCGGGCGCAAGAGATGTCAAGGTTTGTGGAGATGGGGACTCTGGATGTTGGGCTGACGGGAAAGGATTGGATTCTTGAGAACGGTTCAGATGTCGTCGTCGTCCAGGATCTGGTGTATTCGAAAACGAGTGCGGCTCCTGCTCGATGGGTTCTGGTCGTGGCTGAGGATTCTCCTATACGTTCCATCCACGATCTCGAAGGAAAGAAGATTTTTACAGAACTTGTCAATTTTACCCGGAGATACTTTGCTGAAAGAAAGGTGAAGGTGGATGTGGAGTTTTCGTGGGGAGCCACAGAAGGAAAGATCATTGAGGGACTCTGCGATGCAATTGTAGAGGTGACCGAGACCGGAAGTACACTTCGGGCCAATAAACTCCGTATTGTTGAGGAATTGCTTCAGACAAATACCCAACTGATTGCCAACCGGGAGGCTTATCAGAACCCTTGGAAGCGAGAAAAGATAGAACAGATTTCCCTTCTCCTTCAGGGTGCGCTCCAGGCCGAGGGGATGGTCGGTCTGAAGATGAATGTCTCAGCCAATGATCTAAAGAGCGTGATAGAGATCTTACCGAGCATTACAGGTCCAACGATCTCCAATCTGTTTCAGAGTGACTGGTTTGCCGTTGAGGTGATGGTTTCTGAAAAGGTGGTGCGGGAACTCATCCCTAAATTATTAAAACGGGGAGCGGTGGGAATTATTGAATATCCACTCAATAAGGTGATTTAAAGGGGAAAAGATGGAGGCAGACGATTTGTCTCTTTGAAGGAAGGTTGAAGTCATCATGGACATAGAGAAATGGAAAAAAGACTTCCCCCAAAAATTCATGGCAGAACATCTCATCTTCGGTCATATCCATCGGGGAGATCGAATCTTCATCGGAACAGGCTGCGGGGAACCCCAGCATCTTGTCCACGCCTTAACCGACTATGTTCAGACCCACCCAACCGCTCTCTTTGATACAGAAGTTTTCCAGGTCTGGACGCTGGGCATTGCACCTTATGCCGATGAAAAGCTAAAAACTTATTTCCGGCATAATTCATTCTTTATTTCCCATAATACGAGAAGAGCCGTCAATCAGGGGGCAGCGGACTACACCCCCGTCTTTCTCTCTCATGTTCCCAATCTCTTCTTCCGGGGCCTTGTTCCTATTGATGTCGCGCTCATCCAGACCTCTCCTCCTGACGATCATGGGTTTATGAGTCTCGGAGTGAGTGTTGATATTGTCAAGGCGGCAGCAGAAAAGGCTCGTCTGGTGATTGCCCAGGTTAATGCGCATATGCCGAGGGTTCATGGAGATGGTTTCATTCATATCGAAGAGGTCGATTTTATTGTTCCTTTCGATGAACCCATTCTTGAGTTCGTTTCAGAGGCGGATACAGAGATCGCTCAACAGATCGGTAAATATGTTGCAAGACTGGTTTGCGATGGCGATACCATTCAGGTGGGCTATGGAAGCATTCCCAATGCGATTCTGGCTAACTTAGGTCAAAAACAACACCTTGGCGTCCATTCCGAACTGCTCACGGATGGGATTGTCGATCTCATGAAGAGGCGTGTCATCGACAACACCCAAAAAACGATCAACCGGGGAAAAACCGTAGCTTCTTTCTGTATGGGACGGAAAGAGACCTATGACTATATCCATGATAATCCTGCCATCGAATTTCGAACCATTGATTACACCAATAACCCTCTGACCATCGCTCAGCATGAACGAATGACGGCCATCAACGCCGCTCTCGAAATTGATCTGACAGGGCAGGCGACGGCTGAATCAATCGGGAAGCTCTTCTATAGCGGGATTGGAGGACAGGCAGATTTTATGAGAGGAGCTGTCTTAGCGCGAGAGGGGAAAACCATTCTCGCCTTGCCTTCCACAGCAGACGATGGAAAGACTTCACGCATCGTTCCTTTTCTTCGGGAAGGGGCAGGGGTGACTCTCCACCGGGGGGATATCCATTATGTGGTAACAGAATACGGGATTGCCTATCTGAAAGGAAAGAACATCCGGGAACGTGCGATGGCGCTTATTGCAATCGCCCATCCCCACTTCAGGCCCTGGCTGATTGAAGAGGCAAAGAGACACTGCCTCATTTATTCCGATCAAGCCTTCATTCCCGGGAAAGAGGGAGAGTATCCTGAACATCTTGAAATCCATCGGACCACCAAAACTGGCCTGGAACTGTTGATCAGGCCCGTCAGGATAAACGACGAGCCCCTCCTCAAAGAATTTTTTTATTCCCTCTCAGAGAATAGTCTTTACCGAAGATTCATCTCAACCCGAAGGGACATGCCGCACGAGAGACTCCAACCTTTTATCATCATCGATTATACGAAGGAAATGGTCCTTCTGGCAGTGATTCAGAGAGAAGAGCGTGAAGAGGTGGTTGGGATAGGCCAATATTCGATTGACGAAGCTGCCTTCAAAGCAGAGGTTGGTTTTGCCGTCAAAGATGATTATCAAAACAAGGGGATTGGGACAGAACTCCTCAATTATCTCACCTTCCTTGCTCAACGGCAAGGTCTTTTGGGATTTTACGCCGAAGTGCTTGTGGAGAATCGGCCGATGCTCCACCTCTTCGAAAAGATGGGATTCCACATCGAGAAAAGACGGGAAGAGGGAATTTATGAACTGAAGATTACATTCACATAACGAAAAATGCAGGGTACACTATAGATAACCCCATATCGATTTATCATCTCTCGGTTCGCTGGAGGAGCCCTACGGCTTCCATGTGATAAGTCTGGGGGAACATGTCGATGAGACGGAGTCTCCAGAGGGTATATCCTCTCTCGGTAAAAAGACGGACATCACGTGAGAAGGTTGCCGGGTCGCAGGAGACGTAAACAATTCTTTCAGGGGCCAATCTCACGATTTGATCGACGATCTTTTTACATCCTGCCCTAGGAGGGTCGAGCACGATCTGGTCAGGGGCTCTATGGTTCCAGCTCTTTAAAACTTTCTCTACCTCTCCTTGAATAAAATGGATATTCTGAATTCCATTTCGCTCAACATTAAATCGGGCATCTTCTATTGCTGTTTTATTTTCTTCAATTCCCCAGACCTCTCCAGCATGGATGGCTAAAGGTAACGTGAAATTACCAGCGCCTGCATAGAGATCGAGGATTTCCCCGTCCTGGTTAGGGTTTGTCCATTCAAGGACAGTCTGTATGAGTTGCTGATTCTGCTCCGGATAGATCTGAAAAAAAGTACCCGGAGAGATTTGGATGGATAATTCTCTTTCTCCCGACCGCAAAGGGATTGTGAACCATAGCAAGGGATCGCCGAAAAGAGTCCACGGGCTTTTCCCTGAAACGGCAATCCCCTTCAAAATCGGGTGATTCTTAAGAAGCTGTTTGGTAATTGGTTTCAGCCGTAGGTCAGATGAATGAGGATGAAGGATCAAAACTCCTTTCGCTTCTTGAGGAGAGACATTGATTTCTATTTCTTCTGCCTTTGCAAGAAAATCCCGCTGGTCTCGTAAGATAGAGAGTATCTCATTGACGAGGGGATGAGCGATTGGGCAATGGAGGACATCTATGACCCTGTGAGATCCCTGCTGGTAATATCCAATGGATTTCCCTTTTACTCTCACTTGAACCCTGACCCTGTAGCCATAAGGCTTGGGAGAAGGAAGGGTTTCGATGGAGGGTATCGGGTCAAGCTTTCCCAATCGCTTGAGGGTTTCAGATAATATCTCTCGTTTTATTTCTCCCTGGAAAGAGGGATCAATATGCTGCCACTGACAGCCTCCGCAGTCGCCGAAATGGGGACAGATAGGTTCGATTCTCCAGGGAGAGGGGACGAGAATTTCTTTTAATTGGCCAACGAAGTAGCTTTTTTTATCCTCGACGATTTCTGTAGAAATCTCGTCTCCAGTTACGGTGTTCGGGACAAAGGTCACTTTGCTACCGAGATGTCCAACGCCATTTCCTTTAAATGCCATCGATTCGATTCTAACCTGCCAAATCATTCCTTCAAAATACTACAGCGAGAAGACAGATTCAACCTCCCCCTACATCTGCCACCCCGTTTCATTGACTTATCTCCCTAATTTTGTTAGATTCTTACGAAATAAGAAGCCATCTGGCGAAAGGATATATTGGCTCAATGGCTTGGTTTAAAAAAGGAGAAGAGGAAGAGAGAAGAGGCCGGCACGATGACCCAAAACCTTTTGAGGAGCTCTGGGTCAAGTGTAAGTCCTGCAATGAGATGATCTATCGAAAGGTCATCGAACGAAACCTCCAGGTCTGTCCCAAATGTAACTATCACTTTCAAATCCCAGCAAGAAGCCGGATCGAGTTTGTGGTGGACCCTGGAAGTTTCCTGGAATATGATGCTGATCTGGCCCCAACCGATCCACTGGAGTTTAAAGATTCGAAGAAATATCCACACCGGCTCAAGGAATCTCAGGAAGTAACCGGACATAAGGATGCTGTTATCTGCGGAGAAGCAAAGATTGAGGGTCAACCCGTCATGATCGGTGTCTTCGAATTTCATTTTATGGGTGGGAGTATGGGGTCAGTGGTGGGTGAGAAGATCACCCGTCTTATCGAGAGAGCCATTGAAAAGAGAGTGGGGGTGCTCATTTTTTGTGCCTCCGGTGGCGCCAGGATGCAGGAAGGAATTCTTTCTTTGATGCAGATGGCCAAGACCAGTGCGGCCCTTGCGAGGCTTAAAGAAGCGAGGCTTCCTTATATCACTGTGCTCACAGATCCAACCACTGGAGGTGTATCCGCGAGCATTGCGATGTTAGGAGATATTATTATTGCTGAACCCAAGGCGATGATCGGGTTTGCTGGCCCAAGGGTGATCAAGGACACCATTCGGGCAGAACTCCCCGAAGGGTTTCAACGGGCAGAATATCTTCTTCAGCACGGAATGATTGACCTCATTGTGGAACGAAAAGATCTTCGACACACCCTTGCTTCTCTTCTCACCATGCTCAAAGTGGATCACTAAAAAAGAGACCCGTGATGAAAAAGAATGGTTATCAAAAAGCCCTTGACTTCCTTTATGGACTCGAAAAGTTTGGGATGATTTTTGGACTGACCAAAGTAGAAGCTATTCTGAAGGCCATCGGGAATCCCCATCAAGAGATCCAGGCTATCCATATTGGAGGGACGAATGGAAAAGGATCCACCGCTGCCATGATGGCCTCCATCTTGAAAAGAGAAGGCTATCGGATTGGTCTTTACACCTCCCCCCATCTCATCCGATTCACCGAACGGGTGAAGGTGAATGGGAAGGAGATCGAAAAAGAGGAAGTGGCTGAACTGACGGCGTGGATGCGTAAAAGGGTTGAAGAGACGGATATTGCTCCTCCTTTTACGTTTTTTGATTTTACCACAGCCATGGCCCTTTTGTATTTCAAGCAAAAGATGGTGGATGTGGCGATCTTAGAGGTTGGTCTGGGAGGAAGGCTCGATTCGACCAATGTGGTAGATCCCCTCCTTGCCATCATTACCAACATTGGTAGAGACCATGAGGACGTTCTCGGCAAAGGGATCTTGAACATTGCAAAAGAAAAAGCGGGAATCATCAAGAAAGACCGTCCTCTGATTACTGCGGCAACCCAACCTGAAGTTCTCCGTCTCTTTTCAACCATTTGTCATGAGAAGGACGCTCCCTTTTTCCGAGTGGGAAAGGAGTTCCGTTATATTTTAGAGGGGGAAGGTGATGGATTCAACTATGAGGGCCTCCATCGGAAGCTATGGGGACTATCGGTGAATCTTCGAGGACCCCATCAAAAGATTAATGCCACCACAGCGATTGGCGCCATCGAGGTCCTGGACGGTTTGGGATACCCTGTGTCTAACGAATCAATCTCTCAGGGGTTAACGGAGGTCGTTTGGCCTGGACGATTGGAAATGATTTCTTCTTCTCCCCGAGTGGTCCTCGATGGAGCCCATAATCCGGAGGGAGTCCTGGCTCTGAAAGAATCGCTTCAAAACGCTTTTGAATATCGTCACCTCATCCTTTTGGTGGGGATCATGAAAGATAAGGATATCGCCTCTATGCTTCATCTGATTTCTCCTCTTGCCGATCATATCATTCTCACTCAGCCCAAGACCGATCGCGCTGCCTCCCCTGAATTGCTCCAGAAAGCCTTAGGGAAAAATGGGACCAAGTCCGAAGTGATTGAAGATTTAAGCAAAGCCATTGATCGAGGTCTTTTTCTTGCCGGTCCAGAGGATCTTGTCTGTATCACGGGTTCACTCTACACCGTTGGGGAAGCCAGAGCCTATTTTCTTCCAAAGGGAGGGTTATGAAATTTTCCAGTGTCCTAATCAGTATTCTCTCCTTCCTTTCATTTTTCTGCTGGACCTTTCTCGCCCATGGTAAAATTACAGATGCAAAGATTGGTCAAGGAGAGGGGCCTGTGGACATTACAGCCGACGAACTCTCCTATGCACGGGACCAGCAAGTTTATGAGGCTCACGGAATGGTAGAAGTCCGAAGAGGGGACCTTTTTTTAAAGGCAGATCATGCCCGACTGGACATGGGAACCAAAGATCTAATCGCATGGGGCAACATAGTGTTGAGAGAGGGCGAGGATGTTCTCGAGTGTGAACGTTTGGAGATTAATCTTGATACCCGGCTGGGAAAAGTTTACCAAGCCCGGCTCTTTCTCAAAGATCAAAATTTCCATATCACCAGCAGAGAAGCAGAAAAATTGGGAGAGAACCGGTATCGAATTCGGGACGGTTCTTTTACTACCTGCGATGCTACACGGCCTCCCTGGAAATTTACCGTCAAAGAGTTAGAAGTAACGGTTGAAGGTTATGGGATTGCTAAAGGTCCAACCTTCTATCTCCAGGGAATCCCCTCCTTCTACCTTCCCTGGAGCCTTTTCCCTGTAAAAAGAGAGAGACAGACAGGGTTCCTCCTTCCCAGAGTTGGATATTCAGAGAAGTATGGTCCTGAGATTAAGACCGCCTTTTTCTGGGCAATTTCAAAAGATATGGACGCAACCTTCTATCTCGACTATTTAGGTAAGAGAGGGTTTAAGGAGGGTCTGGAATATCGTTATGCCTTTGCCCAAGAAACCCGAGGACAGGCGAACGTCTATTTTATCGATGATCATGAGTTGGATAAGAATCGGTATGCTTTCTTCATTCAGCATCAGCATAAATTCCCCTATGAGGTCTATTTAAAAGGGAATATCAATTATTTAAGCGATCACCAATACCATCGCGATTTTGATGAAGACCTCCCTGGAGAGGCGAAGATTGATGCGAGAAGCAAAAGACAATTGAGGTCCACACTTTTCGGAGGAAAGAATTGGGACCGGTTCAGTTTTTTAACAGAAGCTTCTGTTTTTCAGGATCTTACCAAAAGAAGTAATGATGATACCATTCAGAGACTTCCCCAGGTGGGCTTGTCTGCCCATCCCCAATCCATTTTGAAGACGCCCCTCTTCTTTGAAGGAGGAGCCTCTTACACCTATTTCTGGCGAGAAAAAGGTGTCCAGGCCCATCGGGGCGATCTTTTCCCAAGGTTCTTTCTTCCCCTGAGGCTTTTCAATGTTATCAAAATCGAACCGAGTGTAGGGCCGAGAGAAACCCTTTATAAGTCTTTCAATGACCCAACCGGTCAATACCAGGGATGGGAATCCCGTGAAACAGTGGCTGCCACCATGGAAGTTTCCACCGAATTCTTTCGGGTCTATGAGGCCAGATCAATTCCCTGGATCTCAAGACTTTATAAG
Source organism: uncultured bacterium (assembly GCA_938002255.1). Classification (GTDB taxonomy): domain Bacteria; phylum Desulfobacterota; class BSN033; order BSN033; family UBA1163; genus RBG-16-49-23. The sequence continues at coordinate 79,996 of CALLAL010000010.1, forward strand.
ATTTCAAAATGGATGCATACCATTGAACCGATGGTCGGCTACCAGTACAGTCCGCCCGTCAATCAGAAGGCAATCCCCCAGTTCGATGATCAGGACCGAGTCCCTTATTCCAGTCAGATCACCTATGGATTTACGCAGCGTCTCATCGGAAAGCCAGAAAAAGTGGGCGTCCATTCCGGTCCCTCTGAATATGCCAAACTTAAGATCTTTCAATCCTATAGTTTTGGAGACCCTTTGAGTCGAGATTCGAAGGGGAAGGGAAGATATTTTTCCAATATTGTGGGAGAGCTCTGGTGGAATTTCGGTCCTTATGTCACCGCTAAACTAGATGGAGAATTCAGCCCCTATTATGGAAACCTGGAAGTAGGAAATGCACTCTTCCAACTCAGAGATAACCGAAATGATGCGCTTTACGTCCAATACCGATACACTCAGAGAAGCATCAAGGAGGTCAATGCAGGCGTCCGGATCAAAACGATTCCATCCCTTTACCTCTACGGGGCCTTCCGCTACAATTTGGTGGACCACTGGAAAGTAGAAAATGTTTATGGAGCAGAATATCAAGCCCAATGCTGGGCCTTGGGCTTGACGGTGGAGGATAAAGGTCGGTCTCCGGATGGGGTTCAGAGAGAAGAATTAAAGTTTCATGTTTATGTCAATTTATTGGGTCTTGGTTCTTTAGGAAAGAGAGCCTATTTCATGGGGCTTTAACCAGCGAACCAAAGGGGGTAAAAAGATGAAGGGAGTGATCTTAGCAGGGGGGTTGGGGACAAGACTTTATCCCTTAACCAAAGTGACCAACAAACATCTGCTTCCCGTCTATGACAAGCCGATGATCTATTATCCCATACAGATATTGATCAATGCAGGGATTGATGATATCTTGATCGTCACCGGTGGGAATAATGCAGGTGACTTTTTGAGACTCCTTGGCAATGGGAAGGAGTTTGGCCTGAGGCATATCAATTATACCTACCAACAAGGGGAAGGGGGAATTGCGGAGGCCCTTGGACTGGCCGAATTTTTTGCTGCCGGTGATGGAATCTGTGTGGTTCTGGGAGATAACATCATTGAAAAGAATATTCGAAAGGCGGTAGAGGATTTTAAAAAACAGAAGGAAGGAGCGAAGATTCTTCTGAAGGAGGTTCCTGACCCCCACCGATTCGGCGTTGCTGAATTAAAGGGAGATCGCATCGTGGGGATTGAAGAGAAGCCCAAACACCCGAAGTCCAATTATGCAGTCATTGGCATCTATCTTTATGATGCTACGGTCTTTGATTTTATAAAAACTTTGACACCCTCTGAACGGGGTGAATTGGAAATCACGGATGTCAATAATCGCTATATTGAAAAAGGACTGATGACGTATGACATTTTGGAAGGATGGTGGACGGATGCCGGAACCTTTGATTCCCTCCTTCGTGCCAACCAGTTGGTGGCTCAGACAGGAGCCAATAAAATTTAACCACAAAATAGTCTATCCGTCACGTTAGGTTCAAGGCGGATCTCCCTTGAGTCTAAATGTAGGGACGGCATTGGGGAGAGACCGATGATTCAAGGAGTGAAGACAAAATCATTGAAGGTGATTCCAGATGAACGGGGAAGGGTGATGGAGATCCTTCGGGCCGATGATTCGCTCTTCTCCAAATTCGGTCAGGTCTATGTCACCACCACCTATCCCCAGGTGGTGAAAGCCTGGCATTATCACAAGATCCAGACAGACAACATTGTTGCGGTCCAGGGGATGATCAAACTGGTTCTTTATGACCCGAGGGAAAAGTCTCCTACCCGGGGAGAGATCAATCAATTTTATATCGGCGTACACAACCCGATGTTGGTGCAGGTACCCAATATGATCTATCACGGTTGGAAATGCATCAGCGAGGAAGAAGCAATCATTATCAATATCCCGACAGAGGTCTATGTTTATGAGGCACCGGATGAATATCGTCTTCCGCCTCATGGCAAAGACATTCCTTATGATTGGACGAGAAAGGATGGATGATCCCCCCTGATCCATCCCGCCCATGGAGTGCCATAATGAGATTACTGGTGACAGGCGGTTGTGGATTTATTGGTAGTAATTTTATTCGATACTGTTTTAAGAATTATCCGGACGTTTCGATCATCAACGTTGACAAACTCACCTATGCCGGAAACCTCGAAAACCTTTCTGACCTTTCCCATTCTCCACGGTACCACTTCATCCGTGCAGATATTGCGGACGCCACCCGAATGGAAGAACTGGTCAGAAAGGAGGTGGATGCGATTGTCAACTTTGCCGCTGAATCCCATGTGGATCGGTCCATCGAAGATCCGAGCGCGTTTATGAGAACTAACATTTTCGGAACTTTCGTGCTTTTAGAGGCAGTCAGAAAGGTGTCTCAAGAAAAGAAGATTCGATTGCTTCATATTTCCACGGATGAAGTCTATGGCTCCCTCGGAGAGTCGGGTGCTTTTACAGAAGAGACTCCCCTGGCTCCCAACAGTCCCTATTCGGCGAGCAAAACGGCTGCCGATATGATGGTTCGAGCCTATTACCATACCTATGGTCTTCCTGCCATGATCACGCGCTGTTCCAATAATTACGGTCCTTACCAGTTCCCGGAGAAATTGATTCCCCTGATGATTTCAAATGCCATGGAGGATAAGGAACTTCCTATTTATGGCGATGGGTTGAATATTCGTGATTGGATCTATGTCGAAGATCATTGTCGGGCTCTGGATCGTGTGCTCCAACATGGGAAGGAAGGAGAGGTTTATAACATTGGGGGTGGGAGCGAGAGGACCAACCTCTATGTGGCGAAAAGCATTCTGGATCGACTGGGAAAACCCCATTCCCTGATTCGATTTGTTGCTGACCGGCCCGGGCATGATCGACGATACGCCATCGACTTTTCCAAGATCAAAAGAGAACTGGGATGGACCCCTACGATTTCCTTTGAGGAAGGGATCGAGCGCACGATTGAATGGTATCAAACCCACCGGGAATGGTGGAAGAAGATCAAGACAGGAGAATACCTGGACTATTACCGGCGGATGTATCAGAATCGGTAGGAGATACTTAGGAGAACAGAACAACAGGGAATCAGGAGATATCCACTGAGGATTCATGTTATCCTGATAGTCTGGAAAATCCCTTCTGATGATCTGAAATCCTGATCCTCTTCGCTCAAAAAGGCTCTAAATCAGAGAGAGATGAATAAAATTCTGGTCATCGGTGCTAAAGGAATGCTGGGCAGGGATCTGATCCCAGAGCTCCGAATTTCTTTCCCTGAGGATGACCTGCTTGAATGGGACATGGATGAGATCGATATCCGTAAGAAAGGAGAGACGATCGAGAAGATTGAATCGGTTCAACCTACTGTCCTCATCAATGTGGCGGCTTATACGGATGTGGATGGCTGCGAGTCGAACCTACAGGAAGCGTTTCTGGTCAATTCAGAAGGGATGAGCCATATTGCTCAAGGGGCCAGGCGGTGCGGAGCAAGAGCCATCTATTTGAGTACGGATTATGTTTTCGATGGCAAAAAGAATTCTCCCTATATCGAAGAGGATTCTCCCAACCCCCTCAACACCTACGGCCATTCCAAGTTGAAAGGAGAAGAGGTTACTTTGGCATTAGGGGAGAAGGGCCTGGTTGTCCGGACGCAATGGCTTTATGGTCTTTATGGAAAGAATTTTGTAACCGCCATTCTCAAACAGGTCAAAGAGAAATGGAAAGCTCCTGAAGCGAACAGGCGTCTCACCATCGTTGATGATCAGATCGGTTCTCCCACATACACCGTGGACCTTTCCCAGGCCATTGTTCGTTTGGTTCAGAGAAAGGCCAGTGGCATCTTTCATGTGACCAATCAGGACACCTGTTCCTGGTATGAATTCGGGAAGACCATTTTGAAATTTTTGGATATCCAGGGAATTGACGTCGTTCCCATCTCTTCAAGTCAGTTGAATCGGAAGGCTCCTCGCCCTCTCTATTCTGTTCTCAGTTCCGAGAAACTGAGACGAGAAATTGGATTCCGACTGAGACCCTGGACCGAAGCTCTGAAAGATTTTTTAGAGCGACTCCTAAAAAGCGGGGGCTGGACTGGATGAGGGAGGCATGATTCATGAACATCTGTATTGTTGGAACGGGTTATGTAGGACTTGTGACAGGAGCGTGCCTGGCAGAATTCGGGATGAATCTGATCTGTGTCGATAACGATCATCAGAAGATCGGTCTTCTCAAACAGGGGAAAATCCCCATCTATGAACCCGGGTTGGATCAGCTGGTGGCCAAAGGGGTTCAAGAAGGGAGGCTCCGCTTTTCCTCAAGCCTTGAGGAAGGCATCCAATCGAGTCTGGTGATCTTTATTGCGGTAGGAACGCCTCCCCGAGAAGACGGTTCTGCGGATCTTCGGTTCGTTGAGGAGGTGGCGAAAGAAATCGCTCACTGGATGAATGGATATAAAGTGGTGGTTATGAAATCCACGGTTCCTGTGGGGACCGCCCGGTGGTTGAAACAGTTGATACAACAAGAACTCTCAAACCCGATCCCCTTTGATATCGTTTCGAATCCAGAATTTCTCAGAGAAGGGTCTGCCATCAATGACTTTATGAGACCTGATCGGGTGGTGATCGGTGCCGAAAGCGAACAAGCCATGGCCATTATGAAAGACATTTATAGCGCCCTCTACCTGATTGAAACCCCTTTTATCCTGACCTCTCTTGAGTCTGCAGAGATGATCAAATATGCGACGAACAGTTTTCTGGCCACGAAGGTTACCTTTATTAACGAGATTGCCAATCTCTGTGAAAAAGTGGGAGCCGACGTCCATCATGTGGCGAAGGCCATGGGATTGGATGGCAGGATAGGGAAAAAATTTCTTCATCCAGGTCCAGGGTATGGTGGATCCTGTTTTCCCAAGGATACCCGTGCCCTTTTTTGGCTTGCTCGAGAAAAAGGTTATACCTTTAAAATCCTTGATTCTGTCATTCAGGCCAATGAGCTTCAAAAACAGAGAATGGTTGATAAGATTATAGAAATGGTGGGAGATCCCAAAGAAAAGATCATCGGCGTTCTCGGACTTTCCTTTAAACCCAATACCAATGATGTACGGGAATCAGCCTCTATTGCTATTATCCAGCGACTCCTCGAGAGGGGAGCGATTGTACGGGCTTTTGACCCAGCCGCTATGGAAGAGGCAAAAAAAGTGCTTCCTGAACTGGGATACGGAAACGACCCTTATGAGGTAGCGGAGGGTGCCCATGGTCTTGTCCTGGCCACCGAATGGAATCAATTTCGACGGCTCGATCTCCCCCGCATTAAAACGTTGCTCAGGGAGCCCGTCTTTATTGACCTGAGAAATGTTTATGACCCCGATCATATGAGGCGGTTGGGTTTTCGTTACTGCGGTGTGGGAAGGTGAGGAGTCCTCGTTGATTCAGACTGACAAAACCTGGCTCTTTGTCTCGGATGCCCATTTTAGTGGAGGGGACTCCGAGGCGATGATGGATTTTCTAACTTTTTTAAATTCAGAAAATGAACGAATAGGCCACTTGATTATTCTTGGAGACCTCTTTGAGTTTCTCTTTGGATTTCAGAGAAAGCATACAGAGCCACGTTCCTTTCCTTTTCATGATTACCTACCCGTTCTGGAAGCGCTTCAACGATTGTATCAAAGGGGGGTTCAAATAAAATATTTTGAGGGAAACCATGATTTCAATCTTCGGTCTTTCTTTTCAGAGAGATTGGACATGGACATTGAGGTGTTTCCTGAAAGCCACGAAGAGACGCTTGGATGGAGGAGGGCTTTCATTGCACATGGAGACCTCTCTAACCCAAAACTCTGGGGCTATCGGCTTTTTCGAAGAATGATGAAGCATCCAAGGACCTATGGGCTTATCGAAAAGGTAGGCCCGAGGGTTTCTTCTCATATTGCGAGATGGCTCAGCCGGAGAAGTTATCAGAAACATCACCCCCATCCTCTGCTGGGTCCACCTCCTGAATTTCGACACTTTGCTCATCAGAAATTTTTGGAGGGCTTTGACCTCGTGATCCTGGGGCATTCCCATTTCCCAGAGGAAGTAAAGGAGCCCATGGAGGGCAGGACATGCCTCTATTACAATGTGGGCGACTGGATGGAACATCGTTCTTTCTTGCGCTTCACACCGCCGGATCAATTTGAGTTGAGAAGATGGGTAAAGGAAAACTGTGGGGAGAGCGGGAGATAAGGAGATGGGGGGGCACAGAGCGGTTTTTCTGGATCGGGACGGGACGATCAATGAAGAGGTGGGATATGTCAACCACCTTGATCGATTTTACCTCCTTCCCCGGGTAGGTGAGGCCATCCACCTTTTAAATCGACACAGATTCAAGGTCGTGGTGGTGACGAATCAATCCGGGGTGGCAAGGGGATATTTTCCGGAGTCATTGATCCACCAGGTTCATCAAAAGATGATGGATCATTTAAAGAATCAAGGAGCCTATCTGGATGGGATCTATTATTGTCCCCATCACCCAGATGTTGGCGAGCCTCCCTATCGGCAACAATGCCATTGTCGAAAACCGGAAACCGGTCTGATTGAAAGGGCCGTGCAAGACCTCGCGATTGACTGCTCAAAGAGTTATGTCATTGGCGATCGGGGTGCGGATGTTGAGTTTGGGAGGAGGATCGGGAGCAAATCCATCCTGGTTCTTACCGGATACGGAAAAGGGGAGTGGGAGTATTTCAAAGGCCATTGGAAGTCACAGCCAGATTTTGTCGCCGAAGATCTCTATGAGGCGGTTCAGTGGATTTTACAACAAGAGGGAATAGGTGGCATGAGGTGAAATCCATTTTTAAGGAGGGTGTGATGGCGATCAGCAAAGAATTGCTCGACATTTTAGCCTGTCCAAAATGCAAGGGGGATATCCTCCTTAACAAGGCAGGAGATGGGTTGATTTGTAAATCCTGTCGGCTGATTTACCAAATTAAAGACGATATTCCAATTATGCTGATTGACGAGGCTCTGCCCTACCAGGAAGAGGAATAGGTCATCTGGATTGATGGTCGCTTACCTTATCTATCTCATCATCAGGTTATTCGGCTTTATCATCCATCGTCTACCGGAAGGCGTCGCCCTCTGGATTGGAAGGCAGGTAGGTTATCTGATGTACTTTATTGATTTTGAACATCGCAAAGTCGCTATGGAGAACCTGAAGATCGCTTTTGAACAGGAAAAGTCAGAAGAAGAAAGGCGCTCCATTGCTAAACAGTGCTTCCAGAATTTGGGGATGATGGCCATCGAATTTTTCAGGATTCCCCGGATGGATATTGAAACATATCAGAAAAAAGTGACGGTTGAGGGCCTTGAACAAGCGTTGAAGGTCCTGGATGAAGGAAAGGGGGCGCTTCTCCTTCTCGGGCATTTCGGAAACTGGGAGTTAATGGCTCTCATGTCACAGGTGATTAACAGGCCCATTCTAGCCATTGCTAAACTCATCAAAAATAACCCCTGGCTGGAACGATGGATCATTCAGAGTCGGGAAAAGATCGGGCTCAAGATTATTCCTCCGAGGAATGCAACGTTAAAAGTGCTTGAGGCTCTTTCCCGTAATCAAATCGTTGCCATTCTTTTTGATCAGAGAGGGAGACGAAGTAAAGGGATATGGGCTGATTTTTTCGGAAGGAAAGTTCCTACCACACCAGGATTAGCCACCATGGCGATTCGGAGTGGTGCCCCTGTGATTCCCGTTTTTATGATCCGAGAGGGATATGATAAACATCACCTCGTGATCAAAGAACCTCTTCGCTTAATTCATACAGGTAACTTTCAACGGGATGTCGAAGCCAATACTCAGCTCTTCAATCAGGTCCTCGAATCCATCATCCGTCAATATCCGGAGCAGTGGTTATGGATTCACCGGCGATTTGAGAGGAAGCCCCGCCGAAGATAAGTCCAGGTTTCGTTTCACCAATTGTGTTCCTCATCATGGCAGTAAATACAAAGGTTTTCCCAGTTGGAGCCATCCGGAGGGTTATGGAGATGGTTGCCGTCTTTATGGTGAACCGTTAAGAGGTGGGCGTTGTTGTGATCGAATTCCCGTCCGCATCGAGCGCAGATGAGACCGTGGAGCTTAAGGGAGCGTTCTCGATAATCATTTTTCCGTTGCGAGACCTGCTGTAGGTCTCGAACAATCTCATCTACGGATTTGGTGAGATTGGGTTTCTTTACCGAACGGGTTCGATGAATCCGATAGGATGTCCTTTTCACTCTTATCTCCTCCTGAAATGTCAATCGATTCCTTAAGGAGCAATGAAAACCTCATCTCCGAACCGTTCTTTAAGGGTGGAGGCGAGGTTTTCAACCGCTTTTTCATCTGGAAATTCCACCATCAACTCTCCTTCATCTCCTACAATCAATCGGCCAAACTTGTTGACCACCCCTGCGACTTCGGAAGGCTCGATCGTCCACCATCCTCTTGTCCGTAAAAGGAGTTCCTCCCCTTTGAGTCTCTGGGGAGTCACCAAATCGATCCTCCGGAACCAGGCCTCCCATCCGATCTGGGCGGGGGCTTTCAAAACTGGCGTGACAGGATCGTGATAGATACGACAACGGCCAAAAAGGCGAAGACGGATCATCTCAGGCTCTCCTTTAGAAATTCTTCCAGGCGTTCATCTTTGAAGAGAGTTTGATCTGAGATGGGAAATCCGTTCAATTTCAAAACATGCTTCAGACAACACAGGTAGAGACGGATCGTTTCTTGATCATTAGAAACGATCTCTTTCCGCATAGCAATGGGCCAGGTTTCCTCAAAAAAATCCCGTGCACGGGAGCGAATACGCTGAAGTCTTGGATCAAAGGGTGAGATCGAAAGCTGTTCCATCATTTCAGCTTGGGCCTTTTCCATCAAAGAAAAGACCCGACGCATCATCTGAACCGAGGGATCATGTCCCCATTCATCGTGTGCAGACATATCCTCTCCTACGCATGATTCAGGTTCCAGTCATAGGGTTGATATTTAATTCGAATTTGATCTCTAACATCTTTTAAAAGATTCTTTTTCTCTCCTTCATCGAGAAAACGAAGAATCGTGTCCACAAGACCCTGATCAGTTCCTCCAAAATCCTTTTTATACCATTTGAAAATCATGGAGAGCAAGAGGAGTTTTTCTCTGGGAAGGATTTGAACCTTAGGACTATTGATGAAGCTTTCTGCTGCAAGCTGAAGTTGAAAATCAATCTGATTTGCTTCGTAAAAACTGATGGGAGGACACGAGGCTGCTCCGCAGACCAGAGCAAAATGAATCCTCGGGTCTATCGGTATAATGGCAAACCCCTTTCGAGGGTCATTTCTGCCAAAGGGTTTGAAAAGCCTGTAAGGGGGTCTCCGGTTACCCCGCAGAATGCCATGTTCCATATCGTTTAAAGAGAAGACAAATCCTCCTATCTTATAGGTCACTCGGTCAAAAAAATTGGAAATCTCTTTGACCGAACGGGTGACCCCCATCTCGATGATCCCGTGAATCACCGCAGTATTATAAATGTTGATCCAAAAGGAGAGTTTTTCCGGGCGGTCAGCAAGACGCCTTAAATCAAAGAACTGTAACCCTTTCGTGAGTTCTTTATAGGTTTGATACTCCTCTGATTTTCGAATGGCCTGATATTCAATAACCCCTCGTTCAAAATGAATAAATTTCCCTTTCAAGTCCGCAAGCGCAAGGGTCAAATCCTTATCCAGAGAATCGCTTTTTGAACCATTCCTAACAGGACCGTCATTAAGAATAATGGGTGAAAAGATCATTTCTTCTCTATTGGATACCCTGCCTTAGCCCACGCTTTCCAGCCACCTTTTAGGGCGAAAACCTTCTTATACCCCATTCCGATCAGTTCCTGTGCCAGACTGGCACTGGTTCCCTCATTTCGTCAGGTACAATAAAAGACAATGGTCTGATCAGGATGATATTTATGAACCCATGATGTTAAACCCTCAGGGTCTTCCCTTACAGCTCCTTTGATCTTGACATCACTCTGAGTCCAGTCTTTCCCATAACGAACATCAATGATCACCAGATCCGGATTGCCTAATATCGCTTTTAATTCTTCTTTGGTCATCCGAGGAGCTTCCTCTGAGAATGCAGGGCTGATTGTCCAACAAGTTACCATAACCGCTAACATAAAAACCACTTTTTTCATCATCTGACCTCCCTCCTTCCTTTATACCCTAAATATAATCCTTATTGCGCAAATCCACCAATAGAACCCATTAAAATATCTTGTTTCACCATCAATTATCTGGTATTTATAACAAACATGGTCGGAAGGACAAATTGATGTTAGAGGAGGCATGGGATGAAACGATATGTCATCATCGGAAACGGTGTTGCTGGAGCAAGGGCAGCAGTTAAAATCAGAGAGAGAGACTCTCAAGGGGAAATTCATATCTTTACAGAGGAAGCTTATCCCTTCTATTACCGGGTCCGTTTCCCAGAATTTGTAGCCGGCGAGGTGACCCTCAAAGATATTACCATTCATCCTCAAGAATTCTACGAAAAGAGAAAGATCACCCTTCACCTCGAAGAACCAATAGTGGAAATTCGAACCGAACGGAGAGAAGTTCTCAGTTTGAAAGGCATTGCTTATCCTTACGATGTTCTTCTAATCGCCACCGGTGGAGTAGCTTTTGTGCCTCCCATCCCAGGAAGAGAGAAGACAGGGGTATTCACCCTTCGCACGATGAAGGATGCTATGTCGATGAAAGCTTATTCAGAGAAGATCCACCAGGCTATCCTGATTGGAGGCGGACTGGTTGGTCTTGAGACAGGAGGTGCCCTCTTGAGACGGGGGATTCGGGTTGCCGTGATCGAATATAATCCAAGAATTCTGCCAAGGCAGATGGATCCTGAAGGCGCACAGATTCTTCAGACAAAATTGGAGAACATGGGATTTACCTTTTTTCTGAACGGGGAGACCGAAGAAATTTTAGGGCAGAAACAGGTGGAAGGGATTCGACTGAAAGATGGAAGAACAGTGGAGGGCGAAATGGTCATCATCTCCGCAGGCGTCAGACCGAACCTCGAACTGGCAAAGAAGATAGGGCTGGAGATCAAGAATGGGATTTGGGTCAATGATCGTTTGGAGACGACAAGCCCAAACATCTTTGCGGCTGGGGATGTGGCAGAACATCGAGGCCGCGTTTATGGGATCTGGCCAGCCGCTCAAAAACAGGGAGAGATTGCAGGAACCAATATGGCTGGAGGAAATGAATCTTACGGTGGGACAGTGGTTTCCAATACCCTTAAAGTGGTGGGAATTGACCTCACCTCCACCGGAGAGATCGATGCAGAAGGAAAACTGGAATGTGTCGTAAGAAGTGACAGGGAGAAATGCAGTTACTGTAAAGTGACCTTCAAGGAGGATAAGATTGTAGGATGTATCCTTCTCGGCGAGACCAAAGGAAAGGAAGAGTTACTCCAAGCTGTTGAAAAAGGAGTGGATGCTGGACAGATAAAAGCCTCATTGCTCAAAGAAGGATTCGATATCAACCAGTTAAAATAGAAAATCCATCGAGCCATTGACTCGATGGATTTTGTTTGGGTTAAAAAGCTAAGGAGGAGGAAAGAGTTTTTTTCTCTTCGAAACCAGTATAAAATATTCACATTAAAAGAGGATTAAAATAAGATTAGAACTTTTTAATCTTTAGGTCGAAAAAAAAAGAGAGGGTCCCAGGGAGGTGGATTTTGATGGAAACAGAAAAGAGGCTTACTGAGGAGGAGTTTGTCTTAGAGGCAATCCGGAAGTTAAGGAAGCCACCCTTTCGTGGAATCCATAGCGTCTATAGTGGTTTTAATGAAGCCTTTAGGAAGTATTTTGGGACAAGTCCCGTTGAGGCCACCAATCGTCTGGCGGCTGAGGGAAAGATCGAAACCAGACCCTTTAAAGGCGGTATGATGCTGTTCCTTCCCGGGGAAGCTCCGAAGAGATTATCGCCGGAGGAGATTATTAGGCAGATTGTGGGAGAAGCCAATACGAACCTTACTGAAGAAGAGTTTGTCATAGAGGGAATCAAGAAATTAAGGAAAGAACCCTATAAGGGAATCCACAGTGTTTTCAGCGGGATCAATGAAGCCTTTCGTAAATATTTTAATAAAGACCCAGTTGAATTTACGAGCAAGATGGCTTCAGAAGGAAAGATAGAGATCGTCCCTCTGAAAAGTGGGAAAGGAGTGATGCTCTATCTTCCCGGTGATAGCCCCAGGGGTCGAAAAACGGACGAAGCTCTGAAAAAAATATTGGCTTAAAAAATCAAGAAACTCATACAATCTATTGATATAAAGGGACCATTTAAAGAGTCTTGGCAAGCTTTTTAAGGGCCTCCTCATAGGCTTTGAAGGTTTTAGAGTCGAAAAGGACAAATCTCACCAGCTTGATTTCTGGATGATCCTTCAAATAGTCGATTACCGTTTTTAAGGCAATTCGGGAAGCTTCTTCTACAGGGTAGCCATAAACTCCGGTGCTGATGGAGGGAAAGGCAATCGATGAGATGTTATGTTGAGTGCATAGTTCCAGGCATGTTCGATAGGCACTCGAGAGAAGATCAGCATCTTTTTGGGATCCTGAATAGATGGGACCTACTGCATGGAGGACATATTTTGCTTTTAGATTTCCTCCCCCGGTTATGACAGCTGATCCTGTTGGGCAACCTTTATATTTGGCCTTCAATTCAGCCATAATTGCAGGACCACCTGCCCTGTGGATAGCGCCATCTACCCCACCTCCACCTGCCAATCGGGAATTGGCTGCGTTGCCAATTGCCTCTGTATCCTGCTGCGTGATGTCTCCTTGGACGACTTCGAGAACTGATTGATAAACGTTCTCTTTCATAAATCTTTCCCCCTACTCTTAAATTTAGAGGGTTTCATAGAAAGATTTTTTTAAAAATCTGAATGATTTCCAAAAGTTATCAAAAATCTCGAAAGCGGAGAGGTCGTAGGTTCCATCTAAATATCTCCATTGAGTGATATAAAATCCGACGATCCGTTCCCCCCTTTTGCCAAAAACGACTTTGGCCCTAACCTTCTCTTTTTTAACCGGATCCTTTCCCTCCACCACGACTTCTACACCTTCCCCACCAAATACCTGAACCTTATTCTTTTCTAAGATTTGAAACTGGAGAATGGCATTAAAGAGGAATCGTTTAAAAAATTCCCTTTCCCTGTCTTCAAATTTGGTGGAACATCCGAAGGGTTCCTCATCGTATGCAAAGGAAGTCATGGAAGGAAAGGGACCAGGATCAGACCTGGTAAACCCAAAATTGATGTCATTTTCTCCGACCTCAACCAGAAGCAATTTCCAGTCTGGGGGAGGCGGTAAAAACTCAAATTCATCTTCCCAGATCACTGTTCCTTGGGCGGTAAGGCGATAGGGAACAGGCTTTTTTTCACTTTGGAAGGATGCGCATCCTGAAAGCCATACCCATCCTATAATCAAGCTAAACATGAATAGCATCATTTTCTTCATCGTTTTTTCCTCCTATGGTCACCTCTCGTTAGTTTTCCTGGTTCAGTTTTTTTAGAAAAAGAAGGATGTCTTTAAATTCGGGCGACCCATCCCTGGAATAACGGATGATCCCTTTTTTATCAACAATGATGGTCCGTCTGCTAAAGATGGGTTTCCCATCTGGCTGTACACCTACACTCACGCCAAGAAAAGAGGTGACATTGGAAAGAAGGGGGAAAGTTAGATCAAGGCTGTTCGCAAAATATTTTAATGTTATAACATCATCACGACTGACGCCCAGGACCCGGGCGTTGAAGCGCTCATAGAGGTAAAGGTTCCTCTGATGGCCTTCCATTTCGCCCGTTCAGATGGGGGTGAATGCCGCGGGAAAGAACGTGATGATCAGGTGATGTTTACCATAATACTCATCTGCATAATTTATGACTCGGTCTTGAGTGGAAGGGAGTGTAAAATTGAGTATCTCCCTTCCGATAATCTTCATCTTCGACTGGCTGAAGACAGATAGGGGCAATCCCAAAAACAGCAGGACCACCAGACTTACGACTCCCAACCACCCACCTTTTGTTTTCATAAAAACCTCCTTATTTATACCTTTTTTTAAATATAATCCTTTGTTCCTGTTTTTGCAATTTTTAAAAAAGAATTGAAAAAAGTGTGGTATCAATGTTAAATTAAAGTCAGGAGATAAAAATGATTGCTTATGATTTGATATGCTCTAATGGCCATCTCTTTGAATGTTGGTTCAAAGACAGTACCTCTTTTGAAGAGCAACAGGCTGCTGGTATCATAAACTGTCCGATCTGTAATGATACCCAGGTGGTGAAAGCCTTTTCCCCTTTTATGATTAAAAAGAGTTCCGGTGAAAGGAAAAAGGGAGAAGAAGTTGCTCAGCAGGCGTTGCAGCTCATCCACGAGTACGTGGACAAACACTTCGAGGATGTAGGAGACCAATTCGCCCGGGAAGCCCTACGAATGCATTATGGTGAAGTGGACAAGAGAAATATTCGTGGCACGGCTACCACCGAGGAAGAGGTGATTTTAAGAGAAGAAGGGGTTCAATTTTTTAAAGTTCCAATCGTTAAAAAACTTCTCAATTAAGGATAAAACGGGAAAGAAGTTTCCTTGAATGTCTCGTCTCTAAAGAAGCGAATCCGAAGCGAACTGCCGGATTTTAAAGCATCGAGAGCTTCTTCAAAGTCCTGAACACTCGCAACCTCTTTTGTATTGATCTTCACGATGATATCTCCTGGTTGTAACCCGGAAGTTGCTAAAGGACTCCCAGGGATTACTTCCGAAATCAAGACGCCTTTTTGCCCCTTAAAATTAAAGTGTGAGGCAAGGGAAGGGGTAAGTTCTTGAACACGAATTCCAAGCCGCTCTACCGTTCCTTCCTGTCCTGAAAGGACTACCCCCTGTTGATCTAACAGCTTGGCAGCAACGAGAATCGGAACTTTTGATTTAAGGGCGAGAATGATGGCATCACTTGGACGAGAATCGATTTCAACGATTTCTTTATTCCGGGTGAGATGGAGCGTCGCATAATAAGTTCTCTCTCTCAAATCAATGATTTTAACCTCTTTGATTTTAACCTTCGTCTGAGTCAGGATAGAAAGTAGTAGATCATGGGTCATGGGTCTGGGAGAGGCAACCTGTTTCAATTCTTTATCAATTGCATTCGCTTCGAGAAGGCCGATCCAAATCGGTAGGGCTTTTTTCCCTTCTTTTTCAGCGAGAAGGACTACGGGGCTCTGAGCCACAGGATCGATCCTGACCCCCTTCACCTCCACTTCGATGAAGGCCTGAAGGGCCTCCTTCCCAAGGGTGAATAGCCCCAAAAAGGCGATGAAGAGGATTCCCAGACTGATGATGATATATTTCTTCATGACACTCTCCTTTTTTGATTCAAAGCCCTCTTTCTCAAGATGGCCAGTAGACCAATGATGATCTTTTGTCCCTCCCTTTTCGTAAGGGGTTCAACCCTTTTAATGATCCGAAGACAGAAGGCTTGGTAATGGTCTTTCTCCCAATTTAACTGCTCCAGAAGATATGAAAGGAAAGCCTTCTGGCTCGGCGTGATGGATTCCAACCCCTGAGGGCTATCCGATGGAATGAGTCTCCCCTTTGGAGTTGGCTGGTAGGGGTAAGGGAGGAGGCCTTTGAACCCCATTTCCTGAAAGCGGTTCATCACCTTTTCAAACCCTTTGCGATCCAGCTGAGTTGAACTCTCAACTCCCGCAACGCCCTTCAAAATCTGGCGATATGATTCCTCATCGAGATGGAGACCTTCCTTTGCGATATGAACCAGGGCTTTCTTTTTGCGACCGATTGCCACACCCCATTATAACCTAGGCCAGAAAAAAGATAAATCCTTCTGAAATGGTAACCCCTCAGTTAAAGAAATAAAAAAGGGGTGGGAGGTTGCTTCGGAAAAACCTTGAAGCGAAACCTCTGTTCGTCAAAACGACCCAATCTGATTCAAAAAATCCGAATCAAAGGGCATGAGGGCTTCCATGAGGGTAACCTTTTATAACCGCTATTCAAGGTTTTGGAGGGGGAACGTTCCAACCCTTTTCAACCGAAAACACCACATAACTGAAAGATTACCTGAATTGACAAATCCGACTTTCATCAACTATATTTTTTATATTAAGTTGAATTCGGAGCAGATCTGTGAAGATTGGGGTGCTTTCAGATACTCACTTAACCGAGCCACATGCGGAATTTAAAAAGGTGGTGGAGCTGTACTTCAAGGATGTCGATAAGATCTTCCACACAGGAGATTTTGTCGATTGGTCTGTTGTAGAATACCTTTCGAGCCTGAAAGAGTTGATCGCTGTTTGTGGGAACATGGATCCCTTTCCAATCCGCAAAGCCTTCCCGGCGAAGCAGGTCATTGAATTAGAAGGGTTTCGAATCGGGTTGATCCACGGTGGGGGGGCCCCTTTTGGAATCGAGTCGAGAATACGGGATGAATTCGATGAGGTGGATGCCATTATTTATGGCCATACCCATACCCCAGCCCATCACCAGGTCAAAAACATCTTCTTTTTTAACCCTGGTTCTCCCACCCGCTCATTCTGGCATGCCGCCACGATAGGTATCCTAACTATCGGAGAAAAGATTGAGGGGGAGATCATTACCATCAGACCCTAAACGATAAACCAAGAATCGTTAAATCGTAGGGCCTCTTTCCTTTTCTCATTTTGGTCCTCTTTATCCCTGTGGGTTCTTCGTTCGCCATTCTACGGTGGCCTGTTAGTCGAAAGAACTGGGAGGGAAAAGTTGAAGGCCAGTTATATCATGACAGTCAGACCCAGATGGATCTTTTTCATCATCCCTCCCTTACGTTAATTGTTTCAACGCATTCAAAACGGCTTCATAATCGGGTTCGCTGGTCACTTCCTTTACAATCTGAATGTATCGAGTTGTTCCTTGGGGATCAACGAGAAAAACGGCTCTTGCAAGAAGTCTTAGTTCTTTGATGAGAACACCATAAGACGTGCCGAACGAGGCATCTCGATGATCCGAAAGGGTAAGGACCTTATCCACTCCGCTTGCTGCACACCAGCGTTTCTGGGCAAAAGGAAGATCCATACTAATAGTAAGAATGACTACATCCGACCCCAAACGACCTGCTTCCTCATTGAACCTACGGGTTTCCATATCACAGACCGGGGTATCGAGCGACGGAACTGAGGTTAGAATGCATCGTTTTCCCCGAAAGGATGAAAATTGGATGGGAGAGAGATTATGATCCAATACAACAAAGTCCGGTGCAGGCTCTCCCACTTTCAGTTCTTTCCCAACCAGGGTCAGTGGGTTACCCTTTATCGTTACGATACCTGTTCGCTCCTCCATAAAACCTCCTTATCATAAGCTGCATTTTAATGATTCAATAGGGTTTCGATGATGGGTCGGAAACGGCGGTGTCCTGTTTCCGACCGTAACCATTTTTTAATCGATTCTTTTGAACACTTCTCCTTTGGCCCCACAAACCGGACAGACTCCAGGTGCTGATTTTTCTGCAGTATATCCGCAAATCGGGCAGACATAATAGGGATAATTGTCCTGAGGTTTTTCAAAACCATCCAGTAGTTTCTGATAAAGTTGGGCATGGATTTTTTCAACTTCATTGGCAAAATTGAAGCTCCTCTCTGCCTCTTTCTGGCCTTCGGCTTTAGCCGCTTCAATCATTTCTGGATACATCTTTTTGAATTCATGGGTTTCTCCATTGATGGCTTCTTGAAGATTCTCTTTTGTGCTTTTAATTCCTTTTAGTGCCCTTAGATGATTGTGAGCATGAACCGTCTCGGCTTCCGCCGCAGCCCTGAAAAGCCGTGCGATCTGAGGATATCCTTCCTGGTCTGCTTTTGCCGCAAAAGCAAGATATTTTCGGTTTGCCTGTGATTCCCCCGCGAATGCTTCCTTAAGAGCCTGTTCTGTTTTTGACATAAATCGTTTCCTCCTTTCTTGATGATGAGTTTTTACTCTTACATTTCGAACAGATTCCATAAAATTCGATATGGCTACCTAATATTTCAAATTTTTCAGTGGTCAAGGTGGGTGGCTTAATACGGATTTCATCTTGAAGATCAACAATTTTTTGGCATTGGGTACAGACCACATGATGATGAGGGTTCGGATTGGGGTCGAAGCGCTTTTTGTAGGGATCACAATACAGTTCTCTGATTTGCCCCATTTGTTTAAGGGTCTCCAGGGTGTTATAGACGGTTGCAAAAGACATCGTTGGGAACTTTTTGCCGATGGCTTTATAAATATCCTCAGCCGATGGATGCTCAAGATTACCCTTGAGGTAATTCAAAATAGCCATCCTCTGAGGCGTCATTTTCAACCCTTGGTGACGTTCCCTTTCCTTTTTTATCATAATTAGAATTATTATCATATTAGAATGATTCTTGTCAAGTCGGTTTTTGCCTGACCGTCTATCACTTTTAACTTAATTTTAAGTCATAGATATTTCAATAAAAATTATTTGATTGACAAAGAGGATTTTTTCTATTATATTTGTAGTATTAATACTACAATTAATAAGGGGGGTACCCATGTCCATCCTTCAAAAGCTTAGACAAAAACGGCAGGAGATCCTCTGGCAAATCAGTTTGATCGAAGAGATGAGGAGGGGGTCTGTAATCCGGCAGTTTCTAAAGATCAAGTTAAAAGGGAAACGAGGGCCTATTCTTAGTGGGCCTTATGCCCTTTTTAGCTTCAAGAAGAAGGGTAAAACCATCAGCCGAAGGCTTCATGATCCTGATGAGATTCGGCGTCTGGAGGAGCAGGTTGAAAACTATCACCTTTTTCAAAAGCTCTGTCGACGGTTGGTGGAGATTGGGGAGGCCATCTGTGAGGAGAGGGAGAGGGAGGGGCGAAGATGATGGAGAGGGATCGGTTAGAGGTGATAAGGGAGATTTTAAGACCTCTTAGGGCATCTCAGAGGAAAATGATCGTTCTGGTGGTTCAAGGGATTGCCTCTACGGCTCGGGCGGCCTCCCTGGCCATTGCCTCCTTTGTTTCTCAGGCCACAGGAAGCCAACTCCAGAGTGCCCTTACCCGTTTCTATAGACTCCTTCATAATCCCAGAGTCGATGATTTACTGATTACCCGCCAGATGCTTTCCTTCTTTGCCGAACTTCCTGGTCCCTTACTGATTGCGATGGATTGGACGGAGTGGCATCCTCCACTTCGGATGTTACTGGCCTCCGTCATTCGAGGAACCAGGGCTATTCCTGTCTACGCTTCCGTATTTGACAAAACCCAGATCCATCGATCTCAGAATACCTGGGAGAATAATTTCCTCAAGATCCTCTGTCTCCTCTTGAATGAGATAAGGGCAAAGGCCTGTTTTCTCTCGGATCGAGGTTTTCGCCGGGTCAGTTTCCTGAGGCTCCTGATGGAACAAAAGGAACATTCCTTTTTGGTTCGGATTGGGGATAAAATTACCGTAGAGTTTAAGAAAGGTAAACGACTCCTCAAGAAGTGTGGTCTGCAGCCAGGCCATGCCATGGATCTTGGTTGGATCCTTCTCCGACAGGATGGGGCGGTTCGGTTACGGGTCGTAGGAATCTGGGCCAGAGGTCAACGGGAACCCTGGTGGTTAGCCACCAATCTGGAAGGATCCCTTTCTTATCTTGCCTCCCTCTATGACCGCCGAATGGCGATCGAAGAACAGATCCGAGATACCAAAGGGGCCCGCTTTGGATTAAAATGGGTCTGGACCCAGATTAAAACGCCCCAGGCCCTGGCACGCCTCGCCCTCTGTATCGGTCTGGCTGTCCTTCTACTGACTGCAATTGGCCATATCATAGCAATGCGCCACCCAAATGTCCGTCTCCCTTCCAAAAATAAAGGTCCCCGCTTATCTCTCCTTACAATTGGCTACCTCTACTTTCATTACTTTTTTACCACTCAAACCCTCTCTTTAAAATCTCTCAAACAACATATTCCTCCACCAACACTACGATCTTTCTCGTGGATAGAAAATATTCCTAAAAAGGAGACCCAAAAGTGATAGACGGTCAG
>CALLAL010000011.1 GCA_938002255.1 uncultured bacterium
AAGCTTTCGGGGAAGGAGCTGAACAAAAGTTTTGATGGCAGACAGAGGATTCTTGATCTCATGGGCCAGCCCTGCGGAGAGGGTTCCGAGTGCAGCCAGGCGGTCTGCCTGCCGGAGTTTCTCCTCGAGGGCTTTGATCTCGGTGATGTCCTCAAACACGGCCAACACGCCGATCTTCTTCTCCTCTCCATCTGTAAGGACAGAGGTGCTTACGGTTAACCAGATCGATGCTTCATCTTTTTTCATCTCAATTTCAGAATGGACAACGTTCCTTTCTTGCAAAGAAGTCTCAACCATTATTTGATAAAGGGGGTGGGAGTGACCCAACACATCGACCATTAACGATCCCGCACATTCCTCTTTCTTTTTTCCAAAAACCTGTTCAGCCTTTTTATTAAGGGTGACGATTCTCATTTCTGAATCTACAGTGATGAGTCCGTTTGTCATTGAAGAAAGGATGTTATCGGTATAAGCCTTCAGGGAACTGATCTGCCAGAGTCGGTTCTCCAATTCCTCCCGATGGAGACGAATCTGTTCAATCATATAATTAAAATTCTTTCCTAATTCTTCGATCTCGTCTCCTGTGCGAATGTCAATCTTCTGCTTCAGGTCACCTTTTGCTGCTGAAATGGTCGTTTTTACCAATTCGGAGATGGGGCGGGTGATTCGTCTGGCAAAGAAGACCGATCCGATCATGCCGAGGATGATGGCAACAAGCCCCAGAAGGAGAAGATTGAGGCGGGTCTTCATAATCTGGCTGGACATCCTCTCTAAGGAGAGGCCAATCCGAATGGTCCCCCATTTCTCCTGTGACTCTTTGATATAAACCGGGATGGAGATATCCAGGCCTTTGACTCCTCTTTCTCCATGGAGAATCGGTTGAATGAGCGGAGCGGTCGCTCTCATCGCCTTCTCACTCACCTCATCCATCAGGGTTGTTCCCTGTTTTTCATCGTGCTGAGGATAGGCGGCAACTTTATTCTCTTTGTCATGGATGATCACATAGAGGACATCCTCCTCAAGAGCCACTCGTTCCGCATTCTGTGCGAGGACGATGTAGTTATAGGTGAGAAGGGCATTTGTACTCAGGGCGGCCAGATGCCTGGCCATGGTGATGCCCCGTTTCTGAGCTTCCTCCTGGATTGTTTCAGACTGCCGCTTCTCGACCAGGAGGATAACAAGGGCCATGACAAAAAGAAGGATGAGTGTGGAGTAAAGGATGAGTCTTGTTTGGAGGAGAATCGATTTCGAATCTTTTTGAAAATTCATCACTTCATCAGCCAGATCTTCTTCATCGGGATGTAAGGACCGCCAAGAGCGCTCACCTCGATGCCTCTGACATAGGGTTGATAGACCATCTGAAAGAGATGGTTTACCATGGGCACGATGGGTGCATCATCGAGGATGGTCTCTTCAATCTTTCGATACATCTCCATCCGTTTCAGATAATCCCTCTCTGCCCTTGCCTGATCCAGCAGTCGATCCACCTCGGGATTGTGGTAATTGGTGTAATTGTATTTTGATTTGGAATGAAAAAGGGTCCAAAGAAAATTATCTGGATCCGGAAAATCCGCATACCAGGCATAAATAAAGACCGGTGTTTTGTTTGCCCTCAGCATTGATTCGAAATTGGGCCAATTTGTTTCAAAATTGATTGCCGTCACAATATCTAATTTTTTCAGCTGAGATTTGATCTCATATAGTTCTTTCTGGGCGGCATCTGATTTTGAGGCACTCCAGACTTCAATAACAGGTTTTTCCTTTCCATAACCCGATTCCATTAAAAACTTTCTTGCAAGAGTTTCATTATAGGAATAGGGTTCTCTTTTAGGATCGTATCCGGGCATTCCAGGCGGAAGTATGGTCTTGGCCAGGTTGAATTGATTCTTGTGGAGTTCTGAGATAATGAATTTTTTATCAATAGCTAAACTAATTGCCTTTCGTAGTTTTTTATCATCCAGGGGTTTATTTCTCAAATTAAATCCATAGAACCTTAAAGAAAGAAGAGGTTTCTGAACGAATGGATATTGTCTCTGTTTCAGGACTTCCTCTATCTCGTCAGGAGGTATAAAGGATTCTTCCAACCTCCCTTCTTTAAAATCAGTAAAAATCTTTTCTCTGGGTGCACCATGATATATCTTAAAAATGACCTTATTTAGAAAGGGCCTTCCTTCAAAATAGTCAGGGTTGACTTCAAGGACTATCTCCTCTCCCTCTTTCATTGAAATAAACTTAAATGGGCCTGTGCCAACAGGAAATTTTCCAAAATCCGTTCCAGGTTTTTCGACTTCCTCCCTGGGTAATACCTTAAACTTGTTCATCCCTAAAATTGAAAGGAATGGAGAATAGGGCTCTGTGAGGTTAATCTGGAAGGTATATTGATCAATTGCTTTCAGGCCTTTTACATTCGGTGCCCTTCTCTCCTGAAATTCTTTAAAGCCAACCACTTTCTCCAGGAAAGGAGCCGCAGGGGATTTTATTTGGGGATCGATGATTCGTGTGAAGGAATAAACGAAGTCATCGGCAACAACTTCTCTTCCATTATGAAAATTAACTCCCTCTCTTAAAAAGAAGGTATAAGTAAGGCCATCGGGAGAAACCTTCCAGGATCTGGCTATGGCAGGAACGACATTCAGATCTTTATCAAATTGAACCAGGCCATCAAAAACCTGTTGAATTATAGTAACTGCATACAAATCAATAGCAAGAGCGGGATCAAGAGTTTTAGGGTTAAACTCGAGAGGCCTTCGATAGGTTCCTCCTATCTTGAACGGTTCAGTTTTTTTCTCTTCAGAAAAAAGATTTACTTGGAAAATAAGGACAATTGCCAAAATAAACAAGGAGAATAGAGAAAGAAAGTAGGATCTCTTTTGCATGTGGATTCAGGACATCTTAAGGATTTAAAGATTTCAGGATAGTTAATAGTTATAGGAGGAAAAAGTTAGGATGTCAAAGGGGGAATCAAAAAAAGAAAGCATAACCAGAATTGGATATGCTTCCTTGAACGAGTTATTGCAATAAAGAGTAAAATTTACCAACCACCTCCCTCAGCCAGAACCGGGAGCACGTAAGCCATCACAGAAAGGGCGATGATGGCCAGCTCGATTGCAATCTTCTTCATGGGATCACCTCCTTATCAATGGATTTGAAATAGGAAAAGAGCGAATAACATATTATTGAGCAAGACAGATGCCGAAAAAAAAAGAGAAGAAATTTTTTACTGAAGAGGGTTGAAGAGGGGTGTTATGACAGGGTTTTAACAGATTGCCCTGTTTTTTGATCTGCGTGATCCCGATTCGTTTGATTGCCTATGATGATGGGCAGGAAGATTAAAAAAGAAAACTGTTGAGAAGAAAAGTAGTCGTTTTGACTACATGAGTTTGCATTGCACAGGGTAACAGGCAATTCACTTCAAAATGGGCAGGCTCATCCTTCACCCTTCTTGAACTGGATACCCAATTGTTTGGCTTTCTGGAGGAGGGTGTTTCGATGAATCTTGAGAATTCTTGCTGTCTCGGTCTGATTCCACTGACAGGCTTCAAGAACATTGAGGATGATTCGCCTTTCCACAGCTTCCCTGATCCTGATGAAGCCCTTCTCCTTTTCAGTCATCTCCTGAATGCTCTGCTTTGCATCCATCAGGATATCGAGGGGGATATGTTTGATATCGATCCATTCACCCTCTGAGGAAAGGACCACTATTCGCTCAATCAGATTCTCAAGCTCGCGGATATTCCCTGGCCAATGATATTGGTTAAGGGCATCCAGTGCTTTTTCTGTAACTCCTAAAATGTTTTTATGAAAAAGGTTGTTGAATTTACGAATGAAATGGTTGACCAAAAGAGGCATGTCTTCCTTCCTTGCCCTGAGTGGAGGGATGAAGATGGGAACGACATTAAGCCGGAAGTAGAGATCTTGCCTAAATTTCTCTTTCTTGACTGCCTCTTCAAGGTTGATATTCGTTGCCGAAATGACCCGAATGTCCACTTTTATAGGTTTATTCGAGCCAACCCGTTCAATCTCTTTTTCCTGAAGAACCCGGAGTAACTTCGCCTGAAGGTCAGACCGCAGGGCAGAGACCTCATCAAGAAAGAGGGTTCCTCCGTTGGCATGCTCAAACTTCCCGATTGTTCGGGTATGGGCTCCGGTAAAGGCTCCTTTCTCATGGCCGAACATTTCGCTCTCCATTAATTCGGAAGGAATGGCAGCACAGTTGATCGCTACGAAAGGCCCTTTCCTCCAGCTTCCCTGTCGATGGATGGCCCGTGCGACCAGTTCCTTACCCGTTCCGCTTTCTCCGGTGATCAACACATTGGTCGTCGTCAGGGCCACCTTCTTAATGAGCTCAAAAATTTCGAGCATCGACTTATTCTGACTGATGATCTGATCAAAACCGCGAGAAGCTTCAACCTCCCCGCGCAGGAAATCCAGTTCCCTGTGGAGTTTCTGCTGACTGATGGCGCGATTGACGGTCGAAAGGATATCATCAGGCTCATAGGGCTTAGTGATGTAGTCGTAAGCTCCCAATCGGATGGCGTCGACTGCCTTTCGGGCGAGGTTGAGCGCAGAGACCATGATAACATCCACAGTTTCGTCCAGCTCTTTGATTCTGCGAAGGACTTCCAATCCATCCATGCCAGGCATATTGACATCGAGCAGGATAAGATCGACGGATTCTTTCTGAAAGATTTCCAACGCCTCCGCACCGCTTCCCGCACTGAGGATGTGATACTCATCCTCAAGGATCACCTCGAGGGACTGCCTGGCTCCAGGGTCGTCATCGACTATTAAGATGGTCGGTTTAATTCCCATTGCTCGTCACTATAAAAGGAAGAGGCTTTTTTCGTCAAGACATACAGAGAGCTGAATAAACCCAAATAGTGCATTATTTCTGTTCAAATGGGCAAGGGCGATCCGTTCGGAAAGGCTTCGAGGCAAACCTTTTCCCGTTTCAGCACCACCGTTTCGCTTTCCTTCCGGGATTG
Organism: uncultured bacterium; assembly: GCA_938002255.1. Lineage (GTDB taxonomy): Bacteria > Desulfobacterota > BSN033 > BSN033 > UBA1163 > RBG-16-49-23. Next base: position 4,986 of record CALLAL010000011.1, read on the forward strand.
ACGTTCAGTGAAGTTTCCCGTTTTCCGTAACATGATAAAAAAACCGCCATTCGAAGCCTTGAAGAGGGGATGGCCCTTGCCCGTTTTTGTAACTGGTGAGTCAATTGACTTTTTGTAGAAGGGATGTTAGTTGAAACGAGAGGGAGGTAAAATGTATTTTTCTATTCAGAAGGAGCTTTTCGATCTTTTGCCTGATCTTGCGATTGGAATGGTCGTGGCAATGGGTCTGGATAACACTCAACCTTCCAAAGAGATTGATCACCTCCTCCAGCAAGCCATCGAGGAGTTGAAAAAGAATTTCACGGTGGATAAGCCTCAGGATCATCCGAGGATCAAACCATGGAGAATAGCCTTTGCTAAAATTGGAATTTCGGGAAGCAAATTTCCCAGTTCTGTCGAATCGATGGCAAGGAGGATCCTCAGGGGAGATCCCTTCCCAAAAATCAATCCCCTGGTGGATCTTTACAACAGCATTTCCCTGAAGTATCTCGTTCCCATGGGCGGCCATGATCTCAATACGCTTCAAGGAAATATCCATCTTTGTTTCGCGGAGGGATGGGAACCTTTTACCCCTATGGGTGGGGGAGAGACGGTAATCGTTCCCAAAGGGGAACTGGTCTATCGAGATGACCAGGAGGTTCTGACCAGGAATTGGGTCTGGCGTCAGTGTGAGAAGGATAAGGCTACTGAAAAGACAAGAAATATCTTCATCCCGATCGATGTGTTAGGGGAGGTGGGATGCGATCTGGCTGAAGTCATTATACAGGACCTTTCTGAAACGATCCCAAAATACTTAGGCGGAACCCTCTTTTCTTCAATTCTTAATAAAGAGCACCCTTCCGTGGAATTCTCTCTTTCCACATAGAAAAAAAGGGAAGAGCATTCTCTTCCCTTTAAAATATGACTCTTTCCTCTAGAGGATTGATGAGCTTCTTTTTGCGAGATTAGAAGCCTTTCTTCTGGATTTCGGCTAAGCCCTCATCCACTGTAAATACGGCACCACATTTCGGGCATTTAATCTTGGTGTCGCCTGGTGTCCCACACCCGAAAGAAAAAATTGCCAACATCGCCAATGCCAAAACGATACTCACCATTCTCTTCATTAACTTCACCTCCTTTCATTCAGTAATCCTTCTCAAGCTCCCTGTAAATACAGACCTATCGAATAACAAAATTCCCTATTGATTGTCAAGAAAAAAATGTTAGTTAAATTCATTACCCTTCAGCTATTTCTTCTTCGACTTCGGTTTCTTGGTGGTCTTCGTGGCCTTCCCATGTGTCTTTCCGCAAGCCATGATCCAATCACCTCCTCCAAAAAGAGTTAATTATTTATCCCCTTAAATTTATTATTTGTCAAGAAAATTTTTTTCAGTTATATAGGGGCAAGGAGTTTCATTTCTGTAGGTATACCCTATTTCAAAAGGGCCGACGATCTCTATGCCATCTAAATGGGTCAAGACTCCCTTTCCGAAAGGGAGGTACTATTTTTCAGGTAATGAGGCAGCAGCCGAAGGGGCGATTGCAGCAGGATGCCGGTTTTATGCGGGTTATCCCATTACCCCTTCGAGTGAATTGATGGAACGTATGGCTGTTCGGTTGCAAGAGGTTGGGGGTGTCTTCATCCAGATGGAGGATGAGATTGCTTCCATTTCTGCGGTGATAGGTGCTTCCTGGGCGGGTGCTAAAGCCATGACCGCTACCTCCGGGCCCGGTTTCAGTCTCATGCAGGAGTCGATCGGATATGCTGCGTTTACCGAAACCCCCTGTGTCATTATCGATGTCCAGAGGGCAGGGCCATGTACCGGACAGGCCACTAAAGTTGGCAGCGGAGATATCATGCAAGCCAAATGGGGATCTCACGGAGATTATCAGGTGATTGCCCTTTCTCCTTGGTCTTCACAGGAGATGTATGATCTAACGCTTCGGGCCTTCAATCTCAGCGAAACCTATCGGGTTCCGACGATGGTCATGGCAGATGAAGCCATTGGCCACCTCAGAGAAACCATTCAAATTCCCTCCAGAGTTGAGATCTTCGATAGAATGAAGAGGAAAGGCAGGGCTCCTTTTGATTCCGAAGAAGAGGATGGTGTGCCTCCTATGCCCTCTTTTGGTGAAGGGGAGCGACTTGCGGTGACTGGATCAACCCATGATGGATTTGGATTCCGAAAAACGGATGATCCCCAAGTTCATGCGAGACTGGTTTCACGGATTAATAAAAAGATTTTAAATCATAGAAGAACCATCATTGAAACAGAGGATTATCTTATTGAGGATGCCGAAATTGCTCTCATCACCTATGGATTTACCGCTCGCACCAGCCTTTATGTTGTTAAACGCTTAAGAAAAGAGGATTGGAAGATCGGAATGTTAAGATTAAAAACGCTCTGGCCCTTTCCAGACGAAGCTGTCGCTCAATTGGGAAAGCGGGTAAGGAAGATTCTGGTACCGGAGATGAACCTTGGGCAGGTGGCAGGAGAAGTCCGAAAGTATGTCCCTTGCGATGTGCACTCCCTGACTCAGACTAATGGGGAAGTGATCAGACCAGACGTGCTTATAGAAACATTGAGAAGAATGTAGGGGGATTGGTGGGTGTGGAGATTATGATGGAGCGACAATGACAAGAGCACTTGAAAAATATATCCGTCCAGGGGTCAAGTCCACTCCTTTCTGTCCGGGATGTGGCCACGGCATCCTCATGGGCCTCATCCTCAGAGCCATCGACGATCTCAAGATGGAGATGAAGAAGATGCTCTTCGTTTCAGGTATTGGCTGTGCTGCTTGGATTCCCAGTCCCCATTACAATGGAGATACCCTTCATACGTTGCACGGAAGAGCGATTGCCTTTGCTACCGGGGCCAAACTTTATAACCCTGATCTCTGTGTGATGGTGGTAAGCGGTGATGGAGATCTTTCCTCTATTGGTGGAAATCACCTGATCCATGCTGCACGGCGGAACATCGATCTGAAGGTGATCTGTGCCAATAATATGATCTACGGCATGACTGGAGGGCAGGTAGCCTCGACGACCCCAAAAGGATCAAGGACCTCTACCACTGGAGAAGGAAATCCCTATCGTCCCTTTGATCTCTGTAAGCTGGTTGAAGGAGCAGGGGCTACCTATGTGGCACGCTTTTCAGTTACTCAGCCAATCTTACTCATCCAATCCATCAAGAAGGCGATCCTTCATAAAGGATTCTCCTTCATCGATGTCCTCTCTCCTTGTCCAACCCAATATGGGAGGCGCAATCGTCTTGATCGGCCTGATGAGATGATGAAGGATCTCATCAGGCGATGTATTCTCGAAGAGGAGATAGAAGGGTTGACGGAGGAGGAACGGGCCGAGAAGATCATCACAGGAGAATTCTTATCATGACCGGAATCAAGCAAGTTCGGCTCAGCGGTTTCGGTGGCCAGGGTGTCGTCCTTGCAGGTCTCCTCTTAGGTCAAGCAGGGGTTTTCGATGGGAAATATATCTCTGGATCCAACTCGTATGGGGCTCAGGCAAGGGGATCAGGCTGTAAATCGGAAGTGATCTTCTCGGACGGTCCGGTGGATTTTCCGCATCTAACAACAGCGGATATTCTCGTAGCCATGTCCCAGGGAGCCTACGATCTCTATTGTCAGGATGTCAAAAAGGAATCTGGACTCATCCTCTACGATCAGGGATTTGTGACTCCAAGGGAAGATCTAAGAGTAAAACATCTCGCCATTCCTGCTACCGACGTCTCAATCAAAAGATTGAAAAATAAGCAGGCGGCGAATATTGTTTTTTTAGGGGCTCTTATCGAAGTAACCCATATCGTTTCTCCGAAAGCCATTCGCAAGGCAATTTTGGTCCATGTGGGAGAACGTTTCCAATCTCTCAATCTGAAAGCCCTTCGGGTCGGCATGGAGCTGGGGAGGAAGATGGATGGTTGAAGGAAGAACCCACCGCCCGGTCATCCATGCTACGAAATGTCACAGTTGTGATGTATGCCTCAGAGGATGTCCCGCTGAGTTCATCCAGGAATATCGAACAGAAGAAGAAAGTCTCCGCGGGACTCTCTACCGGGGTAAGCTAGCTTTTCAAAAATCACAGGATAAGATTCCTCTTCCTCCCTGCCAGCAAGCCTGTCCCATTCATCAGGATGCCAGGGGTTACGTCGCCCTCATTGCAAAAGGAAAGTTTAAAGAAGCCCTTGATCTGGTCCGTGAGGTCAATCCCCTGCCAGCCGTCTGTGGATTCATCTGTCACCATCCCTGCGAGGAAGCCTGTCTGAGAGAGGACGTGGATCACTCTGTTCCTATCCGGCTTTTGAAACGGTTTATTGCAGAGTATGGTCGGGAGAGAAAAGAGGTTAAGAAGGGATCGAAGAAAAAGAAGCAAACCATCTTGGTCGTTGGCTCAGGCCCTGCAGGCCTTGCCTGCGCTAATGACCTGTGTCTGATGGGCTTCAAGGTGACAATCTTTGAAGCCTTGCCTGTTCTAGGCGGAATGCTTCGGGTAGGCATACCCGAATTTCGACTGCCTCGAGAAGTCCTCCAGATGGAGATCGAAGCCATCAGGGAATTGGGCGTTGAGATGAAGACCGATCATTTTTTCCGTTTCGATGGAAATGGCAGAACTCTGAAGAGATCCGGTTTTGATGCCATCTTTCTTTCAATGGGAGCCCACCGGAGTTCCACTCTGAATGTTCCTGGTGAATCTCTCCGTGGCATTTTCCCGGGAGTGGAATTTTTGAGAGAGATTAACCTTGGAAAACAGGTGGAGACAGGAAAAAAAGTCGCCGTGATCGGCGGTGGCAATGTGGCTATTGATGTTGCCCGCTCAGCGCTTCGCCTTGGCGCAAAGAAGGTTGACCTTTACTATCGACGATCAAAAAAAGAGATGCCTGCCATACCTGAAGAAGTGGACGAAGCCATCCGAGAAGGAGTGAACATTCATTTTCTTACGGCTCCAGTCAGAATGATTGGCAAAAACGGAAAGGTTGTCGGGATGGAATGTATCCGAATGCGTCTTGGAGAGCCTGATGAGAAGGGCAGGAGAAAACCGATCCCAATTCAAGGCTCCAATTTCAAAGTGGATGCCGAAATGATTATCGCAGCCGTTGGCCAGAAGGTCGATCCAAAACCATTAAAGGGACTGGACATGAATCCGGATGGAACGATTCGAGTCGATTCAAAAACGGGTCAGACCAATCTAAAGGGAGTGTTTGCTGGCGGAGATATGGTCACTGGACCTGGCTGGGCTATTGATGCTATTGCCTCAGGGAAGAAAGCCGCAAAGTCTATTGAGGAATATCTCAAATAGCTTATTTAGATTCGGATTTCGGATGACATAAGATGACATAATAAGTTACCGCAGGCTTTAGCCTGTGAGGAACATGGGATATGACTAGGGAATGTAAAAAAGAGACCCTGCGCAAAGTAAAGCACAAGACCCTTCCGGTCAAGATGAGAAAAAGTTTTATTCCTGTCGAATATGGGTTTCAAAAAGAGGAGGCCCTTCAGGAAGCCAATCGTTGTCTCAGCCTGAGGGAGTGCCAATACTGTGATATCTGTGGTCTTCTTTGCCCGGATCTTTGCATCACTCGGGATGAGAAAACAGGCGAAGTCCTGATCGATCTCAATTATTGCAAGGGATGCGGGATTTGCGCCGCCGTTTGCCCCAAAGGGGCCATTGAGATGGTCTTGGAGGAAGAAAGATGAGTAAACGGATGCAGATCGATTTAAATTCCGATGTTGGAGAGAGTTTTGGTATCTACAAACTTGGACTGGATGAGGAAGTGATTCCCCATCTCACCTCTGCAAACATTGGCTGCGGTTTTCATGGAGGCGATCCTGCAGTGATGCGAAAAACGGTTGCCCTGGCCAAACAGTATGGCGTTGAGGTGGGAGCCCATCCGGGTTTTCCAGATCTGATCGGTTTCGGAAGAAGGAATATGGATGCCACGCTTGAGGAGATTCAGGATTACATTCTTTATCAAACAGGAGCCCTCCAGGCTTTTGCCCATTCTCAGGGACTCAGACTGCAGCATATCAAAGCACATGGAGCCCTTTATAACATGGCTGTTGCCAATCCGAAGATCTGGGAAACCATGGCAACCGTCATCTCCAAACTGGACAAAGAGATCATTCTCGTTGTTCTGGCCTCTTCAAACAACGAGCCTCTTCTTGATATGGGAAAAAGATATGGCATTCGCATCGCCCTCGAGGCCTTTCCTGACCGAGCCTATCATAGGGATGGCACTCTGGTTTCACGAAGGGAGAAAGGAGCGGTGATCCATGATCATGAGGTAGTGGTTAAAAGAGCGCTAAAAATGGCACTTGAAGGAAAGGTGACTGCCATTGACGGGACGGAGATTGACCTCCGACCGGACACGCTCTGCGTTCATGGCGACAATCCCGCTGCGGTCATGGGGGTTAAAAGAATCCGTGAGGAGATGAAGGCAGCCGGCGTTAAAGTGATCGCCATGAAGTGGTTCGTTTGAAGACCTCTAAAGCGTTTTTATAATCCCAGGAAGGCTTTTTTGACGATGTCGGATTGGAGCAGTTCAACTCCCTTGCCGGAGTGGATGGTTCGACCCGTCTGAAGGATATACCCTCGATCAGCAATTTCAAGCGCTTCACGAACATTTTGCTCGACAAGAAGAATGGTATACCCCTCTTCTTTTAGAAGGGAGATGGTTTTAAAGAGTTCGGTCACCAGTTTCGGCATCAATCCGAGGGAAGGTTCATCGAGCATGAGTAACTTGGGCCGGATCATCAGACCCCGACCGATGGCGAGCATCTGTTGTTCTCCACCACTGAGGGTTTCACCTCTCTGCTTATGTCGTTCTTTCAACCTCGGAAAGAGCTGATAGACATGTTCCAGATGTTCTCTCACCTCTTTTTCAGAATCGGAGGTGAAGGCTCCGAGGAGAAGGTTTTCCTCCACCGTTAACGGACCAAAGATTCGTCTTGACTCAGGCACATAGACTACGCCCATCCTCACAATTTTTGCTGTTTCCTCCCGGGTAATCTCTCTCTCATTGAAAAGGATGGTGCCTGAAACAGGAGTGACGCCTCCAATGATAGCTTTTAAAGTTGTACTTTTCCCAGAACCATTGGCCCCTACCATGACCACCAGTTCCCCCTGGTTGACCTCGAGGGAAACCTCATGGAGGGCTGGAATTCCTTCATAATGGACCTGAATTCTATCGACCTTTAGCATATCTCTCACCGAGGTAAGCCTCAACCACCTTATCCTGTCGGGCCACCTCTTCAGGTCGGCCTTCTGCAATTTTCTTCCCAGCAGCCATGACGATTACCCGTTCAGAGATGGTCATGATGAACTCCATCACATGCTCTGTGAGAAAAAGGGTTAACTTTCTCTCTTCCTTGAATCTCTGCAGGGTTCGAATGATCTCCTTTGTTTCAAGAGGATTGAGCCCTGCAGCCAACTCATCTAACATCAGGAGTTTTGGTTTTGTGGCGATAGCCCGTGCGAGTTCAATCCGCTTCTGGACCGAAATGGGAAGGCCAGAGGGGAGTTCTTTTCCAAATTCTGTGAGACCCATCAGATTTAAGATTTCCCGGGCCTCTTTCTTGGCAACCTGTCGTTCGTTGGTCCGGCAGAATGCTCCAATCATGACATTCTCTTCAACCGTCAGATTGGGCATGATCTTCATTCCCTGAAAAGTTCTGGCAATCCCTTCCCGGGTGACCAAGTGGGGAGGCCATCCAGCAATATCCTTTCCTTCAAACAAGATTTTTCCAGCCGTGGGTTTGTAGTAACCAGCAATGCAATTAAAAAGGGTGGACTTACCTGCTCCATTTGGGCCGATCAGACCGAGGACTTCGCCCTCCTGGAGTTCAAAGGAGATATCTCCATTGGCCACCAGGCCACCAAATGCTTTTACAAGATTTTTCACCTCGAGCATCATTTCCCTATCTTGTTTCCTTCTTGATTTTACGCTCGATGATTCCCCAGATTCCTCTCGGTTCTTTGGCTGCAATGACCATCATGATCACAGCGTAAACCATAAAGTCAATACCCAATCGTTTCTGAGCTCCGAGCCAGGCGCCAAGATACATATCAAGGGGAATAAGAATGGCCGCCCCGATGATGGGTCCCCATATGGAACCCGCTCCTCCCACCATAACCGTCATGGCGATCAAAATTGAAAGATCGAGAGGCATGACCGCATCTGGATCGATGTAGAGGTAGTAAACCGCCATGAAACTTCCACCTAATGCTCCCAGACCACCCGTGATCGTGTAATTGACCACTTTGGTCCGATAGACATTAATCCCGAGACTGGCAGCGGCCTCCTCGTTATCTCTGACGGCCTGGACGGCGTAACCCAATTTTGATTTTCGGAACCAATTCATAAAGAAAAATTGTAAAAGGAAGAGAAAGAAAATAAAGTAATGGTAATAGATGGGAGAGTTGAACTGCATGTAAACAAAATCGGCGCCTGATCGAATCGGAATCTCTACACCCCGAGCTCCCCCAGTCCAGTCCCAAAAGATGAAAAGTTCCTTCCAGACCAGAGCCACACAGAGCGTGGCAATAGCAAAATAATGGCCTTTTAATCGGAACATTGGATAGGCAATCGCAAAGGATTCCGCTGCAGCGATGATCATCCCGGGAATGATGGTGAGCCAGAAGGGGACCTTCCACCACACAATCATCAAGGCTGTGGCGTAGGCTCCAAACCCAACATTTTTAGCCTGTCCGAGATCGACCTGACCTCCATAGCCTCCGATGAGATTCCATCCCAGACCAAAGAGAGCAAAGAGAAGAAATTTGATCGCCACCGCCCTGCCATAGGCAGAGGTGACAATCCATGGAAAGATGAGAATGATGAGGATGAAAATTAAAAACCCGACTCTCTCGAAACGGGGTCGGTCATTAAAGAAGAAGATGTCTGTCAGCAACTGCCCCATCTCACCACCCGAAGAGGCCTCTGGGTCTGAAGACCACCACCAGGAAGTAGACGACATAGATAAAGGAGAACTTCAGTTCGCTCACCAATTGACCGCTGATGACCATGATCAGACCGATGATGATGCCAGCGACAAAAGCTCCAAGAATGCTTCCAAAACCTCCTAAGGCTACTGTAGCAAAGGCAATAAGGGTAAAGAGCATCCCTACAGTAGGTGTTACATAATAGAAATGAGCCAGAAGCGCACCAGCGAGAGCCACGGTTGCCCCTCCGATCCCCCAGGCAAGGGCATTCATCCCTTTAGTGTCGATTCCCATATATTTAGCCGCTTCGGCATCAATAGAGGTTGCCCGCAATCCCCTCCCTAATTTTGTTCGATAGATCATCCAGTAGATGGCCGCAAAGGCAAGGAGGCAAACTCCTGCAGAAAAGATCTTGCTTGCGTCCACATTGACCCATCCCATGGAAAGCGTCTTTCCCACGAGAATTCCCTGTTTCACAGACCGAACATCCGGAGTAAAAATATACATGGCGAGATAGCGGAGAAAGAGCATTAGTCCAAACGTTCCAAAGAGTTGGGCCACCATCGGACCTCGAAGAATTCGATGAATGAGAATATGGTAACTTCCGATGCCTAAAAGATATCCAGCACCTGCAGCGATAGGAAGGGAGATCAGAGGGTCGAGGTGAAGGAAGGTGGAGAGAAGGTAGGCGATGTACATCCCCATCATGAGGAATTCACCATGGGCGAAATTGACAATGTTCATTACGCCGAAGATGAGTGATAGACCTAAGGCAATCAGCGCAAAGATCAAGCCCATTAGAACGCCATAAACAAGCAGTTGAGCCGTTAGTTCCATAGGTTTTAAAAAAGTAGGGAACGGTTTGTCACGGTTGAATCGTATCGACAGACCGTTCCCTACAGAAAAAATTTACTTCCACCCTGCAAAGGGGTAGATCAACCTGCTTGTAGCCATTTCAAAGGGAAAGACGATCTCGGGTTTCCCGTCTGGATAGCCTTGATACTGAATGATGATTCCACTTCCTAATTCGTTCTGATTGGTATCTCCAGGGAAGGGAGAACCGAATTTTACCCCTTTCCAGGGCATGATCAATTCCTTTCCAGGGATATGAAGTTCATTGAGGGCTTTCTGGAGAGCCTTTGGATCGGTTGATTTGGCAGCATTGAGGGCGTGTGCCCAGACTTGGACTCCGATGAAATCCCGTGCTGAGCTTCCATCAAAGTCGAAGCCGCTTCTTTCTTTATAAATCTTGTTGATCCGGTCAGCCTCTGGTTTCACTTTTCCAAGAACAGATGAAAAAACGTCGCGGCTGACAATGCCGTTTACATCTGCTCCCAAAGTCTTCCAGAAATCGGGCTGGATGAATCCAGCATTCTGACCCCAAATCAATCTGGGGGTTGCCTTCATTTCCTTGAGTGCCTTGATGAAGAGGATGGCATCCGATACATAAGAGGCAAAAAGAAAGGTGGGGGCTTTGGAAGCCGTCAGTTTCCTCGCCTCGCTGGTCAGGTCCGTCGCTTTATGGGGATATTTGAATGATTCGGCAATCTTCCATCCTCTCTCTTTAGCAAATTTTTCGATTTCAGCCAATGACGCAGCTCCCCATTCTGTATTCTCAGCAGCCACTGCAAGAGGTTCGAGTTCACTTTTGGGAACGGCCTTAACTCCTTGCGCCTTTCCTGCCACAAGGCCATCAAGAAAGTCAAAGAGGTCTCTTGTAAACCAGGTCTCGTGGGGGGTCACTCGCCAGAACCACTTGAATCCTCTTTTGCTTAAATCAGGGGATGTCGAATCGGGATTAACAAAAGGGATTCCTGCCCGTTCAGCCTCCACAGAGGCGGTTTTAGTGACCGCACTCTGGTAGGCTCCCATTAGACCAACGACTTTTTCATCTTCAATCAGTCTCTTCGCCTGTTCTGCTCCCCAGGCTGGATCTCCCCGAGAGTCAGAAAAGATCAATTTGATTTTAGCACCACCCAATCCAGGAATACCTTCCCACTCCGCAATGGGAATTCCTATGCCTGGATACTTCTTGTTGACGATATCTGCGGCCAGCTCCGCTCCCTCTTTTAGGCTCTTTCCGATCGGAGCAAGGGGGCCGGATAGGGGAAGGATGACTCCAATCTTAACTTCTTTCTGCGCCAGCGAAAGATTGGGTAAAACCAGGAAGAGAGAGAAAAGAACGATCAAAGAAAACATTCCCATTTTTTTCCATGTCATAAATTCTACCCTCCTTTCAAAGGATGCCTTAACACAATCGGCTATTGAACGGATCGTTTTTGACTCATCTTTCACCTCCTTTTCCCTTCATGTTCCATTTAAAACGAACATATTTTTACTGATATGGATTGAAAAAGTCAATCTTAATTTTTTATTGCCTTCCTTCGATTTTCCCTGTAAGATTAAGAGCGATGGAATGGGAACGCTTTTTAAATAAGAAAGAACTGGTCGATTTGACCCGCCGACTCATTCAGATCCCAACGGAGAATCCCCCTGGCAACGAGAAGGAGGCTTTTCTCTTCTTACAACCCCTGCTCTCCAAGATGGGGTTTCAAGTGAGGGTCTTTCTTTCTCCTAAAGGGAGATACAATTTCATTGCTGAAAGAAGATGGGGAAAAGGAGGCCGAAGGCTCATCTTCAACGGCCATCTCGATGTCGTGCCAGCAGGAGATTCCTCTCAATGGAAATATCCTCCGTTTGGTGGAAGACTTTCAAAGGGAAGGGTTTATGGTCGTGGGGCCTCTGACATGAAGGGTGGGATCACCTCTTTTCTTCACGCTATCTCTATGCTTGACCGTTCCCACATGTCTCCTGGTCAAGGAAGCCTTAGCCTCCATCTTGTCTCCGATGAAGAATCCCATGGCCATCAAGGGATGGGATTTCTTGCGACTCAAAGGATCATACGAGCAGATGCCGCCATTGTGGGAGAGCCAACCCATCTTGATTTAATCATTGCTCAGAAAGGAGCGCTCTGGATCAGAATTTCCACTTTTGGGAAATCGGCGCATGGTTCGAGACCCGGCCAAGGTATCAATGCCATTGACAAGATGATGAGGATTATGAACCAACTTTATGCTATCCCCCTTCTAAAAGAACACTCTTTGCTCGGAAAACCGACGATCAATATCGGCAAGATTCAGGGCGGAACGAAGATCAATATGGTTCCGGATCGATGTGAGATTGAAGTGGATCTGAGACTGTTACCCAATCAGAAGAAGGGAGAGATTTTTAACCAGATAAGAGAGGTCATGGAATCTTTTCGAAGCCAGGATCCTCTATTAAAATACCAGATTGAAGAAATCGATTATGCAGAGCCCTCAGAAATTAATCCTGAAGAGGAGATCGTTCAGATCGGCCTCGAAGCAGGCCAGGAGGTGAGAGGAGAAAAGCCTGGGGTGAGAGGGTTTTCCGGATTTACTGATGCTCGCTTCTATATCCATCAGTTTCACATCCCCACTTTGATCTTGGGTCCCGGCGAGACAGATCAATCCCATACAACGGATGAATCTGTAGAAGTCGATGCGCTGGTTCAGGCAGCCCGAATTTATGCAAGGTTTATGGTTAAATTTTTTAAGATGAGTTAGTGGAATGAAACTTTCTCCTGGCAAGATGATAGAAGAGCTGAAACCCTACCGAGTAAGGGAAGCGACTGTGGATTCCAAGAAGGCTTGCCTTCTTGTCATCGATCTTCAGAATTATTTCAAACAGATTGTTCAACCCGTCCTGAAAAATATCTTAAAGGTTATTCAATTTTGCCGACAAAAGAATATTCCCATTGTCTTCACTCAGCATGGCCATACCCATCCCTCCACAGATGGTGGAACTCTGGGAGAGTGGTGGGGGGAGTTGATCATGGCCGGGACAGATGACTGGAAATTTCTCCCGGAAATCATCCTTGAGGAAAGGGATATCCTCTTACCCAAAAAGCGCTATAGCGCCTTTTTTGAAACCGATCTGGATGAGAAACTTCGGTCAAGGGGGATCAAAGATGTAATCATCTCGGGCGTGATGACCAATCTCTGTTGTGAAACCACAGCCCGGGATGCTTTCATGAGGGATTACCGCGTCTTTGTGCTCATCGACGGAACTGCCACCCGAAAGAGCGATCTCCATCTTGCCTCTTTGAAAAACCTTGGTTTTGGATTCGCTTATCTCCTCACCTGTGAAGAGTTGATTGAGAGACTGAAGCTCAACGCAGGCTAAAACCTAAGACGACTGCCTCGGCTTTACTTCCTTTGTAACTTTCCTCAGGACCTCCTCTAAAATGGTGAGAGCAGTGTCAGCTTCGCTTTGGGTGATGATCAGGGGGGGAACAAGGCGGACGGTATTTTCGCCACATCCGAGGATAAGCAGTCCCCTCTCAAAACAATCTTGGATGACACGGTTTCGCTCTTCGATAGCTTTCTCTCTGGTTTCCCGATCTCTGACCAGTTCTATCCCTATCATCAGTCCCTTTCCCCTCACTTCGCCGATTAATTCGAATTGGTTCTGTAGTTCTTTCAATCTCCCCAAAACGTAATCTCCTATCTTTATTGTATTCTGGATGAGTCCCTCCTCTAAGAGAGTGATGGTTGTTAAGGCAGCCTGACAACTGATCGGATTACCACCAAATGTACTTGCGTGAGAACCAGGAACCCAATCCATCACCTCTGCTTGAGAGACGGTGGCGCCCAGAGGCATTCCGGATGCAATGCCTTTTGCCAGGGCAATGATATCAGGGACCACCCCCCAATGTTCGATCGCCATCATCTTTCCTGTCCTTCCCATGCCTGTTTGTACCTCATCCACCACAAATAGAATACCAAACTCCCTGGCCAGTTTATATAGTTTTTGATGAAATTCCGGTGGAGGAACGATATATCCTCCTTCTCCTTGAATCGGTTCAACGAAGATCGCGGCTACTTCTTCCGGAGGGATACTCCGTTTGAAGAGATCCTCGCGAATCCAATCAACACACGCTACTTCACATTTTGGATATTGAAGATGGTAGGGACACCGGTAGCAGTAAGCATAAGGGATATGGGTGATCCCGGGCACCAATGGAGAGAAACCTCTCTCATGAATCACCTTGCTTGCTGTTAACGAGAGAGCCCCCATCGTCCGTCCATGGAAGGCTCCCAAAAAGGCAAGGACTCTTGGGCGTTTGGTATGATATCGTGCCAATTTCAAAGCGGCTTCAATTGCCTCTGCTCCAGAATTACCGAAAAAGACCCTCTTCTCTTTTGGGCCTGGGGTAATCTCTCCTAATTTTTGAGCAAGGGTGGACTGCACATCATAATAAAAATCTGTTCCAGACATGTGGATGAATTGTTCAGCCTGTTTTTGGATGGCTTCCACCACTTTAGGATGGCAGTGACCCGTGTTACAAACAGCGATTCCTGAAGTGAAATCGAGGAACCGATTCGAATCAACATCTTCTACCATGATACCTATGGCTCGCTTCACCACCAGGGGATAGACACGAGTATAGGATTGGGAGACATATTTTTGGTCTTTTTCCAGAACTTTTTTTGCTTCAGGTCCTGGCAGCTCAGTCTTTACAAAAGGGATGTTCTCCTTCATCATGGTTTCCTCCCTGTCAATTTTTTTATATATGGCTATTCACTGGTATTCCCATAAGATGAAAAGATTCCGGTGTAAGAATTATTCTCTCATTTGAAAATCGACAACCGCCACCTTTCATTAACCCTACAGGTATCTTTCCCTTTACTGCGATATACGAAACCTTAACTAATTTATTTCATCATAAAGGATTTGAGAAATTTAGAAAAGAGATTTTTTGTTATAGAAACTTATGGACCTAATTGTTGGACAAAAGGTAGGCCAGGTTATCCAGGATGGTGGTGAAAAAGACATCTTTGACCACAAATCCTTCGGGAACGACGATCTGGGTTGGAGCAAAATTCAGAATGCCTCTCACCCCTGCCTCTACAAGGAGATCAGCCACGCTCTGGGCTTCTGAAGGTGGGGTAGTGATGAGACCGATTTCGATCTTTCTCTCTTTGGCAATCTCTTTGAGTCGATTGACATGAAAAATTTCAACCGGCTTTCCTAACTTTTCTGAGACCCTTCCAATGACTTTGGGAGGATCAATATCAAAGGAGGCAACAATTTTATAATTCTGTTTGAGAAAATCTTTGTATGAGAGAAGGGCAGAACCCAAATTTCCAACGCCGATTACAGCCATTCTCCATTCTTTGTTCGAGCCAAGAATTCTTTTGATATCATTGAGCAGATTTTTCACGTGGTATCCCACGCCTCGAATGCCAAACTCACCAAAATAAGCGAGATCCTTACGGACCTGGGCAGCATTAACCATGCAGCGACTGGCTAATTGGGCTGAAGAAACAACTTCTTCTCCAGATTCTTCCATCTCTTCTAAACACCTTGAATATCTTGATAATCTTCTGATAGTTGCTTCTGGAATTTTTTGATATTTCAATTTTGTGACTCCTTTCACAAAACTTGTGAAGAATTTAATAAATTCTTATTCCTTTGTCAAGTCTTTCGTTAATAGGAGGGTAACCCCTCAGTGATGGGGTGTTTTCGGTTTAAAAGGGTTGGGACGTTCCTCCTCCAAAACCTTGAATAGCGGTTATAAAGGGTTACCCTCATCGGGGCCCTCATGCCCTTTGAATCGGATTTTTTTTGAATCAGATTGGGTCGTTTTGACGAACAGAGGTTTCGCTACAAGGTTTTTCCGAAGCAACCTCCCAACCTTTTTTTCTTTAACTGATGGGTTACATAGGGGGCGGGAAGTTAAAAAGTCGGCCTTTTGCACAATAAAAGTTTAAACGGCCGGCTTTTTAACCTAATAAAATTAAATAGTTATTTAGAATCTTTTTTCTGTCTCCTCTTTTTTTCCAGTTGTCTGATCGCTTCATCGAGACGTTGATTTGCAAATTCAATCAACTCCTCCATATACGCGAGGTTATGAATTCCTTTGCCAGTCTTTACCAGATTATAATTAAACTCCGCCTCCCCGAAGGGTTTCCGGTATACAAAGGTATGACCGCCCCTCAGTTCCATCCTTCTGATCTCTTCCCTAACCTTTGCGATCTTAGGTTCTACTTTCTTTATAAATTCATCGGACGTTGTCCTCCATTGTACAAGCTTATCACCGTAACTCTGGTCGTGACATTCGATGCAACGTTTCTTGATGTCATCAAAGGAATCCTTCTTTTTTGCAGGCACCCCGCGATGACAATCAATGCATTCGACCACATCTAACTTAACACTTGGAATCGTTTTAGCGCCAATCCCGCCTTTTCCATGAAATAACCGTTTGACCGAAACGTGGCAGTCTTCACATTTGACTTTCTTCAATTGTTTTCCATGATGACAATCCTTACAATTCTTTAAAAAGGTTTTCCCATGATTTTCACGAGGGGAATGGCAATCCATACATTTCATGTTCTTTTTGAGCACATGGGTATCGTGGGAAAATTTGATGTCATTGAAAGGAACATCCCTTTTTTCAACTCCAATATGACAGAGAGTCGTGCAGGTCATCTCGGTCTTAAATTCTTTTGGTTGGTGACTCCTGTCAAGGGCGGCCAGTGCCTGTTCGGTTTTGCTATTGGCCACATTGAGGAGTTTAAAGGCATATTCAATATTATGGGCGCCTTTCCCTAGATGGACGAAATTGTAATTGTGGCGCGCCTCATTCAGAAAGTTTTGTGCCTTTTTAAACTCAGGGGATCTCAATCGGTCCTTTTCCCCTTCCAGAAGCATTCTCTCCACATTCGAGATTCGCTGACTCGTTTCGATCTTTGCCTTTGAGAGAAGGGCCTGCCACTGTTTCAGGGTCTCATCAAATCCCTCTCCATGACAGGCGACACACGACTCTCCCATGGCCCGTTCCACATATTTTGTAGTGTAAATGGCAGCCCGGCTTTCTTCTCCTTTCCGATGACAGGCCACGCAATCGACATTGGCCATATACATCAGACTCGGAGAGTCAGGAACGCCAATTCCACCTGTTCCACGATAAAAATCCCTTGGAGCCAAATGCATCTCCTTGCTGTGGCATTTATCGCAGACTGTGGGAGAGTGAACCATGGTTAGAATCGGCCCGATCTCGTGTCGAATATGTGAGTGGCAATCCGCACATTCGATCTTACGGTCGGTGACATGCTTTTTATGCATGAATTGAGAGGTGTATCTGGTTGTCAGGATATCCGGTTCATTATGGCACTGAACGCATTTCCCTTCTGGGATCCGGCCATCCCCTTGAATCACATTGACATGGCATCGCTCGCATTCCACTCCTCTCGCAATATACTTCTGGTGGTTGAAGTTCCAGCCTTTGATCTTAATATCTCCTTTGGGCTCTACATGGCATGAAACACAACTTCCCACTGCACAGGAGATGCACTCCTCTTCTCCCTTCTGGCCTGCCTGAAAGTAATGGCAGATGAAGCAGTTGATTTCGTGGACAGTTAGATGGGCACCTTGAACAAGCTGGGCATGACAGCTCGTGCACCGGAGTTTCATGCCTCTTCTCAATTCTTCAAGATGTTTTCCATGGGAGAAGACGACATTCTTGTAAACCATATCTTTCTGGAGGTGCTCAATCTTATGGCATCCCTTCTGGAGGCAACTGGCATCGCTGATTTCCGCATGGGGTTTGCTGGGCCTCTTGCCCGAGAGAAAATAGGCGAGGGAGACTTGGCCATCCACCCATTTTCCTTTCAGATGGTTGATCAGGCCTGGCTCATAATGGCACCTAATACAGGCCACATGGCGGTGGCTGGAGGCCCTCCACGACTCCATATAAACATCCATCTGGTGACAGAGGCCACAGAAGGTTGAGCTTTCTGTAAACTTGAGAACTGCGAGCGAAAGAATGAGAAAGAGGATAACACAGACGACCAGTGAGGTTTTAATGGCCCGGCTATGTTCCAGAGTCCCCTTTTGAAAACTGATATAAACATTGATCCAAAAGTCTCGGATGAGTTGATAGGCCTCTTTAATGTTTTCAAGTCGATAGAAATCCTTATATCGGATCAAAAAAAAAGGGAGTTTAAATTTTTTCATAGGACCCCCACCCCTCTTAATTTAATGTTTTATTTACCATGATTTCAATTTTTTTTCAACAAAAGGGAATAAGAGATTAAAAAACTATTTTGAACGATCCTGAGAAGAGGTCTATCGATTTAAATCCCTCAGGATAGGACTAAATGTGGTATTGATTTTAAAGTCGGGGTTCTATAAAATAGAATCGAATGGTCAAGCCCCCCTGATCTCTTTCAAAAAGGAGTATCATTTATTATGTCTAAATTGATTATCGGACTATTGATCATTGTCCTGCTTGCCCTATTCTTTCTCATGTTCTGGATTGTTGTATTGAGTGCCTCCCTTATTCTCTTTGGAAGAAAGGGTAAGAGAAAGAAATCCCTCATCAGTGAAAGTGAAGGAATCCCCTGAGTAGGAGTGGGATGAGTAAAGAAACCAAATGCATTCTCTTTCTAATCACCTGTCTTCTTCCTTTCCTCTGGGTGAGCAACAGTGGCTTCTCTCTGTTAAAAGAAAAAGAGGATCCAATGGAGAAGAGGGAGGAGAAAATCAGGCATTTTCGAGAAAAGAGAGACCATTTTTTTAAAGAAGACCCCAACTCTCCGCTCAAAGAGGACGCTAAAAAAAATTTCAAAGGCCTGGTTTATTATCCGATCGACTTGAAATATGCAGTGATCGGATCAATTGAAAAATATCCCACAGAGCCTAAACCCCTCTATATAAACCTTCCGACGAATAAAGAGGGGAAAAAAAGATATATCAAATACGGTCGTTTCAAATTCAAACTGGGTGGGATTGAATATTTCCTTCATATCTACCGACCCCTTGGCGGCGGAGACCTCTTCCTCCCCTTCAAAGACAAAAGCGCGGGGATTGAAACCTATCCGAAAGGCCGTTATCTTCCTATAGAACCAATGCCAGACGGAAAAGTTCTGATCGACTTCAACCGCGCCTACAACCCCTTCTGTGAATATAATGAAAAATTTATCTGCCCCTTTGCCCCAGAGGAGAACTGGCTCGATATTGAGATCCGCGCAGGCGAGAAAAGGTATAGATGAAGCTATGTGTCGATGAAGTCCCTTTCTTGCTCAGAGGGGTCCAATGTGAAGCGTGCCATGGCCCCGGGAAAGGGCATCCGGGAAAAGGGAGAATGGAAAGAAAGACGACTCTGAGTACCTGCCGGAATTGCCACACTAAAGATCAGTGCCCCACTTTTAATTATGCGGTCTGCCTCTAAAAAATCGGGGAAATCACCCAATAACAAATTTCACGCATGGGACCAAATTTTCCGAATGAAAGATTCGTTCTATTCGTTTTCATTCGTGTCATTCAAGTTCTTATCCAAGGAATTCCCAGGCAATTAGAAAGATACAGAATAACCCAATAGCCAGCATGGCAAATCCCATCACATTTGAAAAGAGATCTACCCAGGCACTTGGATATTTTCTTCGATAAAGTTCCAGGTTTTTCTGAGCCACTAATCTCTTATACTGTTCGGGTCTCTCTTCAACCAGTTCGTACTTGGGGAGTCTTCCTGTAAAAATCACTGGGTCAAAGGGGAATTTAGACGGCCTGAAATGGGTGTTGAAGAAATGAACCGTAAAGATAAAGCCCGAAGCGAGAAGGGCTTCATCTGAATGAACGATAGTTGCAATATTAAACACCCATCCTGGCAAGAAAATGGCAAAAGCCTCTGGGAACCAGAGCATTAGGCCGGATAGCCCGATGGCAAACATTCCCCAGAATACAGCCAGAAAGTCGAATTTCTCCCAGTAAGTCCAGCGGTCAAATTGAGGTTTTGGGCCTTTGTTAAAGAACCAGCGGATCATTCCAACAATGTCCTGTATATCTTTCCAACGTGGGCAGAGGGACTCAGGTCCAAAAAGTTTCTGGAAAAAGTTTGGATTTCCAGGAAGTTTCTTGTAAAAGAGAAAATAGAATATATAGGCAAGTGCCGCTCCGAAATAGAGAAAAGTGATTGCTGCTGCAATCCGATGGATCAACCCTGCCATTTCAGCCCCGCCCAAAAAGGCCATCAATCCTTTAGCCCATGGGGCATGGGAAAATTTTAGGGGTAATCCGGTCAAGACCAGGCCGATAAAGGTCACCATCATCGTAAAATGGAGGAGAATATCAAACAGGCTGAAACGACGATACATCAGGCCGGCCTCTTCCAATTTGACATGATGGATGGGAAAGAAGATCCCTTGGGATCTCAATTCCCTCTTCTCCCAGAAATCTTTTCTCCACCAGAGAATTGTATGGAGCCAAAACATGCTAAACACGGAAACGAGCAGGGTGGTCATGATGACAAAGGTCCAGTAAAAAACAGGATGTTTTTCGGGATCATTATGGGTGGCATGGGCAATCCACATCACGAAATTGGTATTGGCCCGTGGATGGCATTTCCCGCAGGTTTCAACAAGGCGATCGTCAGAAACCATCGATTTTGGATCGTCTCTCGGTAAAATACTATGAAAACCATGACAATCTGCACAGCCTGCAACGAGTGTGGGATAACCCAATCTTTCGACTTTACCATGATAACTTTCAAAATAGGTCTGTGCGGCAATGGGAAAGACTTTATTTCTTTCCATCATCTCCTTGTTATCATGACACTTCAAACAGACATCGGTATGGAACTCTTTTCGGAATTGAGCCACCTCGGGCTCATCCCCCTTCAAAAGGGGGATTTTATGAAGACCATGACAATCACTGCAATCCGGAGAATCCGGGTTTCCTGCAAGAACCGATTTGCCATGAACGCTCTCAAGATAACCGTCGTCCGCATGGCAAGCCGTGCATTTGTCAATCACCCTTTTCTTATCCCGATTCCATGGGGTCATCTCATGTATGTCTTTATGACAATCTTTACATTGAATATCATTGATAAAATGAGCGCTTGCGTAATGCTCGGCTCCCTCTTTTTTATGGCAACGATGGCAGGTGACGGGTTCTGTATGAATTCGGCCCCCTTTTGCCTTCGTATGTGTTTTGACATCCGTAATATCCCAGTGACAACTATTACAGGAATTGGCTCCGTGAACCGACTGGGCAAATTTTCTTTCATTGATCTTGTCGCCGTGACAGCCAAGGCATTCCGAATTGTCAATGCATTCGTAGCAATAATCCCTGCCTCTGATAATAAATTTCTCTCCCTTTTTGGCTGATTCAGGAAGCTTGGCCACGGCTGCGGGTTTGGGTGCCTCCTTCTTTTCAGGTGTGGCTCCCCACATGATACTCAGACTCAAATAGAGTGCAACGATAAAACCGAGAAGAAGAATTACAAAGATTTTCTTAAATGTCATTTTTACACTCCCCCCATTTAGAAATGATTATGGATACCCCTTTAAAATTTATATGGTTTTCTTTTGTGAGTTATTGAGAGGATAAATGTGATTTTTTTAACATAACAAAAAATTGAAGTCAACAAATTTTTAAATTAGGATGTAATCACTCAGTGATGGGGTGTTTTCAGTTTAAAAGGGTTGGAACGTTCCTCCTCCAAAACCTTGAATAGCGGTTATAAAAGGTTACCCTCATCGGGGCCCTCATGCCCTTTGAATCGGTTTTTTTTGAATCAGATTGGGTCGTTTTGACGAACAGAGGTGTCGCTACAAGGTTTTTCCGAAGCAACCTCCCAACCCTTTTTTATTTCTTTAACTGAGGGGTTACATTAGGATAATAGATAGATGACTTGACAATTTTCTTTGGACGATTATTTATTTGTTTGGAGGTGGTTTTTATGCCTACTTATGCCTACCGGGCGGTCGATATGGAAAAGAGTTGCAACCACTGCCGTAAGGGCTTTGAAAGCATCCAGAGGATGATAGACCCTCCCTTGACAGAATGTCCGCGTTGCAACAATCCAATCTCCCGGGTTCTTTTTGTACCAACGGTGGTCATTAAAGGAAGCCCGGTCACTGAAACGGACCGGAAGATCAAAGAGTACGAAAAAGAGGGTATGTGGAGCCATGCTGCCGAACTTGCCGACAAAGAGGCAGAGAAAACGAAGAGAGAAGATCTTAGAGTCCGCGCATTAGAGGATTACAAAAAGGCAGGTTACGACTTTGACAAATACGATACTGAAAAATATTAAATGATAATGGCTAAACTCCTTCTTTTTTTCGTTGTCACTCCGTTTGTGGAACTTATGCTTCTCATTGAGATCGGAAAAACCATTGGTACCCTTGAGGTCATTCTCCTCACCGTACTCACCGGCATTGCCGGAGCAGCGCTTGCAAAATCTCAGGGCTTTTCTGTCGTGAGAAAGATGCAGCAGGAGATGGCTGAAGGAAGGATACCCGCCTCCAACCTGATCGATGGCGCTATGATCCTCATTGGAGGGATTCTCCTTCTCACTCCTGGGGTTCTCACCGATCTGTTCGGACTCTTTCTTCTGGTCCCGAGGAGCCAAACTCTGTTGAAAAAGACCCTGACGAGATGGATTATCCGTCAAGTTGAAAAAGGCCAGATTCACATCCATATTGACTAGCGTCGATGATCACTCTTAACCAGATTCAGAAACAGTTCGGAAGCAGGGTCCTTTTCAGGGACTGTTCGCTACAGATTGGAGCAAGAGACCGCATTGGTCTGATCGGTCCCAATGGTTCAGGCAAAACGACCCTCTTCCGAATGATTCTCGGAGAAGAGCCAATAGATGGCGGAGAGATTCTCATCGCCAAGGGCGTCAGGATGGGCTACCTCCCGCAGGAAGTGATCACGTTTAGAGGGAATACAGTTCTGGGTGAAGTCCTCAAGGGTGCCTCCCAGATCACCTCCCTTCAGGACAAGATGAAGATTCTCGAAGAAGAGCTCTCCGCGATCGGAGCCCCCGAAGTGCAGGAAAAACTGGCAAAGGAGTATGGAAAACTCCACGAACACTACACCGTGCTCGGAGGGTACGGTCTGGAGGCGGAGGCAAAACAGATTCTCCATGGATTGGGTTTCAGGGAAAGAGATCTTAACCGGAAGACCGATGAGCTGAGCGGGGGATGGCTAATGCGAATTGCTCTGTCGAAAATCCTTCTTCAATCTCCGGACCTCCTTCTCCTCGATGAACCGACCAACCACCTTGACCTCGAATCCCTTATCTGGCTTGAACACTTTCTGACCAATTATCCTGGTGCAATGGTGATCGTCTCCCACGACCGGGTCTTTCTCAACCACCTTGTTGATCAAATTGCAGAAATCGATGGCGAAAAGATCGATCTCTACCACGGCAACTACGACCACTACCTGAAAGAGAAAGAAAACCGAAAAGAGATTCTGGAAGCGACTTACAAGACCCAGCAGAGGAAGATCGAGCAGACTGAAAAGTTTATTGAACGATTCCGAGCCAAGAATACAAAGTCGAGTCAGGTTCAGAGCCGGATTAAGATGCTCGAGAAGATCGAACGGATCGAATTGCCCAGAGAGAGAAAAGAGATCCGGTTCGAATTTCCCGCTCCAAAAAGAAGCGGACACAGGGTCATTGAGGTCAAGAACCTCCACAAGCGATACGGAGAGACCGTGGTCTATCAGGGGATCGACCTCACCCTCTTCCGGGGAGACAAGGTTGCTCTGGTAGGACCCAATGGCGCGGGCAAATCGACTCTGTTAAAGATCCTGGCCGGTGTGCTCGATTACGAACAGGGCGAAGTGTATCTCGGAAAGGATGTCACCCGGGCCTACTTTGCACAGCACCAATTTGATCTCCTCCATCCTGAACAGACCGTTTACGAAGAACTTCTTTCCATTGCCACGGATGAAAGTCAGACACAGCTTCGAACTCTGCTTGGAACCTTTCTTTTCAGTGGGGAGGATATTGAGAAGAAAGTCTCTGTTTTAAGCGGAGGGGAGAAGAGCCGTCTCGTCCTTGCCAAAATGCTTCTCAAGCCCGCTAATTTATTACTGCTCGACGAGCCCACAAGCCATCTCGATATAGCCTCGAGAAATGTGTTGGAGATGGCTTTGAAGCAATTTCAGGGAACAATCTGTCTCATCACCCATGATCGACATCTCATCAATCAGATTGCCACCAAGGTGATTGAAATCGACCGGGGAGTTCCGAATATCTATCTCGGAAATTACGATGATTACCTTTATAAAAAACAACAGTTCCAGAAAGGGATAGAGAGCTCTATCAGAACCACAGTCCAATCGACTCATGAATCTGAATCTTATGTCCCATTTCGAAAGAAATCTTTATCTAAAACAAAGGGGGAGCGGCGAAAGAGGGCGCAAGAGATGGATCAGTTTCGGAGGCAAATTTCGAACCTTGAGAAACGATTTCAAGAGGTAGAGCAATCCCTTGATGAAGCGACCATGAAGCTGGATCATCTCAACCAGAAACTCTCCGACCCAAATCTCTATCTCAATCCCAAAGAGACTTATGAGACGATTGATGCTCAAAAGCAGGTTAAAGAGCAGGTTAAAGAACTCACTCAGCTCTGGGAATTCCTCGCCCTCGAACTCGAAGAACTGAAGGTGATGAATAAGGTTGATTTGTAAGCCAGGGAGGCCAACCTCTCAATGTTAGTGTGATCCCGATTGACACCTAAATATATTGATCCTATGTTACATTCCGGGAAGGTCAAGATGGATGAGGTGATCCTGAAAGGATATATCCCCGGGGCGATTGGAAGATTGACGGAGCTTCACGGGATCTATTACCACCAGGACTGGGGGTTTGGACTCTTTTTTGAAGCCAAAGTGGCAACGGAGATGTCTGAGTTCCTCAGCCGGTTTGACCCCTCACGCGATGGCTTCTGGATCCTCTGTAAAAACGACCGGGTGGAGGGTGGGATTGCGATCGATGGAGTCAATGGAGTAACAGCAGGGGCTCATCTTCGATGGTTCATTCTCTCATTGGAAGTGCGGGGGCGCGGTTTCGGTCATCGATTAATGGAAGAAGCAATCTTTTTCTGTAAAAAGAACGGTTACAAAAGGATCTACCTCAACACCTTTGAAGGACTTCATCCGGCTAGACATCTCTATGAGAAATTTGGATTTAAACTTGCTCATCAGGCTGAAGGGACCCAGTGGGGAACCAGAGTCCTCGAACAGAGATTCGAACTTTATCTTTGAAAATCCTTAACAGTTGAAATGGAGAGTGATCATTATACCAGGAGGTTCTTTATGGGAAAAAAGAGATGGAGGATAGGCATGGGTTTATTGGGGATTTGTTTTTTTCTTATTTCTTCACTCGGATTAGCCCAGGACAAACCGGTTAAATTGGGAATCATGTTCATCATGTCGGGCCCTATGGGAGGCTATGGGAAACATGGGATGCAAGCGGTCCAACTTGCCCTGGACGAGATCAATGCCCAGGGTGGAATTCTCGGGAGGAAAGTGGAAGCGATTTTCGAAGATACAAAACTTCAAGCTCCCAGGGGAGCAGACATTGCAAAGAAATTTATTCTGGAGGATAAGGTCGATTTTATCATAGGTCCTACCTCCAGCGGGGTTGCAGTCGCGGTATCAAAAGTGAGTACGGAACATAAGAAAATCTTGGTCTTAACACAAGCTGCGGCTGATTCTTTGACCGGGGATCAATTCAGTCGTTACCAGTTTGCTACCCTTAGCAATGCCATGATGCACTCCCGTGCCGGCGCCTATTATGTGTCTTCCAAACCTTATAAACGTTGGATGTGCATAGGCCCTAACTACAATTATGGCTGGGATTCCTGGGCCCAATTTAAGACCAAGCTTAGGCAATTGCGACCGGATGTTGAGTTTGTTGGAGAACTTTGGCCCAAATTGATGGAGAAGGATTTTACCCCTTTTATCCAGAAGATTTTAGAGGCAAAACCTGAAGCAGTCTGGTCACCTCTCTGGGGTATGGATGCGGTCAACTTCATCAAACAGGGTTTACCCTCAGGGCTTTTTGACAAGATTAAGTTTGCCTTCCCAGACGGAGCTGCTCTGGAGACGCTTATGCCCCTTGGCAAGGACATGCCCAATGGGATTTATGTTGCAGCCCGGTATTTTTTCCTGACCCCGGATACTGAGAAGAATAGACAATTCGTCAAAACCTATATGGAGAGATTCAAAGACTACCCTGATTACATGGCGGTTGAGACCTATGCGGGTGTTTACTTTATCAAAGCGGCGATCGAACGGGCAGGGACCCTGGACACGGAAAAGCTGATCGAGGCTATCGAAAAAGAACCCTTGGCATGGGAAACGCCTGAAGGCTGGAAGATAATGAGGAAAGAAGACCACGCTGTGGTGGAGGATGTTATATGGGGTGAGACGATTTATAGCGAGAAGTATGGGTTTGCGATTCTCAAAAATATGCAGGCGATTCAGGGAGAGGAAATCTGTAGAACACCCCAAGAATTGAAAGAAGTTCGTGCCAATTATGAGAAGAAGCTAAAAGAAAGAAAATAGAGCTCCGCTTGGTATCGATGATACCAAGAGAAAACCTTTTCCCTCAAAAAGGATAAGGGGGTTGTTTTTTATACACTTTGGGCCCCCAAAAATTGATCCTGTTTGAGAAAAAATGCCGATTGGGTAGAAAAAATAAAGAAACCTGGAACTTTTCGAAATTTGACAAACACCATAAAATCATTTAATATTACCTGATAATTTTTTGGAGGATTACGATGTTTGCTGTATTGAAAACAGGCGGTAAAGAGTACCGGGTCGCCCAGGGCGATGTGATCCGGGTGGAGAAACTGAAAGGGAAGGTTGGGGACCAGGTCACCCTGAGAGATGTTTTAATGGTTGCCGGAGAGGGTGAAACTCATGTAGGCACACCCACTTTGAGCAATGCTGTCATCACGGGTGAGATTGTCCGTGAGGCAAAGGCAAAGAAGGTCCTTACCTATAAGATGAAAAGACGGAAGAATTATCGTCGGATGAAAGGACATCGACAGACGTATACTTATTTAAAGATCAATGAGATCAACTTAGGTTAGACCAAGAAAAACCTCTGGAGGGGAGTGTTATGGCACACAAGAAGGCAGGAGGTAGTTCGCGTAACGGCCGTGATAGCGCTGGACAGCGTTTAGGTGTCAAACGGTTCAGTGGTCAATTCGTACAGCCTGGCAGTATCCTGGTCCGTCAGAAAGGGTCCCGGATCTACCCCGGAGAGAATGTGGGCATGGGGAAAGATTACACCCTCTTTGCTAAAATCGAAGGAATAGTCAAATACGAGAACAAGGGAAGAGATAAAAAACAGGTGAGTGTTTATGCCCCTGGAGCTTCTGGTTAGCCAAAGTCAAGCCTTAATATTTCCAGGTGCAGAGAACCCCTTCAGCCTGCAATGATCCATCATGAAGTTTATCGATCAAGTTCGAATCCGAGTGAAAGCAGGCGATGGCGGTAATGGTTGTGTTAGTTTTCGGAGGGAACGATATGTTCCCAAAGGAGGTCCGGACGGCGGTGACGGTGGAAAAGGTGGAGATGTGATCCTACAGGCAGACAGCCAGCTTTCAACCCTACTCGATTTATCCTACCCCCAACAGTTTTGTGCCCAAAAAGGGAGTCACGGCAAAGGCAAGAACCAAACAGGAAGAAATGGTAAAGACCTCATCATCAGAGTTCCATTAGGCACTTTGGTTCGGGATGACGAGACCGGGGAACTGTTGCAGGACCTCATCTTTGATGGACAGAAATTTATTGCCGCCTCAGGAGGACGAGGAGGGAGAGGAAACGCTCGCTTTGCTACCCCTACCCATCGGACCCCTCGCCATGCGGAAAAGGGTGAAAAAGGTGAGGAACGATGGTTGAAGCTTGACCTCAAACTCCTTGCGGATGTGGGGCTGATCGGTTTTCCTAATACAGGGAAATCGACCCTTCTATCCAGAATTTCCTCTGCCCGGCCCAAGATTGGAGACTACCCTTTCACCACTCTGGTTCCCAATTTAGGTGTTGTGGAGAGAGAAGAGGGTCGTTCCTTCGTCGTGGCTGACATTCCAGGTTTGATTGAAGGCGCCTCTGATGGGGCAGGGCTCGGATTGACCTTTCTCCGCCATGTGGAAAGAACAAAACTTCTCGTTCATCTCCTTGAAATCTCTGGAGATCCGGTGAGATCTCCATTAAAGGATTTTCAGACCCTAAACCACGAACTGAACGCCTATCATCCTTTTTTGACGGAAAAAGTTCAGATCGCGGTACTTAACAAGATCGATCTTCCTTCGGTCCGAAGCCGGGTTGAGGAGGCTAAGAAAACATTTGAAACCATTGGGCATCGGCTCTATGCAATTTCTGCCCAAACCGGAGAGGGATTGGATGAATTAATCCTTGCCATTTCATTGGCATTAGAGACTCTGTCACAAGAAAACCAGGCGATGAGAGAGCAGGGTTAGAAAAAACGGAATGTATCGATTCCATTCATTCCAATAAGCTTATGCAAGGGACAACCAAAGAGATACGGAAAAAGGTTTTGGAGAAAGCAAGAAGGATTGTGGTCAAAGTCGGTTCGAGCGTCCTTGCTTCTGTGGAAAGGGGGCTTCATTATGAGACCTTTGCCCAATTGACCAAAGAGATTTCAGAATTGAAGCGTCAGGGCTATGAAATCCTCCTGGTTTCATCCGGCGCCATTGCTGCTGGTATGGAGAAACTGGGCTATAAAACAAGACCTCAATCGATTACCCAGAAACAGGCGACAGCAGCCGTGGGGCAGAGCCGGCTAATTCATATCTATGAGAACTACTTTTCCCGCTACCAGCAGAGGGTTGCCCAGATTCTTCTCACTCATGATGATTTGAGCCATCGGAGGAGATTTCTCAATGCCAGGAATACCCTACTGATGCTCCTCGACCTGGGGATTATTCCGATTATCAACGAGAATGATACGGTGGTCGTGGATGAGATTAAGGTTGGGGACAACGATAACCTCTCCGCTCTCATTACCAACCTGATTGAGGCGGATCTTCTAATCATCCTGTCCGATATCGAAGGAATCTGTGATAAAGATCCGAGAAATCACCCTGATGCTCGATGTATCTCTTTGATTGAGGATATTGATGCCGATATGGGTGCTATTCCAGGAGGCACAAAGAGTCAGATGAGTGTGGGTGGGATGGTGAGTAAAATCCAGGCAGCCCGAAAGGCTTCGCGCTTCGGAATCCCTACGGTGGTTGCCAGTGGAACGAGAAAAGAAGTCCTCCGGCACATCCTAAAAGGAAAAGAGGTTGGAACCCTGATCCTACCAAAGGGAAGTACCTTAAGCAGCCGAAAACATTGGATTGCCTTTAATCTCAAGCCTAAAGGTGATCTGATTGTGGATGAAGGAGCCAAAAAGGCGATTGTCCTGCGAGGGAAGAGTCTTCTCCCCTCAGGCGTCACAGAGGTAAGAGGGATATTTGATCGAGGCGATTCGGTTTCCTGTATTGGACCTCGGGGAAAAGAATTTGCCAGAGGATTAGTCAACTATAGCCTTCAAGAACTTGAAAAGATTAAAGGTCACCGGACCGGAGAGATTGAAAAGATTCTTGGCTATAAGTATTCAGACGAAGTAATTCACAGAGACGACCTGGTCATCTTATAAGAAATAGCTTATGGATCAAAAGTTAGACGTGAAAGAGATGGCTCGAAAAGCCAAAGAAGTTTCTCGAGTCTTGGGAAAGCTATCAACCCTGAAGAAGAACAGAGCCCTTCTTGAAATGGCAAAAGGTCTCGAGGAGAACCAGAATTTCCTGTTCGAAGCGAACAGAACAGACCTTCTCGCAGGGGAGAAGGCCTGTCTCTCCTCAGCCATGATAGATCGTTTAAGAATCACTCCCGCCGTCATCCATTCGATGGCAACAGGCCTTCGAGAGGTGGCAAATCTTCCAGATCCTGTAGGCGAGATCGTCAAGATGTGGCGAAGGCCGAATGGGTTGACCGTAGGAAGAATGAGAATTCCGATTGGAGTCATCGGGATCATTTACGAATCGAGGCCCAACGTCACTGCAGATGCAGCAGGTCTCTGCCTGAAATCGGGGAATGCCATTCTTCTTCGAGGAGGTTCCGAGGCTTTTTATTCCAATCAGGCGATTGTCCGAATCCTACAAAACGCCTTAAGCAAAGCAGAGATTCCAGAGGAAGCCATTCAGGTCTTTTCTTGTAGGGATCGGGAGACGATTGAGGAGATGCTCCAACTTGAGGAAGACATCGACCTCATCATCCCGAGGGGAGGAGAATCTCTGATCCGATTTGTAGCCACCCATTCTAAGATTCCGGTGATTAAACACTATAAGGGGGTCTGCCACATCTTTGTTGATGAAACTGCAGACCAGGAGAAGGCTCTCCCTATCTGTCTTAACGCTAAAATCCAGAGGCCTGGAGTATGCAATGCCATGGAGACGCTCCTTGTCCATGAGAAGGTTGCAGAAGAGTTTTTGCCTAAAATTGCTGAACCCCTTCAAAAGAACGGGGTAGAACTACGAGGGTGTTCAAGGACCTTGAAGGTTTTGCCTGGAATCAAAGAGGCAAAAGAAGAAGATTGGTATGAAGAGTATTTAGACCTCATTCTCTCCATTCGGATCGTCAAGGGAATTGAAGAAGCCATCGAACATATCACCACCTACGGATCTCTTCATACGGAGGCCATCCTCACCCGAGATTACGAGAACGCCCAACGGTTTTTGAGGGAGGTGAATTCTTCCTGTGTGCTGGTCAATGCTTCAACCAGATTCAATGATGGATTTGAACTCGGTCTCGGTGCAGAGATGGGAATCAGCACCTCCAAACTCCATGCTTTTGGTCCTATGGGACTGGAGGAATTAACGACGACCAAATTTATTGTCTATGGAGAAGGCCAAATCCGAGTGTAAATAAATGGGGCATGAAATTTTGGAATAATAACCTATTGAAAAACCAGAGGAAAATATTGTATAAACCTAACCCGGTCTTCCAACCATCCATGATTTTAAAAAATAGGAAACGGAAGCCAAAAGGAGACAGGCGATAGAGAAAAAAACCGCAACCAGTAAGAAAAAGGTTGGGCTCTTTGGAGGAACCTTTAATCCCATCCATATTGGCCATCTTAGGGGAGCGGAGGAGGTCCGGCAGGATTTTCATCTGGATGAAGTTATTTTTATTCCTGCAGCCATTCCTCCCCATAAAGCGATGGATGAGATCATCGATGCCCAATATCGCCTAGAGATGGTCCGACTGGCGATTACCTCCAATCCCTTCTTTTCAGTCTCTGACATTGAACTTGTAAGGCCCGGTAAATCCTATTCCATAGACACCCTTCGCCATTTTTGTGAGGGACGTTCGGATTCCTTCTTCTTTATTTTAGGAGGAGATGCTTTCATTGACATAGAGACCTGGAGGGATTTTCAAAACCTCTTCACTTTCTGTCATTTTATTGTGATGGCGAAACCGGGCTTCCATAAAACCCCCATTGCTTCTCAACTTCCGGCGGCTCTCGCTTCGTCGTTTCAATATGATCTCGAGTCAAACGTTTGGGTCCATCGTTCAGGCCACTTTCTCTATTTCAAGGAGATCTCCTTTCTGGATATCTCTTCGACGAAAATTAGGGAATTCATTGAGCAAAGGAAGTCTGTGAAATATCTCATCCCAAAGGAGGTAGAAACGTATATCGATCAACATGGGCTATACCAGAAAAAACTTAGATGAGGAACGTTTTCTTCGTGTTGCTTTTTTTATTGTCTTCCTATTTTTTTCTGGTATAATGCTACACTCGAAATCATTTTAACCGGAGGATATGGCGACCGATTCAAAGACCAAATTGTTTCTTTGTTTAAAAGCAGCGCTTCAAAAGAAAGCCTTAGACCCGGTTCTGCTTGATATGAAAGGAATCTCGTCGGTGACGGACTATTTTCTTCTTTGCACCGGGAAATCCGATCGCCAGGTCCAGGCCATTGCCAGGTCAATTGAGGAAACCCTGGAACCTTTAGGAATTCGACCCCTCGGCCAAGAAGGGGTAACTCAAGGAAAATGGATTCTCATGGATTATAACGATGTGGTGGTGCATATCTTCTTAGACCCTGTCAGAAAATTTTATGATTTAGAAGGGATCTGGTTCGATGCACCTCGCCTGAAGGTCGAGGAGGAGGCAGATCTTGGCTAACAAACAGAGGGCGAAGAAACCACTTAAAACGAAGCCTCAGCTTCTGAAAAAAGAGAAAAAGAAAGGAATTGAACCGACTAAAAAGATGAAACAGGATTTCAATCAAGAATCAAAGAATGAAGGAAGTGTTCTCGATCAAAAGACTCTGTCCCGCTTTAAAAAGATTCTCTTAAAGGAAAGGGAGCAGATTGTCGGAGAAGTTAAACAGACCTATGAATCTTCTCAAGAAGTGGGTCAAAATGGAATCCAAGACATTGGAGATGAGGCGGCGAATATTTATAACAAACAGATTTTGCTTAGCCTCAATGAGAGCGAACGTAAGAGACTCCAAGAGGTGGATGAAGCTCTGGACCGGATTGCCAATGGGACCTACGGCATTTGTGAGGAGTGCGGTTGTTCTATCAGCCTCAAACGCCTTGAGGTTCGCCCAGTGGCCAAGTATTGTGTGGCCTGCTTATCCAAAATGGAGAAGGGGAGACTCTGAGAGATGCTGGTGAAACTTCTTTTCATTATCATTCTTGGTCTGATCTCGATCTTTTGCTGGCTCTCTTTAACCAATCCCTTAGAAGTCCAATTTCGGTTTTTTGGAAGGATTGTCCCCACCGATCTTTCCACCCTGATGATCACCTCTTTTGTCTTGGGTGCCCTCCTTGTATTTATCAGCACCTTAGCCCGGGATGTCAGACGTTCGATCGAGAATTATCGCCAAGTCCGAAGGCGAAAGAAGGAGCAGTCGATTAAAGAAGAGCTGAACAAAGGCATGGAAGACCTCCTCCGGGGCGATTTGGTGAAAGCCAAGACCCATTTTACAGAGGTTCTGAAACAGGATCCCTTTCAAAAGGACCTCTATCTAAAACTTTCAGAGATCTCCGTTCAGGAAGGCAATGATGAGGAGGCTCTTCATTGGCTGGAACGAGCCAGATGGATCGACCATAAAAATGTCGAGATTCCCCTTCGGCAGGCTGAACTCTACCTTCGTTTGAAACGTCAGGAGGAAGCCATTCGGACTCTCAAACGGGCCTTAAGGTTGGACGAGACCAATCTCATGGCCATGAAGCGTCTCAGGGAAATCTATCGAGAGAGCCGAAAATGGGAGGAGGCCATCCGGGTCCAGAAGTCTATCCTTAAACTGGTTAAAGGAAAACCGATGGAGGACGAAGAGCACCTTTTCTATCTGGGGTTGAAATACGAGCATGCCTTCGATCTGCTCAGCCGAGGTGAGGAGGATGACCTCGAGGATGCATTAAAAATTGCAAAAGAGATTGTCCGAGAAGGAAAAACGTTTCAACCCGGATTTGTCTTGTTGGGGGATGTCTATCTTCGGATTGGAAAATGGGCTTCTGCCGGCAAAGTTTGGGGAAAAAGTTTCAGACGCTTTAAATCGATTATCTTCATCCTCCGCTTAGAAGACCTTTACCTGAGCCGCGAGGATCCAAGTACATTACTTCGAATCTATCAAAGAACCTTGGAGCATGATCCCGAGAACTGGATGGTCTCGTTCTTCTATGCGAAACTCTGTTTAAGGCTGGAAATGCTAGATGAAGCTTTGGAAGAAATCAATACCATCAGTTTAAGACAGAAGGATTTCCCTGCCCTCCACCGGATTCTTGCAGAGATTTATCTTCATAAAAAAGATTTTAGCCGGGCCGCTCAGGAGTTTGAAAAGACCTTCGAATTGAGTGGGACGACCTATCTCCCCTTTGTTTGCCAGGTCTGTGAAAGGGAGTCAAAGGAGTGGGTTGCCTACTGCCCACAATGCCATCATTGGTCGACCTATACCATTCGAGAGGTTGAAAAAATTACCCCTCTTCTACCCCCCTCCCGCCCCTTTTCTCAAAGAGCTTTTTTCTCCCTTGAAGAAAGATAGAAGAGGATCCTCATTGATGGGAAGCAATGCGTGTTTTAGTAAAATCGTTACTCCACTGGATTTTGCCTTCTCAATGTTACTGCTGTGAAACCTTATTAGAAGTAGGTCAACCGGGGATCTGTCCAGCCTGCCTCTCAACGATTCGATGGATTGAACCTCCCTTTTGTACGCGCTGTGGAGTTCCTTTCCCCTCCAGGGTGGGAGAAAATCATCTCTGTGGGGGTTGTTTGACCCGAAGAAGATATTTTACAATAGCAAGGGCTATTGGCTACTATGAGGGGTCCCTTCGAGAAGTCCTTCATCGATGGAAATATGAAGAGAAGACTTATGTGACGTCCTTCTTTGGAGAAAAATTGGAAGAAGGGTTCTTTCGGTATTGGCCCCGTCCGTCCTTCGATCTCATCATCCCCGTTCCGCTTCACCCCAAACGTCTCAAGGAGCGAGGGTTTAATCAGGCCCTTCTCCTCGTGAAGGAGCTCAGCCGAAGGACTCGGATACCTTATGCGAAGAGGATTCTTCAGAAGAAGATTCCCACTCCTCCTCAAGTTCTTTTAAATGGGGAAGCGAGGGATAAAGGGGTACGGGGGTCTTTCCATATCCAAAACGCAGAAGAGATAAGACGAAAAAGGATCTTACTGGTCGATGATGTCTATACCACAGGGGCAACGGTCAATGAATGTTCTAGGCTGTTACTGAAAGCAGGAGCAGAGCAGATTGATGTCCTGACCCTTGCTCATGCGGTCCTTCACCACTAACAGGGAATTCTAATGGCTAAGGAAAGGGGTTAGGAAACCTTCTTAAAAACGGAATGAGGCATCCAACGAAATTAAGACTGATTTGGATTATCCTTCCTCTATTTCTTGTAGGGCTTTTTCTCTTTTGGGCTATCTCTTATCTTTTAGATCCCAACCTTTACCGCACGGCTCTTGAGAAAACCCTTACCGACCAACTTGGAAGAGACGTGACGTTGGGGAAGGCCACCCTCGGTTTCTCAAGGGGGGTCGGCCTATCCTTTGAGGATGTTCGGATTAAAGATCGTTCTCAATCCTTTGATCTTTTTTATTCGAAGAAATTGATCTTAACCGTTAGCCTCCTTCCTCTTCTCAGGAAGGAAGTCCAATGGAAGCGGATTACCCTTGAGAAGCCTGTCTTTCGCCTCTCCCGAGACGCATCCGGGAGATTCAACTTTTATGACACACCCTTGAAGGAGGAGGCATGGAAGACCTCTCAAACCAAGATTGTAGAGATCCTCACCACCCTATTCGGCGGTTCTCTACGGATTCGGTCAGGAGAGGTTTTCTTTTCTGATGAATCCTTTGGAGGATCTCCTCACCTGACAGAGATTCATTCCCTCGAACTTCATCTTTCCAAAATCGCCTTTCATCACCCTTTTCCCTTCCGGATGAGTGGAAAGGTGATCCATTCACAACGGGAAGGAAAGTTTTCTATCTCCGGGATGATCAAAAACATCTCTGAAGAGATTGACCTTTCCAAGGGGAGTGTTCAGGCTCAGGTCGACGTTAGGGGAATCGATGTGTTTCATTTCTGGCCTTATCTCAAACCTCTACTCCCAATGAATACGATTGCAGGAACCCTTGATCTAAAAATCAAATACCAAGGAGACCTCGCAGGCCCCTTTAAGGCCTCAGCCCAAGTTCATCTGAAAGAGGTGATTTACGATCACCCGAAGGTCTTTGCCTACCGCTTCACTCCTAAATGGGTTCGCCTTGAATTTGAAGCTACCTATGACCGGAAGACTTTTGGAGTCCCCCAATTTTCTATCGAATTGCCTGAGATTCACGTGAAGGGGAAAGGGAAAATTTATGGAATCGGAACGGAAAGAATGGGCCTGGAGGCAGAAGCCTCAACCAATCTCTTTGATATTGCCGATGGGAGAAGATATATTCCTTTCCGGATTATTACTCCAAGTGTTTCTGATCCTCTCTTTCGGGCCGAAGGAAGTGGTCCTGTTCAGGTTCTCTCGGTCAAGCTTTCCGGAACGATCCCGGAGATTGATCATTGTGATGAGTTGCGAAATGCCCATGTCTTAACGGTTGAGATGAAAGTCCTTGGCGCTCGATTAAAACTTCCCTGGAATCTGCCTGCCCTTGAAGGCCTCAAAGCCCATCTGTTATTTAAGGGAGGCCATCTTCATATGAACGATATTCATGGGAAGGTTTTCCATTCCAGGATCGAGCGGGCTCAAGGCGTTTTTTACGAACTGTTGCAAGTGCCAACCCTTGATGTTCAGGGCCAAGGAGAATTCCAACTGACCGATTTTTCCTCTTTGTTGAAAACCGAGATCTTTGCGGATGAGGCAGAGGTGCTCCATGGACTTGAACCAATTACCTTTCAATCGGGAAAAGCCGATTATCAGCTTTCCGTTCGAGGGAAACTTAAATCTCCCCTTCATTTTCAGCATCAGGGAAGTTATTTTCTCTCCAAAGTTCGTCTCATCCATGCCCAGATTCCTTTCAGTATTGCCATCGAGGAAGGGAGATTGAATCTCTCGAATGGGGAGGTTCGATGGTCTGATGGGAAAATCGAATTTGGCCATTCTTCTCTTCTGACCCATGGTTTATGGAAAAGCGGGGGTACCCTTGACATGATCACTCGAGGGAAGGTCGATCTTAAAAACCTCTTCGCCCTTTCGCAATCCTCCCTTTTTCCGAAAGAGACACGCCTCAAGATCGAGAAGATACAGAGCCTTTCAGGCACAGGTCAGATTGCCTTCCGGGGAAGGAGGACGATCCCAACTCAGCCGTTTTCCTACGATGTTGAACTTTCCCCCAGAGAAGCCTCTTTCCTGATAAGAGGTTATTCTCATCCGATTCTCCTTCGAGAGGGTTCTCTCTCTTTGTCCCGTGAGGGGATCGTCTTTTCCAAATTAAAGATCCAGTCCTTAAATTCATCGCTTCTTTTGGATGGAACCGTAAAGCAGAAGTTGTGGAATCTCCTAACCGCTGGTTTTGTGGATCTGAGACAGATTCACACCTTGCTCAGAATGCCCTTCTTTCCAGATTCAATTCGAACCCAAATGGATGAAGTCCAGGATCTTGCTGGTGGGATGGACCTTCGCTTAACATGGACCGGGAGCATTGAACAGGGATTAGACGCGATCCGAGAAGGAGAGATCTCATTGAAAGGAGTCTCTTTGCGACATCGGAAAATTCCTGCTCCTCTCTCACAGATCGAGGGAAACCTTCTCTTCTCTCCTCAATTGATTCAATGGAATCGACTGAAAGGAAAGCTCGTGGATTCAACCCTGATCCTATCGGGAGTCGCTCCACGTTTCCAAACTAGGCCCAAGGGAACCGGAGCAGAAAACGTTCGCAAGCTTTTTCTGCAACTGACCTCTACACACCTTGACCTCGATCTATTTTTCCCCAAACACGAACCTACCTCTCCGGTCTCTTTTAAGAAAATCGGGGAGTGGCTCTCCCTCTGGACGATGGAAGGAACCATGGAGATTCAGGAAGGGAGGTTCCGAAATTTTTATTTTAAAAACTTCAAATGTGAAATGAAGACGCTTGATGGGAAGTTAATGCTCCGTCCTTTTGAACTAAAAGCCTTTGATGGAAATCTCTGGGGTGAAGCCTGGCTTCAACCCTCTGAAGATGGGATTCGGTTTGAAATCACTCCTCGCCTTTCTCACTTGGAAGTCACCCCTTTTCTACGAACCCTTCTGAATAAAGAAGAAGAGGAAAAGATGTCTGTCACAGGAAGGATCTATGTGGATCGGGTTCAGCTCCGTGGAGAAGGAGAGACCCTTCAGAAGATGAAAGAATCTCTTCAGGGAGCGTTAAGACTCGAACTCGAGAATGGGGTTATCGAAAGAGGGAATATCCTGGCAAAGATCTTTTCCATCCTCAATGTCTCTCAGCTCTTTAAGGGAAGACTTCCTGATTTAAAGACAAGGGGGCTTCCCTATCAGCGCATCTCCGCAACCTTTCGAATCAAAGACGGCGTTGCTTTCACAGAGGATTTTTTGGTCGATAGCGACGCCATGAGGATTACGGCCGTCGGAAATTTGGATTTGGGTAGGAATCGGATCGATATAAAAGTTGGAGTCCATCCGCTTGGCACGGTTGATACGATCTTAAGCAACATTCCCATTGCAGGCTATATCCTCACCGGAAAGGATAAAGCCTTCCTCTCTTATGTCTATGAGGTCAAGGGAGACCTCGACGACCCTAA
The DNA here is from genome assembly GCA_938002255.1 of uncultured bacterium. Taxonomy (GTDB): domain Bacteria; phylum Desulfobacterota; class BSN033; order BSN033; family UBA1163; genus RBG-16-49-23. Next base: position 43,011 of record CALLAL010000011.1, read on the forward strand.
GATTGAACCCATTCCCTTTAAGGCGGTTGGGGAGGGTCTTATCGGCATATTCAAACGCCTTCTTGAAACTCCATTGAGACCCTTTCAGAAGCATCAATCGAATAATAAATAGGATGTGATGAACAAGCCTATCGCTCGATGGGGGATAAAAATTTTGAAAACACTAATGTTTTTTTCACAAAGTTAATTTTCCCTTGACAAATCACAACATGTTGTTGTATTGAATAGCGGTCATACTAAATATAGCCCATCATTAATCCTAACATCGCCAAAATTCACATTCCAAGGGATACGAAAATGTCAAATGTAATTGGAATCAAAGAGGAACGGAAAAATTTGAAAGTTGGGGACTCGACTCTACGACAAGAGTTCGAAACAACCGATATGGCTCTTTTTGTTCGCACCTCTGAAGAGTCGATGAACGATTGGAATCGCCAGAGGATTGTTGATGCCCTGATCCGGGAGACCTATATTGACGCCGGTACAGCGAAAGAGATCGCCAAAGAGGTAGAAGATCTTATCTTCTCCTCTAAGATCAAGATGATTACCGCCCCTCTGATCCGCGAACTGGTTAACACCAAATTGATCGAAAGAGGATTGGAACAAGCCCGTAAAATGCACACCCGTCTGGGAATGCCTCTCTATGATGTGGATCAACTCATTCTCCATCCTAACAAGGAAAATGCAAATGTTCCTCACGGGCCAGAGGCGACTAACCTTACCCTTGCGGAAAGGATCAAGAAAGAGTATGCGCTTCTTTCTGTTTTCTCTCAAGAAACTGCAGATGCCCATATGAGGGGGGATATTCATCTCCACGATCTCGGGTTTGTAGACCGTCCCTATTGCAGTGGGCAATCTCTCGAGTATATCAAGCGATTTGGCCTTAGCCTCCCCAATTCGATCGCCATGGCCAAGCCTGCAAAACATCCGGAAGTGCTTCTCGCTCATATGGTGAAATTTGCAGCTGCTCTGCAGAGCAACTTCGCCGGAGCCATCGGCTGGGATTCGGTCAATCTATTCTTTGCTCCTTACCTGGTGGGAATGTCAGACCGCGACCTCGAGCAATTGGCGCAGATGATGATCTTCGAATTTTCCCAGCAGGCGGTTGCCCGGGGAGGTCAAGCGATCTTTACAGACCTCAATCTCTACTGGGAGGTTCCCAAACATTTTGAAAACGTTCCTGCCATTGGGCCCGGAGGAGTGACCACCGGAAAGAATTACAGCGACTATCTCAGGGAATCTCAACGGTTTGCTTGGGCCCTCTTCAATGTCTATCTGGATGGAGATGGATCTGGGAGGCCTTTTTTCTTTCCCAAACCTCTCGTTCATATTACAGAGAAATTCTTCCAGACCCCTGGCCATTTCGATTTTCTTCATCATATCTGTGAAGTTGCTTCAGAAAAGGGGAATACGTATTTTGTCCTCGATCGAGGAGAGACTGCGAAAATCTCAGAATGCTGTCGCCTTAGCTTTAAACTGGAGCAATCCGATCTCGAAGATGCCAAAGAACCCTGGAAGATGCGATATTGTGCCCTTCAGAATGTCACACTCAATCTTCCAAGAATTGCCTACCTCGCCAAAGGGGAGGATACCCGACTGTTTGCCCACCTGACAGAGTTCATCGAAATTGCGGTCAAGGCGCACCTCGAGAAGAAAGCTTTTATTGAAAAGCTTCTCTCCATCGGTGAGCGAGGCCCGCTTGCTCTCCTCGCGATGAATCGGGATGGTTCTCCTTATCTTAGAATGCATCGCGTAAGCTATCTCATCGGGATGGTGGGATTGAATGAAATGGTTCAAATCCATACGGGGCAGGAGATGCACCAGTCCAAACAGGCCTTTAAATTCGGTCTGAAGGTGATTGCTCATATGAAACTGCTCGTAGATAAGATGAGCGAACGTTACGGCATGCATTTTGTTCTTGAACAGACGCCTGCTGAATCAACGGCTTATCGGTTTGCCAAACTTGATCTCCGATATCATTCTCCTCAATCGGGACACATCGTTAAAGGAGACCTTTCCAAAGGAGAGGTTTACTATACCAATTCAACCTACCTCAATAATAGTGCTGTCCTGAATCCCATTGAACGGGTCAGGCAGGAAGGACTCTTCCATCCCCTGATTGAAGCGGGCGCCTTGACCCATATCTGGTTGGGTGAAGCAAAACCTTCTAAAACGTCGCTTGCCAATTTTGTGATCAAGACCTTTCGACAGACGCAAAATGACCAGATTGCTTTTTCTCCTGAGTTTACAACCTGTAATGCATGCAATCGAACGAGCAGGGGGCTCCGATCCATTTGCTCTTACTGTGGCTCAAAAGAGGTGGATGGGATCACCCGAATCACTGGTTACTTCACCAAACTCTCCAGCTGGAACAAGGGAAAGCTTGGTGAACTTCGAAACCGCTATCGAAACCAGGCCTACCTTCAAACTAAAGAGGGAGATACCGTTCTGATGGCTGGATAACTGCCGGATGTGACAACACGATAGAACGGTAGACCAAGAACAATCCGTTCATCAACCGTTCTGACTTCGTCGTTTTATTTTCTTTCAAGGAGCGCCCATGGAATCGATTAAAATCTTTGTGAAAGCCAAATGCCCGAGATGTCCTGCTGCTAAAGAGATTGGAATCGAGCTGGAGAAAGAGGGCGTCCCGGTTTTTCATTATGATCTGGACACCCTTGACGGCCTTGCAGAGGCCTCCTTCTATAGTGTTCTCTCCACTCCAACTTTCATCATTGAGGATGAAGAAGAGAGGGAGTTAGCCAGCTGGAGAGGGATGGTGCCAACCCTCCAGGAGATCAAACAGTATCTCTCCCTGGGCAGATGAAATGTTTCCCTGGGGTCCTCCTGAGCCATCCATCCGAAACGGAAAGAATGGAAGGGCGGGACAGGGTTTGGGGTTTCCTCCTCCTGGGAGAGGAGCGTTGAATTTAACGATGGTGGAGATTAAAGGATTTCTGGAGACGTCTTTTATCGAATGGCCGGGAAGGATCTGTGCGGTTCTTTTCCTGCCTCATTGCAACTTTCGTTGTCCCTATTGTCATAACCATCCCTTGATCTTCTATCCGGAAGAGTTTGTTTCTATCGCCCTGGAAGATGTGCTTGGTCGACTGCAGTCTTTCGAGGGATGGATTGACGGAGTCTGTATCACAGGTGGGGAACCCACGCTTCATCCCGATCTTTCCAATTTGATTCATCAACTGAAAGCCAGAGGGTTTCCAGTGAAACTGGATACCAATGGGTCCAACCCAGACATCATTGAAAGACTTCTTGAGGAGAGGACCATTGACGTTATTTCCATGGACGTGAAAGCGCCGCTCGATCCATTCAGCTACCGAAAAGCAGTGGGGAGTCCGGTCGACTTTCACCGGATCTTAAGATCCATTGAGATTATCAAACGAGGAAAGGTTGAGTACCAATTTCGAATGACCGTTGTTCCAACGCTCCATGGCATGGAGGAAATTCAGACATTGGCAAAACAATTACGTGTAGGTCCAAGGTTCATCCTTCAGAATTTTAACCCAGAGAATCCATTGGATGAATCTTTGCGAAGAATCCATCCTTATGATCCGGCTTTCTTAAAAGAGATTGAACATCAGATCCAGGCCATTGGATGAACGGGTAGAACCTTTGAAAGATAAATTGTTAAACCAAATTTGATATATCTCATCATATCTCAAGATTTTAAGCTCTCTTCCTGGAAAAGAGGTCGAGATGACTACAGAGGTCTTGGAGAGAGAAAGCCGTTTGTTTAAGTCCCTTCTTGAGGTTCTCCCTGATCCTTTCTTTGTTCTTAATTGTAAAGGGGAGATTTTGCAGGTCAATTCGAAGGGAAGTGAACTTTTGGGCTATGCTCCAGAGACCCTTCAGGGAAAGGCCTTCATCGACCTCATTGCCTCTGAAGACCTGCGAGTTTTCCACGAAGGCTTCGAGAAAATGGGTCAGGGATTAACCCTCTTCCTAAACCTTCGAGTGATCCATCATCTGAAGGAAGAAATTCCTGTCGTCTGCTCGGGGTCTCTTCGTGGAGAAGCCTACTGGATCTCCTTAAAAGATCTTAGGGAGAAGATCCGGATGATGGAGGAAAAGGAAAAAGTAAAACAGATGCTCATGGAAGTCACTCGGGAAAGAGATCAATATGCGAAAGAATTGCAGGTGATGCGGGATCTCATGAGAGAGAAGACCCGAGAAGTAGAAAAGATGAAGGAGGAGGCCATCCTGCTTTCCTATACAGACGACCTCACCGGTATCTATAACCACAGGTTTTTTATTCACCAATTGACTCTCGAGGTAGAGCGTCAGAAGCGATATGCTTCCCCTCTCTCTCTGCTCATGATCGACATCGACTATTTTAAGCATTATAACGATCACAACGGACATCTGGCTGGTGATGAGGCGTTAAAAGGGATTGCCCTTCGAATTCAGCATGGGGTACGCCAAAGCGATATCGTTGCCCGCTATGGAGGAGAGGAATTTGTCGCCATCCTGGTCAACACGGGAAAAGATCAAGCCATAGAGATTGCAGAAAGGGTGAGGAAGATCGTTGCTGAGGCGTCTTTTCCCAATGAGAAAGAACAGCCCAATGGGGATCTGACGGTGAGTATCGGCGTAGCCACTTTTGCCCCCCCCGTCTCTACCCTTACGGATCTGATCCGTGCGGCCGACAACGCCCTTTATCGGGCTAAGAGGGCAGGACGAAATCGTGTTGAGGGATGAGATGAAAACGATCTTGGTGGCAGCGGGGGTGATGATTCAACAGGAAAGAGTGCTGGTGACTCAGAGGAAGAAAGAGTCCATCCGTGGGTTGCTCTGGGAATTCCCAGGAGGGAAAGTGAGAGAGGGTGAGGATCCCAGAAAGGCCCTTCGAAGGGAGTTGATGGAGGAACTTGACATTGAGGTAGAGGTTGGAAAACCATTGGAAGTGGTCTTCTATGTCTATCCAGAATATCCGGTTTTGCTTCTCGCTTTCTGGTGCCACCTCCAACAGGGAATTCCAAAACCTTTGGGATGTCAAGACCTACGCTGGGTCCCTTATGAGGAGTTAAACCTTCTGCCTATAGCGCCTGCGGATGAGCCCATTCGGCAACACCTTCTCTGTTGCAAAAGGTTGAGCGGACCGTCTGCTTGCTCTCCACCTTACCCCCATTGCCCTTGAGGGCTGGGGATGGGGGATGCTTTTGCCCGTCATTCCTTCCAGGTTCCCATAGATTTGTTCCTTCTTCTCCTTTCATGGAGTTTGGTCCATCTTCACAGTCCCTCGTGCGAACGGGGTGAAAAAGGGTGTTTAAATTAAAATCCTATGGGGGAGGAGGATTTCGATGTCCAAAGATCCGCTTCAGCGATATGCGGAGAGCCTTCAAAGGACGATTGAGCATAACTTCAATTATCTCAAAGAAGCAGTCGAGAACTTCAAGGGACTCTGCCAGATTGTCACTCCTGAAAAAAGGGTTCCTCAGGATGTAATCATTGATATCCGTGAGCTCTATAAAGAGATTCGGGATCGACTCACAGAGATTAAAGCCATCCAACAAGTTCTTCAGGGTAAATATAGGCAGTATTACCGCCGGGATTCGATTCGTGATAAATCGATTTTGGAATTTGGTTTTTTAGTTAAAAATCTTTATTCAAAGGTGGAATATACCTTGCTCCAAAAGCAAGCCATAGCTCATCCACAACAGAGCCATTCCCCCAAACAGGAGAAGAGGAGTTTTCCATCTCAATGGTTTCATTCCAAAGAACACCAGGTTACATTGATGCGAAATCTCCGGATACTTCATGAACTCGATTATGAACTCCCCAAATCTTCAGAAACATCGGAGAAACGGGAGGTTCTTCAGGGGCAAAAACGACATCTTACCCTCTTTTGTTTGAAAGGAGAGCCAGGGGTTGTTGAGACGATCCATGCTCGATTACGGTTACGGGAACATGATCTCCTCGAACGTTATTCCCAGGATGAACTCCATGGATTGCTCACCCATCTACGAGAGGTGGATCCGGAAGAGGTTGAGAGAATTTTTCAACGGCTGATTCAGCATGAGGAGTTTTCAGAGCTTCGATGTCTCTTGATGTTCGTAAATAATCCTGCGCTTCTCGAGAGCCAACTCATGGAAAGAATTCGAGAGACCCTTCAAGGGATGGAAAAAGGGGAGGTAAAGACTCTGAAGATTTAGAAATTATCTCAAACGGTTAATGAGAACATACCACAAAGAATTTCCTTGTTACCAATGAGATTTCTTTTTTTTCGTTTGACACCTTTGGGGCAAACCGTTATAAAGGGTCTTGAGCCCAAACCAAACCTTTAAATATCTAAAAGATCCCCAATCATGGACCAGAACCTGAGACAGTTTTACTTCTTTAGTGAATTTTTAAATCGAAAGGTCTACACGCTTGCCCAAAACAGAGTTGGTAAAATCGTTGATATGGTTGCCGAGAGAGTGGATCCTTATCCCTTAATTCTGGGAATGATCATTCGGACCCGAAAAAGAGAAAAATTCTTTCTTCCATGGGAAAAGATCGTGCAAGTCGAGCCCCTCCTTCTCTTTTCTGATGGAGGTCTTCTCGATCTGAGCCAATCAGTTGCGACACAGGATGCCATCCTGCTTCGGGATGAGGTGATGGATAAACAGATTGTGGACACCTACGGAGCCAAGGTGGTGAGAGTCAACGATCTTCACTTTTTAAAGGTAGAGTCCCGATTGAGGTTGGTCCATGTCGATGTGGGATTCCGGGGGTTAATGAGACGGGTGGGTTGGGAAAAAGCTGTCGATCGGGTGCTCGAATGGCTTTTTTCCTATAAGCTCCCCAATCAATTTATCTCCTGGAAGTATGTTCAACTCCTCTCTGGCTCTGACTTGCTTCACCTGAGCGTTTCTCAGAAGAAGCTGTCCCACCTCCATCCGGCAGATCTTGCCGATATCATCGAGGATTTAAGCAGTCACGAACGGTCTGCTATTTTTCACGCCCTCGATCCTGAGACTGCTGCTGAGACGTTGGAAGAGATTGATCCAAAAATTCAGAAGGCCCTCATCGAGACCATTCCGATAGAAAAGGCGTCGGATATTGTAGAAGAGATGTCTCCTAGCGACGCGGTGGATCTCTTGGCCGATCTTCCAGAGGAAAGGGCAGAGGAAATTCTGGAAGGAATGGAACAAGAAAAGGCAGAGGATCTGAGGGAGCTTCTCGTCCATCCAGAAGAGACTGCGGGTGGACTGATGACCACAGCTTATCTCTGCCTGACACCTGAGGTGACTGTCGATTCGGCGATTGCCCGATTAAAGGCTGAAGCCCCTCACCTGGATATCATGGATTACATCTACATTGTGGACGAAGGGGAGGGCCTCCAGGGGGTGGTCAGCATCCGAGATCTTCTCACAGCTCAGCCGAATCAACGTTTATCCGAAATTCAATTTCCCAGAGTGGTCAGCGTCAAACTGGATGATGATCAAAAAGAAGTGGTTGAGGCCTTTGCAAAATATGGATTTCGAGCCCTCCCCGTCGTCGATGACGAAAATCATCTGAAAGGGGTGATTGGATTCCGAAATGTTTTAGATGTTCTTGCACCGGATGCAGGATAGTTGTGGAAGTATATCCTCACCCGATTCCAATCTTCCGCTTATTCACCCGATACCATTTAAAGTTTCAGGTAACGCAGATTAGGCAGGCGATGGTAGGCGATTATAAAAAGTTCGTTACAAGTTCAAGACAGTCCCTCTGGCGAACAGTTGGCCTCTTCTTCATTCTGATGGGCCCAGGCATTATCACTTCGAATGTGGATAATGATGCGGGCGGCATCACGACTTACTCTTTAGCGGGCGCTCAATTTGGGCTCAAACTGGTCTGGTCCTTGGTCCCCATTATGATCGTCCTCATTGTGATTCAGGAGATGTGTGCCCGAATGGGTGTGGTCACCGGCAAAGGTCTTTCAGATCTGATTCGGGAAAAATTCGGTGCCAAGATCACCTTTTACCTAATGATCGCCATGTTCTTGACCAACATGGGGAATGCCATCTCGAACTTTGCAGGTGTTGCTGCAGGGATGGAAATCTTTGGAGTGGATAAATTTATCTCTGTCCCTTTGAGCGCTTTTCTGGTCTGGTGGATGGTGGTCAAGGGGACCTACAAATCGGTAGAAAAGGCTTTTTTGATTGCCTGTGTCTTTTATGTCTCCTACATCATTACAGGCATTATCGTCAAGCCGGATTGGGATCACGTCATGAATCAGTTCCTCAGTCCCCAGATCAGCCTCGAGCCCTCGGAGATGACCATGATGATTGGTCTCGTAGGAACGACGATTGCTCCCTGGATGCAATTCTATTTGCAGGCTTCGATTGTGGAAAAGGGGATCCAAATCGAGGATTACAAATTTGCCAGGTTCGATGTGGTGATGGGATCAGTGGTTGTGCACATCGTCGCTTTTTTTATCATCCTCGTCTGTGCAGAAACCCTTTTTAAACACGGCGTTCAGATTGAAACGGCAAAAGATGCCGCTCTCTCCCTTGCCCCTTTGGCTGGCAAATACTGCACCTATCTCTTTGCCTTTGGATTAGTCAATGCCTCCCTCTTTGCAGCCTCTATTCTTCCGCTCTCTACGACCTATCTGATCTGTGAGGGCCTGGGTTGGGAAGTAGGGATTGACAAGAAATTTGTAGAAGCTCCACAGTTTTATGGCATCTACACGTTGATCATTTTTTTAGGAGCAGGCATCATTCTCTACCCGGACCTTCCGCTCATTCCCATAATGTATTTTTCCCAAGTCATCAATGGTCTGGTCCTTCCCTTCATCCTCATCTTCATCCTCCTGCTGATTAACGATAAAAAATTGATGACGCGTTATACAAATGGACCTGTTTTCAATATCATCGCCTGGGTTACTTCCGTTGTTCTGATCGTCTTTACCTTCATTCTCTTTGTTCAGATGATTTAATTGGACTCCCACCGGCGGGGGGTCATCCATATTTGACAAAACGGGTCGAAGGATTTAAAGTTTGGATTGCAAAGCTTGAAATGGGGGCAGAAGGCGTTTCGATGGAGATTCTATTACTCTTCTTAGTGTTTCTATTTATCATCTGGTTTTGTTACTATTTTCTGAAAGTGGGCAAAGGCTCTGATATCGTTTTAACCTCCCCCGTGGCCTTTCCCCAGACCTCTCAGGAGAGTAAGCGGAAACATCCCAGAACAACGGTCAACTGGCCTGTTTCTATGGAAACCGCTGATGGAATCGTTGAGGGTGAAATCAAGAATATCAGTCTGGGAGGGGCATTTATCTGTTGTGAACATCCCTTATCCATAGGAGTGGTCTTTCGCCTGACAATGAAAGCGCCAGACGGTGAGCCGATTGAAGCCTCCGCCAGAGTCGTGTGGTCGAATAGTCATCTACCCAAAGAAAAGGTGATTCATCGGGGAATGGGCGTTCAATTCCTTAAGATGTCGGATCGACATCTTCATTGTGTCCGCGGGCTCTTTTCGCCTTCAGAGCTTAAATAGAAATGAATGGTCATCCCCCTAAATAGAGGCGTCGGACATCGGGGTTTTGAAGAAGGTCCTGACCCTTTCCCTCAAACTTGTTTCTTCCCATCTCCAAGACATAGGCATAATCTGAATATCCAAGAACCATCGCTGCCTTTTGCTCCACAATGAGGCAGGGAAGCCCTGAGTTTTTAATCTCCACGATCTTTTCAAATACGGTTTTGACCCATTTAGGTGATAACCCAAGAGAGGGCTCGTCGAGAAGAAGGAGTTTGGGCTGGATCATCATCGCCCTAGCCAGGGAGAGCATCTGCTGTTCTCCTCCACTCATCTGGGCGGCCTTTCTCCTCTTTCGCTCCATCAACCAGGGAAAGAGTTGATAGACCTGGGCCACTGCTTTCTCTTTCTCCTTTCGGTCCTTAATGGTCCAGGCACCCATATCGAGGTGTTCCTGAACGGTCATATCGGGAAAGATAACCCGTCCCTGAGGATTGAAAGCCATTCCTTTCTCAACCCTCTGATAAGGAGCCGTGTGGGTCACCTCTTCATTCAAAAAGATCACCTTCCCAGAAGTGACTTTCAGAAGGCCTGCCGCTGCTTTGAGCACGGTTGATTTTCCGGCCCCGTTGGGTCCGATCAAACCAACGATTTCGCCCTTTCTCACGGTCAGGGAGACGCCGTGGAGAATTTCCATCTTCCCGTAGCCAGAGACTAGGCCATCAAGGATTAAAATTTTTTCTTCACTTCTTGCCATCATCTTCCAAAATAGTGTTCCAGCAGGCTTTCGTCCTCCAGGATCAAGCGACAATTTCCCTCTGCGATCTTCTGTCCATAGTTGAGAGCAATCGCATTCTGGCAGTGATTCATAATGACACTCATATCGTGTTCGACAATGATGAAGGTCTTGCCTGCCTCGTTGAGTTGATGGATCAATGCCATCAATTCGTTCTGGAGTGTAGGATTGATGCCAGCGGCAGGTTCGTCAAGCAGGATGAGTTCAGCATCGAGCATCAACACTTGGGCAAGGGAGAGGAGTTTCTGCTGGCCGAAGGAGAGATCAGAGGCATAATGGTCCTTTTTCTCTATAAGCCTTACCAGATGGAGGAGTTCGATAGCCTTCTCCATCACCTTCCTCTCCCTTCCCTTTCCCACAACGATGAGGTTTTCAAGAAGGGTCATCTTCGGAAAGATCCGGATGATCTGGTAGGTTCGGCCAATTCCTTTTCGGGCAATCTCATAGGGTTTCTTGCCTGTGATCTCCTCGCCTTTGAAGAAGACATGTCCGGAGTCAGGTTGAAGGACTCCGGTGATGAGGTTGAAAAGGGTTGTTTTGCCAGCCCCATTTGGACCGATTAGACCAGTGATCGAACCCTTCTCAATATCAAAGGAGCAATGATCCAGTGCTGCCACCTCACCGAACTTTTTCACCACATCTTCTACGCTAAGAAGAGGCTGTTGATTCATTTTGCTTTTATCACTCCTGCTCATTCTCTTCCAGATAGGTTATATCTTCCTGATTTTAGGCAGTATCCCTTTCTCCTTCATCCAGCCTAAAACCCCTTGGGGGAAAAACAGGATCAATAAGATGAGAATTCCTCCGAAGATCGCCATATAGAGAAGAGTTAATTCTGCCCAGAGGATTTCGTGAATAAACGTAAAGAGCGTTGCTCCGATGGCTGGACCAAAGACTGTCCCAACACCCCCAAAAAGGGTCATTACAATCGGGGTGAGGGTGAGATGAATCGTGAAGCCAAAGGATGGATCGATATAATTCTGGTACGTGAAATGGATCGCTCCTGCCAAACCTGTGAGAAAGGCGCTCAAGACAAAGGCAATGATCTTAGCCCGTGTGGTATGAATGCCCAGTGTTTCCGCAGCCTGTTCATCCTCGCGAATGGCTATGAGTCGGAGCCCGAATTTGGAGGAGGTGATTTTGTAACAGATCAAGATGGTTAAGAAGGCAAGCAACAGGACTGACCAATAAAGCGTCGCGAGACTAATCCCTGCAACGAAGGGAACGCCTTTCCCACCATGGGTAAGGGGTTCAAGATATTCGGTCCCAAAGAGTTCTCTGGTTCCTTCGGTCAGCGCCACCATGGAGATGGCAAAGTAGACCCCTTTAATTCTGAGCAAGATAACCCCCACCCCAATGGAGATAATACTGATAAAGAGAGCTCCGATGGGCCAGGCAAAAAGCCAATGCCATTGATAATCGGCAATGAGAAGGCTACTTGCATATCCACTTACGCCGATGAACCAGGCAAGACCAAAATTGGTATAACCCGTCAGCCCCGAAAAGAGATTCCATCCGGAAGCATAGACGGTGAAGATCAAAATCTGGACCAGAAGGGTGATCCAGTAGTCCGTGGCATAAAAAGGAATCGAGATGAGAAAGATCATGAGGAGGGCTACTCCCATCAGCATCCCATTTCTATTCGTTAATGTTTTTATGTGAGGTATGCTCAGCCTAATCATCTCTTAAACAACCCTGTGGGTCTGAACAGAAGAATGAGAAGAAGGGTGACCGAAGGGATGATCTGTGCCATCTTGGCACTCCAATATTGAGTCACCAGACTCTCCAGCACTCCGATGATGAGCCCTCCGGCTAAGGCCCCTTGAATGTTTCCGAGTCCACCCAGGACAACGATCGCAAATGCCTTGGATACATAGCTGGCCCCCATCTGGGGGAAGATGACCCACTGAAGGCTGACAATCGCTCCTGCCGCTCCTGCGAGGGCAATCCCCATTCCAAAGGTGACCGCCCTCATTTTCATGGTGTTGATGCCACAGACCAACGCGACCTCAGGATTCTGCGAGGTGGCTCGGATTCCTTTTCCCATTTTCGAATATTTTAAAAAGACAAAGAGGGCTGCGGTGATGCTGAGGGCAAGAAAAAAGGAGAGGGTTTTGCTCTTGGCGAAAACCAATCCAAAGAATGGAAAATTACCCGTCAGATAGGGAACAGAGCGATAGGTGTTGGTCCAGAAGAACTGGGCCAGATTCCAGATAAGAATGGACATGCCGAAAGTCAGGATCAACGCGGAAAGCTCTGGTGCCTTAGTTAAGCGCTCGGTGACCCGCTTGTGAATCACTGTTCCACTAAAGAAGAAAACGGGAATGGCAAGAACCACTGAGAGGAGGGGATTCAGGTGAAGCAGGCTGAACGACCAGAAGGCGAAATAAGCGCCCAGCATGACGAACTCGCCATGGGCGATGTTGACGATTCCTACCACTCCCCAAACCAGAGTGAGACCCATCCCGACCAGGGCATAGACGGAGCCCAGCATCAATCCCCGGATGAGAGTCTCGATAAAGTTACCCATATTCTCCAATCGAAGCGTTACTTTCCCCATCCTGGGAAGGGATAGATGGCCTCGGCTGTTTTCGAACCTGCAGGATAGACAATCTGTTTCACCAAACCTTCTGTGGCGACCTGATTGGGCAGGAGTTTCTTAGGATCTGCTTTCTGCCACTGAATCAAGTTAGTTGCCTTTCCTATTTGCCAACCTGAATCCGGATGGCCCAGAGGATTCACTTCATATTCGCCGAAAATCGTGGTGGTTTTGATCGAATAAAGTTTATCCCTCAGGGCTTTCTTGTCTTCTATATTTCCCACTTCTTTTACAGCTCGCTCTAAAATTTGTCCTGCGGCAAAACCAGCAGCTGCATGATAAGAGGGTTCGCTTTTATACTCATTGAGATAGGCTTTGTAGAATTCAAGGTTCCCAGGAATCTTCACAAAGGGTTCCCAGAAGGTTTCGCCCGTAACATATTGGGCATCCCCTTTGAGCGATTTGGTAAAGTCGGCAATCGCAGGCCCCACCAGAAATCCAAACATTTTGGGTGTGGCATTGACCGCTTTGGCTGCTTTGACCAATCCAATCGAATCAGGAAGATAACCACCACCTAAAATCAGGTCCGGTTTCTGAGACCAGGCCTTTGACATGATAGGCTCCCAGTCCGCAGTCTCTTTGGGATAGGCTTCGTCAAGCACTACCTGCATTCCCATCTCTTTAGCCTTGGCCACAAGAGGTCGGGTCGCTCCAATGGGGAAGGCTGTATCCGAATAGATGAAGGCGACAGTTTTTGCTCCTTTCTCCTTCCCAAGCATAAGGCATCCAAAGAGATTCTTCCAAGCCGGAGGAAGCACTCCCACAAACCACTCTCTCTTTTTCCCTTCCCAGATAACCGGTGCATTGGCTAAAGGCGTGATGATGGGAATTTTGTAATCCTCTGCGAGAGGTGCAATGGCATTGGACACGGCACTTCCATAGGGTCCCAGAATGAGATCAACCTTGTCAGAGACAACCAGTTTTCGGATCAATTTGATCGCCTCGCTTGGATCGCTTTTGTCATCATAGACGACAAACTCGACCCGCCTTCCAAGAAGTCCTGGACCTGGGCATCCCAGTTTTTCAACTTCGCCAAAGGTACAGCCTCGTTCGTTGATAATCTTGCCCCAGAGTTTATAGCCACCTACCTCAAGTTCTCCTTCACGAGCCCATGCTCCGGTAAGCGAAATAGCAACTCCAATCTTAATAGGAGATTTTGCTTGGGCGAACACTCTCCTTCCTAACAAGCCGCTCATCCCCAGAGCTGCTATTCCAATCCCTGCTGTCTTTAAAAAATCCCTTCGGCTCCACTTCCTCTTTCCGTCTTTTCTCATATCGATTCCCTCCTTTTTAATAATACCCTAAACACTCATGCCCTAAAAAGGCACCACGAAGGATGAAACTATATTGGATTAGCTTTAATATTCAATGGATGAGACCATCATGTAGACCTCGCAAAGAGGTGTTTTCTGTTGGAAGACACGCTATATTGGCGTGTTCAATTGAGCGCTTCACCCTGTCTGACTAAACCCCTTTTCGACCTCCCGTTCCTCTTCTGAGGGGGTAAAAAAACGCTCAATTTAGATCGTAGGAATGGTCTATTTTCAGTAAAAATTAACAAAATCTTCCTTTTCTTGTCAAACTCCATTCCCTTGACTTTTTGCTGATTGACTGAATAGAATGTAATGGAAAATATGAATCAACAGAAATTGGAACTTCTTTTAAAAAATGTGAAAGCTGGCAGGATTTCCCTCGATCAAGCCTTGGCCCAGTTGAAGTCCCTTCCCTTTGAAGATATGGGCCATTCAAAGGTGGACCATCATCGAAGCTTACGAAAAGGTTTTCCAGAAGTGATCTGGGGAGAGGGGAAAACAGTTGATCAGATTCTCGCCATTATGAAAGGACTGAAACAGAAAGGTCAGAACATCCTCCTCACCCGTCTTGAAGAGAAGAAGGCAAAGGCGATTCAAAGAGTTTTTCCAAAGAGCCGTTACTCCCCCCTATCAAAAGTTCTCACCTTGCATACCCATCCGGTCAAGGTGGAGGGGAAGGGCACGATCCTTGTCATGACTGCAGGCACAAGCGATATCCCTGTGGCTGAAGAGGCTGCCATTACTGCGGAGATGATGGGGAATCGTGTAGAGACGCTTTACGATGTCGGCGTGGCAGGGATTCACAGATTGCTTTCACAAAAAAAGAGACTGGATGAGGCACGAGTTCTCATTGTTGTGGCAGGAATGGAGGGAGCCCTTCCCAGTGTGGTGGGAGGACTGGTGGACAAGCCGGTTATTGCTGTTCCCACAAGCATAGGTTACGGAGCCAGTTTCGGTGGAATGGCTGCATTGCTGGCGATGTTGAATTCCTGCGCATCGGGTGTAGCTGTGGTCAATATTAATAATGGGTTCGGAGCAGGCTATATTGCCAGCCTGATCAACCGGTTATCCTAAAAAGGGAATGGCTTGAATGATAGCCAATTACACGAGTCCATTGGAATCTTAAAATGAGCGGGGCGATGTGGATCAAATATGTGAACGAAGGAATTTCCCTATTGCTGCTCGTGGGGATCGGTTTTATTCTTTATCGGGGACTTAAAAAGAATCAGGGTTATCTTTCTGAAAGGGAAGAATTACTTAAACGCTATCTTCTCTTTCGGGGCGATATCCAGGTTCGATTGAAGGTGTTTGGAGGGGATGAACAGGCGTATCAAGAGCTCCTGAAGACCCTTTCGGAAAGCTGGAAAAATTTCAAAAAAACCTATGATCACTATCTGCTTTCCTTAGCTGAGAATACCACAAAGGCAAAACGATGGATTATGCTTCTCGGATTTACCCTTCTGATGAATAGCGCCAGGCTTCTCATTGAAGAATATTACTTTTTTGGCATTCAGCCTCGATTCTTTTATGTGGGAGGGCGAGAGCTCTCCAATTATGTTCTTGTCCTTCTCAGTTTCTTTTTGTTGAGGGCTCAAACACAAGGGTATCTCTCTTCCAGAGGGGAACCCATCAAAATGGAAAAGGAGATACTATTTTATTCCAATAGCCTTTCCGAAATCGGAGAGAAGGAAATTCTTTACAATGAATTTTCTCCTCTCGAAGAGATGGGAGCAGAAGATGGAAAAAAGGATTAGGATTCTTGTTGGAAACCTGAACGTCGAAGCCGCGTTGAATGACTCCAAGACGGCTCAACTGATCTGGGAGGCCTTGCCCATTGAAGCAAGGGGTAACACATGGGGAGAGGAGATCTATTTTGGTATTCCCGTCAAGACCGGATTGGAACCGGGAGCCAGGGACGTGGTTTCCTCTGGCGAATTGGGATATTGGCCAACCGGACACGCCTTCTGCATCTTTTTCGGTCCTACACCGGCAAGCCGGGGGGATGAGATCCGGGCGGCCAGCGCGGTCAATATCATTGGAAAGGTCATAGGAGACCCCAAAGTTTTTTTAAAGGTGAAGGATGGGGCAAAGATCACACTGGAGAAAGTTTGAAGCCCAAATAGGCAATCCTTCATCAAAATTTCTCTCTGAACCCTGAGGTTTTTGTTTCATTTGAACGTTGGACTTTGACATTTGACATTGAATCCATCTCGCATCCAGTTCTTCGAAAAGCTTGCGCCTTACTATGATCTCCTGTTAGATTTCCTCACCCTTGGAGGATATGCCACCTTTTTAAGAAAGGCGATTACGATTCTTTCGCCAAAGCAGGGCGAGAAAATCCTGGATCTTTGCTCGGGGACAGGTAGAGCTGTTTCTTGGATAGCTGATGGAGTTGGGTCGGAAGGTAAAGTCATAGGAATGGATCTCTCTAAAAACATGATTGAGGTGGCAAGGCATCGATACGGGAAATCGAGAAACTCGATTTTTTTACTCCAGGATGTAACTCAATCCTGGGGATATCAGAACTATTTTGATGGAATCTTGAATTCCTTTTCCCTTCACGAACTTCCCGAGAAATACCGCAGGAACGTTTTGGAGCAGTCCTACTTGGCCTTAAAAGAGAGAGGGAGATTAGTGATTGCTGACTTCAATCCGCAGGTTTCCGGGTGGGCCAGACTCCTCTCCCTTCTCTTTTTTAAACTGTTCGAAAAAAGAAACCTCAATTTTTTCGATTTTCATCAAAACGAAACCTTAAACCGAATAGGATTTAAGAGGACCAAGACGGTTTCGGTATTAGGGGGTGTTTTACAAATCACCCTCGCCTACAAGCACTCCATTCATTTGGGTTAATGATGCAAAAGATGAAAGGAATGGTTTTTATTATTTTTTCTGCCATGTCCTTTGGAGCCATTGCCATTTTTGCAAAGACGGCCTATCAAGCGGGCTCAGATCCGATCAGTGTTCTTTTCTTCCGTTTTTCAATTGCCTCCATCGTCATGATCCCATGGATTATCTTGGGGAAGATTTCCTTTCCGCGCGGGCGATACCTTCTCGGTCTGATCTTGATGGGAGGAATTGGGTACGTAGGGATGTCTTTTTGTTATTTTACAGCGTTGACCATGGCATCAGCAGGTCTGGTCGCTATTTTACTCTACCTTTATCCTGCCATTGTCACCTTCTTTTCCGCACTCTTATTTGAAGAGCAGATGACCAGAGCCAAAATCCTTGCTCTCTGTTTAGCCATCTTTGGCACTTTTTTAACCATTGGGCCTGAGGGGGGAGGCAGATTCCTCGGGATACTCTTAGCAATGAGTGCCCCGTTCATCTATGCTGCCTACATTCTCACCGGCAGCAGAATCCTGAAACAGGTTCCTGTGCTATCTTCTTCAACTGTGATCATGGTGTCTGCCAGTCTGGTCTTTGGCGGAGCCGTCCTCATCCAGGGTCTTCATTTGCCCAACACCTGGGTGGGGTGGGGAGGCATTCTGGGCATTGCCCTTTTTTCAACTGTTTTTGCCATCGTCACTTTTTTTGCAGGTCTTGAACGAGTAGGACCGACAAACGCCTCTGTCCTTTCAACCTTCGAGCCCATCACCACAGTGGTTCTCGCTTCTCTTTTTTTCGGGGAAGAGGTGGGTCTCTTGAGAATCATTGGGGGAAGTCTCATTCTCGTGGCTGTGGTTCTTTTAGCCAGAGGCGAATTCAAATCAACCTCTCTGCAAAGGCAATAATCCCTTTCTTCGTAGTTGCTATTCCATGTTCGGCTAAGCTGGAGGAAGAATCTTAATGGAACATAGAAGGAGGCTTCACTTCTGAAGCTTTTGTAACTCTCTGATCTTCTCTAACGTATCTTTATAAATCTCGTCCTTTTCGGGATTAAGTGCGATGGCTTTAAGGGCTAATTGCTCTCCCTCATCAAGATTTTTGCCTCTTATATAATAGAGCCAGGCGAGGTTGTTATAGGCGTCTGCGTTTTTTGGCTCTTTTCGAATCGCTTTCTTATAATATTTCTCTGCTTTGACAAACTCTTTTTTTTGAAAATGGGCATTGCCAAGATAGAGATAAGCGATTGGCAGTTTTTTAGAGGCTGTCACGTATTCCTTAATGGCTTGGTCTAACTCGCCTTTTCGTTCATAGGCGACCCCTAAATTTAAATGTTCCTCAGGGGTGAGGGGATCTTTCAGAACGATGATTTTGAAAGAGGCACAACCGGACAAAAAACATAGAGAGACGGAGATTAGAATAGAGCAATAGAACAAAGTCCTTTTCGTGAACATCCATCGGGTCATGATAAAGGGTGGATCCAAAGCGTCCAGAAGTCTGTTTTTGACCAGGTTTTCATAAACCGCTTCAGAGAAATACGTTTAAAGGGCTCTTTCCCAGAGTGGGCAATGACTCCGTGTTCCCCGTAACCCAGGACAACCATAAAGTGGTTCTGTTGATATATCAAAAAACCAAGGTCCACAAGGACAATTAGCGGATACCCTGAATGAATTTTAGATCTTACGTCCTCCATGCTTCCCTGATAGTAAATGGCTTTTAACCCTTTGCGTTTGGGGTATTCCATCATATCCAGCGTGAGCGTTCCTCTGGCAGCGGGGCTAAAGATCTCTTTCGCTATTTCCTCAGGCGTAATGGGAATCCCCCAAAAATTAAAAACAGCCGCCAGGGAAGCAGGTCCGCACTGAAAATCTTCCTGCGGGAAGAAGGGAACATTGTGAATGATTCGAGGAGTATCAGATTCCCTTAGAAGTTGGGAATCCGTACAAGAGAACAGGCCAGGAAGGATGAAAATAAACAAGACGAGGCGCTTCTTAAAAGAAACGCCTCGTATGGAAAATCGTTTGAACAAGGAACTAACCCATGGATATAGAAGAAAGGTGCCTTCCAGCCAACGTGAAGGCTACTTTTCTCTTTCGATCACCACCCGATGACCCGTGACATAAAAATAGACGATTACCCCGATGGCCACCAGTATGAGAATCACTAACACCCAGGCCCAGCCATTTCCCCCAACCTTTAAGGTATCGAGATTGAGGGCGAGTTGATGGATCTGCTGATCATCGAGAGAGCTCAATTTTTTCTCGATTTCGTTAGGAGTAAAACCAAAGTCCTTCAATCTCTCTCGAACCATCTTCATTTCGAGAACCTTGCGGATTTTTTCCAGATCGGAGGAGCGATCAACTGTTGAGAGAGAAATGGCTTCTGAAGGGGAAAAACCCGCATAGAGTCTTGGCGTGATTCCGAGCACTACCATGGCGACCACCAAATAACACGAGACCCATTTCATCCATGATAATTTCATCTACAACACCTCCTTTTGAATTTTTTTACCATTTCTTCAAAACCCAGGGTGTGTCAATTGACGAAGTAAATACATCATAGGCGAAAACAAGGATCGTGTCAAGATTTATTGACCTTTGGTTCTTCCCTTGAAGAAGTCTTTTTTTTCTGATAAATTTTATTACTATGAAGGATATCCGTCCACTTTCACCCAAAGAGATTCGTGCCTTGATCCGTCAGGGAAAGTGGGACAAACCCACAGCTGGACTGGCGATGGGCTATGCCCAGGCTAATCTGGTTATTCTCCCAGAGAAGTATGCCTTTGATTTCCTCCTCTTCTGCCAGAGAAATCCAAAACCCTGTCCTCTGCTTGAGGTTTTAGAGCCCGGGAGGTTCCGGACAGATTTTTTGTCACACGATGCTGACATCCGGACGGATATTCCACGTTATAACATCTATCGAAATGGAGTACTTGAAGGAACGATCAAAGAGATCAAGTCTATTTGGAAGAAGGATTTTGTTAGCTTCCTTCTGGGATGCAGTTTCTCTTTCGAAGAGGCCTTGGTCCGGGCAAAGATTCCTGTACGGCACATTGAGGAGAATAAAAATGTGCCAATGTTTATTTCGAACATTCCCTGTAAAACTGCTGGTGTTTTTCACGGTCCGATGGTGGTGACGATGCGGCCCATCCCCTCTGAACAGGTGAGCCGGGCGGTTCAGATTACTTCGCGATACGCTTCAGTTCATGGAGCGCCTGTCCATATTGGGGACCCTGCAAAGATTGGCATCCGGAGTCTCAGAAAACCCGATTTTGGAGATCCGGTAACGATCAAGAAGGATGAAATATCGGTCTTCTGGGCCTGTGGTGTGACACCCCAGGCCGTTGTGATGAGAGCCAAACCCGATTTCTGCGTTACCCATACCCCTGGCCACATGTTCATCTCTGACCTGCTCAACGAGGAGTTAGCCTGCCTTTAATAGAAATCTAAAGAATCAGAAGGGGAAATTCCAATGGATAAAAGTGAAATCTATGAGAAGCACAAAAAATATTTAGCGCCCTGTGTCACTCACTATTATAAAGAGCCTGTGATATTTGAGAGAGGCAAAGGGAAATATCTCTACGACATTGATGGGAAGGAGTATCTCGACTTTTTTGGAGGGATCGTTACGATCAGCGTGGGGCATTGTGACGAGGAGATCACAGAGAAGGCCTGTGATCAGATGAGGAGGCTTCAGCACACTTCCACCCTCTATCCCACCCTCCCCGTCCTTTTTCTTGCGGAGAAATTGGCAAAGATCACGCCGGGTCGATTGCAGAAGTCCTTCTTCACCAGTAGTGGAACCGAAGCGGTTGAAACCGCCATTCTCATTGCTCAACTTTATACGAAGAGCAATGAAGTGATTGCCCTTCGACACTGCTACAGCGGGCTATCCCTTCTGACCATGAATCTGACCGGCCATCAGAAGTGGCGTCTGGGAGGAAGTTCTGTTCCAGGAATCAAGCATGCTCACAACGCTTACTGCTTTCGGTGCGCTTTTAGAAAAACCTATCCTCATTGCGATCTCGAATGTGCAAAAGATTTGAAAGAATTAATTGAAACGACAACATCAGGCCATCCTGCGGCCTTCATCGCAGAACCGATTCAGGGCGTTGGAGGCTTCATCACCCCACCGAAAGAGTATTTCCAGGAGGTTGTCTCCATTATCAGAAGGTATGGAGGGCTCTTCATTTGTGATGAAGTTCAAACCGGCTGGGGAAGAACAGGTGGAAGGATGTTCGGCATCGAACACTGGGGGGTAGAGCCGGACATCATGGTTATGGCGAAGGGGGCGGCCAATGGTATACCGGTTGGGATCACGATCGCAACGCCAGAAGTAGCGGAGGCTCTCCATGGGGCTCACCTCTCCACCTTTGGTGGAAATCCGGTCACGGCTACCGCTGTTCTTGCGACCATTGAGGTAATTGAAAAGAGAGGACTGGTTCAGAATGCTGAGATCATGGGTCAGTTTTTAAGGGACCGCTTGGAAGGATTGAGAGAAAAATTCAATATGATCGGTGAAGTCCGGGGAATGGGGTTGATTCAGGGGATGGAGATCGTCAAAGAGGGAAAAGAACCTGCCCCGGATCTGGTCAATGAAATCTTTGAAGAGACGAAAAAGGAAGGGCTTCTCATCGGTCGAGGAGGACTCTATGGGAATGTCCTACGGATCACTCCTCCATTGACCATTGAGAGAGAGGAGATTATTCAGGGGGTTCATATTCTCGACCGAGTTTTTGAAAAAGTTCTGGCAAACCATCGCGTTTGACAACGGAAAGGAGTTTTGGATAGTATTCTTGAATTAAACGGTGCAAAAATCGGTTCATGACTTGCACTCAAATGAACAGAGGAGGAAGAAGCGATGAAGAGATCTGTTTTTTTCAGTTTCGTGTTTTTGACCTTTTTTCTGTTGGCTCACCTCTCTCATGGCCAGACCAAGGCCAAGCCCAAGCCGGTCTATGGCGGCTCACTGACCGTTGCGCAAGGGGTTGAACCTCCGGGACTGGATCCAACCGTAGCCACCTCTGCAGCCATTCCGAGAGTGGTTTATGGGAACGTCCTTGAAGGTTTGGTCAGGATTGACCGGACTGGAAAGATCGTTCCGGCTTTGGCAAGTGATTACAAAGTTTCTAAAGACGGAAAGGAATATACCTTCCATTTGAAGAAAGGCGTTAAGTTTCACGATGGAAAATTATTGGATGCCGAAGATGTGAAGTTTACCTTCGGGCGGTTGATGGATCCCCAGATCACTATTCCCAACCGAAGGTATTACCAGGACATAGAGTTGATAGAGGTGGTGGATGCGCATACCATTAAGTTTAAGTTGAAGAATCCGAACTCCATGTTTCTCTTTAACCTTGCCAGGCCAGATTCCATCATCATCCATAGCCAGGTTGCCGATAAACTTAAGACGGCTCCTGTGGGTACAGGTCCATTTCGATTTGTTGAATGGGTCAGAGGGGATCGAATTCTTCTTGAGAAGTTTGGAGCCTATCATCGAAAAGGGCTTCCCTATCTGGATAAGGTCACCTTTAAGTTCATCGGTGATCCGAGCGCTCAGATCGCAAGCCTCAAGGCAGGGGATATCGATGTCATAGGTTATGATGTGAGTCCGGAGAATGCGCTTTTGCTTGAGAAAGATCCGAGGTTCAAGGTGTTTAACGGTTATACGACAACCGAAGTCATCTTATCGACCAACCATTCAAGAAAACCTTTTAACGATGTCCGCGTCCGAAGGGCGATGGCTCATGCCATTGACCGGACGGCCCTGATCAAAGGAGCCATGTCAGGCTATGGAACACCCATCGGAAGTCATATGGATCCCGGTAACCCTTACTACATCGATCTGACCAACACCTACCCTTACAATCCGGAGAAGGCAAAACAACTGCTTGCAGAGGCAGGATATCCCAATGGGTTTGAGGCCGTGATCAAACTGCCCGAGCGTTTTGCCTATGCAAAGCGTTCAGGTGAAATTATTGCCGACATGTTATCCAAAATTGGCATCCAGCTAAAAATAGAACTCACCGAGTGGGGACAGTGGATTGATCGAGTCTTTAAAAACGCAGATTTTGATCTGACCGTTATCGGTCACTCAGAGCCCTTCGATATTGATATCTACGGCAATCCAAAATATTACTTCCGATACGACAATCCGAAGTTTCAAGAGACCTTAAAAAAGGCAGAGATGGAGCCCGATCCGAAACTGAGGAGGGATCTCTATATCACTCTTCAGAAGATGATCGCCGAGGATGCCGTCAATGGATTTCTCTTTGTCTTGCCCAGCCTTCCTACGATGAAGAAAGAGGTAATGAACTGGTGGAAAGATTACCCCATGACCTGTCAGGATGTGACCGAGGTCTGGATACAGAAATAACTGCATTTCGCAATTCGAGACACGAAATTTAAAACAAACACGAATTCTCAAATTTCTAATTTTTCAATATGAGAACCGTTTTAAATTTTGAAATTAGAATGTTAGATCTGTTTCCGATTTCGAAATTTGGATTTCGGGTTTGTTGTTGATCCATAGGCCTGAGGTGTTTCCGAAAGACTTCAGGCCTTTTCTTTTGCATGAAGCAATGACAGGCTATTTCATTAAACGAACGATCGTTCTCATCCTCACTCTCTTCGTTGTTTCAATGGTCATTTTTGCCATCCTGATGGTCATTCCAGGAGATCCGGCACAGATCATTTTGGGGATTAACGCCACCCCCGAAACCCTGCAGAAATTAAGAAACCAGATGGGTTTGGATCAACCTGCCGTCATTCAATACCTCAGCTATATGAGGCGATTGGCTATGGGTGATCTCGGCCGTTCAATTACCTATGAGGTTTCCATCACCTCGCTCATTCTCTCAAGGCTTCAAGTGACCGTTCCCCTGGCCATCCTTTCCATGATCTTTGCGATCGCCATCTCTGTCCCAATGGGGATTTATTCCTCCCTTCATCGAAATCGGATAGGAGATTACGGGATCATGGTCTTTTCTCAAATCGGACTGGCGATTCCTGCCTTCTGGGCAGGCATTCTTCTCATCCTCCTTTTTGCGGTGACCCTTCAGTGGTTGCCTGCAGGTGGGTTCGTTTCTTGGCAGACCGATTCCGTTAAAGCTTTGCGTTCCCTTCTCCTTCCAGCTTTTTCACTGGGATTTGTGCGGGCAGCCGTATTGACTCGAATGACCCGTTCTTCCATGCTGGAGGTTCTGGGGGAGGATTACATTCGTACGGCCAGAAGCAAGGGGCTCTCGAAAAGGATAGTCGTTTACAAACATGCTTTTAGGAACGCCATCATTCCGATCATTACGGTCATTGGACTTCAGGCAGGCGATCTTTTAGCCGGTGCCATCATCATTGAAAATGTCTTTCACCTCCCGGGTGTGGGAAGATTGGTTTTTGAAGCCATAGGGCAGAGAGATCTTCCGGTGATTCAGGGGGTTGTGCTTCTCATTGCCGCAATGATTGTGGTGATCAATTTTTTGATAGACATCTGCTACAGGTATCTCGATCCAAGAATACGGTATGAATAAGGACCATTCAAACCAGATGAACCTACGTCGCCCCTTTCGAAATATCAACTTTACCATTGGGTTTTTCATCACCCTGTTCATCCTATTCACCGCTCTGCTCAGTTTTGTTTCTACTCCCTTTGATCCGAACCGGATGAACCTCGCGGAGCGCTTTCAAGCCCCCAATCGGTCTCACTGGTTGGGAACGGATCAATACGGACGGGATATCCTGAGCCGAATGATGAAGGGAGCAGTCAATTCAATCATCGTGGGCCTGGTGGCGGTCTCTATTGGCATGAGCTTTGGAATTCTACTGGGTACACTGGCCGCTTTTTATAAGAAGTGGGTTGATGAGGTGATCATGAGGATTTCCGATGTCCTCTATGGATTTCCAGCAGTGCTCAGCGCTATCCTGATCACTTCTATTCTCGGGCCTGGGGCTATCAATAGCATGATCGCCATTGGAATTTTTAATATCCCTATTTTTGCACGATTGACTCGTGCCACTTCACTTTCTATCTGGGAGAGGGATTATGTGACTTCTGCAAGAGCTATCGGTAGAAGCGAAATAGGAATTGTCTGGAAATATATTCTTCCCAACATCCTTTCCCCCATTCTCGTTCAGGGAACCGTTCAGTTTGCTATAGCAATTCTTGCCGAGGCCGGCTTGAGCTACCTTGGGCTGGGAACTCAGCCTCCTCATGCGAGCTGGGGCAGGATGCTCAACGAAGCACAGACCTTTATGGGAACCTCTCCCTATCTGGCTATCTTCCCAGGATGTGCCATTGCTTTATCGGTTTTAGGTTTGAATCTCCTCGGAGATGGATTGAGAGATATGCTCGACCCAAAGCTGTCGAGAATTCCACAACGAATGTGAGAGGATTCAAGAGGCCAAGAGGTCGAGGGTCCCCATTGAACCTGGATCCGTAGACACGTGAACCCATAAACCCTCGAATCGCTGAACCCCATGAAAAAACGGGAGGCATCATTGAAAATTGATC
Source organism: uncultured bacterium (assembly GCA_938002255.1). Classification (GTDB taxonomy): domain Bacteria; phylum Desulfobacterota; class BSN033; order BSN033; family UBA1163; genus RBG-16-49-23. The sequence continues at coordinate 68,509 of CALLAL010000011.1, forward strand.
AGGTGCTGAAGGGCATTAAGCGGGAAGAATTGATACAACTCACCCAGGAGTTAATCCAGATCCCAAGCGTCAGACGACAGGACCAGGGAAGTGAGGAAAAGGTTGCCCTTTTTGTTGCTCATGCTTTAGAGCAAATGGGTCTTGATGTGGTGATTGAAGAGGTTGAGCCAGGTTCTCCGAATGTGATTGGAATCCTTCAGGGGCAGGAGGACGGTCCCTGCCTGATGTTTGAATGTCATACGGATGTGGTGACCGAGGGAGACCCTTCAGACTGGAAGTATCCTCCCTTCGAAGGAAGACTTGTTGGGAACAGAATCTATGGCAGAGGGGCTTGTGATACCAAGGGAAACTTAGCCGCTGCGCTAAAGGCCGTCCAGGCAATCTCCCAATCCAGTGTCTCATTCAGAGGAAAGATTCTTTTGGGGATTCTCGTGGATGAGGAAGGGTTGATGAGAGGGGTAAAGCACTTTATTCGTCAAGGATGGGCTCATCATGTAGACGCAGCGATCATCTGCGAACCTGTGGATAACCATCTCTGTATCACCCAAAAGGGTGCCATGCGGGCAGAATTACTTACGACCGGTAAGATGAGCCACGGAGCAATGCCTTTAGCTGGATTTAACCCAATTCCTCCGATGGTATCCATTCTTGAGAAGTTGAAACACCTCGAAGAAGAAGAGATCGAGAGATTAGGGAAAGATTCATTCTTGGGATACCCAAGCATTACCCCCACGGTCCTTCAGGCTCCTGTGAAGGGAGAACCCCAGCTCAATGTGGTTCCTTTTCAATGCAGGGCATTGCTTGACATCCGAACCATTCCCGGGCAATTGCATGAGGCATTGAAAAAACAGTTGGAAGATATTGTCAAAGAAGAGGAGAAATCTATCTGTGAAAGTCTCCAGAATGGCTTTCACCGGGAGCTCAGGGAAACCCTTGAAAAAGGACTCTCTAAAGGAATCTCGTTTCAGGCTACGCTCAATATTTTCGAAGACCGTCCCTGGACCAAGACCCCAAGGGAGGAACCGATCGTTCAGGCTGTGGCAAGGGCCTATCGAACCATTGCTGGAGAAGATCCGGTTTACGATGGTGTCCCCGGGGCAACGGATGGAACCTTTCTCACTGCCTGGGGAGGGATTCCCATTGTTACTTTAGGAGCAGGTAAAAGAATGATCCCTCATCAGAGGGACGAATGGGTCTCGGTGGACGACCTTTATCTCACCGCCAAGCTCTATACCGCCAGTGCCCTCGAATTTTTAAAATTTTAAAGAGCACAAGGAGTTCAATCCTCTATGTCTTTTTCAGACCTGGAGGCCCTCTCTTCTTCCATGGCTTCCTCGACCATCTGGTCCACATCCTCTCCCATGTCTTCGCCCAGCTCTTTACCCATTTTTTTCATCCATCGGGCCATGCTCTTCGGATCCCTTTCATCGAGATCACCCCATTTGGAAGGGTCGGCCAGACTGTCCAGTCGGCTTTCCTCTGAACGGATGACTCGCACTCTGGAGAGAACCCTCGTCATCTTTTTGCTCTTGCACTTTTTGCATTGGGGGAAAAAGGGTTCATCAGTACGAATGACAAGAAATTCAGAAATCTTTTTGCAGTCTTCACAACGATACTCATAGATCGGCATCTCTCATCCTCCTCTTTTCTTCACAAGAGAAAAAAAATAGAAAAGATTGATGACTCCCATGAGGGAGAGGGTAAGAAACATCATCGTGTAGTTGGTCATCTGGAGGATCATCCCCATGACCACGGAACCTAGGCCTATTCCAGAATCAGAAAGAGTCATATAGGTCCCGATGGCTGGGCCTCTTGAGGAACCTGAAAGATCAATAGAATAAGCCACCAGTGAAGGATAGTAAAAAGCGTTTCCTATTCCCCATATCACAGCTACCACGATAAAAAGTGGAAGAGACGACGAGAAGGCCAATAAGGTCATCGCAATGATCTGAGCAGCGATACAAGGAAAGATCACTTTCTCTCTCGAATAGAGATCGAGTATCTTTCCTCCCAAACCGCGAACCAAAATCAGGGTGATGGCAAGGGCTGCAAAAAAGAGTCCTGGATTGGCCACTCCCCTATGAAGGGCATAAAGAGGGAAAAAGGCGGTCACGGCGCCCCAGATAAAACTCCCCATAAAGGCCATGATTCCAGCGGGAAGGGCCTGACGGCTAAAGAGGGGTTGTTTGATCAAACCCTCTTGGGGGGTGTCAGGGTCCGGTCCCTTTAATTGGAGGGAGATGAAGAGGGCAACCAGGGAGAGGAAAGTGCAGACTAAAAATAGAGCGGGAAAGTCAAAACGGTTTAGGAGTGCCATTCCTAAAGAGGGAGCAAGGGCAAAGGCAATGTTGATGGAAAGATAGAAAAAACTGAGACTCTGACCCCGATGAGAAGCCGGACTGATCTTGGCCACCAGTGTGAAGGAAGCAGTTGCAAAGAGAGCCAATCCCATTCCCTGAATGATACGGACGAACAAAAAGGGCCAGAAGGGTTTGGCAATGAGGTAGGCGGCCGAAGATAGCGCAAAAAGGATGCCTCCTGCAATCATGAAATTTCTTTCTCGATTCCTGAGGAGGGCTCTTCCTACAAAAGGCCTGAAGATGAGTGAGGAGACGCTGAAAGCTCCGATCAGAACGCCGATCCCTGCCTCTAGGATTCCTAATCTTGAAAGATAGATAGGCAACGTGGGAATGAGCGTAAAAAAGACAGAAGAAAAGGCGACCTGACCTAAAAAACTGAGAATAAAATCACGTGTCCATATTTTCTGAGAAGCCATATCCTCTGATCTTATAGGATAAAAAAAGGGGAGGGGAATTCGTTCCCCTTAAATGCCTCTATAACCCTTTTGGTTTATAATGAATTATTGATAACGATGCAAGCGTTGAAATTCCATGGCTGCTTGAACAGAACTTCTGAAGAATCTATTGACAGAATTTTGATTTCTATCGATAATCCAATGAAAGTCAATCTTAAACAGAAGGAGGGGGTCATGATGGCAAATCCAGAGAAAGTAGTTTTGAAAATTGTGTCCGTCAAGGGAACCTGTGCTGCCGGGCATCAGGTCGGACAGGAATTTGACCTGAGTAAAGACTTTATCCTTGGAATGTCCGGAACTTCTCAAGCAATCTGCCCATCTGCCTTTCATGCGATCTTTCCTTCGTGGCGGGTACTTCGGCACGGAGGGGAATTCCCGTGGGAAGAGGATCGGGATAAAACAACAATTGCCTGTCCCGATCCTTTCAACCCTGTGGTGATGGAACTTCGTCGAGTGAAAGAATAGAAGGTGTTAACCTGAAGATTGGAATGTAAAAAGGAGGTATGGAGAAGATGGAATATTCGACACTTCTCTTTGAGGTCAAAGACCATGTGGCTCATATCACCTTGAACCGGCCGGAAACCCTCAATGCCATCAATCGGGAATGGGCATGGGATCTGATGCATGCAATTCTCCAATGTGATGAGAGTCCTACTATCCGGGCAGTCGTCATCAGGGGGGCGGGCAACCATTTCTGCGCTGGTGGTGATCTAAAATCTTTTCTCTCTCAGGGAAAGGACCTGCCTTTACACATCAAGGAGGTGACCACCTATCTTCATGCTGCTGTTTCCAGAATGGTTCGAATGGATGCTCCTGTGATTGCGGCAGTCCACGGCTATGCCGTTGGAGCTGGCATGAGCCTTGCTCTTGCCTGCGACTTCGTATTGGCCGCACGATCTGCCCGCTTCAGCGTGGCCTATACCCGCGTGGGGCTGACGCCTGATGGAAGTATGTCTTATTTCCTTCCACGCACGGTCGGTCTCAAGAGAGCCATTGAATTGACTTTGACGAATCGGATGCTCACTGCAGAGGAGGCCTATGCACTAGGAATTGTCACACGTGTCGTTCCCGGGGAGGAATTGTTAGCCCAGGCAAACGACTTGGCCCATCAGCTGGCCTCGGGTCCATTGAAATCCTTCGGAGCAGCCAAACGACTGATGAAAAACGGATGGAATGAGACCCTCGAGACGCAGATGGAGAATGAGAGTCAAGCCATTGCTGCCATCACCCGAACCTATGATACTCAAGAAGGCATCGCTGCCTTCGTCGAAAAGAGAACTCCGAAGTATAAAAGAGAATGATGGTTGCTTGGGTTAGATGGCCCTTGGCTTTATTAAGTTATATTCGTTAACCCCATAGCCTCATGTAACCCAATAAACCTAAAACCTCTTGATTTTATTGTGGTTAAGTTTTAGAATGGCGCCTGAATTACTCCTCTATTCCCCTCTTGCACAATGAGGGGTAGGGGGGATTTTTTTGGAGGATGCTCCATGCAAAAAGCGGTCATCAAAGCTAACATCGTTGTTTTCATCGCCAGTTTCTGCACCCTGGTCATCGAACTTGTGGCCGGAAGGATCATGGCTCCCTATGTAGGCGTTTCCCTTTACACGTGGACAAGCATCATCGGAGTGGTCCTGGCAGGCATTAGCATTGGGGCTTATTTAGGGGGACTCATTGCTGACCGCTATCCACGGACTTCAACCCTGGGTTGGTTACTCGTCCTCTCTGGTGTTGGAGCATTTTCGATCTCTCCCCTCACTAACTTGGTCGGTGGAGCCCATTTTGAAACAAGCCTGATGGTCCGAATTCTTATCATCACCACTATCATTTTTTTTGGACCTGCCTGTATTCTTGGAATGATCTCCCCCGTGGTCGTCAAACTTACCTTAAATAACCTATCCAAGACAGGCAACGTCGTTGGAAAGATTTATGCTTTCTCGACCCTTGGTTCCATTCTCGGCACTTTTTTAACTGGATTTTATCTGGTTTCTTGGATGGGCACGCGAAACATTCTCCTGACGATGGGCATTATCCTTATCCTCTCTGGTTTCATCTTTGGAGGCTTTCTCGAGAGAAAAAGAAGCCTTACCTTCATCTTTTTTCTCCTGGGGATTCTTTTTCTTGTTCTTCCTCTCGCAGGGATTTATGGCTATGGGGCCTTACACCCTGATGAAATTTCACTTTCGACCTCACCGTCAGAAGCCCTGAAAAAGGCATATGCATACGCTTTCAAACCTCCCCTTGATGAGGATACCTACTTTTTTAAGGAGAGCGACTACTACACGATCAAATTGAAACGAAGCACACGAGGGAGTCATGGGAATCCTCTTGAATCTCTCGTCCTGGATCATCTTGTCCACTCCTATACGGATCTCAAGGATCCCCATTATCTGGAGTATGAGTATATACGAGTTTATGAAGAATTTGTGAGGTGGCAGGCAAAGAAAAGAAAATCATTTAAGGCTCTCTTCATTGGAGGCGGAGGGTATACGATTCCCCGTTTTATCGAATCAAAATATCCCTCCGCTGAAATTGATGTGGTGGAGATCGACCCAGAGGTGACCCGAGTGGTTCACCAGTACCTGGGCATTTCGGAAAAAACGAGGATCCGTTCCCATAACATGGATGGCCGTTGGTTTGTCATGAATTATAAGGAAAAGGGAAGCTTCGATTTTATCTTTGGCGATGCCTTCAACGACCTTTCTATTCCTTATCACTTGACCACAAAAGAATTTGCAATGCAACTGAAGGATCTCCTCAAACCAGATGGCTTGCTCCTTGCCAATGTCATCGATAGTATGAGAAAAGGCCAATTTATGCCCTCCTACATCCGGACTCTCGAAGAAGTCTTTGGGAAGGGGAATGTTCATCTGATCACGCTTAGTTCTGATTTTGAGAATATTGGAATCAGTACCCATGTCGTCGTGGCCAGTCCAAACAGACTCGACTTGGATGACTTCGTAAAAGTAGTGAAGAAGGATAAGGGGGATGATATGACCTCCCATGTCATGCCACAGGATCGACTGCAGAACTATCTGAACGAACGGAAGTGGATCATCCTCACCGACGACTATGTGCCAGTGGACAACCTGATCGCCCCCATCTTCGAAGAACGATTCGGCTATCACCGATAGGGCTATTAAGAAAGGTGTCCTCCTATGGATGACAAAAAGGATTTCGTGTTGGTGACGGTTTCCGGACCGGATCAGCCTGGGATTACGGCGGCTTTCAGCCGGATTCTGGTGGACAACCAGGTCGAGGTAGTCGATATTGAACAAGCTTCGCTTCAGGATTTTTTGGGTCTCTCCTTCCTTCTCGATATGAGCGGGGCTAAACAATCGAAGGATGGCGTCCTGAAAGACCTTCTCTTTGAAGCGAGCCGTCTTGGTCTGACCCTTAACTTCCGACTCTATTCTGAAAGCGAGGTCAAAGCCAGAAACAACAAGAACCTATTTGTCCTCACCTACTTCGGCGATACTCGAGCCCTGGCTGAAATTTCCACTATCCTGGCTGAGGAAAAGGCGAATATCGAAATGATCAGTAATCTTACCCGTCACTGTGCCATGTGTGTTGAATTGACCATCAACGTCAACCAGGTGGAAAGCCTTAGCCGACTTAAATCACGAGTAATTGCCAAAAGCCACGAGCTTAATATTGATCTTGCTCTTCAGAAAATGGAAGCCTATCGTAAAAACAAGCGCCTGGTCTTCTTTGACATGGATAGCACCCTGATTGAAATGGAAATCATCGATGAGATGGCAAAAAGGAGAGGGGTCTTCCAAGAGGTTTCAAGAATTACGGAAAAGGCGATGCGGGGAGATATTGACTTTGAAGAATCCCTGACCCAACGGGTCGCTCTTCTGAAAGGTTTAGAGATAGAGGAATTAGAAAAGATTAAAGAATCCATGAAGCTCTCCGAAGGAGCTGATGAATTAGTGGCAACCCTCAAGCGCTTGGGCTTCACCCTTGGGGTGGTCAGTGGAGGATTCCTTTACTTTGCTGATTATTTAAAGGAGAAACTGAACCTCGACTTTGCTTATGCAAACCGATTGGAGCTAAAGGAAGGAAGACTAACAGGACGGGTCATGGGAACGATCATTGATAATGCTTATAAGGCAAAGATCGTCCATCAGGTCTCCCACGAAAAAGGGATTCTCTTAGATCAGACTGTTGCTATCGGTGATGGCGCCAATGACATCTTAATGTTAGGTCAAGCAGGGTTAGGTATCGCTTATAATGCCAAGGAAAGACTCCAACGGGCTGCCAATATGAGCCTGGGGCGAGCCCGTCTTAAAAATATCCTCTATATCTTAGGCATCTCAGAAGAGGAGATGGACTCCTGGAGTGTTTGCAACCTGGACGACTGAATCCAAAATCGTCCGCAGCAAATCCAACGAGTCACCTCAGCGATGCATCATCCCGTTTGATTAAAACTCACTGGAGACCATTCATCCAAAGAAGACTTAACCTTCGAGATTTCTTGTTAACCTCCATTACGTCGGGGGCTGTCTTGTATTGAGACAGGGGGAGCAGAAAGGCAGTGAGACGGAATGTTCATCCTCCAGAGGTCATGGTGGAGCAATGCATAGGTTGCCAGAGATGCATGTTGGTCTGCCCGAGTTTTGTTCTGGAGTTGGTTGAGGAAAAAGCAAAGGTACTCAGAGGCGATTGGTGTATCGGTTGCGGACACTGTGGTGCGGTCTGTCCGACGGATGCAATCCTTCAGGATGGAATGGCTTTTGAAAAACATCCCAAAGAAGGGAAAGAACCAGCCATCCCGCCGGATCTGCTGGAACTTCTCCTCCGGGAAAGACGGTCGATCCGAAACTTCACCACTGAGCCAGTTCCAAAAGAGATTCTGAAACAGGTCCTCGACACTGGAAGATATGCCCCGACCGGATCCAACAGCCAGAATGTCCACTACATCGTGCTGACTTCAGAGGATCAGATCAATACGTTAAGAGAAATAACGCTCAAGTTTTATGAGAAAATCTTCTCCAAAGTAACTCATTGGCCAGGACGTCTTCTTCTTTCTTTGCTTGCAGGGCGAAAGACGGTTGAATACCTTCGGGACATGCTTCCCAGAGTTGACTATTTTCGAGAACAGATCCAACAGGGGAAAGATCGATTGTTTTATCATGCGCCAGTTGTCGTGTTGACCCATGCAGAATCCTGGGATAGTTCTTCTGCTTTTAATTGTTCTGTGGCGCTTTATCACTGTTCCTTAAAAGCCCATACCTTAGGGCTTGGATGCTGTTTCAATGGTTTTCTGGTCAATGCCGTCAATCATGACCCAGGGGTGAAGCATTGGCTGAACATTCCAAAGGGTCATCGATGCTACTCGGCCATGGCCCTCGGTTATCCAAGGGTGAAATATCCAAACCTGGTCCAACGTCGACCTCCCAGGGTGACCTGGCGGTAATGGGCACAGACATCCTGCCTTTGGAGAGGGGCAGGAAGATAAGAGGAGGAGGAATCCATCGCAATGGCGAACGAATCGCAGAAGATCATTTACTCCATGATTGGTGTAAGCAAGTATCATGACAAGAGACCCATTCTGAAAGACATCTCCCTCTCCTATTTTTATGGTGCCAAGATAGGTGTTATCGGCCTGAATGGGTCTGGAAAAAGTTCTCTTCTTCGCATCATCGCCGGCGAGGATAAGGACTTTATCGGACAAACCCTTCTCACCCCAGGGTTTACCATTGGATTTCTCGAACAGGAACCAAAACTCGATGATCGCAAGACGGTTCGCGAGGTCGTTGAAGAAGGAGTCCAGGAGACGGTGGATCTCCTGAAGGAGTTCAACCAGATCAGCGAGCGGTTTTCAGAGCCTCTCTCCGAGGAGGAGATGAACCGCTTGATCGAACGGCAAGGTGCAGTTCAGGAGAAGCTTGATGCTCTTGATGCATGGGACCTGGATGCACGACTTGAGATGGCGATGGATGCGCTTCGATGCCCTCCAGGAGAAACACCCATAAAAATCCTTTCGGGAGGAGAACGAAGGCGCGTGGCGCTCTGCCGGCTTCTGCTCCGAAAACCTGATATCCTGCTCCTTGATGAACCCACCAACCATCTTGATGCCGAGACGGTTGCCTGGCTCGAACAGCATCTGAAGCGGTACGAAGGGACGGTAATTGCCGTCACCCATGACCGTTATTTTTTGGATAATGTTGCCGGGTGGATTCTGGAGCTTGACCGGGGAGAAGGGATTCCGTGGAAGGGTAATTATTCTTCCTGGCTGGAGCAGAAAGAGAACCGCCTGAGACTTGAAGAGAAGGCGGAAAGCGAACGGCAAAAGACACTTCAACGGGAACTCGAATGGATTCGGATGACCCCTAAAGGGAGACATGCGAAATCTAAAGCTCGGATTGCCTCCTATGAGGCTCTTCTTGGAAAAGGGAGCGAAAGGTTGGCTAAGGAGCTTGAGATTTATATTCCTCCTGGACCGAGGCTTGGAGATGTTGTGATTGAGTGTCGGGGGGTTACCAAATCCTATGGGGATCGTATCCTGATGGAGAATCTCTCCTTTTCAATTCCTCCAGGCGGGATCGTTGGCGTCATTGGTCCTAATGGGGCTGGGAAGACCACCCTTTTTCGATTGATCACAGGTCAGGAACAACCGGACGCTGGAGAGATCCGAATTGGAGAAACCGTTAAAATGGCTTATGTGGATCAGAGTCGGGAGCTCGATCCAGACCAGACCCTCTGGGAGGTGATCTCTGAGAAAAAAGAAAGGATTCCGCTTGGCAGTCGCCAGGTTAATTCGCGAGCTTACGTGGCCCGTTTCAATTTTTCCGGAACAGATCAACAAAAAAAGGTAGGCATTCTATCAGGGGGAGAACGAAACCGCGTTCATCTGGCACGAATGCTCAAAGAGGAAGCTAATCTCCTTCTTCTCGATGAGCCGACAAACGACCTCGATGTAAACACCCTTCGAGCATTAGAGCAGGCCCTCGAGCATTTTGCAGGCTCTGTTGTTGTGATCAGCCATGACCGCTGGTTTCTTGATCGGATTGCTACCCATATCTTAGCTTTTGAGGGTGATAGCACCGTTATCTGGTTCGAGGGAAACTACTCCGAGTATGAAGCAGATCGAAAGCGCCGTCTTGGCGTGGCAGCAGATCAGCCCCACCGGATCAAATACCGACACCTGACAAGGGGATAGAAAGGGATCTTACCCGAGTCTTAACATAGATCCTCAAGCGGTGATTTTTCCTATCTATTGACAAATCTAAGCCGCTTGTTTACTTTTCTCTCTAAACAAGGTGCCTTTTTGACTATCCTGATGAAACGGCCATCGGATGTTTGAAGATTAAAGGAGTTAGGCATGGAGAAGGTAGATGTAATCGTTGTTGGGGGGGGATTGGCAGGACTCTCCTGTGCTTATGAGTTAACAGAGTCAGGGATGACCGTGCTTGTCCTCGAGCGGGGCGACTTTTCAGGAAGCAAGAATGTGACTGGAGGGAGGATCTATCTTCGCCCAATCCTTCCTTTCCTTCCGGATATCTGGAAAGATGCTCCCTTTGAACGGCATGTGACGAAAGAGGTTTTCACCTTGATGGGGCAGGGCAATTCCACCACTTTTGAATTTTATAGTGACCGTTTCAACGAAGAACCCTTTCCCAGTTATACGATTCTGAGAGCGACTTTTGATCGATGGTTTGCCGATCTCGTTTCTGCAAGAGGAGGATTTGTAATTCCTCAGAAGATTGTTGAAGACCTCATTCGAGAGAATGGAAAAGTCATCGGAGTCAGAACGGGTGATGAGGAAATCGGAGCGGATTGCGTCGTGGCGGCCGATGGAATCCTCTCCTTTATGGCAGAGAAGGCTGGACTTCGAAAACCCTTCCAACCGCAATATATGGCCTTAGGGTTTAAGGAAGTGATCCAGCTTGACTCAAAAACCATTGAAGATCGGTTTCGACTCGGTGAACATGAAGGAGCGGCCCAACTCTTCATCGGATCCCTCACAAAAGGAATGATGGGTGGAGGATTTCTCTACACCAATCGGGAGAGCCTTTCCCTTGGTATGGTCATCGGCCTTCACTCCCTCAATTCAAAAGAACCTCGTGAGGAAGTTTATAAACTGCTCGACCAGTTCAAGGAACGACCCGAGATCCAAAACTTAATCAGAGGGGGTGAAACGATTGAATATTCTTCCCACCTGATTACGGAAGGTGGGATTCATACAATGCCCAAACTTTATACCGATGGGATGCTTGTGGTAGGTGATGCCGCTGGCCTTGGGCTCAATATGCTGGTCACCGTGAGAGGGATGGAGTATGCAGTGGTCTCGGGGGTGTTAGCGGCTCGAACCATCAAGAGGGCGAAAGAGAGGAACGATTTCTCGGCTCCCTCCCTCGCAGAATATGAGACCCTTCTCAATGAGAGTTTCATCCTGAAGGAGATGAAGACGTTTCAACATACCCCAGCCGTCCTGGAGAATAAAAGGCTTTTTATGAGGTATCCCCAAGTGATCTGCGATCTCTTCGAAAAGGTCATATGGGTGGACGAGAATCCCAAAGAGGCAATCTACAAAACCAAAGTGGCAGAATTGAAGAAGGAATTTTTTAATTTACAGACCTTCAGGGATTGGTTACAGTTTAAAAAGATTTAAGAGGGTCAGTCAAAGATCAAAACCAAGGCTTTTTGACATTTTGCGTCTGAAATTCTTTTGTAATCTAAGCCTTGAGATTCAAGATTTCGATAGGAGGTTTGATGAAAATCACGGAAAAGTTGGCTCTCGATGCCTTTAAAAACGATAAGGAGACCCACATCCTCCTTGATCAAAAAATTTGTCAGACCTGTAAGGAACGGTTCTGTGTTTACGCCTGCCCAGCTAACCTTTACTCCTTGAATGAGAAGGGAGAGATGGTCGTTGAATTTGCTGGATGTCTCGAATGTGGGACGTGTATGATTGCCTGCATCTATGGCTCAGTGAAGTGGAAATATCCTCGGAGCGAATATGGCGTCCAGTACCGCTTCGGATAGTGGCTGCCTGCCATTTCTTCCAGGATGCGATGATGATGGCAACTCCTAAACTTCTGTCACTCCTCAACCATATTTCAGAGATCATCAATAACATGTTTGAAATGAGTTAACAGTCTGTAACGTAACATAATGCCTCACAAACTTTAAGGAGACAGTGAAAGATGTTTGACCAGAGCACCCTCATTCCAACAGAAATGCTCAAAGAATTTAAAGAGAAAATTCACTTGATTGCCCGAGAGAAGATTGCACCTCAGGCTTCTCTCGTAGATGAAGAAGAGTTCTTTAATCGGGAAGTAGAATCTCTTTTATGGGATCAAGGATTGCTCACCCTTACTTTTCCGGAAGAGTATGGTGGAATAGGTCGAGATCAAACGGTTGCCCTTTGCCTTGCAGTAGAAGAGATTGCAAAATACTGTGCCGCTTCGGCTCTCTTATTAATCATTCAGGCCGTGGGAAGCTTTCCGATTATCTACGGAGGCTCTGAGGCCTTGAAGAAGAAGTACCTTCCTCAGATGAGTCAGGGCCGTAAACTGGTAGCCTACCTCGTGACTGAACCCTGGGCTGGCTCGGATGTCGCCGGCATTCGAACGACGGCAAGGAGGGTAGGGGATGCTTATATTCTCAACGGTGCCAAATGTTTTTCAACGAATGGTGGGGTGGCTGGAATTTATTCCGTTCTGGCGAAGACTTCGGAAGAGAGGGGGAAAAGTTCCTTTTTTTTGGTAGAAAGAGAAACCCCTGGTTTACAAATCGGGCGAACCGAACGAAAATTAGGCCAGAGAGGTTCTAATACGACAGAGGTCTTTCTCGATGAGGTCAGAGTTCCCGCAGAACATCTTTTAGGAAAAGAGGGAGAGGGTTTTTTAATTGCGATGAAGGATTTTGATATGTCCCGTCCTGCGATTGGTGCTCAGGCTCTGGGTATAGCTGAAGGCGCGGTTGAAATGCTTCTTCAATCCATCGAGGAGAGAAACCATCTGGGTAAATCTTTCCCAGACTATCAGATTATTCAGGCTGTTCTCGCAGAGGCAACAACCCTGATCGAGGCATCACGGGGATTAATCTACCGTGCAGCCATTTTACATGATGAAGGGAGGAGTCATACCAAACTGGCCTCGATGGCCAAATGTTTTGCCTCTGATGCGGCAATGAAAATTACGACCGAAGTGATTGATGTCCTTCAAATCCTTGAAGGCCTTGGTTCCCCGAGACAATTTGAGGTTGAAAGAATGTTTCGTGATGCCAAGTTGACTCAGATCTTCGAGGGAACGAACCAGATCCAGCGCCTGGTGATTGCACGTCAAACGGTCAAAGAACGCATTGGAAGATCGATTAAAGAGTGAGGGATCACGGAAGGACTTGAACCAACCAGGGGGAAAGAAAGTATGGATTTCAGTCTGACGTCTCGACAGAAGCTCCTGAAAGAAGCGGTTCGAGAATTTATGAAAGGGGAGTGTGATCCCGTCAAAACACTCGAACTCTCGAAAAAGAAGCAGTTCCCCTGGGAGATTTACCGGAAAGCCGGGCAGCATGGCTATCTCGCCTCCTATTATCCCAAGGAGTTAGGGGGTCAGGGTCTCCCTTTGCTCGATTATTGTCTCTTGATGGAAGAGATGATTCGCTATGACCACCGGATTGGTATGGCATTGAGCTTGGGTTCTATTCCTGCGAAAACGCTTCTGAGATTCGGAAACGATGAGCAGAAGAAAAAGTATCTTCCGAGGCTGACCAAAGGCGAAGCCGTTGCTTCCATTGCTGTGACTGAGCCCAATCACGGAAGTGATATTCGTTTTCTCGACACCCGTGCGGAACGGAAGGGAGACGAGTATATCCTCAATGGAAATAAAATCTTCATCACAAATGCGGATATCTCCGATTTCTACACGGTCTTTGCCCAGACGAACCCCGATGCCCCTCCCTATCGGGGAATCAGTGGTTTTATTGTGGAAAGGGAACAGGAAGGGGTCACGGCCATCGATCTTGGAGATAAGATTGGACTGAAGACCACCTCTTCCTGCAGCATCGAATTTCGGGATGTCAAGGTTCACAAAAGGAATCTATTGGGAAAGGAAAACCATGGCTTCACCTATATTATGGAAGCGTTAAATGAAGGAAGGGCGGAGATCGCCAATGAAGCCGTTGGCCTTGCAAGAGGGGTATACGATCGTGCCCTTTTCCATACCAAGACCCGGGTACAATTCGGACAGAAGATTGGGAAGTTTCAAAACATCTCCCATATGATCGTGGAGATGTCTGAGGAGATTGAATCCGCAGCCCTCTTAGCTTATAAAGCGGTCTGGCTGATTGATCAAGGAAAAATGGATTTAGCGACCTGCTTGCAGGCAAAGGTAAAATGCACGTTGACCGCCATCGATGTAAGCCTGAAGGCGATGCAGATCTACGCAGGCTATGGCCTCTTTGAAGAGCAGTTCATTTCAGGGTATTTAGGAGATGCCCTTGCGACCTGGCTCCTTGAAGGCACAGGGCAGATCCAGCGAAATACGGTGGCGAGTCAGATCCTTGGAAAATTGTAAGCCAGAGAGGTTCATCTTATAATGAGAATGAGATATTGAGGAGAGGGTTTATGGATTTTGAATGGTCCAATCGACAAAAACAGATACGACAGGCAGCAAGGGAATTTGCCGAAGGAGAACTCGTGCCCATTGGAAAAGAGTGTGAAGCTAAAGGAACCTTTCCAAAGGATCTCCTTAAAAAGGCAGCGCAGTTGGGTTTCATTGGGTGTTTCATCAAGAAAGAGTACGGGGGTCTCGGTTTAGGTTTGACCGAACACGCCATCATCCTTGAAGAGTTCTGGAGGGCAGAGCCAGGACTGGCGCAGGTGCTCGCTCAGCCTGCCTTTGGTTCAGATATCCTTTTACTTTATGGAACGGAGGAGCAGAAAAAGAACTTCCTCCCCCCCATTGCCAAGGGAGATTGGGTGATGGGTTTTTCGATTACCGAACCTGAGGCAGGGAGCGATGCGGGCTCTGTAGCGACCACGGCGGTTAAAGAAGGGGAGGAGTATGTGATCAATGGCAGTAAGGTCATGATCAGCAATGGTACGGAAGCCAGGTTCCTTCTCGTCTTCTGTTTGACCGATCCAAAGGAGACTTCTAAAACAAAACGTCACAGTATCCTCCTGGTTGAGACGGACCGACCCGGATATAAGGCAGATCGGATCCAGGGAAAGATGGGGCTCCACGCCTCGGATACGGCCAATATCTTTTTCAATAATGTAAGAGTGCCGAAAGAGAATCTTGTGGGCACCGAGGGAAATGGATTTTCTCAGCTCATCGAATTTCTCAATCGGTCACGGGTGATCATCGCGGCTCATGCGACTGGTCTTGCACAGGGGGCCATGGAGCAGGCTATAAACTATGTGAAGAAGAGGAAACAGTTTGGAAGAACAATAGCCTCCTTTCAAATCACCCAATTCAAAGTGGCTGAAATGGCTACACTCGTTGAGACCGCAAGGGATTTAACTTACAAAGCCTGCTGGTATGTGGATCGAGGAACTCCCAATCCCAAACTTTCCTCGATGGCAAAGTGGTGGGCCTCACATGTAGCGGTGAGGGTAGTGGATGAAGCCCTTCAGCTCCATGGGGGATATGGCTACCTGGATGATTATCCAATCGAGCGTTTTTATCGAGCCGCCAAATTGCTCGAACTCTATGAGGGAACGAAAGAAATTCAGAAATTAGTGATCGGCCGTCAGGTCCTTGGAGTTCGTTAAAAAAAGAAACAGGATACATGACGCCTGGGGTTTATGGGTACATCAGAAAACGATTTTCCTTGATCCCTTCAAGGCTGGGCCCTATGGACCTTTGGATTTTTTATGAAAAAAAGAATTGGCGTTTATATCTGCCACTGTGGGACCAATATCGCGGCGACGGTAGATTGCGAAGGACTCGTTCGTTTCGCAAACACTCTCCCTGGAGTGAAAGTTGCCCGGGACTATCGTTACCTCTGTTCTGACCCGGGTCAGGACCTGATTCAAAAGGATATCCAGGAACTTTCTCTGGACAGGGTGGTGATTGCTGCCTGTTCTCCCAGGATGCATGAGAGCACTTTCAGAAATCTGCTCTCTTCCTCTGGAATGAATCCCTATCTTCTGCATATTGCCAATATTCGAGAGCAATGCTCCTGGGTACATCAGGACAGAATTCAGGCAACGGAGAAGGCAAGTCAGATCCTCCGTGCTGCAGTGGCTAGGGTTTTGGGACAGCAGGCACTGACGCCGAGGAAGTTTGGAATTCAACCTTCTGTGCTGGTGGTTGGAGCAGGCATTGCGGGGATTCAGGCCGCCTTGACGATTGCCAATGGAGGAATGAAGGTCACTCTTGTTGAAAAAGCTCCTTTTATTGGGGGCCACATGGCTCAGCTCGACAAGACCTTTCCCACTCTGGACTGTTCCTCCTGCATCTTCACCCCCAGAACAGTAGAGGTGGCAAGAAGCCAAGGGATTGAACTCCTCATCAACTCAGAAGTTTTAGAGGTTACGGGTTTTGTTGGAAACTTTAAAGTGAAGGTTCAAAAGAATCCCACTTTTGTTGATTTCAATAAATGCACAGGGTGTGGCGATTGCGTGGAGGCCTGTGTCTTGAAAAAGGGAACTCCATCGGAGTTCGAAGAAGGAATGGCGAGGCGCAAGGCCGTCTATATTCCTTTTCCTCAAGCCGTTCCTCTAAAGGCCGTTGTAGATAAAGAGAGTTGTCTCTTTTTAAGCAGAGGGAAATGTAAGAAGACCTGTATCCAGGCTTGCAAAGCAGGGGCTATTGATTTCGAACAGAAAGAAGAGGTGATGGAAAGGGAAGTAGGATCCATCATCATTGCCACAGGGTACGACCCCTTTGACCCCCATCTCCTTCCCCAGTATGGATATGGAGTCTATGACAATGTCATTACAGGACTTCAGTTTGAAAGACTCTCAAGCCCTTCTGGACCCACCCAGGGGGAGATCCTGCTGAAGGATGGAACCGTTCCCAAGGCAATCGCCTTCCTCCATTGTATCGGAAGTCGGGATGAAAACGCCAATCTTCACTGCTCCCGGATCTGCTGCATGGCCTCGATGAAGCAGGCTCACCTTGCAAAGGAGAAGACCGGCGCTGACATCTATGAATTTTATATTGACATCAATGCCTTTGGGAAGGGGTATCAGGAATTCTATAAGAGGGTTCGAGAGGAAGGAATCTACTTCATCCGGGGAAAGGGGTCTGAGATTTTTAAGAGAAATGGACGCCTGGTGGTGGCGGCAGAGGATACCCTTCTTGGAACACCCCTGGAGATTCCTGTCGATATGGTCGTTTTGGGAACTGGATTGACTCCACGAAGAAATGCCGAAAGGGTTGCCCAGATCTTTGGGATCAGCCGGAGTGCGGATGGATTTTTCATGGAGGCCCATCCAAAGCTAAGGCCTGTTGCCACACAGGTGGATGGCATCTTTCTCGCAGGATGCTGTCAGGGACCTAAAGATATTCCGGATACCGTGGCTCAAGCCTCGGCAGCTGCTGCAGAGGTGATGTCTCTTCTCACCAGAGGAGAGATCGAAATCGAGCCGACCGTGGCCACGATCGATCCGGAGCTCTGTGCAGGATGCAAACTGTGCATTGAGTATTGTCCCCATTCGGCCATCGAATTTTTTGAGACGAAGGGGATCTCTTCCGTAAACGAAGCGCTCTGCAAGGGCTGTGGCGCGTGTGCAGCCATTTGCCCGAGTAAAGCCGCACGACAGAACCATTTCACACAACATCAGGTGTTGGCTGAGGTGGAAGGGCTGGTAACTTAATTCTGGGTTGGGGAGTCCAGATTTCAAATTAAACACTTAAACTTTGATGAAGATCGACCCTAAAACGTTTACCAAAGACTATCTCCTTCATCTCTGCATCCAGTGCGGGACTTGCACAGGAGGTTGTCCTGTGAAATATCGTTCTCCCCTGAATATGAGGAGACTTGTCAGGGAGACTTATTTTACAGATCCTTTCCCTTCCCTTTCAAAGAGGGCTGAGATATGGGCCTGTACCACGTGCTCAACCTGCAGCCTTCGATGTCCTTCGGGCGTCAAGAATGTGGAACTCCTCATGGCCATCAGGAACTACTTAGCCAATAAGGGCGAGGTTCCCTCCACCATCCGAGATGCCCTTGAGAATACCCTCATGCAGGGAAACCCATGGGGACGGTTTCGGGACCGAAGAGCCGATTGGGCCAAGGCCCTTGGAGTGAAGATCTTCGGAGAAGCGACATCGGAAACCCTATTCTATGTGGGTTGCGCTCCCTCTTATGATCCGAGAGTCCAGAGGGTTGCAACCGCTCTGGTCAAAATCTTTCAAAACGCAGGAGTCGATTTCGCCATCCTTGGGAAGAAGGAATCCTGTTGCGGGAACGAAATCCGGAGGATGGGGGAGCAGGCCCTCTTCAAAAAACTGGCAAAGGACAATACCATCCTCTTTAAAAAGCTGGGCATCAAGAAAATCATTACCACCTCGCCCCACTGTTATAATGCCTTTCAAAACGAATACCCGGACTTAAACCTTCCCGTTCAGCACTATACCCAGGTCTTGGTCCATCTCATTGAAACAGGACATCTTCATTTTTCAAAAGAGTTGGGAACCTCTGTGACCTACCATGACCCCTGTTTTCTTGGCAAACAGAACAAGGTTTTTGAGGAGCCAAGAAAGATCCTTGCCTCCATCCCCCAATGTGAATTTATGGAGATGGAGAGATCAAGGGAACGGAGTCTCTGCTGTGAGGGTGGAGGAGGGAGGATGTGGGCGGAGGGTGGGACCGAGGGAAAGCGGAACGCAGAGATTCGGATCAGAGAAGCGGTGAGCTTGGGTGCTAAGACGCTTGCCACAGCCTGTCCTTTTTGTCTTCTCACTTTTGAAGATTCTGTGAAAACCTCTGGATTAGCAGATCAAATTGCTGTAAAAGATATAGCGGAGTTGGTAGACGAAACAACGAAATGAGTTTAAGGCTACCAGGTAACCAGAGGACTAGGATGAAGGATAACAGAAAATCTGGACATCAGGGGGAATTCATTTCTGTTCTTCTCTGGTATTCGGATATTCGGTTATACACTCCCTAATATCTTGATGGTCTGAAAACCTGATTTGAAAGGGGAGGTCCCATGAACATCATCGTCTGTGTGAAGCGAATTCCAAAAACGGCTGAGGCGGATATTTTTATCGAGAAGGACAACAAGGATATTAAAAAAGACAATCTTGTCTTTGCCCTCAATGACTGGGATGGCTATGCTGTGCGGGAGGCTGTTCTTCTTAAAGAGAAGTTTGAAGGAGAGGTCATCGTTTTAACCGTTGGGCCTGACGAGTCGAAAGAGGTATTAACTCGGTGTCTGGCGATGGGAGCGGATCGAGCCATTCGAATTGAGGAGCCTATTCCAAACGATGGACGACTGATCGCCGAAACCCTTGCAAAGGTGATTCAAACCGGGCCCTTCGATCTCATCCTGACAGGGGTACAGGCTGAAGACGACGGTTGGGGACAGGTGGGGGTTGCCTTAGCCCAGATTTTAGGCATTCCTCACGCTTCCATTGTCACTCACATCCATATTGAGGGTGGGAAGGCGAAAGTCCGAAGAGAATTAGAAGGAGGCCTTGAAGAACTTCTTGAGATCAAACTCCCTGCTGTCCTGACGATCCAAACAGGAATCAATGAACCCAAATATGTCTCCCTGGCGGCTATTCTGGAGGCAGAGGACAAGGAAACCAAGGAGATGACACTCGAAGAGATCGGCTTTTCTCCAAGAGAGCCTCTTGATGCAACCATCGATCAGGTGTCTTTCCCACCCACCGGGAAGAGGGCAGAGATCTTAAAGGGCACCCCAGACGAAGTTGTGGGTCAGTTGACCGAGATCATTAAAAGGAAAAAAGGAAGTTAAAGCCATCCATTCGAAATTCGAAGCACGAAATCCGAAACCATCTACAATGTCCAACTCTCTAAATTGAAAAGTTCTTAAAGTTTCTGTCATCGGAACATTTGAAGTGTGAATTTGTTTTGAGTTTCGAAATTTCAATTTCAGATTTCCAATGATTGGAGGGACCGATGAGTGACATCTTTATTTTAGTCGAACACAGACAGGGTAAGATTCGGGACATCACCTATGAGATCTTTGGACTCGCAGAGAGTTTGGCCAATCAGCAGGGAACATCTTTTACGGCAGTCCTCCTGGGTCACGATGTGAAAAGCTTTGCGGATGACCTATCCAGAAGAGCCCCAAAGGTTCTCGTTATTGAGGATGAGAATCTGGAACATTTTAATTCCGTCCTGTATCAAAAAACCCTTTCTTCCCTCATATCAAAATATCAGCCTTCCCTTCTCTTAATGGGTCACTCCGCCTTTGGCATGGATTTGGCGCCGAGCCTCTCCGTGGAAAAGGATTTCCCCCTTGTCACGGACTGTATCGGCCTCACCTTTGAGGAGGGAAAATTAAAAGCCACCCGCTCCATCTACGGAGGAAAGGTCAATGCCAGCGTCTCTTTAAGAGAATCGAAAGGATACATCGCAACTCTTCGGCCTGGGATCTTCCCTCCCAAAATGCATGGTGAGATAAAAGGCAGAATCGTAATGGAAGCCTCTCCCCTTGAGGGAGGAGTCGATGTAAAGAAATTTATTGAGTATATCGAAGCTCCCATTACTGGAGAAGATATCACCCAGGCGGAGATCCTCGTCTCCATCGGACAGGGCATCGGAGGACCTGAGCATATTCCCATGTTTGAGGAGCTGGCAATAAGACTGGGGGGAACGATTTCATGTTCAAGGCCAGTCGTGGACCGGAACTGGTTACCCAAAGAGAGACAGGTGGGAATTTCAGGAAAAACTGTAAAGCCGAAGATCTACCTTGCCATTGGCATCAGCGGTGCCTTTCAACATGTCACCGCTATGCAGGGTTCGGATACGATCATCGCCATCAACAAAGATCCTCGTGCCCCTATCTTCAGCGTTGCTGATTATGGGATTGTGGATGATTTTCAGAACGTAATCCCGATCCTGAAAGAAAAAATTAGCGATATGAAATGAAAAAAGATTCTGAAATCTATATGGCCCAGACCATTCCATTTACGCAGCACTATTTTAATGCCGACGAAAGAGGGCATTTTGGGAGTTTTAATGGCAGTGAATATTTTAGATTAATTTTATTAAACGGGTAGGGGTTAATCGAGTTTTCAACCTAATCCGCGCCCGCCCTTTCTTAAAGGCATTGTCCTAAAACATGCTCCTCCTCTTTTAATGCAAAAATCCATCCTTCCTGCAGAGGGGCTTGGAAGAGATTGAAGGCGCTATTCTTTTTCAGTTTTTTTCTTCGTTTTTGCCTTCGCAGGTTTTTCTTGATCTTCCTTTTTCTCTTTCTTTTCTTTCTTCTTAGGGGCTACTTTTCCGAGAACCTCTTTGGCTTTTTCAACGGTGGATTTCTTCTTCTCTTTTTCCGGAGCATAGGTAACCAACTCGACGAGGGAGAGAGGAGCTCCGTCGCCCTGACGCCATCCCATTTTATAGATTCGAGTGTATCCCCCTTCTCGATCCTTCATCTTAGGCGCGATCTCATCGAAGAGTTTTTTGACAATGGTCTCATTACGAAGTCGGGCAAAAGCCAGTCTTCGGGCATGAAGGGTGTTCTTCTTTGCCAAGGAAATGATCTTATCTGCCAAGCTTCGAAGTTCTTTCCCCTTGGCGAGAGTGGTTCTAATCCGCTCATGCTGAAAGAGTGAAACCAGCATATTCCGGAACATCAATTCACGATGTTTGGTGTGTCGACTCAACTTTCTTCCTGCAACTCGATGCCTCATGCTCTTCTCCTATTCACTTGCCCTTGAACCCATTTCCTGTTCCATCTCTGCCTTTTTTTGAGGCCAGTTCTCCAGTTTCATTCCCAGGCTTAACCCCATCTCCGCAAGAATCTCTTTGATTTCGTTTAAGGATTTTCGGCCAAAGTTTTTTGTTGCCAGAATCTCCGCCTCTGTTTTCTGAACGAGATCTCCGATCAATTTAATGTCCGCATGTTTAAGGCAATTGGCAGAACGGACGGAAAGTTCCAATTCATCCACGCTTCGGAAGAGATTTTCATTTAACTTTTCGGTTTCTCCGGTTGGCTCCTGAACGGAGGTTTCCTCTTCTTCCCCTTCCTCGAAGGTAATGAATATGGAGAGCTGATCCTTCAGGATTTTGGCTGCATGGGCAACCGCCTCTTCAGGGCTGAGACTTCCATCCGTCCAGACCTCGAGCGTGAGCTTGTCGTAGTCAGTAATCTGACCCACCCTCGCATTGGTCACGGTATAGTTGACCTTCTTGATGGGAGAGAAGATGGCATCCATCGGAATGGTCCCTATGGGTTGATGTTCCTCTTTATTTCTTTCTGCTGGGACATATCCTCTTCCCATCTTGACTGACATCTCCATAGAAAGTTTGGCATCCCTTGAGAGGGTGGCGATTGGGTGATCGGGGTTAAGGATTTCCACGGCATCGCCGGTAATAATATCGCCTGCTTTTAAGACCTTCGGTCCTTCGGCTTTGATACGGATGGTCTTTGGCCCCTCCGTATGAAGTTTTAAGCGAACCTCTTTTAGATTTAAAATGATCTCCGTGACATCCTCTTTCACTCCGGGAATGGCTGAAAACTCATGGAGCACACCGTCAATTTTTACCGACGTGATGGCAGCCCCCTGGAGGGAGGAGAGAAGGATCCGCCGGAGAGAATTTCCAATCGTAATCCCAAATCCTCGCTCTAAGGGCTCCGCGGTAAATTTCCCATAAAAAGGGGTTAAGGTGTCCTGCTCTACTTCCAAACGCTTCGGCCGAATGAGATCTCTCCAACTTTTTTGAACCATATTGCCTCCCTTATCTTAAAGGGTTGATAGTGGGTTACTTCGAGTACAGCTCGACGATTAATTTCTCCTGGATGGGGAGGGTGATGTCCTCTCGAGACGGCAAAGCTTTCACACTTCCCTTCATCTGATCCTTTTCTAATTCCAACCATTGAGGGACACCCCGCCTGGCCACGCCTTCAAGGGATTCTTGAATTCGGAGGATTTTCTTACTCTTTTCCCGCACAGAGATCACATCACCTGGTTTTACAAGGTAGGAGGGGATGTTCACTTTCGCTTGATTGACGAGGAAGTGGTTGTGTCGTACAAGCTGACGCGCCTCGCTTCTCGAATTGGCAAATCCCAAACGATAGACCGTGTTATCCAAACGGCGTTCGAGAAGTTGTAAGAGAACTTCGCCGGTAATTCCTTTCCGACGATCTGCTTCCTTAAAGGTATTCCGGAACTGATTTTCTATGAGACCATATAATCTTTTGACTTTCTGTTTTTCTCTTAACTGGGCTCCATAATCCGAAGTCTTTTTACGACTTTGTCCGTGTTGACCCGGGGGGTAGCCTCGCCGATCAAAGGCACATTTCTCCGTATAACACCTCTCCCCTTTGAGAAAGAGCTTAATATTTTCTCTCCGGCAGAGCCGACAAACCGATTTTGTATATCTTGCCAATGTTTACCCTCCTGTCTAAAAACCGTTTATACCCTTCTCCGTTTGGGAGGACGGCATCCATTATGGGGGATGGGAGTCACGTCTTTGATCATATGAACCTTGAGCCCCGTTGCCTGAAGTGAACGGAGTGCTGACTCCCGACCAGCACCTGGTCCCTTGACATAAACATCGATGGTTCTTACACCATGTTCCATCGCTTTTTTGGCCGCGTCCTCTGCCGCCATCTGCGCCGCAAAGGGAGTACTCTTTCGAGAACCCTTGAACCCTTGAGTGCCGGCACTTGACCAACAAATCACTTTACCTTCAGGGTCGGTAATGGTAATGATGGTGTTGTTAAAGGTTGCCTGAATATGGGCGATCCCTGTCTGAATATTCTTTTTGACCTTTTTTTTCTTCGTGCTAGGCCCTGTGGCCATATCTCCTCCTTCCGAATCTTGATCCCTTGATTCAAGAATTAAGGAAATTTATTCCCCAATTCCTTATGTTGCCCCCTTCCATTGATCTCGGATTTCGTGAACCCCATTCATTATGCCCATTTCCCCTGGCCTATTCCTTTTCTTTTTTCTTCCCGATAATCGCCCGACGGGGTCCTTTTCTTGTTCTTGCATTGGTGTGGGTTCTCTGGCCATGAACAGGAAGATTCCGACGATGACGAAGTCCGCGGTAAGAGCCAATATCCATCAAACGCTTAATGTTTGTAGCCACTTCCCTTCGGAGATCGCCTTCGACCTTATACTCCTGGTCGATGATATCCCGAATACGAACAACTTCCGATTCTGTCAATTGATTCACCTTGGTATCCTTATTGACATTAGCTTTTTGAAGAATCTGGTTGGCCGATGGTCTTCCGATTCCATAGATATAAGTGAGAGCAATCTCGACTCGTTTATCTTTGGGAAGATCAACTCCTGCAATCCGTGCCATAATAAGCTCCTTCTCTCGGTTGAAGGCTTGAGGAATCGTTATGCTTGAGGGATTAGACAAAAAATCTTTAGCCTCAAATCTTAAAGTCCCGTTCAAGACAGGACACTCCTCTTACCTAAATCGTTTCTTACCCTTGCCTCTGTTTGTGCTTTGGATTTTCGCAGATCACCCGAACGACTCTTTTGCGTCTAACGATCTTACACTTGTCACAAATCTTTTTGACCGAAGCCCTGACTTTCATCGTTTTTGTCCTATGGTGTTAACATGGAGTTGGAACGTATTCCCTCCTCCGTTCTCAAACCTTCATGTGGGTTCAAAACGGAAGAGGGTTTTCCTATTTTTCTCGAAAGATGATTCTTCCCCTCGATAAGTCATAAGGTGAGAGTTCGACAGTGACCTTGTCTCCGGGAAGGATCTTGATAAAGTGCATTCGCATCTTTCCAGAGATATGCGCCAGCACCTTATGTCCGTTTTCCAGTTCGACGCGGAACATAGCGTTTGGAAGGGTTTCTAAAACCTTCCCTTCAACTTGGATTGCCTCTTCCTTGGGCATCGATGATTCCCTGCCTCTCCACCTCAAATCGATTTCGTGTTCAAAACACGAACGATGTGTTCAAAAATTTGATCCTGATCCCCCATTCCAGGGATGGGTCGAAGAATATTTTTACTCCGATAATACTGGATCAGGGGAGCCGTCTGCTTTTCATATTCGTTCAGTCTCGTCCGAATCGCCTCTTCTCGATCATCCTCTCTCTGATAAAGGATGCCATCACAGCGGTCGCAGATTCCTTCTTTCTTAGGAGGATAGAAGAGGATGTGAAACATTGCCCCGCAGTTTTTACAGGTGCGACGTCCCGTCAACCTGCGAACCAGCTCTTCGGGATCAACCTCGATATTGATGACAAAATCTACCGATTTACCCATTCTGTCCAGGATGACCTGAAGGGCTTCCGCCTGAGGGATGGTTCTTGGAAATCCGTCCAGGATAAAACCCGCCTGACAATCCGGTGCCCTCAGGCGTTCATCGATGATTCCAATGACGACATCATCCGGAACCAATTGGCCTTTTTCCATAAAGGCCTTAGCTTGTTTCCCTAATACGGTTGCCTCCTTCACAGCAGCTCGAAGGATATCTCCCGTAGAGATCTGGGGGATATGAAACCGCTCAACAATCCTCTGTGCCTGTGTTCCTTTCCCTGCCCCTGGTGGGCCCAAAAGAATCAAATTCATCTTCGCCTCATGGTTCAACTTCTTTTTGAACTCTCAAAGCTCTATCCCCTTCTGCTTTTCAATCTTCCCTTTTTCATCAATCCTTCATAGTGCCGGGTCAGCATATGCGCCTCGACTTGCTGAACCGTATCCAGAGCCACTCCCACAACAATCAGGAGAGCCGTCCCCCCGAAATAGAAAGGAACGTTGAACCGTCCGACCAGAATAGTGGGCAAAACGCAGACCGCGGCCACATAGAGGGCTCCTCCAAGGGTGATCCGAGTTAAGACCTTGTCAATATACTCAGCGGTCTTCTGACCTGGCCGGATCCCAGGAATATATCCTCCAAACTTTTTCATATTTTCCGCTACATCATTGGGATTGAAAGTGACCGCTGTGTAGAAGAAACAGAAGAAGATGATAAATCCCACATAGAGGAGGTTGTAAAGAAAGGCGCCGGGTCCAAGGCTGTGAAGGATCGACTGGATCCAGGGATAGGATTCCAGCAGGGGCTTTGGCAAAAAGCTTGCAATCGTTAAAGGAAACATTAGGATCGAAGAAGCAAAAATGGGTGGTATAACCCCTGAAGTGTTTAACTTGAGCGGTAGATGGGTGCTTTGTCCGCCATAGACTTTTCTTCCGATGATCCGTTTGGCATATTGAACAGGGAGCCTCCGTTGGCTCGTTTCGACAAAAATAATGGCAGCAATGACGACCACCATCAGAACGATCAGAAACAGAATGGTGATGATACTTAACTGCCCAACTCTGAATAGTTCATAGGTACTGGCGATGGCATTGGGCAGTCGAGCCACAATCCCTGAAAAGATGATAAGAGAAATGCCATTGCCAATCCCTCTCTCTGTAATCTGTTCTCCCAGCCACATAATGAAGGCCGTACCGGCGGTTAAGGTGATGACCGTCATCATTCGAAAGGACCATCCCGGATTCAAAACGATCATTTCTCCTGCAGCCCCTGTCATATTCTCTAAGCCCACAGCGATCCCAAATCCCTGGATCATACTGAGCAGAACAGTCCCATATCGGGTGTATTGAACAATCTTTTTCCGTCCAATCTCCCCTTCTTTCTGAAGTTGTGCTAAATAGGGTATGACCACGGTCAGAAGCTGGAGGATGATTGAAGCACTGATGTAAGGCATAATCCCCAAGGCAAAAACAGATAACCTTTCGAGAGCGCCTCCGGAGAACATATCGATGAGACTGAAAAGCGTTCCCTTGGCATGGGTGAAGAAGGAGGCGAGGGCATCGCCATTGATTCCGGGGGTTGGGATGTGCACGCCGACCCGGTAGATAGCCAAGAAAAGAAAGGTCATCAAAATTCTTCGCTTTAGCTCAGGGATTTTGAATATATTTTGAGCGCCTGAAATCATGAACCGATAACCTCCACCCTCCCAGCGACGGCCTCTACCTTTTGTAGAGCGGCCCGACTCACTTTGTGGACACGAATGGTCAGAGGATGCGTCAGATCTCCATCTGAAAGAAGTTTGATGATTTCTCCTTTCTTACACAGACCTGTCGAAAACAGGAGATCTGGGTCAACCACTGTATCTTTCTCGAAACGATTGAGATCACGGAGGTGGAGGATCGCTACGCTCTCTTTAAATGGATTCCGGAATCCCCTTTTAGGAAGCCTTCTCTGAAGAGGCATTTGGCCTCCTTCAAACCCTGCTTTGGTTCCTCTTCCGGATCGAGCCTTCTGCCCTTTGTGACCTTTACAGGCTGTTTTTCCGTGGCCTGACCCAGGACCTCTTCCGACTCGTTTTCTCTTTTTCTTTGATCCCTCTGGGGGTTTCAGTTCTGAAAGCATCATCACC
Organism: uncultured bacterium; assembly: GCA_938002255.1. Classification (GTDB taxonomy): domain Bacteria; phylum Desulfobacterota; class BSN033; order BSN033; family UBA1163; genus RBG-16-49-23. Next base: position 95,785 of record CALLAL010000011.1, read on the forward strand.
ATTTCCTTTTTTAGTCGATCACTTCAATGAGATGGGGGACATGGCTGATCATCCCACGAATGGAAGGATGATCCGGAAGCGTCCGAATTTGATTTAATCGTTTAAAACCCAAGGCCTTCATGATCTTTTTATGGCGTTCATTTTGCCCAATGGTGCTTTTCGTCCATTTGACTCTGATCTTCTTTCCTTCGGTTTCCACCTTCATAAACGGTCACTCCTCAATTCCCATTTTCTTTGGTTCCTCTTTTTTTAAGAATCTCTTCTGGATATTTTAATTGATGGATAGCCTGAATCGTTGCTTTGATCAAGTTATAGGGATTATTCGAACCGATGGATTTGGTGAGAATATTTTCGATACCTGCCGACTCTGCAATCGCTCTCACCGCTGCCCCAGCAATGACCCCCGTTCCTTCTGAAGCCGGTTTTAATAGGACTTTTGCCGCTCCAAATTTCCCCATTACTTCATAGGGGATCGTCTTGTTGACGATGGGAACCTTCATCAATGACCGTTTCGCATGTTCGACCGCCTTCCGGATCGCCTCAGGAACTTCATTGGCTTTTCCCAATCCACTCCCCACATGCCCATGACCGTCTCCTACGACGACCAATGCGCTAAAACTAAAGCGTCGTCCTCCCTTCACCACTTTAGCGACCCGGCTGATATGAACCACTCGATCGGTTAATTCCAGTGTGCTTGGATCAATTTTTGGCAATGTAACTCCCTCCCTCAGAACGTTCAAACGCTCTTCTTCATTTCATCGGGTTCGAAACTCTTCTCTAAAAGATCAGGCCCCCTGCTCTCGCGGCTTCGGCTAAAGCCTTCACCCTTCCGTGATAGAGATATCCTCCCCGATCAAAGACCACTTTTTGAATTCCCTTTTCAAGGCATTTCTTTGCAATCAATTCCCCTACCTTTTGGGCAGCCTCAATATTTCCGGTATAACGAAGCATTCCTTTTAACTCAGGGCTAAGAGTAGAGGCACTGGCTACCGTTTGTCCTGTAGTGTCCACGATGGCCTGCGCGTAGATGTGCTTCGGGCTTCGATACACATTGAGGCGAGGTCGTTCGGGTGTGCCACGGATGCGGCTTCGTACCCTTCTCTTTCTCTTCATCCTTGCCAATATCTTTTTATTTTTCATGTTTGAAAGGCTTCCCTCTCTTTATTAGGCTTTGGTCTTCCCGACTTTCTTTCGAATCTTTTCTCCAAGATAACGAATTCCTTTCCCTTTATAGGGCTCAGGAGGTTTAATCGATCGAAGTTTGGCTGTAACGGTTCCCACCAATTGTTTGTTAATGCCTTTAACAGTAAGGAGCGTTTGCTTTTCTACTTCAATTTTAATCCCCTCGGGGATAGGAAAAAGAACAGGATGTGAGAACCCCAAAGAGAGTTTCAGGAGATTTCCCTGGACCTCCGCCCTGAAGCCAACTCCCACAATCTCCAATTTTTTTTCAAATCCTTGGGTGACCCCTGTGACCATATTGGCAATGAGGCTACGGGTCAAACCGTGAAGGGCCTTTAAGGTCCGCTCTTCCCGATCTCTCTGGACGAAGAGTTTTCCCCCATCCAATGAAACAGCGATGCCACGGGGGATGGTGCAACCCAGAGCACCTTTGGGGCCAGTGACTTCAATGCTCGGAGGGTCATAGGAGACCTTCACCTCCTTAGGCAACTCAATCGGCATTCTTCCGATACGAGACATAAAAACTCCTCACATCCGAAGTTCGAATATTAGGGGAGACTTCCCAAGAAGATCAATTCGAAACCTTTTGCGAAGGACCTTTTTGAATGTTGGACATTCAGATTTGTTTCGAGTTTCGAACTTCGTGCTTCGAATTTATTTTTTACCAAACATAGCACAACACTTCTCCGCCCACATGGGCTTTCCGTGCAGCCTTATCCGTCAGAATACCTTTAGGAGTAGAGAGAATCGAAATTCCCAACCCGCTCATGGGTGTGGGGATACGATCAGTTCCAACATAAACCCTTCGACCTGGTTTGCTCACCCGACGGATATGGATCAATCCCTTTCGATTCTCATCATATTTGAGGACAACTCGAAGGAGAGGATGTTCCTGATCATCCTTCATCACTTTAAAATTGGAAATAAACCCTTCCTCTTTTAAAATTTTTGCAATCTCGTGTTTCATCTTTGAGTAAGGGATATCCACCTTTTCAAATCGGGCTTTGGATCCGTTTCGAATAAGCGTAAACATATTGGCCAATGGATCAGTCATGGACATATCGAACTCCGCAATCGTTACCAGCTGGCTTTAATCACACCGGGGATTTCACCCCGGGTGGCATATTTTCTAAAACAGAGGCGGCACATGCTGAATTTCCTCAGAAACGCTCTCGGTCTCCCACAAAGGGGACAACGATTATACTGACGGACTTTAAATTTCTGCTTTCTCTTTGCCTTGTTCATTAAGGATAATTTTGCCAACGTTTTCCTCCATACAATGGTCATCAACGAATTGAGGTTTGATGGGGGGAGGGTTCCTCTTGACCGGTTGGCCTTTCAATTCCTGAAAGGCATTCCAAGGAGTCTTAGAAGTTCCTTACCCTCCTCATCCGTCTTCGCAGTGGTGCCGATTACAATATTCATCCCTTTTACTTTGTCAATCTTATCATAGTGTATCTCAGGAAAGATGAGCTGTTCCCGGATTCCGAGGGCATAGTTTCCTCTGCCATCGAAAGACTTTGAAGAAAGCCCCTTAAAATCCCGGACTCTCGGGAGAGCAACGTTGACCAGACGGTTAAAAAATTCGTACATCCTGTCTTTCCTGAGGGTCACTCTCACTCCAATAGGCATTCCTGATCTTAATTTGAACTGAGCAATAGACTTTTTCGCTTTTGTGATGACCGCTTTTTGCCCTGTAATGAGGGTTAATTCCTGAACCGCAGCATCTAAGATTTTAATATTCTGGATGGCTTCTCCTAACCCCATGTTGATAACGATCTTATCCAATTTGGGCACTTCCATCCTGTTTTTATAGTGAAAACGTTTCATCAAAGCAGGAACGACTTTTTCCTGATAGATCTCCTTCATTTTAGCCATGACATCACCTATTTATCAAAGATTTCCCCGCATTTTTTGCAGTATCGGGCTTTCTTTCCCCCCTCCAAAGTCCGGTAACCGATTCGAACCGGTTTATTGCATTTTTCACAGAGGAGCATGACATTGGAAACGTGAAGGGGGGCTTCCTTTTCGAGGATCCCACCCTGTTTCTGCTGCCCATGTGGCCGCGTATGTCTTTTGATGAAGTTGATCTTTTCGATGAGCACTTTTTCTTTTTCCGGAAAAACTTTCAAAATCCGTCCGCTTTTCCCTTTTTCCTTGCCATGGGTTACCATGACCAGGTCATTTTTTTTAAGGTAATTTTTTGAAACAATCATTCCGAAATCCTTTCCATGCAATGGGGAGTGCATCCCGAGGGGTTAAAGCACTTCAGGCGCCAAAGAAATGATCTTCATAAACCGTTTTGCCCTTAATTCCCTTGCCACCGGCCCAAAAATGCGCGTTCCAATGGGCTCTCCCTGAGGATTGATCAAAACGGCGGAATTATCATCAAATTTGATGTAAGACCCATCTGGACGTTTCACTTCTTTTTTGGTCCGGACGATTACGGCCCGCGCCACATCCCCTTTCTTGATTTTTGAGTTGGGGAGGGCGTCTTTAATGGAGACGATGATGACATCTCCCAGGGTCGCATATTTACGACGGGTTCCACCCAAGACTTTGATGCAACCCAATCGTTTGGCTCCCGAATTATCGGCGACTTCGAGAATACTCCGCATCTGGATCATAATGAACTCCATTCTTAAAAACAGAACATTCAATCAGGCAGCCCGTTCCACAATCTCTTTGACACGCCACCGTTTTTCTTTACTCAGGGGACGTGATTCAATCAAGAGAACCTTATCACCGATATGACATTCATTCTTTTCGTCATGGGCTTTTACTTTTGTTCTCTTTCGGACATATTTTTTATAAACGGGATGAAGGACTAAACGGTTGACTACGACGACCACCGTCTTATCCATTTTGTCACTTGTGACGACACCGATTAATGTCTTCCGTTTTCCTCTCTCTTCCATAGGACTTATTTTCCTTTATTCAGGGTCTTTTCCTTGAGGATCGTTTTGACTCGGGCAATATCCCTTTTGACCTGAGGAATTCGCATGGTATTCTCTAATTGTCCGGTGGCATGCTGAAAACGGAGATTGAAGAGTTCCTCATGGAGCTCCTTCTCCTTTTGAATCAATTCCCCCTCGCTCAGGGAGCGGAGATCTTTTATCTTCATAGATGGATCCCCCTCCTAATAAATCTCGTTGAAATGGGCAATTTATGAGAAGCCAATAAGAAGGCTTCTCTCGCTCTTTCCTCAGGGACTCCTTCCATTTCGTAGAGAATTCTCCCAGGACGGATGACCGCCACCCAATCTTCAGGGGGGCCTTTTCCTTTGCCCATCCGGGTCTCTGCAGGTTTTTTCGTAATCGGTTTGTCCGGGAAGATTCGAATCCAGATTCGGCCTGTTCGTTTGATGAACCGTGTCATAGCAATTCGAGCGGCTTCAATCTGTCTGGAGCTCAACCAGCCACATTCAGTAGCCTGAAGTCCAAAATCACCGAAGTTGAGTTTATTCCCGCGGGAGGCCACCCCCTTCATCCTCCCTTTCTGCATCTTTCGATATTTTGTCTTTTTTGGCATTAACATAATTCTTAACCCTCTAAATCAGCGATTTGAACCAGGTCATATCCGACGTAGATCTGCCTCGGGCGAAAAATACGAAAAAACAAAGCTCACATTAACCCACAACTTAGAATAATATTTCTTATTGCCTTAGTCTTTATCATGGTTCCGAACTTAGGATTCCCAACTGCAAAATGATTCATCAATTAAGCCACTCTCTCTTCCCCTTCTTTGGAGTAGATTTCTCCGTGAAAGATCCATACCTTAACACCAATGATGCCATAGGTAGTCTTTGCCTCAGCCAACCCAAAGTCGATGTCTGCCCGGAGGGTATGGAGAGGGACTCTACCTTCTCGGTATCGTTCATGGCGTGCCATTTCGGCTCCCCCCAATCTTCCAGAAACAGCGATCTTAATCCCTTTCACGCCCAACTTCATGGCTGAAGAAACCGCTTTTTTCATGGCTCTGCGAAATCCAACCCGGCGCTCAAGCTGAAGCGCCACATTTTCTGCTACCAACTGCGCATTGGTTTCAGCCTTCTTCACTTCTTGAATATTGACGATGATCTCTTTTTGGGTCATCTTTTGAAGTTCTTTTTTGAGGTTATCCACCTCAGCGCCTTTTTTGCCGATGATGATCCCAGGTCGTGCGGTCCATATCGTGACCTTTGCTTTTTTCGCTTTACTTGCTGCCCGTTCAATCTCTATCTTGGCCACTCCGGCGTGATACAACTTCTTTTTTAAATAGTCCCGTATTCGGATATCTTCAATCAGAAGCTGAGGGTAATCCCTCTCCGCAAACCACCGGGAATCCCAGCCTTTGATCACTCCAAGCCTAAACCCAATTGGATGCACTTTCTGACCCAAGACCTCGCCTCCTTTCACTTTTCATCCAGGACGATAGTAATGTGGCTCGTCCTCTTTCGGATCGGGGTAGCCCGTCCCATTGCTCGAGGGGTGAACCTTTTCCACGTGGCCCCCTGATCAACTGAAATCTTTTTCACGTAGAGACGGTCCACATCCATGCTCTTCTTCTGTGTCGCATTGGCAAGGGCCGATTTGAGCAACTTAATCATCACCCTAGCGGCTGCTTTCTTGGTGAACGACAGGATGTTAAGAGCCTCCTCTGATTTCTTCCCCCGTATCAGGTCAGCAACCAGTCTTGCTTTCTGGGGGGACAAACGTATATGTCTCAATGTTGCCCTGACTTCCATCTTTTTTAACCTTTGCCCCGTTCGTCCTCTCAATTTATGTCAATGTATCCGTAAGAGATTGGATCCTTTTGACCCAAACGCAGGCGATGAAGCTCTGCCTTACTCCTTCCGTTGGAAAGGACTGTTTTTTTACGGGGTCTTTCCCTTAACTTTTGTTTTCCGATCTCCGGAATGGCCGTGGAAGGTTCGGGTGGGAGAAAATTCTCCCAACTTATGACCAACCATCTCCTCAGTGACAAAGACCGGAATAAATTTCTTTCCGTTATGGATGGCAAAGGTCAAACCGACCATTTCTGGAATGATGGTGGATCGCCTGGACCAGGTCTTAATGACTCTTCCTTCCTTGGTTCTTCGGGCTTCTTCCACTTTCTTCTTCAAATGGGCGTCCACAAAGGGCCCTTTTTTAATTGATCGGGCCATTAATCTCTCCTCTTCAGGATGTATTTGTCCGTTCTCTTGTTCTTTCGGGTTTTTTTCTCAGGAACACCCCATGGCGTACAGGGATGCCGGCCTCCAGAACTCTTCCCTTCGCCTCCACCAAGGGGGTGATCGATCGGATTCATGGCCACGCCACGAGTAACTGGACGCCATCCCCTCCATCGGTTTCTCCCGGCTTTCCCGAGGGAGATATTTTCATGCTCGAAGTTACTCACTTGTCCAATGGTGGCATAGCAATCCTGAAGGACCAGCCGAACCTCCCCTGAGGGGAGTTTGATATGGGCGTATTTCCCCTCTTTTGCCATCAATTGACCGCTGGTTCCTGCGCTTCGGATGATTTGACCTCCCTTTCCAATTTTGAGCTCCACATTATGGATCAGGGTTCCTGTGGGAATGTTTCGGAGGGGAAGGGCATTGCCGGGTTTAATATCTGCATTGGGACTTGCGATCACCTGATCCCCCACCTTCAATTGGTCAGGAGCAAGAATATATCGTTTCTCACCGTCTGCATAATGAAGCAGGGCAATTCGGGCAGATCGATTGGGATCATATTCAACGCTCGCTACTTTTGCAGGAATCTCCCGCTTATCTCTTTTAAAGTCGATGAGCCGGTACATCCTTTTATGACCTCCGCCTCTATGCCAAGCGGTAATTCTTCCATAACAGTTTCTTCCACCTGTCTTTTTCAATGGACGGAGAAGACTCTTCTCTGGGGAGGTTGCGGTGATCTCCTCAAAAGTGGGCACGGTCTGGAATCGCCTTCCCGGAGACGTCGGTCTATATTTTTTGATTGCCATTTTTTACTCCGTTCAAATTTTCAGATTTAAGATTCTGGGAACTCAACTCTGCAATCTGAGATCCATCATTGGATATTCTTTTTAGGCACCTTCGAAGAAGTCGATCCGATCTCCTTCTCTTAAGGTAACAATCGCCTTCTTCCAGTCGGGCCGTTTACCATATCTCCTTCCCAACCGCTTTATCTTCCCCAGGACATTCATGGTCCGGACATGATTGACTTTGACTTTGAAGAGGCGCTCCACGGCTGAGCGAATTTCAATTTTATTTGCATTTCGGTCGACTTCGAAGACATATTGGCGACCTTCCTCTTTTTGGAGAGTGCTCTTTTCTGTCACCAAGGGTCTCCGAATAATCCTCTGTGGTTCTTTCATGATCCATACACCTCTTCTATCTTTTCCACTGCCGATCTTAGGAGGATCAGATGCTCATGGTTTAGAATATCATAAACATTGAGATTTCCCCAACGCACCACTTCAATCCCTGGAATGTTACGAGCCGAACGTTCAAGGTAGACGTGTTTGTCATCAGTGACAATCAGGGCATCTTCTATAGAAAATCGGTTTAAAATTTCAAGGACCTTACGCGTTTTAAATTCCTCAAGAGGCATTCCATCGAGGAGAATCAGTTTTCCTTCCTGGCGTTTTAAACTGAGGGCTGACCAAAGAGCCGCCCTTCGTGCCTTTTTGGGGAGGGGGATGTCATAATCTCTTGGCATGGGTCCAAAAATAGTTCCTCCACCTCTCCAGAGAGGAGAGCGTCTGGACCCTGCCCGTGCCCTTCCAGTCCCTTTCTGTCGATACGGTTTAGCTCCACCCCCTCGAGTCAAAGCCCTATTTTTGGTAGCGGCAGTTCCCCGTCTTGTCGCAGCCAGGTGACTCCGGACAACGTCATAAAAAAGGGAAGGATTGACCTTAGCATTGAAGATTCGGTCATTCAATTCGATTTCCTTCACCTTCTGGTGATTGATATCATAGACAGCTAACGTGCTCATCTCTTCCCTTTCATGAGGAGGATTCTGAGGATTCCTTCTTCTTTGATTTTGTTGCGCTTCGGATGAGAACCCATCCCTTCGGATGGCCAGGGATCCCCCCCTGTAAAAGCAGAAGGTTCTGATCCTCTCTGACTTCAAGAACCTTGACATTTTGAATGGTCACTCGGGCGTTTCCAAACTGACCTGGCATCTTCAGCCCTTTAAAGACATGATGAGGGTAAGTCGCTGGTCCTACCGATCCGCCATGACGGAAATATTCATGGGTTCCATGGGATCCAGGGGAACCATGAAACCCATGCCGTTTCATCACACCGGCAAATCCTTTTCCTTTGCTTATCCCTGTCACGTCCACAACGTCACCGGCTTTAAAGAGATGACCCACATTGATCTCTTGACCCACCTCATATTCTTCCGTGCTCTCCACTCGAAACTCTTTGAGGTAGGCAAGAGGAGGGGTTCCTGCCTTTTTGAAGTGACCTGTAAGGGGTTTATTCACTCTCTTTTCCTTTTTGGGAAGGAAACCAATCTGGAGAGCTTCGTACCCTTCTTTCCCTGTTGTCTTCTTTTGGGTGACCCAGCAGGGCCCGGCTTCCACGAGGGTCACGGGGACCACGGATCCATCTTCTTGAAAGAGTTGTGTCATCCCTAATTTTCTACCGATTATCCCGAGCGTCCGTTTCATGGTTTTTTCATTCCTTACAATTTAATCTCCACATCGATTCCGGCAGCTAAATCAAGTTTCATAAGAGCATCCACGGTTTGTTGAGTGGGCTCGATGATATCCAGGAGACGTTTATGCGTACGAATTTCAAACTGCTCTCTCGATTTTTTATCGACATGAGGAGACCGTAACACGGTGTAGCGATTGATTTTGGTTGGTAGGGGAATAGGGCCTGCCACACTGGCTCCTGTCCTACGGACCGTTTCTACAATTTCGGCCGTTGACTTATCGAGCAATTTGTGATCATAAGATTTAAGGCTAACTCTGATCTTCTGAGCGGTCATTCCCTTACCCCTTTCCTCTATTCGAGAATGTCACTGATGACACCGGCGCCCACGGTTCGCCCTCCCTCTCGAATCGCAAACCGCAACTCCTTCTCCATCGCAATCGGCGTAATCAACTCCACCATCAACTGAACATTATCCCCAGGCATCACCATCTCCACCCCCTCCGGCAACGTCGCCACCCCCGTCACATCCGTCGTCCGA
>CALLAL010000012.1 GCA_938002255.1 uncultured bacterium
TCGATGGTATGCCAATATGGCCCGGTAGCCCATGATTTGATTGGCGCTCCATCCCGCTCCTAATCCTATAACCCATGTGCCTGTTGGTCAGATTCTGCCCCTCACCCGAACCTGTAACTAACTGGGGAGCATCTCTGCATATCCCGACGTGTTGAATAGGACGCTACGAGGGCACAGCATAGTTTCTAGGTCGCAGAGGGAACCTTTCTCTCTGCAGTTCCGTCTCAGACGGGATTGAACCTCAATAAGTGTTTGGTGCAGGACCTGCTCTTGCACCCGATCAGAAATCAAGCTGGAACAACTGCCAACTGGCAAAAGAACCTTTTCTCTTAGAACGAAAACCAGTTACTTTTTCGTCGTGGATTTCTTTTCCCTATTGACAACGGGAGGCCTTATAAGTGTTAGGTCATAAATGCCCCCTGCATATATTTTATATCAATAGGGAAGGCAACCCTCAAGCTGTACCTAAGCCTTTTGTACAACATTTAAGGCTTATTTCCGTTTTTGCAATTAGTATTCCCAACTCATAATTAGCCATTTATTGTTTTCTTTAACCATGTGGTAAATAAAAGATGGGATTTGAATTCTAACAAAATCTATTGAAGCGTTCACCACTGCTTTTTCCCCTACAATATTGATTTGGGGAGTCCCTATAGTCATAGTTGGAACCTCTAACATTCTTGATGGAAGAATATCAGCGTATTCTTTTTTTGAGACTAATTTTTTTTCCCTGCCGGTCATAAATTTACCCTTTTCATGTAAAACATCTAAAACCCCTTGGAGGTCATGTCTGTTCCATGCACTTTCAAAGCCAACCAGAACCACTTTTATTGCCTCTTCCTCTGAAGATTTTGGTTTGTAGTCTTTTAAAGTGGCTGCACACGCAAAAAGCATAATTGAAATTAAGAATGACAATGCCATTGCTCCGGGTCTTCTGTTCATAACAATAACCTCCTCTCGTATAATGTTTTTTAATAGTGGTTAAGAATTTTTCTTGATGGCAATTAATATCCATTGAACATCGCATATTGTCTCTTTCATTGGTCACCCTCTCATGTATTGCCTAACGATGCGCATAACCTGCGCAGGCAATCAGCATTGCCCAAAACCTGACGCGGCTAATCCGCGTCAGGTTGATGCGGTTGTTGGGCAGAATGAAGTCTCTAGATTGCTGGTCTCAGTGCTTCTTGCGCTTTACGGGGTAACTGTACAAGAATGAAATAGGACTGGGGATAAAGATAATCTTCACCTGATTCATCGATTACTCTAAGGTATCCTTCTTTTTTCTGATTCCTCGTCTGGTATTACCTCGTAGATCTTCCGCTTTTCTAAATCCTCACAGTCCTTGTTCTCAATGCAGAGCGCAAACACCTTTTCCTTCTGTTTTTTTTCATGGTTTCAATCCAATATCCTTTTGATTTTCATTTCCTTCTACCAATACCGTGAGCTTCGTACCAATGGACCTCTGCTTTGCATATCCTTCCGCTCTGAAGGCGAACCTTCGCAACTCCTTTGAGTTTGCGCCACCGGCCAGGTCCATACTGTTTGCGAATGCGCAGGGGACAGCATTTTTGTTTTGTCCCCGCCGAACAATTATTGAACTGCAAATTGTATTTTCTTGCGATTCTATACCTCCGCTTTGATTTTGTCAAATGAATTTTTTTGGAGGTTACGAGATATGAAGGATGAAATGATTCTAAAGCATTTCTTACAATTTCAACTGGTTCTCATTTTTTAGTATCAGAATCGGTAACCTTGTGAAAATGAATAATTAGTTTGAATTATAATGTTATATTGCTTATAATTAAATCATAAACTTTATTATTTAGAGGTTGTGATGGACGGGAAAAGTGAAGTCCTCAGGGATTTTGAAGCGTTTCTCTTAAAATCAGGAAGCTTACCAGAGGATAAGATCAAGTTCTACCTCCACTGGGTTTGGAAATTCTTAAAGTCCTGTAACTACCAACTCGAGAATATCAACACGGATCGTATCTCCCAATATCTCGATTCCCTCAAGGCCGATGAAAAAGTTCCAGATTGGCAGGTCAAGCAGGCGGAAGATGCGGTCATTCTCTATACTGAAAAATATCTAAAAAAGTCGTTGCAACAAGTCCCCCCTCTGGCAAAGGGTCCCGGTGGAAAATCCATCGACCCCCAGGGGTCTCTTCAATGGAAACAAACACTTGAGGAGGCAAAAAATGCCATCCGTCTCCGGCACTTTTCTCTGAGCACAGAGAAAACTTATTTAGGGTGGATTATTCGATTTAAGACTTTTCTTAAAGATCGTGATCCAAGTTCCCTTGAAGTTAGTGATATGAAAAGCTACCTCACCCATCTGGCCCGTTTCGGGCGGGTCTCTGCATCCACCCAGAATCAGGCCTTTAATGCACTTTTATTTCTCTACCGTAATATTTTACACAAAGAGGTGGATGAACTGACCTCAGTACCAAGGGCAAAACGGAGAGTGAATCTTCCTACGGTTTTAAGCAGGGATGAAGTAAAAAGCCTTCTGTCTCATCTCAATGGAGTTTATCTTCTGATGGGGCAGTTGATGTATGGGTGTGGGCTTCGCCTGATGGAGTGCCTCCAGTTGAGGATAAAAGATATCGACTTTGAAAACAATCTCCTTATGGTTCGCTCTGGCAAGGGAGAAAAGGATAGGACTTTGATGATCCCGGAAACAATAAGAGAGGGGCTTTCAAAACATATTGAATCGGTCAAAGAAATCCATGATCAGGATTTGAAGTTGGGCTATGGAGAGGTTTCTTTGCCGGAGGCCCTTGATAAGAAATACCCGAATGCCCCGAAGGAATGGGGCTGGCAGTGGGTTTTCCCTGCTGAAAAGCTATCTGTTGATCCACGAACTGGAAAGGTAATGCGCTGGCATGTTCATCCCTCTGCGATTCAGCGCGCGGTCAAGAAGGCTGTTTTGAAGGCTGGGCTACCCAAAAGGACGAGCTGTCATACCCTTCGTCACAGCTTTGCGACTCATCTCCTGGAAGCAGGGCATAACATTAGAACGATTCAGGAACTCCTGGGACACAAACATGTAAACACAACCATGATCTATACGCATGTGATTCGAAAGAAACCCTCTGAAATCAAGAGTCCTCTGGATGGGTTGTGATGGTTCGTGAGGCAATGTTTTATAAAAACATTGACCCTCAAACGGTTCAGTGTCAGCTCTGTCCGCGAGAGTGTGTCATCGGTGATGGGAAGCGAGGATTCTGCAGGAATCGGGAGAACCAAAAAGGTAAGCTCTATACCCTTGTTTATGGAGAACCGGCAGTTGTTGACATTGGACCGATAGAGAAGGCTCCGATTTACCATTTCTATCCTGGGCATTTGCGACTCTGTCTCACCTGCGCCAGTTGCAACTTTCGATGCAAATATTGCCAGAACTGGCATCTCTCTCAGAAGAGTATTGAAGAATTACCTCACTCTTATTATTCACCCGAAGAAATCCTGCAGAAAGTAAGAAAGGGGGGGGTTGATTCTGTCTCATTCACTTATACCGAGCCTACGGTTTACTTTGAGTATCTCTATGATATCTCCTTGATTGCCAGACAGAATGGAATCAAGACCTCCATCGTTTCGAATGGCTATATCAATAGAGACCCTATGCTCAAACTTTTAAGCGTCCTCGATGCAGTCAAGATCGACCTTAAGGGGTTCAGCGAAAAATTCTATGAAGAGGTCTGTTCCGCCAGCCTCAAGCCTGTGCTCGAAACACTCATCACTGTTAAGAAGAATCGCACCTGGCTCGAGATCGTTAATCTTGTTGTCCCTACCTTAAACGACGATCCAAAGATGATCAAAGAGATGTGTCGGTGGATTAAAGAGAATCTGGGTGTGGAAACTCCGATTCATTTCACCCGGTTTTTTCCCAATTACAAATTGACTCATCTCCCCCCTACTCCACTCCCGACCTTAGAATCTGCTTATGAGATTGCCATCGAAAACGGATTGCGGTATGTTTATATTGGAAACGTTCCGGGTCATATCAGGAATTCGACCTTCTGCCATTCTTGTGGCAAGAAGATCATCCATCGAACCCATTTTGACATCACAGAGATGAATCTTCACGATGGAAGATGTAGGTTTTGTAACACTCCGGTGCCAGGGAAATGGATTTGGGCTTGAACCGCAGAATCTTTTTAAAAAGGACGTTCCTCGGTTGTCTATCCATGGGAGCCACCATACGTTTCCTATCTTCTGTCACTCAAGCAGGAGAGCATTTTGGTAAAAAAGCTATGTTTTTTAAAAAGGTGGATGGAAATCTGATCCAGTGCGAACTCTGTTTTCGAAGATGCACGATTGGAGAGGGGCGAAGGGGTTTCTGCAGGGTGAGGGAGAACCGTAAAGGAGAACTCCATAGTCTTGTGTATGCAAGGCCAGCTGGTCTTCAAATTGACCCCATTGAACTGGAACCGATGTATCATATGGTCCCGGGGCATAAGAACCTCTGTGTCTATACAGCCTCCTGTAATTTCAGGTGCAAACACTGTCAGAACTGGTCTATCTCCCAATCCGCCCCCGAAGAGATCAACCCCATGAAATATACTCCGAAGGAAATTGTGGAAGAGAGTTTAAGACAGGGCTGTAAATCCATCTCGCATAGTATTAACGAACCCACGGTCTTTTTTGAGATGATGATCGAGGTCGCTCAGCTTGCAAAGCAGAAGGGGCTTCTCACGCTCTGTCATACAAACGGAGGGATCGCCAGAGCCCCTTTGATTGAACTTTTAAAATTTCTGGATGGTGTGACCGTGGATTTAAAGTCCTTCAATCCGAAATTTTATAAAGAAATTTCTGAGGCAAAACTCGATCCGGTTTTAGACACTTTGAGGACAATCCGGGAATCGGGCAAACACCTTGAAATTGTCAACCTCATCATCCCAACACTCAATGATGATATGGCAGACATTCGGAAGATGTGCCGGTGGATTGTTTCATATCTTGGAAGCGAAACGCCTATCCATTTTACCCGTTTCTTTCCCCAATATAAGTTAACCTCCCTTCCTCCTACACCCATCAAGACTCTTGAAGAAGCCATGGAGGTGGGGAAATCCGAAGGTCTCAAGTTTGTCTATGTTGGAAATGTTGTGGGTCACTCCGCAAATCACACCTACTGCCCCAAATGTGGCAAGAAGATCATCGAGCGGTCACACTTTATTCTTCTGAAGAATCAGGTTAGAAATGGAGCATGTCCTTTTTGCGCGGAGAAGATTTCAGGGGTGTGGAGTTCATCTATTTAGAAAATTCCCCCTCTTGAAAAAGTGAGGGGAGTAGCGTGGAGTAGCGTAAGGAGAAACCTATGACCGATAATGAACGACTTCATCAAGTTCAATCCCATCTCATACTGGCAAGGACACACCGTGATCGGATCAAAGATGGTCTCACCGTAATCACGAAAGGGGAACGCGTCTGGGTCTTTGATCAAAACGGAAGGCGGTACCTTGACTTGGAAGCGGGGATGACCCGGCCTGTCCATGTGGGTTATGGACGAAAGGAGATTGCCCAGGCGGCCTATGATCAGATGGTAAAACTCTGTTATTTCACTCCCATGGAGTTTGCAAATGAGCCAGCTCTTCGTCTTGCAGAGGTCCTATCTGAAATGACCCCTGAAAAGATCAATCAGTTCTTTTTCGTCTCAAGCGGATCCGAGGCAGTGGAGTCGGCGATGAAATTAGCCAAGCACTTTCATTTCTTCAGAGGTGAGAGAAAAAGATATAAGGTCATCTCAAGGCGCGGGGCCTACCACGGTGTGACAGGCGGAGCATTAAATGTGCTGGGAACAGTCCTTCCGATGCGACAGGTGATGGAACCTCTGGCACCGGGTACAGTCTTTGTGGAATCCCCCTATTGTTACCGTTGCCCTTTACATCTCACCTACCCCAGTTGCGATCTTGCATGTGCAAAGGATGTAGAACGAGTGATCCAGTTTGAAGATCCCGAACAGATTTCTGCATTGATTGGTGAACCGATTCAACAGGGGTTTGGTGCTTATGCCCCTCCGAAAGATTACTGGAAGGTCATCCGGGAGATCTGTGATCGATATGGAATCCTTCTCATCATTGACGAAGTGATCTGTGGATTCGGCAGGACGGGGAGATGGTTCGGAATAGACCATTTTGATATTCAACCTGATCTCATGACGATGGCAAAAGGAATATCAAGCGGTTATGTTCCCCTTGGAGCGGTTGGATGTACAGACAGGGTGATGGATCCCATAGACATTTTTCATCATCTTCACACTTATTCAAATCACCCTGTTGCCTGTGCGGCTGCTTTGAAAAACCTTGAGATCATGAAGAACGAGCATCTGATCGATCGCTCTTGGGAAATGGGTGCCTACTTTTTAGATGGCTTAAAGACCCTTGAATCCCATCCCATTGTTGGTGAAGTGAGAGGAACCGGCTTATGGCTTGGTATGGATTTCACCCTCGATAAAAAGAAGAAAACCCCCTTCCCCCCCCAGAGGGTCATCCGGATTACGGATCGAGCTAAGGAAAAAGGATTGATCATCAAGACGATGGGACAGGCCCTCGAATTTGCTCCTTCTTTAATCATTCAAAAAGAAGAGATCGATGAAGCGATTCGAATTCTGGATGAATGTATTCGCGAAGAGGAGAAGGATTAGAGACCGAAGAAGTACGGCTATAGGTTTTTGCTTAGAGAATCCCTCCCTTTGGTCATACCTGGCTCAAATCAAATACCCATTCAAAAAACCTCTTGACAAGGTCATTCCTTTCCAGTAAGATTTGGTCAGTTTTTATAACGCTGTTCTACTTATAGAACTTTTTGAAAGGATCTAATTTGCCGAAGCCTCGCCAGGGAAAGAAGGAACCTAACACCTCTTCTTACAAACCTATTGTTCCTGCAGTGGAGCAGGCCTCTCGCATCCTCCTCTGTTTAAGTAAAAGTTCAAACTTTAAAATGGGGTTAACCGAAATTGTAAAAGAGGTTGGAATTCATAAAAGCAAAGGCTTCTCCATTCTTAACACCCTCCTTCAGTTTGGGTTTGTGGAAAAAGACCCCAAGACCAAAACCTACTCCCTGGGGCCTGGCCTTCTTACTCTTTCACGCCATGTTTTAGATAACATTCGCTATCCGGACGTGGCCTCTTCTTTTCTCCAGCATCTTGCCACTGAAACAAATGGGACAGCCCTTTTCGGATTAATCAATGGAGAACATGTCATCGTTCTTGGTAAGCATGAAGGAAATCAAAATGTTGGATTCACGGTTCGGTTGGGACATAGGTTTCACATCACTCTTGGAGCCCATGGAAAGGCGATCGTTGCCTTTCTTCCAGAGACCGAAAGGGAAAAGATCTTTGCAAAAAAGAAGACCTATTTCTACGGCGATCCATCCCTGATGAAGATGGACCTCCTGCGCAAAGAACTCAATGAATGCCGAATATTGGGTTATGCCAGTGATGTAGGAGGGATTACCCCTGGAGCCAATGTCGTTAGTGCTCCCCTGTTTGCCAACCATGACAAACTGATCGGCTGTCTCATTCTGATCGGAACATTTCCTGAGAATAAAATAGACGTGTATGGGCCAAAAGTGGCTGAGTGTGCCTATCAGATTTCACAGAAGTTAGGAGCAGATGTAGAGACCGTTTATCCACTACACCTTAAACAGAGAGGAAGAAAGGAGGGACGATGAACTATTGGAATCCGTACCTGGAAACACTTCCCAGAGAGGCCTACGATCACATTGAACTCTCCTATTTCCGGAATATGTTCGCCTATGCCAAGGCGAACTCCGCCCTCTATCATGAAAAGATAAGGGGAATTGATGAAAAAGAGATTCGCACCCTCGATGATGTCAAGAAGATTCCTCTTACAGAAAAAGAGGAGATGAGAAAATTTCAGGAGATGGAACCTTTCCCTTATGGCGGGCTCCTCGGGGTGGACATCGAAAAGGTGACGACTTTCAGGCAGACCAGCGGCACCACTGGCAAACCGATCTATGTCCCCGAAACCTATGAGAGCTGGCAGTGGAGGATTGAGGCATGGTGTCACATCCTCTATATGGCAGGTTTCAGGTCCCGTCACCGGGTCTTTCTTCCCTTTGGTTACAATGTCTATGTCGCTTTTTGGGAAGCCCATTTTGCCTCGGAAAAGGTGGGGTGTGAACTCATTCCAGGAGGAGCGCTTGATACGAAAGGAAGGATTCATAAGATCCTTGAGATCCGTGCGAACGGGATGATGAACACTCCCACCTATGGGCTCCATATTGCCGAAGAAGCCAAATCCATGGGGATTGACCCTGCTTCCCTTGGCATTGAACGGATGCTCTGTGCGGGTGAACCGATGCCCGCGGCAACGAGAAAGCGGTTGGAGGAGCTTTATCAGTGCCATGTCTTTGACCATATCGGTGGAACCGAGCCCTGTGCCTGGGCGGGGATGTGTGAAGCCAAAGACGGCCTCCATATCATTGAGCCCTTCTTCTTGGTCGAAATCCTTGATCGAGAAACACTCCAGAAAGAAGTAGAAGAAGGTGAAATCGGGGTTGCTGTTGTTACCCCTTTGGGCCGAAGATCCTTCCCTTTGATTCGTTTTAACACCAAAGATCTTGTGATTAAGGGGAAAAGCCATTGCTCCTGTGGCAGAACCTCCAAGAAGATTAAAGAAGTGGTAGGAAGGATTGACGATCTTCGCAAAGTACGGGGAGTTCTCTTCTCGCCAAAAACCGTGGAAGAGGTGCTTCGAAAAGACTTCCCGGAGGTGGAGGAATTTGAGATCATCGTGGAGAGAAGAGGCTTGATGGACGTCATCACACTCAAAGCTGAGGTCCACCCCGCGCTAACGGTCAGTTCCATCGAACAGACAAAGACCCGACTTCATGAAAGTCTAAAAATTGCAACGAATTTGACTTTCCATGTCATCATGGAACCTCCGGGATCGCTTCCGCGTTACACTCTAAAGGCGAAAAGGTTTAAGGACTTGAGAGAAGGAGGCAAAAATGAATGATCCAATTAGAACCGAAATCTCAAAGATCGAAGAGAGTGCTAAAAAACTTCTGGTTCTGGCTCAAGGAAATCCATCCATCGTCAGGAACGCCGATATTCTATTAACCTTTGTCTATATTCTGAAGTTTATCACCCCCGCCTGGGGGAAGGAGGAGAACTGATGGAAGAGGTAAAAAAGATTCGAACGGCTTGCCGGAGTTGTCACGGCGGATGTGGTGTAATCGCCCACGTCAAAGACGGCAAGGTTATTAAAGTTGAGGGAGATCCCGACTCTCCGATTAGCCATGGAACCCTTTGCAGCAAGGGTCTGGCGATTACACAATTGGCTTACCATCCAGATCGGGTTCTCTATCCCCTGAAACGTGTTGGAGCCAAAGGCGAAGGGAAATGGCAACGGATCTCATGGGATGAAGCCTTAACTACCATTGTTGAAAAATTTAAGAAGGTGATCGCTGAGTACGGACCCGAATCGATTGTCGTGGGACAGGGGACGGGTAGAGATTATGAGAGCCATCTCTACCGGTTTGCAAACCTTTTAGGAACCCCCAATGTCCTCACCGCTGGCCACATGTGCTATGTATCAAGGGTTGGCTCCACGCTGATCACCTGTGGGACCCTGCCGATTGCCGATTATGATGGAGGTCCCAAGTGCATTGTCATGTGGGGGTGCAATCCCCAATGGACGAATCCAGACGAATATAAAGGCGAGGCCTTCTGGAGAGCCTACAAAAAGGGAGTCAAACTCATCTGTATCGATCCACGGAAAGGGTTCATCGCCAATAAAGCAGACCTCTGGCTTCAGATCCGACCGGGAACGGATGCAGCCATGTCCCTCGGATTTCACCGGGTCATCATTGAGGAAGAGCTTTACGACAAGGAATTTGTCGAACATCATATCCATGGATGGGAGCCTTTTAAAGAGAGGGTGATGAAGGATTATCCCCTTGAAAAGGTTGCGGAGATTACCTGGGTGGATAAAGACCTGATCCGACAGGCAGCAAGAATGTATGCCACCACCAAACCGGCCTGCATTCACTGGGGTGTTCCTACGGAACAGACCATTAATTGTGTTAATTACACCCGCTCCACCACCGGACTGATGGCCATTACAGGAAATCTCGACGCCCCTGGCGGAAACGCCCTTTTTGTTAATCCACCCACTCGCACCGTTGCAGAGTTTGCTCGACACAGGGATCTTTCACCTGAACAACAGGCCAAGAGGCTGGGAGGGGATCAGTTCAAATTAGGCGCCCGGGTCGCTCTGATCAATCCGAAAAAGGCATGGGATGCCATTCTCACGGGAAAGCCTTACCCTCTTAAGGCAGGGATTCTGTGTGGAAGTAATCCAGTCATCACCCGGGCAAATGCGAAAGAGGCTTATGAGGCATTAAAGCATCTCGAATTTCTGGCTGTCATTGATTTCTTTCTGACTCCGACTGCGGAGTTGGCGGATATCTTCCTGCCCTCTGGAACCTGGCTCGAGCAAAATCATGTGGCGGACAACTGGAAAAGGCATGGATATGTGCTTGCCAGACAGAAGTGCGTCGAGATTGGTGAGTGCTGGCAGGATCACAAAATCTTTCTCGAATTGGGAAAGAGGATGGGGCAGGAGTGGTGGCCAACGGTTGAGGATGCATTAACTTACTTGCTCGAACCCTCTGGTCTGACCTGGGAACAGTTTAAGGAGAAGGGCTATCTCCGGGGGGAGATGGTCTATTACAAATACAGGCAGAGGGGGTTCTCCACTCCCTCCAAGAAGGTGGAGCTCTATTCAACAGTTCTTGAGAAGTGGGGATACGACCCTCTTCCCAAATATGTGGAAATTCCAGAGAGTCCCTATTCCACTCCCCATCTCCTGAAGGATTATCCATATATTCTGAATGCCGGACTTCGAACTCCGACTTTTTTCCATTCGGCCAACCGGCAGATTCCATGGCTGAGGGAGATCCGGCCCGATCCTACGGTTGAGATCCATCCAGAGACGGCTAAGAAACATAATATCAAGAACGGGCAATGGGTTTATATCTCCTCCCCAAGGGGTCGAATTAAACAGCGTGCCAAGCTGAACGAAAACATCGATCCAAGGGTGATTGTAGCGGAACACGGTTGGTGGTTCCCTGAACAGAAAGACCCGAGCCATGGCTGGAATATCTCAAATGTGAACATCCTGACGGATAATGCCTATGAGACGCTGGATCCTGCTATGGGTTCAACCAATCTCAGGGTCTGTCTGTGTCATATCGCGCCGGTAGAAGAGTAAACATCGATTTCAAAGATGAATCGCTGCCATCATAGATAGGAGGAAAGAAATGGGAAAAATTTCCTTGATGCTCAACGAAACGGAATGTATGGGTTGCCACGCCTGTGAGGTTGCCTGCAAGCAGGAACATGGCCTGGGGGTAGGCCCAAAAGTGATACAGGTAATTGAGAGGGCTCCCTACTTTAAGCCTCTCTACTGCCACCATTGTGAAGACGCTCCCTGTGCCCTTGCCTGTCCAGAAGGAGCCATCACCAAAGACCCCAAAACAGAAGTGGTTTTGGTGGATTATGAAAAATGTAACGGCTGTAATGCCGTGATGGGAAAATCAGGTGCTGAAAAACAGGATACCTCCTTATGTAAAATGGGATGCCCGGCACACATTGATGTCCAAGGTTTTGTAAGCCTTGCCAGTAAAGGGAAATTCAAAGAAGCCCTCCAGCTCATCAAACTCGCAAGCCCTTTCCCATCCATTTGTGGCAGGGTATGTCCTCACCCCTGTGAATCGGAATGCTACCGTGATCAGATCGACCAACCCGTTGCGATTCATGCGATTGAGCGCTTTTTGGGTGATATGGACCTAAACGCAAAAGAACGCTACAGGCCAGACATGAAACCAAAGAAAAAAGAAAAAGTGGCTATAGTTGGGTCTGGCCCTGCAGGTCTGGCCTGTGCTTATTATCTGGCTCAGGAAGGTTACAAGGCAACGATCTTTGAAAAGTCGAAAACTCTGGGGGGAATGCTCACCACAGGCATCCCTTCCTACCGATTGCCGCGACCTATCGCAGAGGCAGAGATCAAAATGATTCGTGACATGGGTGTCACGATGAAGACCGGCATTGAGGTGGGTAAAGATAAAACGATTGCCCAACTGCGTCAGGAAGGATTTAAAGCCTTCTTTCTTGCCATTGGTGCCCAGGAAAGCCTTCGGATGGGTATCCCGGGAGAAGATCTCGTTGGCATTTATCGAGGGCTGGACTACCTTCGTCAGCTCAACTTGGGTAAACCCATCGAACTGGGAAAGAGGGTGGCTGTCATCGGTGGAGGAAATGTGGCGATGGATGCCGTTCGATCTGCTCGAAGGTTAGGGTCTGAAAAGGCATTCATTCTCTATCGTCGCGGTTTAGAAGAGATGCCTTCCTCTCCGGAAGAGATCAAGCAATGCCGGGAAGAGAAGATTCCCATCCGAACGCTCACTCAACCCGTCCGGTTTCTAAGTAACAACGGCCGTGTCCAGGCGATTGAATGTGTCAAGATGCGTTTGACCGAACCCGATGAAAGCGGACGGAAAAAACCTGAACCCATCCCTGGCTCGGAATTTAAAATAAAGGTTGACGCGGTCATCACCGCTCTGGGACAGGAATCAGATTGGTGCTGTTTGACACCCGAATGCGCCTGCTCATTAACCGAATGGGGAACATTGAAGGTCGATCCTCTAACGCTCCAGAGCGAAGATTCGGATATCTTTACCGGCGGGGATGCGGCAAGGGGACCTAAAACAGTTATCGAAGCCATTGCAGACGGCAGGCAGGCAGCTATCTCCATCAGCCGATATTTAAAAGGTGAAAATCTCCGGTTAGGAAGAGACCTTCCCTTGAAGGCGATCCATCAACCTCAAAAAGGAAAGATTGATCGAACCCCACGCGTTCAGATGTCTTACCTCGATCCTCAGAAACGGATCAAGAACTTTAATGAGGTTCAGAAAGGGCTTACCAAATCATTGGTGATGCAGGAAGCAAAAAGGTGCATTTCATGCGGGACCTGTTGTGTCCAGGCCTGCCCTTACGAGGTCATGCAGTTTAATCATGAGGCGATCAAAGCTGTCAAATGCGACCTCTGTGTCGATAAAAGAAGGCGCAATGAAGTGCCAGCCTGTTATGCGATCTGTCCCACCCGATGTATTACCTGGGGAAATCCGAGAAAGTTTCCAAAAGAGGTCTTTGCAAGTCTTTAAGAAGGCTTATGGGGGGAGTGACATAATATTGCCCTCTTTGAGCATTTCATTCCTCCCCCCCATCAAGATCTCGCGTTTTTCAGTTACAATGAATCTTGAAATTGACAAGGAAACACCGCTTAGCTGGCAAGACCCAAAAACTGGCCTTGAGTGGCAAATACAGTCCCCTGGAGAGATGACATGGCACCAAGCGATGGAATACGCCGCCTCTCTCTCGCTGGATGGAAAGCGAGATTGGAGGTTACCTACACTGGCTGAACTCGAATCGCTTCTTGACAGAACCCAGGCCCGATCCGATGGGAGAGCTCCAATGAGAGAGGAAGTTCCTTTCAGGGATGAACTATCCTACTGGTCTTCAACTACCTTCGAGAATAATACCACATGCGCCTGGATTCTTATGTTTGACGGAGCCTACCTCCTCAGTTACTACAAGAGCAATGCCTATCATGTTCGGTGCGTCCGCGGCCAGATGAAATCGGCTTCCTCTTAACCTGAGTGATGCACGAATCAGCCTTTTACTATCTCCTTTTTTAAAATAGACGGGTTCACCGATCCTCACAAATTTTCCTCCCTTCAAAAAAACCTTTGACAAAATCATCCGTTTTGGTAGATTAGGATGGAAGGATCAGATCGGAGGATAAAGGATGGACAGAAAAAATGACAAAGATCTCCAGGAGAAGGTCCGGTTCTATGAGGCCATCCTCGACAATATCCATAATGGCGTGATGATCACTGATCGAAATGGAAAAATAATCTTCTTCAGCAAAACCTATGGGAATTTTCTCGATGTCGATCCTGAGAAGATGGTAGGGAAACACTGCACCGAGGTGCTCGAAAATACCCGAATGCATATTGTTGGAAAGACGGGAATCCCTGAAATCAATCATCCCCATCGGATCAAAGGCCAGGACATGGTCGTTCAGCGCATCCCCATTGAAATCAACGGAGAAATCATCGCCGTCTATGGTCAGGTGATGTTTAAGGATGTGAGGGATGTCCATGCCCTATCCAAGAAGCTGAGTCTTTTGGAATCTAAGGTCGAGTTTTATGAAAAAGAGCTTGAAAGTTTAAGATCTTCAAAATATACCATCAATAATATTGTAGGTAAAAGCAACAGGATGGTGGAATTAAAAAAATTGGCTTTAAAGGCAGCACAGTCCCATTCTCCGGTGTTGCTTATCGGAGAAAGTGGAACCGGTAAAGAGCTTTTTGCCCATGCCATCCACCATGCAAGCGAACGAAGGCTTTACCCGTTTATTCGATTAAACTGCGCCGCCATTCCCAAAGAGCTCCTCGAGTCAGAACTTTTCGGGTATGAACCCGGAGCCTTTACGGGTGCTGGAACCAGAGGCAAACCCGGGAAGTTTGAGCTGGCCCATCAGGGAACCATCTTTCTTGATGAGGTCAGTGATCTTCCTCTTGAGATGCAGCCAAAACTTCTTCGAGTGCTGGAGGAAAAAGAGACGGAACGTCTGGGAGGAACAAGGGTTACCAAGAGCAATTTTAGATTAATTGCAGCAACCCATGAAAACCTTGAAGAGAGTATTGAAAGAGGAACATTTAGAAAGGATTTGTACTATCGCTTAAACGTCATTCCTATCTATATTCCTCCTCTTCGAGAACGAAAAGAAGATATCCCAGATATCGTAAACCATCTGATCGAAACGATGAATAAAGATCTTGGGACTGGAATCTTTAAGGTCTCGCCTGAAGTGTTGGCAATATTTGAAAATTATGATTGGCCTGGAAATGTGAGAGAACTTTCGAATATCCTGGAGAGAACGATCTATGCGGTTGAAGGAAATACGATTGAAGTCCACCACCTTCCTTTTTTCCTCCAGAGAATGAAAAATGGCCTTATTAAGACCCCACCTTCCCATCTCAAACGGCTCCGTGAGGATATGGAAAAAGAGGCTCTGCTCCAAGCCATTCGTATCTCAAACAACAATAAAAATAAGGCTGCGAAACTTCTCGGAATCCACAGGACTGCAGTTTATAAAAAATTGAAAAAACTGAATATTTCTCCGAATATCTCTTTAATGTAGATTTTTTTCTACATATAGAATTTAATCTACAATATTATTAACTATTTGTAAATAATAAATAATTTTATTTAAAAGATTGTGACTGTAGAATTTTTTCAACATATTCGTTTCAAATGGATTTTTATTTAAAATAAAAAACCTTTTGATTTCAACATATTAAAACTAATTAGAAAGAAATATTTAACTGGCTCATTTTTTGCTGATCATATAAATCTAATATCTCTCCATTCAACTCAAGTCAATCTCAGGGAAGATCAGTATGCCAAAATTAATTACTGGTGGTTTAGGGTTTATAGGCGCATACCTTGCCCATGCTCTCATTAAAAAGGGGGAGGAGGTGGTTCTCTTTGACATTGTGAGCTCCTCTCCATTGATTAAAGATATTAAAGAAAAAGTGAAAATCGTTCAGGGCAACCTTGCCTCATGGGCAGAGGTGCTTGAAGCGGTCAAGGAATATAGAATTGATGGTATCTATCATACAGGTGCCCTCCTCTCTGCTTCCGCAGAGGAGAAACCCATCACAGCCTATGAGGTTAACGCTGGTGGCACTTTTAATGTTCTTGAGGCGGCGAGGTTGTTTAATGTCGACCGAGTCGTATTTACAAGCACTATTGCAAGTTACGGTTTGGGGCTCGAGAGGGTCAATGAGGACACCCTCCAGATGCCTATCTCGATGTATGGAGTGACGAAAGTCTTTTCTGAAAGACTGGGAGAGTACTACCACAGGAAGTTTGGAGTTGATTTCCGAGCTGTAAGGCTTCCATCAATCATCGGGCCGGGAAGAGGTGGCGGTGGAGCCTCCGCTTACAGTACCCTGATGATTTCAGAACCAGCGCTCAACAGGCCTTATCAGGTGACGGTTGAAGAAGATGTCATCATGCCTATTCTCTACATCAAAGATTGTGTGGACTGCCTTATCAGGTTGTATGAAGCGGATAACACAAAGTTAAAAAGAAGGGTCTATTGCATTGCCGGCTTCTCACCTACCGCCAGAGAGATAGCCAATGAGGTCAAAAGGGTGATCCCTTCTGCAGACATTCAATTCAAACCTGACAGGGAATTAACCGAAATCGTTAGAAGTTGGCCAAAGTATCTCGATGAATCGAAAGCACATGCGGAATGGGGGTGGAAGACAAAATATTTTCTTCGAGAGACAGTGGAAGATTTTATCAAGGAAGTTCAGGCACATCCAGAACGTTATGGTTAGAAATCAAATGATCTTAAAGTCCCTTACATGATCAAAGAAAGGAGGCGTTCCATGAAGAAAGTTTCTATCATTATCCTTATGCTGTTTGTGAGTAGCCTTTTGGTCATCCCGATGGGTTTTGCACAGACAAAACCTGCCCCGGCTAAAAAGCCGGTGTCAAAAGAGCCGGTCAAAATTGGAGCTATTTATGACTTTGCAGGCCCCTGCTACATGTATTCCGAGACAGGGATGCATGGCTTGCGAATTGCGGTTGAGGAGATCAATTCCAAGGGAGGTTTTTTAGGCAGACCCATCGAAGTCATCGTTCGCGACACTGAAGGCAAAGTGGATGTAGCAGTCAGGGAGGTAAAAGATCTGTTGCTAAGAGAAAAAGTAAACTTCCTCATCGGTCCCTGCAGCAGTGGAACAGGTCTTGCGATGCAGGTGGTTCATACCGAATATAAAACCATTAGAATTTCTGCCATTGCCAACACAGAAGGTCAAACCGTCGACAAATTCTCTCCCTACTTCTTCCAGGTCGTTCCAAACACCTATATGGAGGCCACTGCGGCAACACGATACCTGCATAAAAAAGTCCCCACAGCAAAGAAATTCTGCACTATTAATCCTGACTATGAATTTGGCCGTCGTGAGGCTGCCGCTTTCACAGAGGAAATAAAGAGATTGGTGCCAGACGCTGAAATTTTATACGAAGCCTGGCCAAAGTTCGGGGAAAAAGATTTTACGGCCTTTATCACGGCGATCATGGCTAAGAAACCCGATGCCGTTCACAGCTCCCTTTTTGGAGGCGACTTAGTAGCTTTTACAAAGCAGGCAGCTCCTTACGGTTTTTTTGAAAAGATTCCTTTCATTGCTCTCTATGACCTTCCAGTCCTTATTGCCCTGGGACCTGATGCTCCTGAAGGAACCTTTGCCTTTGCCCGGGGCGACTTTTTCCAGGATCCCAATCCGAAGATGATGGCCTTTGTTGATAAATTTAGAAAGGCTCGAGGCACCTACCCTGACGGTTGGGCGGTGATGAACTACGATGCCGTTTATCTCCTGAAAGCAGGAGTTGATAAAGCCAAAACCATCGAAACAGAAGCTGTGGTAAAGGCTTTAGAGGGAATCACCATTGACAGCTTGAGAGGAACCTTCAGCATCCGTCCACTGGATCATATGGGAACGGTCCCCTGTTATCAGGGAACCATTGCCAAAGATCCAGCGTATCCCTTTAAAATCTGGAAAGATATCACCAGGGTTCCAGGAGAACAGGTGGTTCGACCCGAAGCCAGCGTCAGAGAGATCTGGAAGAAAACAGGAGTGGTACGGTAAATCAGTAAGGCGTCAGGCGTGAAGAGTAAGGGGTTTAAATGGACATTTCACCCTCTAAGCCTTAAGACCAAGTTTAAACATGATGTCTTTCGATGTCCTCTTCAATCAGTTTTTAAGTGGAATTGCCCGGGCGGCCCTGCTCTTTCTGGTCGCCTCGGGCCTTTCGCTCACATTTGGTGTTCTAAGAGTCCTCAACTTTTCGCATGGCTCCCTTTATATGTTAGGAGCCTTTGTCACCTACTCCGTCTGGAAAGTTCTCCTGATCCCGGTGGTTGGATTTTACATCGCAACGATTCTCGCTTCACTCATCATGGGACTCATTGGCATTCTCATCGAGTTTTTCCTACTCAGGCGTCTATATGCGAGAGGATGGCCTGAACAACTTTTGGCAACCTATGCCATTGTCCTGATCATCACCGACATTGTTAAATGGGGGTGGGGAGGTGAATTCCTCTCCATTCCCAGACCCCCGCCTTTCAAGGGAGCTGTTTTCCTCTTTGGTTTTCCTTTTCCTTCGTACAATTTTTTCGTCATTCTACTGGGACTCATCCTGGTGATCGTTCTCTGGTGGCTTGTCTATAAAACCCGCCTCGGCGATATCATCCGAGCGGCCGCCCACGATCGGGAGATGGTCTCTGCTCTGGGCATTCCCATCCCATGGCTGTTTACATGGATTTTTGTGCTTGGATCCATCATTGCGGGTTTAAGCGGAGCGGTAACAGCCCCCTTCGGATCTATTGCTCTCGGGATGGACATTGAGATTATTGTTGAATGTTTTGCAGTGGTGGTCATTGGGGGGATGGGCAGTCTTCCGGGAACACTTCTGGGTTCCTTTATCGTCGGACAGGTCTATGCTTTTGGAATTATGTTTAAGCCTGAACTCGCTTTGGCTTTCATTTTTATGGTGATGGCTGCAGTTCTCATTATCAGGCCATGGGGAATTTTTGGAAGGCCAGAAAGATAAAAAATGAAGTAAAACTCAAAGGATTCAAAGGGTGAAAAATCGTTCTTGGTTGAAAAAAAACGGGTGGTTGATCCTTTTGATCGTTGGATTTCTGATCGCCCCCTTTGTCATTTCAAAATTTTACATAACCATTCTTTGTGAAGCAATGGTGATGAGCCTTTTTGCGCTAAGTTTTAACCTTCTTTTTGGCTATATGGGGCAACTCTCCTTTGGTCAGGCTGCCTTTTATGGATTGGGTGGATATGCCGTTGCCATGCTCATGACTAAATTACAGTTCAATTTCTGGCTCAGTCTGGTCGCTGGGGTTGGACTGGCAAGTCTGGTTGGACTGATCGTAGGCTATTTTTGCGTTCGATTGCGGGGGATCTATTTCGCGGTATTAACGCTTGCCTTTGGACAGCTCATCTTTGTAATCATCTTTAAATGGCATGACTTCACCGGAGGGGATGATGGCATCCAGGGGGTTTTCCCGCCTGAGTATTTAAAGTCTATCGAGGCTTATTATTATCTTATCTTTTTTGTGTTTGCTCTTTCGACGCTTGTCTTATGGCGTCTTGTGAATTCTCCTTTTGGTCAAACCCTGAAGGCGATGCGGGAAAACTCTGAAAGGACAGAATTTTTAGGAATCCATATCGCCCGGTATCAACTCATAGCCTTTGTGATAGCCGCTGCTTTTGCCGGATTGGCAGGAGCCATCTGGGTTCCTTTTTACAGGTCCGTTGCTCCATCCTATCTAACGTGGATTAAATCAGGTGAACCGGTCATGGCGGCCATCCTGGGCGGGCCCAATGTTTTCCTGGGACCTGTATTGGGTATGTTCATCATGACATTTATCCATGCCTATATTTTGGGTTTTACCCATTTCTGGCCTATCATTATGGGAACCATTATTCTGATTATCATCTTCGTATTACCGGGCGGGATTTTAGGATTTGCCAAGGAGAAATTGAAAGAGAAACGAGACATCCAAAACCAGGAACAGGTAGGAAGACGAAGTGGCTGAACCCATTCTTCAAACCTTCAATATTACCAAAGACTTCGGGAAGCTTCGAGCCGTCAATCAGGTCAATCTGGACGTCAAAAAAGGGGATATCCATGCCATCATTGGCCCCAACGGTGCTGGAAAATCCACTTTTTTCAATCTCATCACCGGCTATCATAAGGTCACAGAAGGAAAGGTTTTTTATAAAGGAAGCGAGATCACACCGTTGCCAGCCTACCAACGTTGCCAGCGGGGAATCACCCGTTCTTTTCAGATTACAAGCATCTATCCTAAACTAACTGTTTATGAAAGCGTCTTAATGGGATTACTGGCCCATCGCCGGAAAACCCTAACCTTCTTCCCCTCTGCAAAGAAATTTTTTAAAGAAGAGGTATGGAAGATACTCGAAGACGTAGGCCTTGCCAACCAGGCAAATGTTCTGGGAGAATCTATTTCTCATGGGGACAAGAAAAGGCTTGAACTGGCTATTACACTGGGAACCGAACCAGAAATCCTTTTGCTGGATGAACCCACCTGTGGAATGTCCCCAGAGGAAACTGAAAGTACGATGATTTTCATTCGCCGATTGGTTAATGAAAAAGGGTTAACGATCCTCTTCACCGAGCATGATATGAGCGTCGTGTTCGGAATCGCCAGAAGAATCTCCGTGCTCCATCAAGGCACACTGATTGCGGATGGTACACCAGAACAGGTAAGAAACAGCGAGGAGGTTCAGAGAGTCTATTTGGGTGGAGTGGCTTAATGCTTGAAATTAAAGAGATTCACACTTATTATGGAACCAGTCACATCCTTTTCGGGATCTCTCTTAAGGTTGATAAGGGAGAAGCAGTCTGTCTTCTCGGGAGAAACGGAGCTGGCAAAACCACCACCTTCAGAAGCATCATTGGCCTTACGCCTCCGCGATCTGGAAGTATCAAGTTTTTGGGACAGGAGATTGCTGGAAAACCCCCTTACGTGATTGCGCAGATGGGAATCGGGTTTGTTCCAGACGATCGAAGAATTTTCCCGGATCTGACCGTTCGGCAGAACATCCTCGTGGCTCGCCGTGAAAGAGAGGGAGCCATCTGGAATCTTGACCGCATTTATCACCTCTTTCCAAAACTGAAAGAACTGGAAGCCCATATGGGAAATCAACTCAGCGGGGGTGAACAACAGATGCTCACGGTTGCCCGAACCCTGATGACCAATCCCCAACTCATCCTCCTTGATGAACCCGGAGAAGGACTCGCTCCCCTGGTCGTTAAAGCGATGGGGGAACAACTCACAGAGATCAAAAAAACGGGCATTACCATGCTTATTTGCGAACACAATGTTGGCCTCTCGATGGCCCTGAGTGATCGCTGCTACGTCATGGACAAGGGAACCATTCGATTTCAAGGCACTATTGATGATTTAAAGAAAAACGAAGAAGTCCGAAAAAAATACTTAATGGTTTAACCCATCTAACCGTCCTATCTATAAACCCTCACGAATAGGGGTCCCGCTTCTATGGTCAACGGAAAATACATACATGAGATGAAACTCGGTGATTCGGCGCAAATTGAAAAGTTGATCTCCGAGGAGTTAGTCAATGAGTTTGCCCGGGTCATCGGTGATTTTAATCCGGTTCACCTCGATCAAGTTTATGCAGAAAAAACTCATTTTAAAGGGAGGATCGCTCATGGAGCCCTTTCCATTGGTCTCCTCTCCAATGTCCTCGGTAATGTTCTTCCTGGTCATGGAACGATCTATCTCTCCCATGAGATCAAATTTCTTTCGCCAGTTAGAATCGGAGACACTCTTACCGTTAGGGTTGAGGTTGTTGAACTCATCCCTGAAAAAAATCGGGTAAGATTCAGAACGACCTGCATCAATCAGAAGGGAGAGATGGTGGTGGATGGTTTTGCCTGGGCCATGCCACCCAAAGCAAAAGAATAGTTGGGGTTATTTTTTAGAGATGGGCTCTACGTCAACTTCTCCGTTGAAGGTTTCATGAAGGATCGTCTGGAGAGATTTCAGGTCTTCGTTCTTTTCAAATTCGATCACTAACTCTCGATCGTCTAACACTTTTAAGCGTCCAAACCGATTGATCACTTCAATGACCTCTGAGGGATCGACCGTAACCCATCCTTTCATTCGTCGAACCAGCTCTTCTCCGTTAAAAGCCCGCTCAATGTGAAGATCCACCCGCCTCTGTTTTGCCTCCCATCCGATGATGGCGGGTTGAACAATCATTGGAGTAACAGGATCGTGCATCGCTGCACATCGAAACCACAATTTTGCTCGGATCATTTTTCACCCTCTCTTTTAAAGTCTTTAAAATAATCTCCGTTCTTATCAACCTGATAAATTTGGATGTCTTCCAATCCATGGCCGGGCTGATTCAAGCTGGGCAGCTAAACGAAAAAGTGTGGCTTCATCTCCAAATCGTCCGATAAAATGAACACCCACCGGAAGGCCTTCCGCATTCCAGTAAAGAGGAACGGACATGGCTGGCTGTCCAGTGGCATTACAGATTGGTGTGAAAGGAACAAAGGCTTCTGCACGTCGTAGTCCCTGGAGGGGGTTCTCCGGAAGCGAGTCAAACGTCCCTAACGGAACTGGAGGTTCTGCAAGCGTTGGAGTAAGAAGGACGTCATATTTTTGAAAAAATTGAGCAATATTCCTGGCAACGCGTTGAAGAAAACTTAGGGATAGCAAATAGGTCGAAGCACTCTGTTGGCGTCCCATCTCATAGAGAGCCCAGGTCAGAGGTTCAAACTGTTCCTGGGTCGGGCGTCTACCTGTCACTAATCCGATTCCGTCGATGGTCCAGGCACAACCCGCCGACCAGATGACCATAAAGGCATGGGTCACCATCTCTCCAGGAATCTCAAGAGAGGCCTCTGTCAATTCATGCCCAAGATCTTCACACAGTCTAACCGCATCCTGGACCGCCGTGACACAATCCTCATGGACCTTTATCCCCGTTGGAGTCTTGGTCGTAAAGGCAATACGAAGCCTGCCTGGATCAACTCCCACTTCTTGAAGAAAGGGCCTTGCTGGAGGAGGCGCCCAGTATGGATCTCCTATATCCGGTCCAGAAGTTGCGTCAAGAAGTGCGGCACTATCCCTTACCGAAAGAGTAAGAGCATGATCGGCCACCAATCCACTAAAAATATCCCCGAAATCAGGGCCAAGAGGGTTGCGAGCCCGTGTGGGCTTAAGGCCAAAAAGCCCACAACATGAAGCCGGAATCCGGATGGATCCTCCTCCATCATTTCCATGCGCCATTGGAACGAACCGTGCCGCCACTGCAGCGGCTGCCCCACCACTTGACCCTCCCGCAGTCCGGTCAAGATTCCAGGGGTTGCGACAGGGACCAAAAAGGCGGGGCTCTGTCGTAGGAAGGATACCTAACTCTGGCGTGTTGGTCTTTCCGAGGATGATTAAACCTGCCCGTTTTAATCTCGTCACCAGTTCGCTATCATGGTCTGGAACAAAATCCTTTGTAAAGGCGGATCCCATTGTCATTCGAACGCCCGTATAAGGTGCTCCAAGGTCCTTAAGTAAGAAAGGAACGCCAGAAAAAGGACCTTCAATTCTATGGGCTGCTGCCCCTTCCCGAGCCTGGTCAAACATTGGAGTGACAACAGCATTGAGTTCAGGATTCAAACGTTCAATCCGCTCAATGGAAGCCTCAACGAGTTCAATCGCTTTAACCTCCTTCTTGCGCACCAGTTCTGCAAGGCCAGTGGCATCAAAAGAGATCAATTCCTCCATTTTAACCATTTCTTGTCCTCCTCAAAAGATGAACGGGTCATGGTGAATTATGTTAGGCATTGTGGATAAACGGCCACGACTTGAAAATAACGGTCGATTCATTTATTGTCAAGTATCCATCCCTGTTCTTCAGGAGTCCACTATGGAACTGATCACTGCCATTCAGGAGAGAAAGAGCTTCAGGGCTTTTAAATCAGACCCTGTATCCAAGGGAACGATTGAAAAAATATTAAAACTGGCCACTCAAGCACCTTCCGCCATCAATCTTCAGCCCTGGGAATTTATTGCGGTTACAGGCGAAGAGAAGGAGCGATTGAGCCGCAGACTCATTAAAGCCTACAGAGAAAAACAGATCTCCTGTGGACCGGGAAATGTAAAACCGATGCCGAAAACCGTGACGCTGCGGGGAGCCAAAACGCTACAATTGATGAACCCTTTTTTTGAAGAGATGGGGGTTAATCCCGATCGCTTCATTAACGAAGGCAGTTGTAATTTTTATGGGGCTCCCGTAGCGATCCTCATTTGCTTGGATGATTCCTTTCCAAAGAGCCGTTTGGTGGACATTGGAATTGTCCTCGGATATTTCATCCTTGTCGCTCATGAATTCGGTTTGGGTACCTGCCCGATTGGGTTGATCACAGCCTATGAAGATGAAATCAAAGACCTGCTCAATATTCCTGAAAACAAAAGGGTCGTCATTGGTGTGGCCCTCGGTTACCCTGATTTGAATAGTCCAATCAACCGTTTCAAATCTCCTCGAGAAGATCTTGAGACCCTCATTCGATGGATCGACTAAAATAACGGGGTTCCACTCCAAAATTTCTGAAGGATTGCTTTTCGACACCCTTCATAAAGACCCTTCATCTGACAAGAGGTTCAATAAATTGAACCTCTTGTTCTCGAAGAACTTGTTCTGAATGACCTTTTTAGATTTCTTTACATTTTTTCGAATTAGATTTAAAGTAAATTTTTCAACTATATCTGTAAGGTGAACATTAGTAAAATCTATTAGCTTATAACTAGTTAGCACATTTTTCTTAGATATTACTTTAAGTTCACTTTCGAGTCCGAGATTCAGTAAATCCATCATCATCGCGATCTAAAAAGATGGAATTGAAATCAAATTCTCTGAAACTCAAAATCTTCTCCTTAATTTTTTTATGTTCTCCCATAATTTCTGACTTTTTTCAATTGGATTAACCAGGTAAGTATGTTAAATAAGAGGTGATGATTTCTCTTCCCAAAAAATCAGCAACCGTTATTTTACTCAGGAAAAGCGGCTCAGACTTTGAAGTCTTCCTCCTCAGGCGACACGAAAAGAGCAGCTTCATGGGAGGGAATTATGTCTTCCCGGGAGGGAGGGTCGATCGCGGAGACGGATCTTTAGAAACCTGTCAATTAAGCAAGGGACTCACCCTTGAACAAGCTTATCAGATGTTTGGAGGAGTGCTCTCTCCTGAAGAGAGTCTGGCCCATTGGATGGCTGCAATTCGGGAGCTCTTTGAAGAGGCTGGAATCCTGTTGGCTTATGACGAAAAAGACGTTCTTTTCCAGCCCAAAACGCTGGAGGACAGGAGAAGGCTTGAAGCTCAACGAAACCTCCTTCAAAAAGGGGAACGAACCATCTGCCAGATCGCCAGCGAGATGGGACTATCCTTCGCACTGGACCAACTTCACTATTATGCCCATTGGATCACCCCTGAGGCAAGACCATTAAGATTTGATACAAGATTCTTCCTCGCCCATTATCCAGAAGGCCAAGAAACAAGCTTGGATCAGAAGGAAACCATCGCAGAGGTCTGGTTGACACCGAAGCAATCCCTTGAAGAAAATTTTAGGGGGAAGGTTGCTTTAAGCCCACCTACCCTTCAAATCTTGGAAGACCTCTCTCGATATGGACGTCTTGAGGATGTTTTCGGTTCGCTGAAGGAACGGGTCATTACGCCGGTGCTGCCCGTCTTGGTCAATCTTGGTGAAGAAGTCCTCATCTTCCCCTGGGATCCTGAATATGAGATGTTTGAAAGAGGAGAAATCCCCTCAACGATCAATCATGGGAAACCCTCAACACCAGATGACAAAACATCCCGTCTCGTTCTAAGGGATGGCATCTGGTATCCTTTTTGCCGCCCATCTTTGTAGGCTGTGCTTGCTTTTTAAATCTTTGACTCCCCAATACCCTGATACTCCCTCAACCCCTATCCTCTCATAGAGCCATTTATCCCTTTTTTTCTTCTGTCCCTCGACATTTCCCATATGAGACAATGATGCCTGAATTTACAGTATTCCTTCGGTTCGATACACTCACAGCACTGGTCCGTATTCAAACAGTGACAACACTCTTCACAAAAACCGGCATCATATTTTTGACAGGTCGCAATCGCATCGCGGTCTGGATGGTTCTGGCAGGGCTTCACGTTTCTCTCTACAGAATCTTTTTGATTTCCCTCGGTTTTTTCTTCCATCGTTTTGAAACGGGACGAACCCGCAGCAGAACATAAGTCGCCCCTGTTCCTCCATCACATTTCCTTGCGCTGGAATAGGCAACCACCCATTTCCTCCATATTCCCCGGGTGAGCCATTCTTCAACTTTCTTTTTTAGAACCGGTTCACCAGGAGAGGAAAGTCCCCGGCCATGAGTCACCAGAACACCTGTCTTCCCATAGATCACGGCCCATTTCATAAACTGATCAAAGACCTCTTTAGCCTCTTCTGACGTCAAACCATGAAGGTCGAGATGAGCCTGAATGGAGAAGTCTCCACGATGAAGCCTCCTGGCCATTTCAGGATGGATATGATAACCCGTTCCTTCAATATACTCGGGAGTGCTCGCTACATCGAAACCTTTCCCTTGATGGATGAGATCCTCAAGCCTTTTTAAGGCCTCTAAATCATCTTTTCTCGTAACGTCCTCTAACGCTTTTATTTTTTTTCTTTTTAGAAGGGACGTTCTGTTAAGAATGGGCTTGACGCCTTCCATCTCTCGCCTGAAAAGCTCCTCATCCAGTTCCGAAGATATCTTTTCGACAGGCCTTTCCCCATTGATGGGAGGACTGCTCGGGAGAGACTTGAGATCAAGGGCCAGGACTAATTCTTCGAAGGATTTTAGAGTCTGAAGGGGTTTCGGGCGTCTCATCCTTTCCCCCTATATCATTGATAATCACTTAACGATAAAACAATTCACTAAATTTCTCAATTTCACCCATAGACCTCATTGACAACGTGATCCTCCTTATCACATGATAGAGTGTCAAGGGAGGATATCAATTGAAGGGAAGGAGGGACCAACTGAACCCCATCAAAATTATGCCTTGTCTGGATATGAAAGAGGGTCGGGTCGTCAAGGGCATTCACTTTGTAGATATCAAAGATGCCGGCGATCCTGTCGAGAACGCCACTTTCTATGAGAAAGACGGAGCCGATGAACTGGCAATGCTCGATATTGCGGCAACTGTTGAAAACCGAAAGACCCGACTCGAATGGGTGAAAAATGTCTCCTCCGTCATCAGAATCCCATTGACCGTAGGAGGAGGTATCTCCACACTTGAAGATATTGAACTGGTATTAAAGGCAGGAGCAGATAAGATCTCGATGAACAGCGCTGCGGTGAAGAATCCAGACCTCGTGAAACAGGCTTCTGAACAGTTTGGCAAGGAGAAGATAACGGTCGCCATTGATGCGAGAAGAAATAGGTCAATGCCTTCCGGTTTTGAACTTGTTGTGTCCGGTGGGACAAAACCTGTTGGGAAAGATGCGGTGGCCTGGGCAAAACAGTGCCAGGAGCTGGGCGCAGGGGTGATTCTTCCAACAAGCATGGATGGAGATGGAACCCAGACAGGCTATGATCTGAAATTAACAAGGGCTATTTCAGATGCGGTGGATTTGCCCGTGGTCGCCTCCGGCGGAGCCGGAACACTCGAACATTTCTATGACGCAGTCGTTCAAGGTGGGGCCCAAATCCTGTTGGCTGCATCCGTCTTTCACTATAGAATCTTCAGCGTCAAACAAGTTAAAGAATATCTGAGACTAAAAGGTTTAAGGGTCATTCTTTGAAGCCCATAGATATTTTTTTTCAATCTCCCATTGCACAGCCGTCTTTACGGCGGTCGGAAGCCCCCAAAAGAACTTTTTCGTCTCGATTTAGATAGATGACCTGACCTCCTCCAACCTGATTGACAGGAGAAAACTGCCTGATAATCTGGTGTCCCTTTTCAGCGAGAGCTTCTGCGGTCTCATCTGGAATCCCGTCCTCTAAATAGACCTCCATGCTCCTGAGGTGCCTGATCCTCGGAGTATCCATCGCTTCCTGCAAATTCATTCCGAAGTCAATGAGGTTGACGAGAAACTGGATATGGCCCTGGGGTTGCATATCTCCACCCATCACTCCGAAGCTCATTAAAAATTCTCCGTCCTTAAAGACCATGCCTGGAATAATAGTATGCATGGGCCGTTTGTGAGGCTCAATTCGGTTTCGATGTTCAGGGATCAAGGAAAAGGATTTCCCCCTGTTCTGTAAAATAATGCCGGTGCCATTTACCACAACACCCGATCCAAAGGCCATAAACAGGCTGCTGATCAAGGAGACTGCGTTTCTATCTTTATCGACTGCAGTCACATAGACCGTTTCGGAACCTCCTGCATGAGAGGCAAAGGAAGATGGAAGAGAAGCTTGCTCGACCTTGATTCGGTCTCTGACCTTCTGCGCATAGGTCTTGGATAGTAGTCGATCCACTGGGATTTCTTCAAATTCAGGGTCCGTAATAAACCTATCCCTGTCCTCAAAAGCTGCTTTTTTTGCCTCGATCAGTAAGTGAAGGTAGTCTGGATGATTGGGTCCAAGATCAGCTAAATGATACCCTTCAAGAATGTTAAGCATCTCAAGAGCAGTCAGGCCCTGGCCATTGGGAGGGAGTTCATAGACCCTATAACCTCTGTATTCCGTCGAGATGGGTTGTACCCATGTCGTGGTGTGATCCTTAAAATCACGATTTGAAAATAACCCCTGATGGAGGTTAGATGTTTTAATGATGGCGTCAGCGATCTCGCCTTCATAAAAGACGCCAATACCCTCTCTGGCAATCTTCTGATAAGTCTTTGCCAGATCTTTGTTCATAAATATCTGGCCAGGTCGTGGCGCTTTGCCACTTAGGAGATAAGTTTGAGATGAACTTTCTGAGGATCGGAGAAGGTTTTCTGCCTCTTGCCACTCCCCGGAAATGACCTCTGTGACCGGAAATCCGTTTTCAGCATAGGAGATCGCATCCTTCAGGATCTCCCGAAGTGGAATCGTTCCATACCGCTCCAGCGCTTCATTCCAGGCGTGAAGCGCTCCAGGAACCGTCACGGATAGGATTCCCCTTTCAGGAATCTCTTTCAGCCCTCTTTGAAGATACCATTCAAGTTTGGCTTCATAGGGAGCCCGGCCACTTCCGTTCATCCCGATCAGTCGTTTCTCTTTGGCTAAAAAGATCAACGCAAAGGCATCACCTCCAATTCCTACGTTATAAGGTTCTACAACGCTCAAGGTGCTGACCATGGCCACTGCTGCATCAACAGCGTTCCCCCCCTTAAGTAAGGTCTTATACCCCGAAAGGGTTGCCAGGGGTTGGCTGGACGCAACCATCCCTCCTGTTCCCATGACAACCGAACGCTGTGAAGCATTCTTCCATTCTCTCTTCTGTGTGTAAGTGAAACGCAATGTCTCATTCCTCCTTTCTTGTGATAAAAGCCATCATACATGAAAACCTCTCCTTAATCAAAACCCAACCCACGGGCTATTGACACATCGCCTCTCATCTTATAAAAATACCCTATATTTCATCGAAGGAGGTTGGTCATGCGCAAAATCACTTATTGGGTTTTTATCATTGTTGTTATATCGCTTATTTTTTTGCCTCCGGCAAATTCCCAGGAGACTTATAAAGTCGGGGCCGCCATTGCCCTTTCCGGAAGCATTGCCGTATATGGGGAAGGATTTAAAAAAGCGATCGATCTTGCGACCGATGAGATGAATGGCAAAGGGGGGATCAAGGGTAAGAAACTTGAGATCATCTATGAAGACAATAAAAGCACTCCCAAGGATTGTGTCAGTGCCGTCCGCAAATTAATCACGGTCGATAAAGTACCTGTGATCATTGGTCCGGCGGCAAGTTCTAATTTTATGGCCGCTGCTCCTGTGGCTCAGGAAAGCAAAGTGGTCATGATTTCAGCCCAGGGAGCAGCCCCTGCCTTGACTAAAGCCGGAGAGTATATCTTCAGGGTCTTCCCTTCAGATGTCTTGCAAGGCAAAGGAATTTCAGACCTCTGCCTTAAACTGGGTTACATGGAGGTCCCTATCATGTATGTCAATAATGATTGGGGCCTGGGTTTGAAGAACGTCTTCGTCGAAAATTTCAAAAAAGCGGGGGGAAAGGTATTGGATGAAATCCCTTATGATGAGAAGAAAACCGATTACCGCACCGAGCTTATCCGGGCAACTAAAGGAAATCCAAAGGCAGTCGTCAATCTCACTTACATCGTTGAAGGATCGGTGATGTTCAAACAGGCCTATGAGATGGGCATTCAAACCCAATGGATCTGTGGCTCCGCGGCAAAAGCGCCTAAATTGGTGGAGCTCGCCGGAAAAGCGGTGGAAGGAATCATTGGAACCTATCCTGTCTTTTCCCAGGAGACTAAGGAATACCAAGCGTTCAGATCCCTATGGACAAAAAAGTATGGAGATGCCAAGATCCCTATTTTTGGAGAATACAATTATGACATGGTCCATCTTATCGCCATGGCGATAGACCGCGGTGGGTATACTGCCGATGGAATTCGTAAGGCCCTCTTTGAGGTAGCCAAAGGATATCGAGGGGTTACAGGAGATAAAACCTTCGACCAGGACCGGGGTGTAGGAAGTGAGTATGGGGTCTGGACAATAAAGGACGGGCAGATTATCGATTATAAAAAATAAGCTAATTCAACCGTGAATGGGAGGGAGTTAGGTTCTGAAGAAGAGAGCTCTTCAGAACCTAATTTTTTGAAATGTCGTACATTCTTCAATCCATCTTTAATGGTCTGTTAGCGGGATGCATCTATGCCCTGTTTGCCATGGGATTGACCATGGTTTATCGGGTTCTGAATTTTGTAAATTTTGCCCATGGGGAACTGATCATGTGGGGAGCCTATTTGCTCTATCTGTTCATGGGGGATCCCTTCCACTTTCCCCTCTATGTTGCTCTCATTCCGGCTCTTGGCTTCACAATTCTGCTTGGTTTGGGCATGGATTGGATTGTTTTTAAGCCTCTCCGGCGAACCAATCGCCTCACCCTTCTCATTGCAGCCCTCGGCATTTCGTTCTTCCTCAGGAATGGAGCTCAACTCTTTTGGGGAGCAGAACTCCGGACCTACGGTTTCGAAATCAAAAGAGGGTGGAGACTGTTTCACATCAGTATGACAGCAAACCAAATGGCGATTATTCTCGCCACACTGGGTTGCATCATCATCGTCTATCTTCTTCTTTATCGATCCATCATTGGAAAAGCGATGCGAGCTGTCTCGGACAATCTTGAATTAGCCCGTGTGACGGGGATCAATGCCAAAAAAACCATCCGTTTCACCTGGATCATCTCTTCGGCGCTGGCGTGTGTGGGCGGTATTCTTCTGGCACTTGATACAAACCTTCAGCCGGGAATGGGGAT
This sequence comes from uncultured bacterium, assembly GCA_938002255.1. Lineage (GTDB taxonomy): Bacteria > Desulfobacterota > BSN033 > BSN033 > UBA1163 > RBG-16-49-23. Next base: position 31,142 of record CALLAL010000012.1, read on the forward strand.
GATCAACCTGGTCAAAGCCTTCGCCGCCATCCTTCTTGGAGGAGTCGGGAATGTATGGGGAGCACTTTGGGGAGGAATCTTCATTGGGTTGGCGGAAAATCTCAGCGTTCTATTCATTTCGACGGGATACAAGGATTCGATCGCTTTCGGAATGATGGTGCTTCTCCTTCTCTTAAGGCCCCGTGTTCTATATGGGAGTCAGGAATGAACACGAAACCCCTTTCGGATGGATTAGGAAAAACAGGATGTTAGATCCCGCGTTGAGCTAAACAAAGTGATTTCGGAATAAGCATGGACCTTTTTCTCCATCTTTGGATCATGATCTTTATCTATTCCATTTTTGCCATGAGCCTTAACCTGGAGATGGGTTATACAGGTCTCTTTAATTTTGGTCATATTGCCTTCTTTGGGATCGGAGCCTATACGTCTGCACTGCTCACGCTTCATCAGATCCCTTTTGCATTGGCTTTTGTGGTAGCTTTAGTGGCTTCAGGCTTTTTCGGTTTTCTCCTCAGCATTCCCAGCCTCAGGCTTCGGGGCGATTACTTCGGAATCGCCACCTTGGGGTTTGGTGAAATCCTTCGAATGGTTTTTCAAAATGAAGTTTGGTTAACCAAAGGCCCAATGGGGCTCCCGGGTATCCCCAAACCCATCCTGTTCTCTTACCGATTTGCCACGCTTCCTCAGTATCTTTTATTGACGATGGGTCTGACGATTGTGACCTTTCTCATTCTCCGGATCATCATTCGGAGTCCTCTTGGGCGAACCCTTAGGGGAATACGAGAAGATGAGATCGTTCTGATGGCTTTGGGGAAAAATGCGTTCCATTTTAAAATAAAGTCGGTTGTTATTGGCTCGGTCTTTGCCGGTCTGGCAGGCGTCTTGTGGACCCACTATACCACGTTTATTAGTCCGGGTGATTTTACGCTTTCTGAAACCATTCTCGTCCTACTGATCGTGGTCTTAGGAGGGAAAGGAACAGAATGGGGACCTTTGATGGGTGCCTTTGTCTTAATTTTCTTCCAGGAATCGTTAAGATTTCTTAAACTCCCAACCGAATGGGGACGTTATCTCGCTCCCCTTCAACAGATGATTTTTGGAGGCCTTCTCATCTTCCTGATGATCTATCGACCAGAAGGCTTGATCCGGGAAAAGGGAGAGGGAAGATGATTGAAACGAAAGGTCTCAGTAAATCGTTCGGAGGGATCCAAGCCCTGTCGAACTGTACCCTCTCTCTGAAAGGACACGCGATTACGGGTCTCATTGGCCCTAATGGTTCTGGGAAAACGACCCTCTTCAACCTTATCACTGGATTTCTTCCTCCAGATTCAGGAGAGATCTATTTTAAAGGGAAACGTATTGACGGCCGCCTCCCTCATGAAGTAGCCTCTGCGGGAATCGTGCGAACCTTCCAGTTGACTCGTGTCCTGCCCAAAATGACGGTCCTGGATAATATGCTCATTGCCTGCCCGCGACAGACAGGAGAAACACTTTCCTCTCTCTTTTTTCATTCGAACACCATCAGAGTAGAAGAGAACCAAAATCGAAAAAGAGCCTTAGAGTTGATCGAATGGGTTGGACTTTCTCATCTAAAAGACCAATGGGCTGGAAATCTCTCATACGGGCAACAAAAATTATTAGAGCTTGCAAGGGCTTTGATGGCCAATCCAACGATGATCCTTCTTGACGAACCTACCGCAGGAATCAATCCGATAATGATCCAGACGATGATGGAGTTGATCCTCAAGATGAAGGAATGGGGGATGATCTTCTTTATCATTGAGCATAATATGGATGTGATCATCGAGCTCTGCGAATGGATTTTTGTTCTGGATAACGGTGAAAAAATCGCCGAAGGAAAACCGAAAGAGATTCAACAGAACCCCCGGGTGATCGAAGCCTATCTGGGAGTCTGAATGATGAGGGATCAAGGGTTCAAGGGATCACGTTAAAAACAATCTCCTTGAAGAGAGGCCTGGTTTCTTTTATCCCTGATCCCAAAACAGAGAGAAAATGACAGAGTCTTTTTTAGAAGTCAGAGACGTTTATTCGGGATATGGTAAGATTGAAGTACTCCATGGGGTATCCCTCACCGTTGCCCCCAAAGAGATCGTCTGCGTGATTGGACCAAACGGATCAGGCAAATCCACGCTTCTCAAAACGATTGTTGGACTCATTCAACCCACCAGAGGTTTCATTCAATTTGATGGATCAGAGATCTCCCATAAGGAACCCGAGGAGAACGTGGAGTTGGGAATTGCCTATATCCCTCAAGGGAAGAACATCTTTCCCTCCCTGACTGTGATGGAAAATCTGGAGATGGGAGGGATTTCTCTGAAGGATTCAAGGAAGGCCAGGAACGCCATCCAAGAGATCTGGGAACGGTACCCAATCCTGCAGAAAAGACGAAAGATAAAAGCCGGATCCCTTTCCGGAGGTGAGAAACAAGTCCTGGCCATGGCCCGAGCTTCCATCCTTCAACCCAGACTGATCCTGTTGGATGAACCCTCCATCGGTCTGGCTCCTAAGGTGATCGATGAGATGTATCACCACATCAACCGAATGAATCGGGAAGGAATTCCCCTCTTGATTGTGGAACAGAATGCCAGAAAAGCGCTCCGTTTGGCACATCGAGCTTATGTCTTGGACCTTGGAAGAAACCGCCTGGAGGATACCGGAGAGGGACTGTTAAACAACGAGGAAGTCCAACATCTCTATCTGGGAAGATAAACTAAACGATCCTTTGCAAGAAATGTTCGCCTAACTTCACTGAAGAAAATCACTTCCTTTAGGGGGAAGATCATTCCAAACGATCGCGAAACAATAGAGTTCTGTAAAAGAGGTCTATGAAAAAGACTTTCCCGGCCTACGGAATCTTCAGCTTTTTGCTTCTTTTTCTTTCAGAGGTACTTCATCTCAAGAAAGTGGAGCCTTTTTATAGCTGGTTTTATTGTTTTGCCTGGTGGTCCTATATTCTCTTCGTTGATGCTCTTATCTACCGTCTGAAAGGGAATTCCCTCTTGATGAACCGGACAAAAGAATTTTTTCTGTTGATCCCGTGGTCGGTCTTCATCTGGTTGATCTTTGAGGCGGCCAATCTCTCTCTTGAGAACTGGTACTACATCAACCTTCCCCACTCAAGGGTGGAACGATGGTCAGCTTATGTTATCGCCTACGGGACGGTGCTGCCCGGAATCTTCGAAACCACAGAACTCCTGGAAACCCTCGGACTATTCAAGGATTCCTCCATCAGAAAAACGGTCTTCTCACAGAAAGGTCTGAATGGCCTGATTGCTCTGGGCGTCCTATGTCTCGTTTTTCCCCTGGTCTTTCCTCACTATTGTTTCTCCCTCATCTGGGTAGGATTTATCTTTCTCTTAGAGCCTTTCCTTTACCGATTTGGAGGCAGATCCCTTCTAAGAGATCTCGAAAAAGGTCGCCCGAAAACCATTTACCTTCTCCTCATCGCTGGATTGATCTGTGGAATCCTTTGGGAGTTCTGGAATTTCTGGTCCCACTCAAAATGGGTTTATACCGTTCCGTTTTTTGATGAGGCGAAGGGATTCGAAATGCCCATCCTCGGTTTTTTGGGCTTTCCACCCTTCGCAGTTCAGGTCTATGTGATGTATCATTTCGTCTCCCTATTTCGCTCCGGAAGGGGCTGGGAAGAAGCAACCTATGGCCTCAACCCTGAAAAGAGGACAAGATCCCTCACAATCGCCCTCACTTCTGTTCTCGTAGCATCCTTCTCTTTTCTCATCTTCAACGCCATTGACTGCAATACAGTGGACTCTTATGAAACCCGTCTAAAAGATGCCTACTGGATTGATCCGAAATTTCAAAACGAACTTCCACGGATAGGAATCAATACCCTCGAGGACCTCGTCCAAAAGACTAGGCAGAGGAAGGAAGAAGATGAACTTGCCTTGCGTCTTCTTGTTCCCAAGGAAGAACTTCATGCTTGGATCGACAAAACCCATCTGGTCAGGTTAAAAGGATTGGGGGTGGATAATCTTCGTTTGCTGGAACGAGCTGGAATCCATTCCATCGCACTCCTGGCTGCTGAGGATCCGGAAAGGCTCTATGTCAAGTTGAAGGAAAACAGTTCTGGACAACGCATTCCTAAAAAGGCGAAACTCAAAATCTGGATCAGGGAGGCGAAGAAAAACCTTCGGAATTGAAAACTGCAACCTGTTCATCAAGGGTCTATCCTGCATGGCCAAAAGGGCCTCGTAAAGGGAGTGAGAAATGAGATACGGTGCGATGAATTTTCCAATAAAACCTATCTTGAAGGAGATCGAAGAAATCGCTGAATTGGGGTTTGACTATATCGAACTGACGATGGATCTTCCAGAGGCGTCTCCCAAGAAAATATTGGTTCAAAAAAAATCGATTCTGAGTTTGCTCAACCGATATCGGCTGGGCATCACAGGTCACCTTCCTACCTTTGTCTTGACCTCAGACCTATACGACAGTCTAAGGCAGGCATCAGTCCAGGAAAATCTTGAAGCCATCGAAGTCGCAGCAGAGCTGGACATTCAGAAGTTGGTGCTTCACCCGGGCTATATTACTGGTTTAGGGAAGTTCGTTTTAGACACGGCGAAGGGATATGGCTTGAAATCAATCGAGACCATCCTGAAAAAAGCCAATGGACTGGGCATGACCCTCTGCATTGAAAATATGTTTCCCCAAGCCAACTTCCTCACTCACCCTCATGAATTTCATGACTTCTTCGAATCTTTTCCTGAAATCCGTTTGGCCCTTGACATTGGGCACGCCAATCTGGGCCAGGATCGAAACAAGGCAATTGAATTTATCCATCGCTACGGGCACCGCATCGGCCACATCCATGCCAATGACAACTTTGGCAAAGAAGATAATCATCTCCCCATCGGAGCTGGCCTGATCGATTTTGAAAGGATTATTAAGGCCCTCAAGCAAACGCCTTACGACGAGACCCTAACGGTGGAAGTCTTCTCCAAGGACAGGGATTATCTTCGAATCAGCAAAGAGAAGATCAAAAAGATGTGGGAAACGCTCTAACGTCTTGTGGATTTCGGAATCCGGATTGAGGAATAAACGCATCAGAGAAGTTTACTCCGACAGCTTCATGAAGGTTCCCTTCCTCCTGGCGTGGCCAATCACCCACTTCAGCAGAGGGGCCTCGAGGGCCAAGTAAAGGGCAATGAGGCCGAATCCCTTTCCTAAAAGGGAAATCCTCTCTCCTCCAAATCCGTAAAAAGAGCGATAGGATTCTAAAAAGTAGGTTAATGGTAGCACGCGGGCAAGGGTTTGAACGGATGAGGGAAGAATGGTCACAGGATAATAGAGGCCGCAAACCAATGCCATCAGACTGGTGATGGACCAGGCTGCGACCTCCGCCTTATACCCAAAGAGAAGGACAAGAATACAGACGCCAATCCCAATCATCAAAGAAATGAAGAAGAGCCCGACCAGGTGAAGAAAGCTGAAGAAGATTCCGGGTTGATAGACATTGAATCCAAATGCAATTTGGCTGATGAGAGATAATAAGACAAAGACCACAAACGACCGCCCCATACCGATCAACCAGGCACCGGAAATCAGCTGATACGGATAAATAGGAGCGATGAACGTATGTTTCATCGATTTTGACCACAGGTCGTAGAGAAGCGCATAAGCCACATCGATCTGGCAGACCTGGATCAGGCTCATTGAGATAATTCCGATCAGTACAAACCCGGTCATCTGTTGATCCAGTCCTAAAAAGACGCTAAGTAATCCAACCGAAAAAAGTCCTATGAGAGGCCAGAAGAGGATCTCGGAAAGGCTAAACACATTTCGCTTTGTGATGACCCAATTCTTAAACGCAAAAGCTTGGATCTGAATCAACCTCTTTTGAAAATTGAACAAAGACATCCTCCAGATTGGTCTGTTCAACGTTTACGTTTTGGATGTGGGTGCCATCCCTAACCAGTTGGGCGATCAACGAACCCACTCGTTTTTCGGCATCATCCACCATGATCTCACACAGCCCATCGGAGATCGAATAGTTGATGACCCCTTCGAAACGGAGCAAGCTTTCTTCCATGACCTCGCCCCGATATTGAATTTTAATCAGATCTCCGATTCGAATCATCTTCTTTAAGGATTGGGCCGTCCCCAGGGCCTGAATTCTCCCTTCCTTTAAAAAGGCAATCCGATCGCAAAGGAATTCAGCTTCTTTCATGTTATGAGTGGTTAACAGGATGGTCATTCCCCTTGATCTCTGTAACATTTGAATCTGATTTCGAATGTGGATGGAGACATTTGGATCAAGCCCCACCGTTGGCTCATCAAGCAACAGGAGAGCGGGATCGTTCATCAGGGATTTTGCAAGGGAGAGCCTCTGTTTCATGCCTGTTGAAAGACGATCAAAAGAGACTTCTCGATGTTCCCCCAATTCAAACATCTGGATGAGCGACTCAACCCTGGCCTTGCGTTCTTTTCCGGATAGCCCATACAGCATCCCGAAAAAATGGAGAACCTCTTCTACCTTCAGGCTCCATAAAAAATTTGCATTTCCACTCGAAAGGTTGATCATTTCTCTAATGCGGTGCCCTTCCCTGATGCTATCCAGGCCCAAAATGTGAATCTCTCCGCGATCTGGAAGAAGTAAGGTAGAGAGAATAGAAAGGAGGGTTGTCTTCCCTGCACCATTCGGACCCAGGATCCCAAAAATCTCTCCCTGTCTCACTTGAAGATCAATTCCCTGGAGCGCAGCCTTTTTCCTTTTCTTCCAACAGCCAGACTGAAAGGTTTTATGGATTTCTTTAGCATGGATGGCAAGGAACATCTGTGGGGCCCCTTGTCAGAATTTCTAAATATATTCTGTATTCACACAAAGTATAGTATGAAAAAGGAGATTTTCCAACGGTCATGTCGGGTTAAGACTTCCCCTATTCTGACGAGAAGAGTTGATGGAACAACTAAGATGGCTTCACAAACCAAACCTTTGATTAAACCGGTCAACAACGTTCAATAGATCTGCCGGAAGGATTTGACGAACAGCCTGAATGATCTCCAAGGGAATGTCATGATAATAGGCCTGGGCAATGCCACCAGTAATACAGGCGAGAGTATCGCTGTCTCCCCCGAGGGAGATCGCTTTCCTAATTGCTTCTTCGTAATTGGAAGATTCCAGAAATGCAAGGATAGCTTCGGGTACTGAACCCTGGCAAGAAATATCAAAACGATATGAAGGTCTGATGTCTTCCACCTTCCGGTTCAGATCATATCCAAACCGCTCACTAATCTCTTGTCTGATGACCTCTTTCTCTTTTCCCCTTCTTGCAAGAAAGACTGCCAGGGCTGTGGCCTGTGCTCCTTTGATTCCTTCAGGATGGTTATGGGAAACTTCCGCGGTTCGTTTTGCTTCAAAGAGGACAGTTTCTTCATCATCGAAAGCAAACCCAACTGGACTGACTCGCATAGCAGCACCATTTCCCCAGCTTTGATAAGGAAGAACGGCATCTTCATAAATCCAATGAAAAAAAGCACTCCCATAACCGGCGTTTGGATATTTCCGACCAAAGATCTTCATAGAAAGAGCATAATCGCTCGATTCCAAAATGGCATGAGCCACGGCAACGGTCATAACGGTATCGTCTGTAAAACGACATCGTGGATGAAACAGGGGAAAGCTTTCTGTCTTAATGGGGCTCCCTTCATACACAGAACCAATGACGTCACCCGCAATTGCTCCTAACATCTTCCCTCCCTCACAGGAAATATCAAATCCAATTCTAACCCATTCGATCCACCTTTTTGAGATCAACAAAAAAAATCATAGTCAGACTTGGACGATCTTGTCAAAAGGTTTTTTCTCCTTGAAGGAACCTCCCATGAAGTGGTCCAGCCTCGTCCAAAGTCCCTTTCTATTTCTTCAATGGATGAGTCTCATGTGTAGAAGTAAGGGTAAAATATATTATAATGGGTGTGATGGATAAGTTCATCGAAATCTTGGGTGCCAAATCCCATAACCTCAAAAATATTTCCTGTAAAATACCGAGGGGAAAGATCACGGTCATCACCGGGGTTTCTGGCTCTGGTAAATCTACCCTTGCTTTCGATACGCTGTTTGCCGAGGGGCAGAGGCGCTACATCGAATCCCTCTCGACCTATGCCCGACAGTTTCTTGAAAAGATGGATCGCCCCGATGTAGAGGCCATTCACGGCATTCCCCCTGCCATTGCCATCGAACAGAAAAATACAGTCAAGAACGCACGTTCCACAGTAGGAACGGTTTCTGAAATCTATGACTTTTTAAGACTTCTCTTTGCCAAGGTCGGAGAAGTTTTTTGTCCAAGCTGCAACCTCAAGGTATCAGGAGAGACGACGGAAACCGTAACGCAAACAGTGCTGACCTCCTATCCTCAGAAAAGGGTTTTTATACTGGCTCCCGTTTCATTTGATTCAGATGAAGAACGAGAGCCCAAGATCAGAGGATTGATCCAAAACGGTTATTATCGGATCTGGGAGGAGGGGGCGGTACTTGATCTAACCTCTCTCCCATCCTCGTTTCTTCAGAAACAGAATTCACTTTATTTAATCATTGACCGTCTGGTCATTGAAGAAAAGAACCGATCAAGACTCTCTGAAGCCATCCAAAGCGGGTTCCAGGCAGGAAATGGAAACGTCGAAGCCGTGGGAGAAGAGGGTGAGAGAATGACCTTCAATCGGAGTTATTCTTGCAACCGATGTGGGAAATCGTTTTCAGAGCCTGAACCTCTCCTTTTCTCTTTTAATCATCCCGTGGGGGCTTGTTCCACCTGCCAGGGGTTCGGCCGCATCATTGGCATCGATTGGGAAAAAGTGATTCCCGATACGAAAAAGAGCCTAAAGGAAAAGCCCTTTGCTCCCTGGAACACCCCTGCTTACGCGGATCTCTATGATTATCTTTTTGAAGCCTGTCGCCGGTATCGAATCCCGACTCAAAAACCTTTCGAGGAACTTGATCCCAAGCAAAAAGAAATTCTCCTCTTTGGAAAGGGAGAATTTATTGGGCTGAAAGGATTTTTTGACTGGATGGAGGGAAAACGGTATAAGGTCCACTACCGGGTCTTTCTCAGTAAATACCGTGCCTATACCCCCTGCCCCACCTGCAAGGAATCCCGGCTTAAAGAAGAAGCCCTTTATGTCCGTCTTGCCGGTCAGACAATCTTTCAACTCTGTCAGATGCCTGTTATAGACCTTCAGGAGTTCTTTTTAAATCTCCAGTTAAATGAATTTCAAAAGAGAGTGGGAGAACGACTCCTCAAAGAGATTAAAGACCGGCTTAAGTTTATGATCGATGTGGGTCTGGGTTATCTCACCCTTTCACGCCAGACTCGCACCCTTTCCAGCGGGGAATATCAGCGAATCACCCTCGCAAGGGCATTAGGTTCTGCTCTCACGGAAACCCTCTATGTCCTTGACGAACCCAGTATTGGTCTTCACGCCAGGGATACGCACCGTCTTCTTCTGTCGCTCCAGCAGCTTCGCCAGAGAGGCAATACCCTGGTGGTGGTGGAACATGATCCGGATATCATCCGTTCCGCTGATGCAATCATTGATCTCGGTCCAGGAGCCGGACTGGAGGGAGGTCGGGTCGTTTTTGAAGGAGACCCCCATGCTCTCTCCCAACAGAAGGATTCCCTAACAGGCCGTTACTTGGGAAACAGGAGTCCCTTACTTCAAAACATAACCCCAAGGACTCCCTCACGTTGGATCACAATCCGCAATGCTCGCCAACATAACCTGAAAGGAATCGATGTCCGAATTCCTCTCCAGATGATGGTCTGCATCACAGGTGTATCCGGAGCAGGAAAAACCACTTTGGCCCATCATATCCTCTACGCAGGAGCCCAAAGAGCTGGAAATTCTGAGTTTGAACGGGGTGCCTTCGACTCCATCGAAGGACTGGATCAGGTGGATGATCTGATCCTCATGGACCAATCCCCGATCGGGAAAAGCCTGCGTTCAAACGCCGCCACGTATATTAAGGTTTTCAGTGAAATCCGTGATCTTTTTGCTCGCACCCGAGAGGCTCGGCGACAGGGTTTTCAACCTCGACATTTCTCATTTAATACAGTGGGAGGCCGATGTGAGTCCTGTCAGGGTGCCGGAGTTCAAATCCTGGAGATGCAATTTTTAGAAGATGTGATCATCACCTGCGAGGCCTGCGACGGCAAAAGGTTTCGGCCAGAGGTGTTAAAAATCCAGTACCGGGATCGTAGTATTTCAGAAATACTGGAAATGACGGTAGAAGAAGCCCTTGCTTTCTTTGATGACCATCCAAAGATCGTTTCTAAACTTAAGATTCTAAAAGAGGTGGGATTGGGTTATCTAACACTGGGTCAATCCACCAATACGTTGAGCGGAGGGGAATCCCAGCGATTGAAATTAGCACAACATATTGGACGGGCAGATTCCGGGAAATATCTCTTTATCTTCGACGAGCCAACCACTGGTCTCCACCTGGCAGACATTGAACTTCTTCTCAAAACGTTTGATCGCCTCCTGAACCAAGGGCATTCCCTGATTGTCATCGAACACAATCTGGATCTCATTCAATGTGCTGACTACATTATTGACCTCGGTCCAGAGGGGGGGGAAGGAGGTGGGAGAATTGTGGCGGAAGGTCCCCCTCAAGTCGTGATGGCTTCGAGTCAATCCTTGACCGGACAGTTCTTGAAACAAAGGTTTCAAAATTCATAAATCCGAAATTCGAATGTGGTGCCTCAGATTTTAGAGGTCTGTTCTTTGTTTAATGCAACTGAGCATCTGCTCAAGTCGGGTCCTCTCAAATCCGACCATCACTTCGTTACAGGCGACAATGACCGGAACACTCCGTGCCCCTGAGATCTTAACCATCTCATCAAGAGCCGCACGGTCTTTGGTTACATCGTATTCGGTATAGGTGTAGCCTTTCTGTGAAAGGAATTCTTTCGCCATCCTGCAATATGGACAGGTTGGGGTTGAATAAATCTTAATTTCTTCACTGGCCATAGACGCCTCCTCTTTCTTTAGAGTTGAAAAGCATTCAGATCTATTATAAAACGGAATCAATCTAAAATGTCAATAAATCTTTTCTAATCTGGACGATGATCCAATCCTGAAATCCCATGACGATCAAACATCCTTTGTTGCAAGAAGCAGCCTGTGACTTTCGATACCTATTAAATCGAGGTTATCCGAGGAAAGGAGCGCTGGAGCTGGTTGGCAATCGCTATCAACTTACTTTAGATGAACGCCATCTCCTCCATCGAGGGGTCTTTTCAGAAGAGGATTCTCAACGCAGAAGGACAAAGAAGATCTCTTTCCATAGGCTTCGGAATCGAGATCTTGCCATCGATGGCCATAATGTGTTGATGACCCTTGAGGCTGGCCTTTCAGGACGGCGTCTTATCTGTGGAGATGATGGGTTTATTCGAGACATTTCAGGAGTCTCTGGAAATTACCGCAAATCAAACGTGACAGAAGAAGCTCTCCAGCTCCTCTTCCATGCCCTCAAACGCATCAGGCCGAGACATATTCTCTTCCTCCTTGACGCCCCGATCAGTGGAAGCGGAAGCCTGGCCTCGGAGATCCGAAAACAAATGAAACAGGAAGCTATCTCTGGCGATGCTCAAGCAATAAAAGTCCCGGAAAGGATACTCCATGAATTCCCAGGAGTAGTAGCCACCTCCGATTCCGCTATCCTCGATCGAGCCAAGATGGCGGTTGATTTAGCTGGGGACCTTTTAAAACAGAAAGGGTTGTGGAACACCGTTCTCTCTCTGGAAAAGAGGAAGACCTCCCTCGGAAAATAGTAGAAAGCTCATTCGGAGATTTTCCAAAAATAAAAACTTGACAACTTAAAATGACTGGCATATAAGAAAGTTTGGATACTGTATACAAAATAGTTATCCAACTGTTTTAGGAGGAGACATGGAATACCTGCTCGGAGCAACCAGGCTAAGCAAAAGAAAACCTTTAAGGGAATTGGTCTATGAGTCTCTCAAAAAGTCCATCCTTCATGGGAAAGTGAAAGCAGGACAGCGATTGATTGAAGAGACACTCGCTCAACAGGTGGGCATTAGTCGAACCCCTGTCCGAGAAGCCTTTTACAAACTCGAACGGGACGATCTTGTCTCCCGGCTACCCAAGGGGGGATTTGCAGTAAGAGAATTCACCAAGGAGGATGTTGAGGAGATTTTCGGCATTCGAATCGCCCTTGAAAGTTATGCGGCTTACCTCGCGACCCTCCACATCACTCCAGACAAGATCTCTGCCCTTGAGAAGAAGATTGATGAATCGGAGCAAGCCCTGAAGCGGGGAGAGGATGACAAGGTGATTCAACTCCACACGGAGTTCCATGATCTTCTTTATAAATCCTCCAAGAGCAAAAAATTAACCGAAATGATTAACAATTTTCGGGACTATTTTTATCGGTATCGTTCGGCCCTCCTTCGCGCCCCGAACGGTTATAAGACATCGATCACAGGCCATCGACGAATGTTGGAAGCGATGAAGAAGAAGAATGCACGAGAGGTTGAACGATTGGTGAGGGAGCATCTCGAAAAAGGAAGAGAGATTGTCCTCAATGAAATCGATCAGGGAAGAATGATTCCTTGATCCTTAATGAATGTTGGTTCCCTGATATCAGGTGAGCTGAAATGCCTAACCGAAATGGATGAAAACGAGGAGACCCGTGGAAAAGAAGATTCGTATTTTAATCGCTAAACCGGGATTGGATGGGCATGATCGTGGGGCGAAAGTCATCGCCCAAGCTCTTCGCGATGCTGGCATGGAAGTGATCTATACCGGACTCCATCAAACGATTGATCAAATCATCCAAACAGCAATCCAGGAGGATGTGGACGTCATCGGCCTTTCGGTCATGTCAGGAGCCCATCTTCCCATCTGCGAAAAATTGACTCAAAAGATGAAAGAGAAGAATCTGCAGGATATCCTGCTAATCATTGGCGGAGTCATACCTAAACGGGATATCCCTCTTTTGCAGAAGATGGGGGTTCATGGAATCTTTCCTGGGGGCACTCCATTTGAAGAATCGATCAAATGGATTAAAGAGCATGTTCGTTGCGAAACCTAAAGTATTAAGCACAAGTCGTATCGAATCTTAGGTCATCTAAACCCACTTACCTTTAACGACTTATCCTTGACAAGGAGTCAACCATGGGCGTCGCACGCTATATTAAAAATGAAAAAGATGAGGTTCTCGATGTGATCTTACAGTCAGGGATTCATATCAAACCGGTTTATACTCAGAAAGATCTGGAGGACATCGGCTTTAATCCCCAGGAGGATTTAGCCTTACCAGGAGAATATCCGTTCACAAGAGGAATTCACCCGATGGGTTATCGCAGTCGGGAGTGGACTACCCGCCAGTATACTGGCTTTGGCACGCCGGAGGAAACCAATGAACGATTCAAACTGATGATTTCTCACGGACAGACTGGCCTGAATGTGGCGTTCGATCTTCCAACACAGATGGGGCTTGATTCTGATGATCCTCTGGCAGAGGGCGAGGTAGGAAGGGTCGGAATGGCTGTCGACTCCTTAAGGGACTTTGAAATCGCTTTTAAGGATATCCCTCTCGATCGAATCGGCGTCGGGTTGACTATTAATGCCGTGGCAAGCATCATGCTTGCCATGTTTCAAGCCACAGCAGAGAAGTTTGGATTCAAAAAAGACCGGGTCAGCGCAACCCCGCAAAATGACATCCTGAAAGAAATGATAGGCCGGGGCGCATGGATCTTTCCTGTCCAGCCTGCGGTCCGACTCATCGGAGACACGATCGAATATTCGATGAAGGAACTCCCCCGCACCAATCCGGTCAGTGTCTGCGGATATCATATCCGGGAGTCAGGATGTTCTCCCGTACAGGAAATAGCCTATGCTTTTCAAATCGCCAACACCTATATTGAAGAGGTTCTTCAACGAGGTTATGGGATTGATGATTTTGTCAGAGGCTTTACTTTCAATCTCAATGTGTTTGGAAATCTCTGGGAGCAGGTGGCAAAATTTCGAGCCGCCCGAAAACTCTGGGCAAAAAATTTAAAGGAACGTTATGGAGCCAAGGATAACCGCTCTCTCCTCCTCAGGGGGATTTTCGGAGGAGGGGGCTACGGAATGACCAAAGCCCAACCGGAAAATAATATTATCCGCGGTGCCTACTATGCCCTTGCCGCTGCACTGGGAGGAGCTCAGACCACAGCCCTCTGTTCTTTTGATGAAGCCTATACGATCCCCACTCCGAGGGCAGCCCTTCTCTCTCTCCGAACCTTTCAGATCCTCATGGAAGAGATTGGTCTTCGAGATACGGTTGATCCATTAGCAGGGTCCTACTTTATCGAAACCCTGACCAAGCAGATGGAAGAGAAGATCGTCGAAGAGATGAAGCGGGTGGACGAGATGGGAGGCATGATTAAAGCCGTAGAGACCGGATATGTTCAACGAGAAGTCGCCAGACAGGCTTATGAGTTTGAAAAGGGAGTCCAGAAAGGAGAGTTGATTAAGGTCGGTGTCAATAAATACACCGAGGGGGAAGAGATGGAGGTGGAACTTCACGAATATCGATGGGAGTCTGCCGAAGAACAGATCAAACGGACCCAAGCCGTCAGGCGCGAGAGAGAGAATCGAAAAGTGACGCAATTGTTGAAAGAGCTCGAAGGAGCCGCAAAGGCTCAAAAGAATGTGATGCCCTATCTTCTCGAATGCTGTAAAGCGTACGCAACGGTAGGAGAAATGACCAAGGTCTTTAAAGAAGTCTATGGAGAATTTAAAGAGCCCAGCATCTTCTGATGAGGAGAAAATCATAAATTCAAAGCTTGAAACCTGAAATTCGAAGCAATTTTCAAAGGATTGATTTCCAACTGTTCAATTTGTTTCGAATTTCGATATTCCAATTTCGAATTTTAGAGGGGGTGTGTTATGGCATTTACGATGTTTGGTCGGACCATTCGAAAAGTTGGGGTGATAGGTTCAGGAAATATTGGCCCTGATATCGCCCTCCATTTCAGCCAGAATCTCTACTCCTATGGAGTGCCTGTTGTCATCGTTGATATTGTCCAGGCAGCTCTGGATTCCGGGTCAAAGAAGGCCCAAGCCAAGATGGACAAGGCCGCTGAAAAAAAGATTTATAAAAAGGATGTGGCAGAAGCCATCTTCAAAAACATGATCTTCACCACGGACTACAATACACTCAGCGATGCCGATTTGGTCATTGAAGCCGCCTTTGAGAGTATCGAAGTGAAAGATAAAATTTTTAGCCGATGTGAAGAGGTCTGCCCAAAAACGACGATTTTGGCCTCCAATACTTCTCATATGGTTCCTGATGACATTTTCAGCAAAATGAAGGATAAAACCAGGTGTTTGGCCATCCACTATTTTTTCCCTGCTGAAAGAAATATGGCTCTTGAAATCATTCCCGGCACGGAGACAGATCCGGGGTTAGTCGAATATCTAATGAAATTTTATGAGTTCATCGGAAAGGCACCTATCGAGGTAAAACCACGATATGGATTTGCTCTGAATCCAATTTTTGAAGGGGTCTTCCTTGCAGCAGCCTTGATGGTCGAAAGAGGGATAGCAAGCGTCAAGCAGGCAGATGCCATTGTTCAGAAGGCTCTGAGTATGGGGGTAGGACCCTTCACGGCTCATAATCTTGCAGGAGGGAATCCCCTGACCCAGCATGGCTTGATGGGAATGACTTCAACGATTATGCCCTGGTTCCGTTCACCCAAGATCCTGGATGACCAGGTAAAATCGGGAAAACCTTGGGAGACGGCTGCAAAAGGAGAGACGGTTGAATATTCTCAGGAAATGTATGAGGCAGTGGCAAACTGGGTCATGGGAGCTTACTTTGGAATGGCCTGTGAAATCGTTGAAAGCGGTATTACCAATATCGGCGATTTTGAGCTGGGGGTTGATATTGGATTGGTCATGGCGCCGCCTTTTGGACTGATGAACAAGGTTGGAATCAAGAGATCCCTTGAATTAGTCGAGAACTATGCAAAGGAAAATCCTGGATTTAAAGTAGCTGACCTTCTGGTTAAACAGGCAGCTTCAGAAAAACCTTGGAGGATTCCCGTTGTCCTCCGAATGGATAGAGGAGAAGTGGCTATCATCAAGATACGTCGTCCCAAAGTTCTTAATGCGCTCAATGAAGATGTTTTCGAACAACTGAGAGAGACCTTCACAGAAATTCAGAAAGATCCAAAGATCAAAGGGGCGATTCTCACTGGCTTCGGAACAAGGGCCTTTGTCTCAGGCGCAGATATTGGAATGTTGGCGGCTCAAAAAACGGCTGAGGAAGCGGAGAAGGCCTGCCTGAAGAACTACGCAATCCTCGATCTCATTGAAAACCTGGGTAAGCCTGTGGTTTGCGCAATGAATGGCTTGGCCTTTGGCGGTGGAAATGAGATTGCCATGGCCTGCACCGTTAGGATTGCCAATAAAGGTCAAAAGGTTTTTGTGGCTCAGCCAGAACCGAGACTCGGGTTCATCCCTGGAGCTGGAGGAACACAGAGGCTTCCAAGGCTGATCGGGATTGAAAAGGCGTGGCCCATCCTTAGAAATGCGAATCCAATCTCATCGGCTCAAGCCAGAGAGATTGGCCTGATTCAGGAGGAGGTGGAAGGAGACCTTATTGAAGCAGGCATCCGATGGATAAATGATCTTCTCTCCGGAAAAGTGAAACCACCGACCATGCCCAAAGGTCCAATTCCCATCCCTTCAACATTACCGGAGGTCGACATCGGTCACTTAAGCAGGAAGATCGACTCCATCCTGCAAAAAGCCATTTTAGAAGGGGCAAAGACAACCTTGGAGGAAGGGTTGAAACTCGAAGCCAAACTCTTTGGGGAGTGTTTCTATACTCAGGATCGGCAGATTGGGATAGAAAACTTCATGAAAAACGGCCCCAAGGTCAATGCAAACTTCGTACACCAATAATCTCCTCCTTTTTGAATAAGGGAGGTGAAGGAACCCTCTTTAAAATTCAATCTATTCGGCACCTGGAGGTAAGGTCATGAAAAGTGCTCTTCGGTTGGTATTTTTTTTATGGGTAGGAATTTCTTTCATGATGGGAATTTCTTCGGCTGAGGCGAAGGAATGGCCTAAGATTGTCACCATTGGAGGAGCCCCTGTAGGAGGAACAGGATATGTGTATTCAGGGGGATTTGCAAAAGTCCTTCATGAAAAAATGGCCATTACGGCTTCCGTCGAAGCCACTGGAGGTCCGGTTCATAATACTCAACTGGTCAACGCGAAG
Source organism: uncultured bacterium (assembly GCA_938002255.1). Lineage (GTDB taxonomy): Bacteria > Desulfobacterota > BSN033 > BSN033 > UBA1163 > RBG-16-49-23. Next base: position 48,417 of record CALLAL010000012.1, read on the forward strand.
GAAGCCACCTTTGGAGGGGTAAGTGCACCGGCTGTCTATGATGGATGGCATGGTCTGGGATGGGCAAAAGGAAAGAAACATCAGGATATCCGAATTATATTTCCAATGTTTAACACTTTCTTTCAAATCTACGCTTTGAAAAAAAGCGGGGTCAAAGAAGTCCAAGATTTATCTGGAAAGAGTCTCGGGGTCGGTCCGGTGGGAGGAACCTCAGCAATGCTCTGGCCTCAGGTTCTTGAAACGCTACGGATTAAACCAGGACGGGTGGTGAATGCAAGCTCATCAGATCTCAACTCACAATTAAAAGACGGCCTCCTTGATGCCAATGCTCAAACCGTTGGGTTACCCTGGTCCCTGATCTCTGAAATCGAGACAACTCATGAGATCAATGTGCTCGGGCTTTCTAAAAAAGAGAGCCAGACGGTGCTTGAAAAGTTTCCGTTCCTTTCAACCGGCCATATCCCGAAAGGAACTTACAAAACGAATAAAGAGAAAGATATCGAGACCCTCACTTTCTGGAGTTTTTTTATTACTCACAAGGATATGCCCGATGATTTTATTTATGAAGTCTTAAAAAGAGTTTATGAGAATACAGATATCATGATCGCCACACATAAGTCTGCAAAGGAGACGAAGCCAGAATATATCGTGTATAGCCCCCTTCCCCTTCACCCGGGAGCCGTCAAATTTTATAAAGAGAAAGGAATCGCCCTGCCAGACAGGTTACTTTCAACCAGATAGGCATAGCGATTTTAAACAACGAGCGACCGATACAATTCGTTCATGAATGATCGATCTCCGGAAATCAGTCAAAAATTATGTAAAATCAAGGATCTTGAAGTTTCCCCTAAAAGAGAATTCCAGGGCCCATTAGCCATCCTTCTTCTGATCATTGGGTTCCTGATGAGTCTTTTTCATATTATCGTCTTGACCTTCACACCCATTGACCCCTGGTTCTTTAGAAGCCTCCACGTTGTCTTCGCCGGTATCCTTGTCTTTTCGTTGGTTCCAGGTTGGGGAAAAGTCCCCCAAAATCGCCCTCATCTCATGGACTATCTATGGATGGCAACCCTCATCCTTCCAGTCGTCTATTTAACTTTTGAATTCGACACATGGGTTTATCGGGTTGGAGTTACCCCTACTCTTTTAGACACCCTTTTCTCTCTCCTCTTTGTTCTCGGCGTCCTGGAGATGGCACGGCGAACGACAGGGTGGACCCTTACGATCATTTCTGTGTTTTTCGTCTTCTACGGTTACTTCGGTCCCTATATGCCAGGAATCCTCCAGCATAAGGGGTATAGTTGGCCTCGCATCTTAACCTATCTTTTCAGTTTGGATGGAATTCTCAGTATTCCCGTCTTCGCTTCAGCCCACTATATCTTCCTTTTTATCCTCTTTGGTGCATTCTTGGACGCGTCCGGCGCAGGTCGTTTCTTCGTCGATTTCGCGCGATCGATTGCGGGTGGACGCAGAGGAGGTCCTGCAAAGGTCTCCATCGTATCCAGTGCGATGATTGGAACTGCTTCAGGGTCTTCGGTTGCCAATGTTGTCGTGGATGGAGTATTCAACATTCCTCTGATGAAAGCCAGTGGATTTAAACCGGCCATTGCCGGTGCGATTGAAGCCATGAACTCAGCGGGTGGACAGATCGTTCCTCCGGTCATGGGGGCAGGTGCCTTTCTTATGGCTGAGATCCTTGGAATCCCCTACTCAAAAATTGCCCTTGCCGCCATTATTCCAGCGGCCCTCTACTACAGCGCGGCCTACTGGATGATTGACTTTTATTCCGCTCGAATGGGTCTCCTGGGCATGCCCAAACAAGAACTTCCATCTTTCAGGAAACTTCTAATAGAAAAGGGATATCTACTGGTTCCCCTGCTTGTTCTCCTATATAGTTTGATGGTCCTCCAGCTTTCTCCTTTCCGATCCGCCTTGTGGGCGACCCTTGTATTGATTGGGTTGAGCGGGTTCAAAAAAGAGACCCGACTCGATTTAAGAAAAATTTTAAAAACCCTTTCCATCGGACCTCGGAGTGCCATGGAGATTGCAGCAACCTGTGCAGCCGCTGGCATCATCGTCGGTATCATCTCACAAACAGGATTGGGAATGAAGTTCGCCATGATCATCATCACCTATTCCAAAGGAAACCTTTTCATGGCTTTGGTTCTTACAATGATCATTGCCATTGTCCTCGGAATGGGCATGCCTACCACTGCCGCCTATGCGATCTCTGCCTCGGTCCTTCCTCCAGCACTGATCAAACTGGGAGTCCATCCCATTGGCGCCCATCTTTTCATCTTCTATTTCGCCTGCCTTTCTCCCCTCACCCCTCCTTTGGCAGTGGCTTCCTACGCAGCGGCAGCCATAGCCAATGCAAGAGTCTGGGAGGTTGCCTGGCTTTCAATGAAATTTGCCATCGCAGGATTTATTGTTCCTTATATGTTTGCCTATGGGCCACCTCTTATCCTTGAAGGAGAGGCGGGGGATATTCTGTTTGCACTCATCACTGGGTTGCTCGGAACGATGACCCTTTCCGCCGCGGTTCAGGGTTGGTTCTGGGGGAATTTAAATTATCTCAAACGAATCTATCTCCTTGCCATGTCGCTTCTTCTCATCAAACCAGGATGGCAGTCAGACCTCATTGGATTGGGTCTTTTATTCCTTCTACTTCTCGTTCAATATCTCAAAGGCAAAAAAACTTCCTGAAAGGATATAAGGTATGATTAACGTTGGCGATTGGATCAAAAAATGGAGCATTCTTCAGCCTTATAAAGAGGCTCTATTTTTTGAGGGTCACCCAATCACCTACCTCCAATTGAACCATCGCATTAACCAGTTATCTCATCTCTTCTTAGCCATGGGGATTGGAAGAGGAGACCGCGTGGCTGTTTTACTCTATAACTGTCCTCCTTATCTTGAAATCTTTTTCGCTCTCTCGAAGATCGGAGCTATTCTCGTTCCTCTTAACTGGAGGCTGGCAGGGCCAGAACTCGAGTTTATCCTTCGAGACAGTGGTTCCCGACTCCTCATCTTTGAGCCAGAGTTTGAAAAAATGGTCGCTTTGATCCGGTCTCATTTAACCCTCCCCAACGGAAACTACATCTCTGTGGGAGAGCCTCATCCGGATTGGGCGATGGAATATGAAGCATCCCTGGCAAGGTATCCCATCGATGAACTTTCCGAGCCTCATAATGCCGGTGATGACGATCCCCATATCATCATGTACACATCCGGGACAACGGGGATTCCAAAGGGTGCTGTCCTCTCCCATCGGAAAACCTTCTTTAACGTCCTCAACGCAGACATTGTCTATAATCTTACCTCCAGGGACATCATGATCGTTTCCAGGCCTATGTTTCACTCCGGAGGACTTCTGGTAGAGTCCGCCCCTGTTCTCTACAAGGGTGGAACCCTCATTTTAAAGAAAAGATTTCGCCCCGAAGAAATACTTGAGGCGATTGAACGATATCGTGTAACGATTCTCGAACTGGCCGCTACGGTTTACCAATTCATTTTACAACAATGTGACTTAAGTCGTTACGATCTTCGGTCTGTCCGTTGTTACTTCACCGGTGGCGAACGGATTCCAATCTCGTTACTCAAAGAATATGCGCAAAAGGGAATCGTCATCTCTCAAATCTTTGGTCAGACCGAAGCCTCCACCATCACCTTTCTCTCCTCTGAAAAAGCGATCGAAAAAATCGGATCTGTAGGCCTTCCTGTCTTTCACGGAGAGGTAAAAATCGTTAATAAAGAGGGAAAGGAGGTGGGTTCGGATGAGGTAGGAGAAATTATTGTCAAAGGTCCAACCCTGATGAACGGCTACTGGAACCGACCGGATCTCACGGCTGAAACGATTCGGGATGGCTGGCTCTATACCGGAGATCTGGCAAAAAAGGACAAAGAAGGGTATGTATATATCGTCGATCGGGAACGGGATATGTATATCAGTGGAGGAGAAAATGTCTATCCGGCTGAAATCGAAAAGGTCTTTTTTACTCACCCGAAAATCTTAGACGTAGGAGTCGTCGGGGTTCCAGATGGAACATGGGGAGAAGTGGGAAAGGCTTACCTTGTCCTTAAGCCAGGCGAAACAATGGAAGCGGAAGAAGCCCTCACCTTTCTTCAGGGAAAGATCGCCAGATTTAAGATTCCCAAGTACGTAGAGTTTGTAGAAAAACTTCCTAAAACGGCCAGTGGCAAAATTCAAAAATTCATTTTAAAAGAATGGCACCAGTCGAAGACTAAGTCTGGAGTTTGGAGTTAGGGGTTCAGAGTGTGAATCAATACTCTGAAAGATGCTATGGAGGCATTTATGACTCAAAAGGTTTATCGGTTAGGGTGTGATATTGGAGGAACGTTTACAGATTTTGTCTTGCTCAACGATGAGACCGGAGAGATCAAAACGTACAAGTGCCTCACCACTCCTAAAGACCCTTCGGATGCGGTAGAAGCGGGAATTCGGGGATTGGAGAGAGATACTCCAAATTTTATAGGAAAGCTTGATGAAGTCATTCATGGGACAACCCTGGTCATCAATGCCATCATCGAAAGAAAGGGAGCAAAGACTGCACTCATCACAACCAAGGGCTTCCGAGATGTTCTCGAGATCGGGAGAGGAATCCGGTACGCCCCTTATGATATCTTTGCTGAATTTCCAAAGCCCCTCATCCCGAGACGTCTCCGTTTCGAAGTGGATGAAAGGATTCGTAGTGACGGAAGCGTCCTAAAGCCTCTGGACCTTCAAGAAGCCAGGCAGGTGATCCAGGAAATTCTTAAAGAGAACGTCGAATCAATTGCAGTCTGCCTGCTTAATTCATTTGAAAATCCCACCCATGAGCTGATGCTCAAAGAACTAATCGAAAAAGAAGCGCCAGGTCTTTCCGTTTCCATATCCTTTCAAGTCTTGCCTCAGATCAAAGAATATGAGCGCACCAGCACCACTGCAACGAATGCCTACGTCAAACCCCTTACGGGACGGTATCTTTCGAAATTGTCTGGGAGACTTGAACGCATCGGGTTTAAAGGAAAACTCTTCATCATGCTCTCCAGCGGAGGCGTGACCTCTGTCGAAACCGCTGCTGAGTTTCCAGTCCGAATTATCGAATCCGGACCAACAGCCGCCGTGATTGCAGGCCAATATTATGGCCGCCTCTTTAACATCTCGGAGATGTTCTGCTTCGACATGGGGGGAACAACTGCTAAATCGTGTTTAATTCAAAAGGGTGAAGCCGGTGTTGTTCCGACCTTTGAAGTCGGTCGCGTCCAGAGATTTATGAAGGGAAGTGGACTGACCATTCAGGTGCCGGTGGTGGATTTAATGGAAATCGGAGCGGGAGGGGGCAGCATCGCAAGGGTCAGCCGTATGGGAACCCTTCAGGTAGGACCTGAGAGTTCAGGGGCCGATCCAGGCCCTATCTGTTATGGCATTGGAGGAACAGAACCCTGTGTCACTGACGCCGATCTTTTGTTAGGGTATCTCGATGAAAATTATTTTCTCGGCGGTAAAATGAAACTTGATAAAGAGGCGGCAAAAAAAGGAGTGGAAGAGAAAGTAGCTCACCCTCTGGGCGTCACCTACCTTCAGGCGGTATGGGGTATTCACGATCTCATCAATGAGACGATGGCCGCCGCTGCCAAGACGCATATCGCAGAGAAAGGTGGTAATCCAAAGATTGTGACCATCGTCGCGTTCGGCGGTGCTGGACCGGTCCATGCTTATGGATTAGCCAAGAAACTAGGGGCACCTCGTCTGCTTGTCCCCCCCAATGCTGGAGTCGGTTCTGCTCTTGGATTCTTTACCGCGCCTCGGGCCTATGATGTGCTTAGAAGCCATAAGGTCGCGCTCAGCACTGCTGATTTTAACGAAATTGAGAGGATTTTTAGGGAACTCGAAGAGGAAGCTTCCAAGATTCTGAAGAAACAAGCAGCGGAATCAGAGATTTATTACGAGCGATCTCTTGATATGAGATTTGTTGGTCAAGGTTCGGAGACAAATGTTCCAATTCCCAGGGAAGAGTTCAAAAAATTGAGTCAGGAAGAAATCCGCCGCAGGTTCGATGAGATTTATAAAAAATTATATGGGAGAACTTATCCTGACTCTGAAGTAGAGTTCATCAATTTTAAAATAAGAGCCAGTCTCCCTGAACGGACTTTACGCCTTCCAAAGATTGATAAGAAGAGGCGGTCCCTCACGGAGGCGATCAAAGGGAAACGGTCAGCATATTCATCACTGGTTAAGGATTTTATCCCTTTTACAATATATGATCGATACCAACTTTTCCCGGAGGCCGCTTTCAAAGGGCCTGCCATCATCGAAGAAAAGGAGTCCACCGTTATTGTCGGTGAGGACGCCACGGTCTTTGTTGATGACTTTGGATTTTTGTGGATCAACCTGACCAATGAATAGCACAAATGGGAACGACTCACACGAATCAGGCGTTTTCTTGCCATTTGTTATGATTCGTGCCCATTGTGTTTTTATGGAGGGAACATGGGACCAACCTTTGACCCCATCACCTTAGAAATTTTATGGCGGAGATTGATTTCGATTGTTGACGAAGCGGACAGTGCAGTCGCCCGGACCGCTTTCTCCAGTCTCCTTCGTGATGCTCACGACTATACCTGCATGTTTACGGACCAGAAAGGACGAGAGTTGGCACAGGGCTCCTTTGCAACGCCAGGACAGTCGGGGGCTATGGCATTGGGGATTAAGAATTTGGTCACCCGGCTGCCTTTAGACACTTACAAACCCGGGGACATCTTTATCACTAATGATCCATGGGCATTAGCAGGACACCTGAACGATGTATGTGTTATGAGTCCTGTGTTTTATAATCAACAATTGGTTGCATTTACGGCTTGCGTCTTCCATCACTCAGATATTGGTGGCCGCGTCTCCTCCGACAACCACGATGTCTTTGAGGAAGGACTTTTCATTCCCTTTGTAAAACTTTATGAGGGAGGGATCCTTAATCAATCTGTGATCGACATGATTCGGTGGAATGTTCGAACACCGGATGAAGTGATCGGAGACATTCGTTCTCAAATTGCCGCCAACCATGTTTGTTCTGAAAAAATCTGCCAGATGCTAAAGGAAAACGGGCTGGATCGTCTCGACGATCTCGCAGACCAGATCATTCATCGCACAGAAAAGAGCATGAGGGAAGAGATTGAGAAGATCCCTGATGGGATCTATCAAGCCGAGGGAATGATAGAGCAGATGAAGGGCCAACAGGATGTCGTCATTAAAGCAACGGTTGAAGTCAAGGGAAGCGACATCGTCGTAGATTTAACGGGGTCCTCTCCTCAAGTGAATTGGGGCGGGAATGTGGTCTATAATTTTACCTACGCCTATGTTTTCATGGCCATTAAGAGTATGTTCGGTCCCGACATACCCAATAACGATGGCTGCGCAAGCCCCATCACCCTCCTGGCACCGGAGGGGACTGTGGTCAACTGCCGATTTCCTGCAGCCGTTGCCGCACGTCTGGTCATCGGTCATTTCCTAACAGAGATCATCTATCGGGCGCTTGGCAAAGTGGCTCCTGATAAAGTGATTGCCGCCAGTGGGGGGACCCCTGCACAGATGAATGTCTTTTATGGGAAGAGAAAGAATGGGAAACCTTGGCACTCCGTGATCATTCGAGGAGGTGGAATGGGTGCCAGCGTGAGAAGCGATGGCAATTATGTCTATATCTTTCCTGCAAACGGTGCCAATACCCCAATAGAGATTTTTGAAAGCGATACCCCCCTGATCGTGGAGCGAAGGGAACTGATCCCTGATTCAGGAGGTCCTGGCAAAATGAAAGGAGGACTCGGCCAGAGAGAGGTCTTCCGAATCCCCGATGATGAATATGGACCCCTTCCTCCAGTGAATCTTGGCATTCAAGCCGGAAGGCATGTCTATCCTCCTGAGGGTCTTTTCGGTGGTAAGCCGGGTTTGAAGGCAAAATTTCTTGTGGATGGCGTACCCGGAAACCCTTTTGGATTGACGCAACTCAATCCAGGGAGCGTGGTAACCATCGACGCAGCAGGCGGAGGGGGTTACGGCAATCCGTTTGAACGCGATCCAGAAATGGTTGAAAGAGATGTGCAGGAAGGTTATGTGAGTCTCGATAAGGCAAAAGAAGACTATGGCGTGGTCATCGACCCAAAGACATTGAAAGTAGATTGGGAGGCGACTAAAAGACAGAGGGAAAAGTTATCAGACGATGTGCCAACCCTTCGATAGATGAAATAATAGACTCCCGGGGGCTAAACATTTTGTGAAAATATTCTCTTGACGGTTGAGAATTTTTTTTATACGATTGGTCTTGATTCGGAGGGAACAAGATGGGAAAGAGTTTTATGCCAACGATTCGGACAGAAAGAGAACTAAAAAAGGTCCAATTAGAAGGACTTCAATGGACAGTCAATCACGTTTATCAGCATTCTGAATTTTATCGGAATCGTTTCGATGAAGCAGGCGTTAAACCCAGACATATCAAATCGCTTAAAGACATTTCAAAACTTCCCTTCACCACAGCCGCCGACCTTCAGGAGGGGTACCCTTTCCCCTTAAGGTCGGTCCCCTTCGAAAAAATTGTGAGAATTCATGCCTCCTCCGGTACCACAGGGAAAAGGAAAGTGCTCTGTTATACCCAGAAAGATATCAGCGACTGGGCAAATATGTTTGCCCGATGTTATGAAATGGCAGGTTTAACCCCAAAAGATCGAGTACAAATTGCTGTAGGTTACGGAGTTTGGACAGCGGGGGTTGGATTTCAGTTGGGGTGTGAGCGTCTGGGAGCAATGGCCATACCTGTGGGTCCTGGAAATATTGATATGCAATGCCAATTTCTCGAAGATTTTCGACCCACGGTCATCTGCGCTACAGCCTCCATGGCCCTTCTCATGGGTGAAGAGGTTGAAAAGAGAGGGATCAGGGAAAAGATTGGTTTAAGAAAAGTGATCATGGGTTCAGAGCGTTCGAGTGATGCCATGAGGGCAAGGATGAAGGACCTCCTCGGAGTGGACCATGTCTTTGACATCACAGGCTTGACAGAACTTTATGGTCCAGGGACCGGTATTGATTGCGACCGTCACGAAGGAATCCATTATTGGGCAGATTACTACATTCTCGAACTCCTTAATCCGGAAACTCTTCAACCGGTGCCCCCAGGCGAAACCGGTGAAATGGTAGTCACAACGCTCCGGAAAGAGGCCGCCCCTCTCATCCGCTATCGCACTCGGGACCTTACACGACTGATCCCAAAAAAATGTTCCTGTGGTTCCATTCTCCCCATGCATGACCGACTGCTTGGACGATCAGATGATATGTTTATTATTCGAGCTGTTAATATCTATCCGGGACAGATTGACCACATTCTCTCAAACACTAAAGGAATAGGCAGCGAATATCAGATACATCTTGATCGAAAAGAGGATGGAAAAGATTACATGACCATTAAAGTGGAGCGGGCAGAAGGAGAAACTCCGGATCAAGATGCTGTGTTGGTACAAACCCTTGAATCAGAGATCAAAACGCAGATTCTGGTAAGCGGAAAGGTAGAAATTGTTGATTACGGCTCTCTTCCCCGCTCGGAGAGAAAGAGCAAACGAGTTTTTGATCACAGAGGAATTTAATTCCTCTTTTAGAAGGAGGTGATGGAAAGAGATTTTTTAAAGACCAGAGGAACGTGTTGAAATCTTTTTCAAAACCTTATTCTTTTGCCTTGAGCCAATGGTCTCATGATAGTTAGTTCCCTAACCTTTTCCGGTTCTTCAATTTTAGAAAGGAGGAAAGAAATGGTGAAAAAGGCTCTTCTATTATCCCTCTCAGGAATGCTGGTTTTATTCGGAACATTCGGTTTGATGGTTACAACTCCAGCTCAAGCCCAGATTAAACTAAGTTATGCGAATTTTCCGCCAGCCCCGACATTCCCCTGCGTGCAAATGGAGCGATGGAAGACAGAGGTTGAAAAGAGAACAGCAGGAAAAGTAAAAATCGACACCTACCCTGGAGGAACCCTGCTGGGAGCGAAAAACATGTTCGATGGCGTGGCCGCAGGAACAGCAGATATTGGTTCTACGGCAACCTCCTATTTCCCGGGAATGTTTCCTGTAGTCGAATTCGTTGATCTCCCCCTTGGTTGGCCCAGTGCCACTGTTGCAAGTGCTGCGCTTTACGAACTCGTGGATAAATATAAACCCAAAGAACTTGAAAAATTCAAAGTCCTCACGATGTTCACCTGTCCTCCTGCTAACATCATGTCCATGAAACCCATTCTCAGCCTTGAGGATCTGAAGGGCTATCCATTAAGGGCTTCTGGGACAGGGGCTAAAATTTTGGGTCTTCTTGGAGCCTCGGCAGTCGGCATGCCACAATCTGATGTTCCTGAAGCTATTCAGAAAGGTGTGATCAAAGGGAATGTCTCTTCTCTCGAAGTGATGAAGGATTTCAAATACGCGGAGTATTGCAAACATGTGACCGCCAATGTCAACCTCTTTGTCGTCTCCTTTGCAGTCGTCATGAATCAGAAGAAATGGGATTCTTTGCCCGCAGATGTGAAGAAGGTGATGGATGACCTTCGCCTGGATCAGGCCATCTGGACAGGAAAATATGTGGATAACCATGTGAAAGAGTCGATGAAATGGTCCGAACAGACTCATAATGTTCAGGTCTACAGACTCTCTCCAAAAGAAATCTCAAGATGGGATGCCTTACTCAAACCCATGGTTGATCAACATCTCAAGGAGGTTGAAGCAAAAGGGCTACCAGCAAAAGCAATCCTTGAAGATACCTTGAAACTGAAAGAGAAATACACCAAACAATTCCCGGATTGATTTTGACAAGCGTTCTTTACAACGACAGGGCTAATCTGGCGGGGTTATAACCCCGCCAGGCATCTTTATAATTTTTTTTCGAACAACGAAGAGAGATACCCAGCATGGAGATTCGAAGGATGCTCAAATGGGATCAGTGGAGTAATCGTTTAAGCCTCTGGTTCAATTGGTTGGGGGCCATTGCCCTTGCCGGGTTAACTGGAATCGCTTGTGTGAATATGTTGATGCGAATTCTTGGATCCCCCTTCAAGGGAGCCTATGAACTGGTCGGATTTTTCGGCGCTCTCGTGGTGGCTTTGCCCCTTGGTTATGCTCAGATTAATCGGGCCCACATCGCCGTTGATATTTTAGGCAGGCGTTATTCCAATAAGGCAAAACGCATCATCAATGCCTTCAACGATCTGGTTTGCATGAGTCTTTTCCTTCTGGTCGCCTGGCAGAGTTCCGTTTATGCTACAGCTATATGGAAAAGAGGTGAAACATCCGAAACCCTTCGAATCATCTATCATCCTTTTGTCTATCTGGTCGCTCTCTGCTGCCTCCTTCTTGCCTTTGTCCTGTGTATCAATTTTCTTAAATCGCTTTTCCCCCTAAAGGAGAAAAATAGATGATTGGCCTTCTTGGAATTGTTATCCTTCTTGGTGTTATGATTCTTCTTCAGATGCCTGTAGGATTCGCAATGGCACTCGTGGGGTTCCTCGGATTATGGTATGTTACAGGAATTCAGTCAGCCCTTTCAACCATTGGAACAGAGACTTGGTCCATCTTTTCCTCTTACGGATTGACCGTCATCCCCCTCTTCATTCTCATGGGAACGGTCTGCTTCTATTCGGGAGTGAACAAAAGTCTGTATGAAACAGCGTATAAATGGTTTGGCCGAACCCGGGGGGGTATTGCGATGGCAACGATAATGGCGTGTGCAGGATTTTCTGCCATCTGTGGTTCCAATAATGCAACAGCGGCAACCATGTCAACCGTCGCCCTTCCGGAGATGAAGAAGTACCATTATCATAATGCCCTTTCCTCCGGATCCATCGCCTGTGGTTCAACGCTCGGAGTCGTGATCCCGCCCAGTGTGGTGCTGATTGTTTATGGCATTCAAACAGGCCAATCGATTGGAAAGCTTTTTTGGGGCTCCACCCTTCCAGGCATTCTGATGGCAACCCTGTTTGCGCTTACCGTTTATTTCATCTGTCTGAGACATCCAGAATGGGGGCCGGGAGGACCAAAGGCAAGTTTGTTGGAAAAGATAAAGGCAACCCCTGGCATGACCGAGATGGTCATTCTGTTTGGTCTGGTCATGGGCGGATTATACACAGGGGCTTATACACCGACCGAGGCGGGTGCTGCAGGAGCCTTCTTCGCTCTGCTCATCGCGGGGACGATTCGAAGAAAATTAACTTGGAAAGGATTGGTTTCATCCTTTACAGATGCTCTCAGGGTTGCCTGCATGGTCATTGTTATTGTGTGGGGAGCAGTTATTTTTGGCCGGTTTCTCACGATTAGTCGTCTGCCCTTCCTTGCTGTTGATTTTGTTTCAGCTCTTCAGATCCCACCGTTCATGATCATTGTCTGTATTCTCTTGATTTATGCCATTGCAGGCATGGTGATGGACGCTCTTGGCTTTCTTCTCATCTCAATCCCCATATTCTTTCCCATGGCCATGAAACTTGGTTACGATCCGGTTTGGTTTGGTTGCCTCCTGACTGTGGTGACCACTTTAGGTGCAGTCACTCCTCCTGTAGGAATTTGCGCCTACGTGGTTTCAGGGATGGCACCCGATATTCCCCTTGCCACCGTCTTCAAAGGTATTATGTGGTTCATTCCCGCATATGTCGTTACGATGGGAATGATCATCCTTTTTCCACAAATCGTTCTTTTTCTTCCCAGCTTGGTCCGATAAAGGCTTAACGGAGGCGCCGATGAAAAAATTTGACTACCTTAAACCCCAATCCTTGGAGGAAGTCCTTTCCCTGTTGAATCAATTTGGGACTAAGGCAAAATTAATTGGCGGGGGAACAGATGCGATTGTCATGCAACGGCAGAATAAAATCTCTCCTGATCTTTTTATCTCTCTTCGTGGAATTCCCGGTTTGGATCACATTGAGGGAAATGGACTTCTGAAAATTGGAGCAATGGTCACGCACCGAGCCATCGAACAATCCCCTTTAATCAGGGAAAGATTTCCTCTCCTTTCAGAGGCTTCGGGTCTCCTCGGTTCAGTTCAAATACGGAATGTCGCAACCCTTGGGGGCAATCTCTGTACTGCATCGCCCTCTGCAGAAACGGCACCGCCCCTTCTGGTTTATGAGGCTGAGGTCCATCTCATCAGTCAGAAGGGAGAAAGAAGAATCCCACTCGAATCATTTTTTCTCGGTCCCGGTGAGACAGCCCTTGAACAGAAAGAGGTGCTGAAGGAAATCCTCCTCCAACCGCCTCCTCCCAATAGCAGGGGAGCCTATTTGAAATTGGGACGGCGAAAGGCAATGGATCTTGCTGTGGTCAATGTGGCTGTCCTCTTAACCCTCAATCCCAAAACAGGCATCTGTGAACGAGCTCGAATAGCCTTAGGAGCCGTCGCCCCTACTCCAATCAGAGTGAGAGAGGCTGAGAACATCATTGAGGGGAATCAGCTTAATGATGAATTGATTCGTAAAGCAGGAGAGATGGCCAAACACACCTGTTCACCTATTTCTGATATCCGGGCTTCATCAGAATATCGGAGGGAGATGGTTGGCGTCCTCGTTGAAAAAGCCATCAGGCAGTCTTTAACATAACATTTTTGAAAGGAATATCGTACGATGAAACAGACCGTGCAATTTAAACTAAATGGGGAATCCATCCAGATCGAGGTAGAACCTCATCTCAGCCTCCTTCAAGTTATCAGAGAAAAGTTAGAACTGACGGGAACCAAAGAAGGCTGCGGGATGGGAGAATGTGGCGCCTGTACTGTGTTGGTGGATGGGAAAGCAATCAATTCCTGCCTTTTCCCGATTCTGGAGGTAGAGGGAAAGAGTGTTACAACGATTGAAGGACTGATTGAAGCCGATGGAACGCTCCATCCTCTTCAACGGTCTTTTGTCGAAAACGGAGCCGTTCAATGTGGCTTTTGTACCCCTGGAATGGTTCTTTCTGCCAAAGCCCTTCTGGATCAACATCCCAAGCCGACGGAGAAACAGATTCGTCTTGCCATCTCAGGAAATCTCTGTCGTTGCACTGGATATATTCAGATTATCCGGGCCATCCAGGCTGCCAGTGAACAATAGCCGAAGACCATGTTAAGAAACGGAGGGGTAAGATGACAGAGTTTATTAATGTTGGGAAACGAATCCCCAAATCAGACGCCCAGGAAAAGGTCACTGGAAAAGCAATCTATATTCAGGATCTTAAAATTCCAGGGATGCTATGGGGAAAAATCCTTTACAGCCACCATCCCCATGCACGAATTTTGAACATTGATACCTCTGAAGCAGAAAAACTTCCGGGAGTAAAGGCCGTTCTCACAGGGTATAATATACCCACGATCAAATTTGGTTTTTACAAAGATAATACTCCACTGAAATCGAATAAAGTGTGTTCCTATCGTGACGAAGTGGCAGCAGTAGCCGCCATTGATCCAGACATCGCTGAGGAAGCAATCAATCTCATCAAAGTCGAATATGAACTCCTTCCTCCAGTCTTCGATCCAGAGGAAGCCATGAAGGAAGGGGCTCCTCTCATTCATGAAGATCATTTGGGCGGGAAGGAGAAAAAACCAACCAATATTCTCAATATCCCTTGGAAACTTGTGGCTGGAGATGTCGAAGAGGGTCGAAAAAATTCAGACTATGTGGCAGAGAACCGATTCAAAGTGACCTGGGTCACCCACTGCTGTATGGGAACAAGTGGTTGTATCGCTCAATTTGATCCCCGAGATAATCTTACCATTTACAGCAACACACAGATTCCTTCTCTTGCTCAGCGAGACTTTACAGAAGCCCTTTCCGCGATGGGGCTCCAAGGGAAGAAGGTCAGACTGATCAAAGCCACCATCGGTGGTGCCTTCGGGAGCAAACTGGACACCTACCCCTATGAATATATTGCTATTCTATTGGCACACCGTACGCGTAAGCCGGTCAAGATTATTTTTTCTCGGGAGGAGGAATTTTTTGCCACATCTCCCAGACAAGCGGCCATCATTGATATCGCCCAGGGATGTAAAAAGGATGGGACCCTGACGTTTAGAGATGTCCGGATGGTTTTGGATAATGGTGCCTATACCTCCTGGGGAGCAACCACTCCTTCGGTAATGATGATGCCCATTTCTTCTCTTTATAAAGTTCCCCATGTACGATATGTAGCCAAATGTGTTTATACTAACAACACCTATTCCCAGGCATTTCGTGGTTATGGAAATCCTCAAGCCACCTTTGCTATCGAATCGCAAATCGATTCTCTTGCCGAAATGGCTGGGATTGATCCACTCGACTTCAGATTGAGAAATGCCAACACCCCTGGAGAAGTCACTCCCCAGCGATTCAAAGTTGGCACCTGTGGTTTAAGAGAATGCATCGATGCAGTGGCTCAGCGATTGGATTGGAGGCAAAATCGAGGGAAACGAGATGGAAGAGGGGTTGGAATGGCTTCCTTGATTCATGTTGGTGGAGGAGCGCGGGTCTATAAATCAGACGGATGTGGAACCATCATCAAAGTAGATGATTTCGGAACGGTCAATGTGATTACCGGCGCTACGGACATGGGACAGGGAGCAGATACGGTCATTGCTCAGATTGTTGCAGAAGAGCTCGGCGTAAGAATCCAGGATGTGGTTGTGACACACACGGATACAGACATCTGCCCCTGGGATGTCGGAGCCCATGCCAGTCGAACGACCTTTGTGGCGGGGAACTCAGCAAAGATGGCTGCCAAAAAAGTGAAGGAACAACTTCTCGAAGTCGCTTCCAGATCTCTGGGTGAAGTCCCTGAAAATCTCGAGATTCGAGATCGAATGGTTTTTTCTAAAATCGATCCCGAGAAGAAATCTCCACTTGGAAAGGTTCTAAGAGCTGCACACTACACCACCGGCGGAAAGATGGTTATGGCGGAGTATTTTTACGATCCCCCTAACGAAAACCTGGACAAAGAATTTAAGGGAAATCTTTCTGTGACCTATGCCTATGGGACGCACGGCGTTGAGGTGGAAGTAGATAAAACCACAGGGCAAGTCAACATCCTAAAATATATCGCTGCCCATGATGTTGGAAGAGCCGTTAATCCCATGCTTTTAGAAGGGCAGGTCTATGGCGGAGCAGCCATGGGAATCGGGTACGCATTGATGGAACAGCTTGTCCTTAACAACGGAAAGGTGATCAATCCTGATTTCAGGGATTATAAAATCCTCACGGCTTCGGATATCCCAACTATCGAAGCCATCACGATCGAAACGGACGACCCCTTTGGTCCTTTTGGAGCCAAAGGGATTGGAGAACCAGGTCTGGTTCCAACGGCCCCCGCCATTGCGAATGCCATTTATGATGCCATCGGAGTGAGGATTAAGGATCTTCCCATCACCCCTGAAAAGATTTTGGCCGCCCTAAAAGGGAAAGATTCCAAATAATAGGATTCGAGGAGCAAATGCTTCATTAAAAATATTACTCTTGAATCCGTACACCCTTGAATCCTTGAACCCACCCAATAGGTTTGCCCAAAATTGTTACTATTTGGGTATTATTGTCATAAATCTTCCTTTTTTACGCAATTAAACGATCTTTCAATAACGCCTTCCTTTAACAGAAAAAAGTAAAAAGAGCTTAAATATTGAAAAGATAGGACATTTTCCAATGATTTAAGAAAATTAAAGAAAATTTGGAACAAAAATTGCTGTTTGCCCTTCTACCGGTCTTTTATTCAATCAAGGAAAAGAAGATGAAAAAAGAGAATAAAGATACCCAATCTAAGAGAAAATCAGATTTAGATTCCCCTTTAAAAAAAGACGAACCCAAAGATCTAACCAACTATTCAGAATATGAAGACATTTATAAAAAACTTGTAGAATCATCCCTGCAGGGGATTATCATTGCCCAGGGCCTCCCGCCCCGCTTAGTCTATGCGAATCCTGCCATCTCAAAAATTCTTGGCTACACTCCCGATGAATTAACCTCTCTATCGATAGATGAAACCGATTCCCTCATCCATCCAGAGGACCGATACGAATTTTTTAAACGCTATCAAGAACGTCTTGAGGGAAAACTCTCTTCTGCAAGCATTGTCTTTCGTGGAATTCGAAAAGACGGAAGTAGCATCTGGTTGGAGGGGACAGGAACCCGGATCGAATATCAAAATCAACCGGCCGTCCTTGCCACCTTCATCGAAATCACAGAACGAAAACATGCAGAACAGCAACTGATCAAAAGAAGTCAATTTCAACAACTCATCACGACCCTTTCCACAAACTTCATTAATATATCGTCGAAGGAGATCGATTCGGAAATTCACCGAACCCTTCAAAAGATTGGCGAATTTGCAGAGGTGGATCGGAGTTACGTTTTCCTGTTTGCTGAAACCTTTGAAAAGATAAATAACACTCACGAATGGTGCGCTCCAGGTATTGAGCCACAAATCCAAAGACTTCAGCAGATTGAAATCGACCGGGAATTTCCGTTTTTTGCCAAAACCATCAAGAATCGAGAAGTCTTCCATGTTCCCCGGGTTGCAGAGCTCTCGGAAAACGCCAGAGCTGAAAAAAGGGAATTTGGACGTCAAAAGATCCAATCCCTGATTTGTGTGCCCATGGTCTGTCAGGATCAACTGATCGGGTTTCTTGGGTTAGATTCGGTCAGACGGGAGAAATCCTGGCCAGAAGATATCATCACTCTTCTCAAAACAGTTGGAGAAATGATCGGAAGTGCGATCGTTCGAAAACGGGCTGAAGAGGCATTACGAGCCAGTGAAGAAAGATATAAAACCATCATTGAAAGTATTGAGGATGGATATTTTGAAGTGAACCTTGCAGGGGATCTAACTTTTTTCAATGATTCTCTTTGTCGGATATTGGGCTATTCACGGGAAGAAATGTTAGGCATGAGTAATCGGCAGTACACGGATGAAGAGAATCGCAAAAAATTATATGAAGCCTTTAATAAAGTCTATCGAACGGGACAGCCCACAAGAGCCTTTGCCTGGGAGATCATTCGTAAAGATGGGATGAAAAGGTTTGGAGAGGTTTCCATTACCCTGATGAAAAATTCAAAAGGAGAACCTATCGGATTTCGAGGCACAGCCCGCGATGTGACGGAACGAAAGAAGGCGGAACAAGAAATTCAACAAACCCTCTCTCTCTTAAACGCCACGTTGGAATCGACTGCCGATGGAATCCTTGTGGTTGATTTAAACGGTAAAATCGTCAGCTATAACCAGAAATTTGTCCAACTCTGGCATATCCCCGACTCGGTGATAGTCTCCCGAAACGAGGACCAAGCCCTTGCTTATGTATTAGATCAGTTGAAGGACCCAAACGGTTTTCTGGATAAGGTGAGGGCCCTTTATGCTCAACCAGAGGCTGAAAATTATGATGTGATTGAGTTTAAAGATGGGAGACGATTTGAGCGGTTTTCGACCCCTCATCGAATCGGTGACCAGATTGTTGGACGGGTCTGGTGCTTTCGGGATGTGACAAATCACTTGCAAGCAGAGGAAGCCCTTGCCAGAAGTGAAGAGCGCTACCGAATGCTGGTGGAGGAGAGTTTTGATGGCATCTTTATCCAAAGAGGTGCCGAGATCATCTTCGCAAATCGTCGCCTTCATGAGATGCTGGGTTATGAGGAAGGGGAATTATTAGGAATGAACCACTGGAGGGTCTATCACCCAAACTACCAGAGCCTAACGCGCAAAAGAGCAGAAGCCCGTTTGCGCGGAGAATCTCCTCCCTCCACCTATGAAGTTAAATTCCAGCGAAAAGATGGGTCATCCTTCTGGGGAGAGATTAATGCTAAAGTCATACATTTTGTAGGAGGACCTGGAATTCAGGTCTGGGCAAGGGATATCAGTGAAAGAAAACTTGCAGAAGAGATACTCCAGGCTGAGAAGGAACGATTCCAGTCCTTATCAGAGGGTGCTCCTTTTGGGATGGTGATGATCAGTCAAGATGGTCGATTCAAATACATGAATCCCAAATTTAAAGAGCTGTTTGGCTATGACCTCCGAGACATACCGGATGGAAAAACCTGGTTTAGAAAAGCCTACCCTGATCCAGACTACCGCCGTCAAGTTATCGGCACCTGGTTAACCGATCACACGGTTTCAAAACCAGGGGCAAAAGTGCCCCGAGTTTTTACAGTCCGATGTAAAGATGGAACAGAAAAGATTATTAATTTCATATCGGTTTACCTTCAATCAGGCGAAACCCTTATGACTTGCGAGGATATCACCGAATTAAAACGGGCGGAGGAGGCATTGCGCCAGACTGAAGAACAACTGCGACATTCCCAGAAAATGGAAGCAGTGGGAAAACTGGCAGGGGGGGTCGCACACGACTTCAACAATTTGCTCACCGTGATCAAAGGCTATGCCGAACTCTCCTGTATCGGATTAGAAGAGAGTGATCCTTTGCGAATCAATCTTGAGGAAATACGAAAGGCATCCGAACGTGCCGCCAGTCTCACCCGGCAATTGTTAGCGTTTAGTCGAAGACAGATTCTTGATTTGAAGATCGTCAATCTGAATACCCTTTTAAAAGATCTTGATAAGATGCTCCATCGAATTATGGGTGAAGACATTGAACTGGTTTACCACCTTAGTCAAGACCTTGGAATGGTCAAAACCGACCCAGGCCAAATGGAACAGGTCATTCTGAACCTTGCGGTGAATGCGAGAGATGCCATGCCCTCCGGAGGCAAATTGACGATCGAAACATTTAATGTGGAACTGGACGAGGCTTATTCGAAAAAACATATGGAAGTGACTCCTGGTCAGTATATCATGCTTTCCGTCAGCGACAGTGGGATTGGAATCTCGCCAGAGGTGAAGGACCGAATTTTTGATCCCTTCTTCACTACAAAAGAAAAAGGGAAAGGAACGGGGCTCGGACTCTCCATGGTCTATGGGATTGTCAAGCAAAGCGGAGGCAACATCTATGTTTATAGTGAGCCCGGCCATGGAACCACCTTTAAAATTTATCTCCCAAAAATTGAAGCAGAAGAAGAAAATCTCCAGCTTCAACCCGAATCAACGCGTACTCTCCCAAAAGGAAACGAGAATATTCTTCTTGCAGAAGATGAAACATCGGTTCGGGAGTTGACCGCTCGCATCCTCCGAGAACATGGTTATCAAGTCTTTGAGGCCCAAAATGGGATGGATATCTTAAACTTTGTCAAAAGTCATCGAGAGAAAGAGTTTCACCTCCTGGTCACAGACGTGGTGATGCCTATCATGAGCGGCAAGGAACTTGAAAATCATCTAAAACCGCTCATCCCCGGCCTGAAGGTGATCTTTATTTCTGGTTATACAGACAATGCGATTGTCCACCATGGCGTGTTGATGGAGGGGGTGGAGTTTCTCCAGAAGCCTTTTACCCATCACACCCTTCTTAACAAAGTTCGCGAAGTACTCGACCGATGACTTAGGGTGAGACGACACGGGATGGCGATACCATTCGATACAGTTTGTGAAATGCTCTTCAGATCATTCGATTGTTAGACAGGGAGAAAAAAAATGGATAAATATTCTCAACTTAGAACATTTAACTCAGAACTCCGGACAAAGGAAATTATGACGCCTCGGGAAGCGGCAGACTATTTAAGCATTCATGTCCGAACGATCTACCGTTTGGCGAAGAAGGGTGAAATCCCGGGGAGAAAGATCGGTGGGAGTTGGAGATTTAAAAAGGAGGCTTTAGATCAGTGGCTTTCTGGCAAGGAGGGAACATCTCCGGAGGAAAAGCGGTAATGGAACATCGAGTGTTAGTGGTTGACGATGAGCGAGACATCCGGGACTTTCTCTTCAAAGCCCTGACCCGGATTGCTGGGTTTCAGGTTGAACTGGCAGAGAACGGAGAGGATGCTCTTAGAAAGATTGAAAACGAAAGGTTTGACCTCATCCTGACAGATTTGAAGATGCCGGCAATGGATGGCCTTCAACTGATTACCGAGATTTCAAGGAAGAAACCAGAAACGCTTACCGTTTTGATGACGGGGCATGGAACCATCGACTCAGCGATAGAGGCCATGAAGCAAGGGGCAAGCGATTACTTGACCAAACCCCTCAATTTGGATGAAATGATTCTTCGTCTTAAAAAAGTCCTCGATGAAAAACAACGGTTTGTTAGGCTCAAAGACTATATTGATCAACTGGAGAAAGCCAATCAGGAGCTGAAGAAGATCGATGCGATGAAATCGGAATTTGTATCGGTGGCCTCCCACGAGTTAAGGACTCCTTTGGCAGCTATCAAAAATTCTATTCAACTAATTCTATCAGGTAAGACAGGAACGATCAATGAGACCCAGACAAAATTTCTTTCCATGGCCGAAAGAAACATCAATCGTCTAACCAATATTTTAAATGATCTGCTGAGCCTCTCGAGGATTGAATCTGGGCGAATGGCACTTTCTTTTGAAAATATATCCTTGCAAACCATCATCGAACCTACCCTCTCCTCCTTGAAACCCCAGGCCGATGGAAAATCGATCGCCCTTGAGGTGGACTACCCTGAAGGGCTTCCTCAGGTTTATGTGGACAAAGAAAAAATTGAACAGGTCCTCGTCAATTTGGTAGGAAATGCAATCAAATTCACTCCTGAAGGAGGAAAAATTTCCGTATCGGCAAAGCTCATTTCTGAAGAAAGAGAGGGAGGACCAGCAAGAAAGGTGGTGGTCTCCGTAAAAGATACAGGAATTGGAATCCCGCAAGAACACTTAAATTCCATCTTTGACAAATTCTATCAGGTGGAAGGCTCTCTCCATCGCTCTGCAGGTGGAACGGGTCTTGGGCTTGCCATTACGAAGGGATTGGTCGAAGCCCATCAGGGAAAGATCTGGGTCGAAAGCGAGGTAGGAAAAGGAAGCACGTTTATCTTTACGCTTCCCATCGCTGAAGAAGAGAGGAGGGAGATTCCTCTGCGTTATCTTCTCGAAAAGGAATTTCATCGCGCAAGCAAAAATGATCTTCCCTTATCCCTCTTTCTGATCGAATGGGCAAACTCAGGAAAAGGTTGGGAGGGAAAAGAATCTGATCAACTCGAAACACGAATCAAACGCTGTCTTTGTCGTAAAGGCGATTTCCTGCTCAGAATGAGACAGGCCCCTTTATGGGTGGCCCTATGCGAAGCGGATCAGAAAGGGGTTCAGGCCATTACGCAACGGATCAAAGAAGAACTACAAAAAGATCCGATCCAAGGACCTGAGGGACCCATGGTAGTGAAGATCGGAGCAGCCACTTTTCCACAAGAGGCTGTGACCAAAAGGGAACTTTTCAGAAAGGCGAAGGATCGGTTAAGGAGGGAAGCATGAGCCATAAGAGGATTCTGGTGGTTGACGATGAAGTTGATCTGGTGGAAACGATCCGTTTCTCTCTCGAACTGGAGGGATTTGAAATTCTTGTAGCCTACAATGGTGAAGAGGCCTTGAATCAGGCAAGGAAGGAGAAACCCGACTTGATTCTCCTTGACCTCATGTTGCCCAAACTGGATGGATACAAGGTCTGCCGACTCTTAAAGTTTGACGAGCGATACAAACATATTCCGATCCTGATGTTGACCGCTAAGTCCCAGGATAAGGACAAGACCATTGGATTGGAAACTGGAGCGAACGAATACATTACAAAACCCTTTGACATGGATGACCTTATGAAGAAAGTAAAGCATTATCTTGGTCAATAAAAAGGATTCCATGGGGCAACGAAAGATTTCAAAAAATGGTTGAACCCATGACCCCCTCGGAAATAGAACGTTTAAACGTTTAAGGAATAAGCCGATGCCCATCTTTCAATACAGAGCACGAGACCGAAACGGTAAGGCTATTGAGAGCAAGCTGGAGGCTCCCACCCTCCAGCTTGCAGGAGATCAGCTTCGCCGTCTCGGATATTTACCTGTTTCGATTGAAGAAATGAAGAAATCTAAGTCGATCACTCTTTCGGATTGGTCCCCCCAGTTCAAAAAGGTTCGGCTGGAAGATCTCATCCTTTTCAGTCAGCAGTTGTCCACACTCTATAAGGCGGGCTTGCCTCTTCTACTAAGTCTATCGAATCTAAAGGACCAAGTTGAGAATAAAAGATTCAGGTCTGTCTTAGAAAAAGTTTGTAACGACGTCGAAGGAGGAAACCCACTTTTTGCATCCCTAGCAAAGCATCCGGATGTGTTCTCTACGATTTACATCAATATGATTCGTGCTGGCGAGGCGTCCGGTCGTTTAGGAGAATCTCTGGACCGGTTTGTAAACCTTGCTGAAAGGGAACTCCAGACCCGGCAGAGACTGAAGGAAGCCACCCGGTATCCAAAGATCGTCATCTTTTCAGTGGTCATCGCTTTTGCAGTTCTGATTGCCTTTGTCATCCCCCGATTTGCAGCGACCTTCGCACAATTTAATATGCCATTGCCATTACCAACCCGGATCATGATTGCCGTGAATCATATCTTCCAGTCTTACTGGTACGTGGTCCTGGGCTTCTTTCTGAGTCTCTTAATCGTTCTAAAACGCTATGTTAAGACGAAGCGGGGAAGATACTTCTGGGATTATCTCCAATATCGAATACCTGTTTTAGGCCCCCTGTTTTTAAAAATTGGGCTTTCCCGATTTACCCATACCCTTGGAATGTTAAACCGAAGTGGGATCCCTATTTTGCAAGCTCTCGAAATGACTTCAACCACAGTGGATAACATCCTTCTTGCCCAATCCATTGAGGGAGTCAAACAACGGGTCAGCGAGGGAAGCAGTTTAACCGATGCATTAAAGGAAAGCGGAAGGTTTACCCCTCTGGTTACCCAGATGATTTCAGTGGGGGAATCCTCCGGTACGCTGGATGAAATGTTAAGCAGGGTGACAGACTATTACGATGTGGAAGTTGAAAATGCGATGAAGAAACTTCCCACTTACATCGAACCTCTTCTGACGCTTTTTTTAGGGGGGGTTGTTTTGCTTCTTGCTCTGGCTGTATTTCTCCCCTGGTGGAATCTCGCTTCGTTGTTCAGGTGATTCACAAAGGACGATGGAAAATGGACCAAAGACCTGTGAATTTCAGATGTTGGCATATGGATTGGGGAATTCATACTCCGAACTTAAAGGGATTCACCCTCATCGAAACCATTATTGTTATGGTCATCATCGCCATCCTTCTGACTGCGGTGATTCCGAGGGTCGGGTTTGATATTGCTCCAAGGATGTCTGTGGAAGGGGCAGCTCATATGGTTGCTTCTGATATCCGCTATGCTCAGGAATGTGCCATGGCCAATCGGGTTTCAAAAAGCATCACATTTACTGCGGGCTCTTCAGTTTACACGTTCAACCCTATCTATCATCTCGACCCTGCAGGTCGGTTACCGTCAGGAGTAACGATTGGGACTACGATGACATTTACTTTTAATTCCCTTGGGGAACCCATATCAGGTGGAGGCAGTTCAGTGACCATCTCTGGAAGTGGAGGGTCTCAAACAGTCACCGTTACAAACTATACAGGAAAGGTGAGTATTCATTGATTTCGGAATTCATATTTCGGAATAAAAACTATGGAAAAAAGAAAATTACAGGATAAATTGAAAAAACGAAAACGGATCTTTTTTCGTTTTTTCCGTAACGCAATCTCCGATCTGGAATCGGCAATCGGAAACAGGGGGGTCACCCTCATTGAGATCATCATTCTAATTGTGATGGCAGGGATTCTTCTGCCGACCATCATTGTTCCGTTCGCTACGGGCATGAAGAGCAGTGCAAAACCCGAACTGGCAACAAAAGCCATCTATCTTGCCCATCAAAAGATGGAAGAGTTTATGAAATTTCAATATACGGACACCAACCTAAACCCAGTGGCTCTCACTTCATATTCCCCTGTTCCCGGCAACGCTGGCTATGAGTGGCAATGGGAAATTACTCTGGTGGATAGCAATTTTAGTGTGTCGGGTTTGGATGTAGGATATAAAAGAATTCTCGTTCGTGTAAAGGATCCGCAACATGACACGTATGAAATCTATTCGGTGGTCACAAGGTTTCCGTAAAAGGTATTATCATTCACATCCCTTATCTCGGACTTTGGATTTTGGATTTCGGGTCCGTCACTCCGCAATCCGCAATCTTCATTCCTCATTCGATAAGGGGTTTACGCTCATCGAAATCATGATTGCAATTGTTATTTTATCCCTGATCTCTTCGATTACCATTAAGTTTTTGATCGATAGCCTGAAAATCTATACCATGACCGTCAACCAAAAGAGGCTTTATGATGAAGGAAAATTGGCATTAGAGAGAATGATAAGGGATATTCGAGATGCGCGGACTATTACGACGCCTTCTCCCGGGGGATCTGGAAATACGATGACCTTTCAGAGGACACACCCAACAGGAACGGGTCAGGATGGAGCCAACGAAATCCTAACCTACCAATTAATCGGAACGACACTTGAAAAAGTCAAATCCTCTCCGGCTGCTACAAGTCCACTCGCCTCAAATGTCAGTGCTTTTACAGTGACAAGGGGCGCGGGAGGATCGGATGAGATCACATTATCTCTTACCCTTACCCTGGGGACAGGGGAGAATGTGTTTTTGCAGACAAAGGTATATCCTAAAAACCTCGACAAAAGTTCGACTTATAAGAATTTCTTTCAAAATTGGAGAGAGGAACCAAGCAGTTGAAACGATTTGAATTTAGGTTGAATCGATTCATGTGGGGTAAAGCTTTATTCAACCCTCGAGGTCTATCCGTCCTCTTTTTGGTCATTGCCATGCTTTTGATGGTAACAATTGGGTATGTCTTGTCATATCTTCTTCCTGCCAAGCAAAAATCAACTGCCCTCACGGTCAGTTCGAATCAAGCCTTTTTCCTCGCCCAGTCCGGAGTGGAGTTCGCTGTAAGGTATGCGACGGATCAAGGCTGGACGACTGCGGCCGAGCTCAATGGCTTAGATGGAACGACAAGAAACCTCGGGAAAGGAAGATTTACACTCGATTATAATGATTTAAATAATTCACTTATCTCTATCGGCGAAATTCCCAATATCAGTCGGAGGAGAATTGTCGTATCAAATTTTAATAGCTTCTTAACCATGGGGATCACTTATGTTGCCTCTGCTTCCAATCCCAACGATAATGGATTAAATAATTCTAATCCAACGACCATCGTTCCTCCGGCAGGAATGCAGGCGGGAGATCTTGTCCTGATGATTGCCCAAGCTCGCGCGAGCTCAGGCACACTGACTCTCGCAAATGGCGGGGGCCAAACCTGGACAGCAGAAACCCAGCAAAACCGACCGAACTGCCGACTAAGGCTTTTTTGGTGTAGATTCAATGGGACGTGGAGTGCCAATCCGAGTGTAAACTTCGGAAGTGCCAACTGTAACACGATTGTCATCCATGTCTTTCGTCCGACTAATCCCAACAGTGTCTGGCAGGTGGATGTACCGCAGGTTTCAGGTAATTTTGCCGCTCCCATTTCACCTTATACGGTGACCATTCCAGGAATCACCACGTTGACAAACGGGGCCCTCGTTTTCGCGACATGGGCCTCTGTTGATGACAATACTTGGGGATCTCTAACAGCAGGATGGACGACTCCGGGGATGAATCAGTACCGGAACTTAGCGGGCTCAGACTCCTCTCAAACCCATGCGTATAAGGTTATGGCCACTGCTGGAGCATCTGGAAACGTCAGCAAAAACCAGCTCACCCTTGGAGGAGATGGCGGGGCGTATTTCATCATTGGTTTCAGAGCAGTAGGAATATGATTTTGAGGATTATTCATGGAAGACTAAAATGCAAACAAAACTTAAAAAAGTAGAGGTCAAATATGCCTGAATGTTTCGGTATCGACATTGGTTCTCATTCCATAAAGCTGGTGGGGTTGAAAAAAACCTCCAGAGGACTCTTGCTTACGTGCCTTGGAATGAAAAAGATTCCCCATGGCTTGGATGGGGATGATGTTGGGGTTTTTTCCACCCTCCTTAAAGAGCTGGTCGAAGAAATTGGTATCAAATCGAAGAAGGTAAACCTGACCCTTTCCGGTGTCGGAATTCATCTTCGACGCCTAACCATACCCTCCATCCCGAATGAGGAACTCATAAAAACCCTGCCCTGGGAGATGAAGGACCATCTCCCCTACCCTGTTGAAACAGCCCGAATCCGATATCATCTCATCGGAAAATTCATGGAGGATGGGGTTAAAAAATTGGACTTACTGGTGGTTGCCTGTCCAAATGCTCTGATCGAGCGAACTCTTTCTATTGCAAAGGGAGCAGGTCTTCAGGTTATCCATCTCGATATCGGTGCCTTTGCCCTCTGGAATATGCTTCTGGCTGTAGATCGTCTAAAAATTGGAGAGACTACCGCCCTGATAGATCTTGGCTCAGAAAAGATGAGCCTTTATTTGTTCAAAGACGACCTCCTACAATTTAGCAGAGAGATGACCCCAGCCGGAGCAGACCTCACCCGGGCGATCACAGATGCTATGCCTTTCGAAAGAGATCTCCATTTTCTTCACGAGAAGGCCGAGAAGATAAAAGAACAGGTAGGAATTCCCTCGGTCACCCAGGGTATCAAAGGGTTTGATGAAACACTCGATCTCTCCAAAATCTCCTTTCTAATGAGACCGGTTTTAGAGAAATGGGTGGCAGAGATCAGCCGTTCCCTCGATTATTATCGGAATCAGTTTTACGGGGAAAGGATCGACCGTCTCCTCCTCACCGGAGGGGGCGCCCATCTTAGGAATGTAATCTCCTATCTCGAAGGGGAACTTCATCTCCCCGTTGAAATTTTTAATCCCCTAAAAGAAATGCCTTTTGATTCCAAGACGTTTGGAACCGGAGAGTTGGAGGCGACTGGGGCCTTCTTTACCATAGCTGCAGGTGTTGCCCTCTCAGACCCCAGACAGATTGAATTCCTTGACACAAAAGAACCGTTAAGGTCAACAATACTATCTGAAAAATCCCTGTTCATTACAGCTCCCCTGCTCACCGTTCTCCTCTTATTTGGGATCGGTTGGTATAAATCAGCACAAATAAACACACTCGAAAGAGAGAGGGACGAAAAAGTCCTGAGAGTGGCAAAGCTTGAGGATCTCAGGGCAAGATTGGCTATCCTAAAGGAGAAAGAGGCTCAGATCAAACAGGATCTTTCTCTCTTCCCGTCTTCAGTGGCTCCTCCAATCCCTTATCGTAAAGTGCTAAAGGAAGTCAATGGGGTTATTCCTGGAAATGTCACCCTGACGCATCTGGAGGTTCAAACCGAAGCACCCGCTTTAAAGAGCACAGCCCAGACTTCCAAACCTCCGGATAAAGAATCAGAGCATAGAATCCTCCATCTTAGTGCTCTTGCCTTTGGCAATGATATCCACTGTCTTACAGCGATTGCTCAACTCATTGAAGGGCTTGAGAAATCACCTCTGTTTAGCCATGTAAAATTAATATCTACAGAGGTGAACAAACAATACAATCAGTTGGCCGTTGAATTTGACATTATTTGTGAGATTGAGGTTGGGCAATACACAAAGGAGAAACGCTAAACCATGGTGCTCAAAAGACGTGAAAAAATCTTACTGGTTGGTGTGGCCATTGCCTTGATCATCTTTTTGTTTGATCGGTTTTTTGATACGCCAATGAATCGTAAAATATCCCTGCTCCGGGGAGAAGTAAAGGCGGTAGATGCCAGGCTGAAAGAACTTGACCTTTTAGTCAAAGGACTTCAAATCGCAGAGGAAGAAACCCTGCGACTGGAAAAAGAATTGAAGAGTCTTTCTGCTCAAACCCTCCGGGGTGAAGAGTTCAGGGCCTTTTTAAGGCATCTGGCCAGATCGAGTGACCCACTCCAAATGAAGGTCATCTCGATGGTTCCCACAGAAGAGAAGATCATTCCTTCCGAAGAAAAGAAGGGCACCCCACTTCGAGACTCTCGAAAGATAACGGTTCAACTGGTGCTCCACTCGACCTTTCCTAAGGTCGAGTCCTATTTAAGAGGAATTGAGGAACTCCCTTTTCTTGTCCAAATCGAGGGTATACAGATCGAGAGAGCTGAAGAAGCTCAGCCTCTCTTAAAAGTGACTTTAAATCTGAAAATGTATATGATTTCAATTTAGGAGGCATTCAGTGATTCGATCTCAAAAGATACGTTTATTTCCTGCGATATGGGCTCTCCTTTTTCCGATTACGTCTATTGCTCCGTCAGGACAGGTTCAGGCACAATTGAATCAAAAACCTGTCTTGATCCAAGAGACTCGAAAAGATCCGTTCTCTCTTCCCAAAGGAATCCGTCTCCTTTCTCAGGAGGTCCCTCCCCCTCGGGAAGAGAAGAAAGTTCACCCCTCGTTAGAAATAAAATCCACTGAAACCAAATCAGAAGAAATTCCTTTGAAACTGAAAGCCATTCTGATGACAGATCATATTCGATTGGCTTCCATTGACCGATTCATTGTAAAAGTGGGAGACCTGATCCATGGGGAAAAGGTAGTGGAGATCCGTCCTGACAGGGTGATCCTTGAAAAGGAGGGTAAAAAACGGATGATTGTTTTAGATCAAAATCCAGTAAAACTGATGGTGGAGGAAAGAGATTCCTCAAAAAAGGAGTAGGCGATGAAAGCGAAAATGTTATGGATTGGTCTTATATGTCTTATCGGAGCTGTGGGGTGTGCTTCCCCCCCAAAACAGGAACGGTCCCGGCTACCTGCCCAAAAGATGGAAACCTCCAGGCCCCAGGCCCCCCCGGAGGAGAAATTGCAAGAACTTGTCATTCCTCAAAAAGAGGAGGCCAAAAAGGTCCCTGAAAAACTTTACTCTTTCTTCGCCCGAGATTCGAACGTCCAGGACATCCTGTTAGCCTTTTCGAAGGAAGATGAATATAACATCGTCATCGATCCCGAATTGACTGGCAAAGTCACGATCGATCTGAAACGAGTCACCCTGAGAGAAGCTCTGGATGCCATTCTAACCCCCTTGGGCTGGACCTATCGTGTAGAAGGCAAATTCATTAAAATTATAAGACCCCAGATGGAAACACGCCTGTTTACACTCAATTACCTTGCCACCAGACGGACCGGTAAGAGAGAAGTGTATGCGAGCACCGGAGGCGGACTTCAGGCGACAGTCCTTCCAGGTCAACAGGCTCCTGCCGTTACCCCCGGAGGCCGAACCGGTTTTAGTGATCTCATCAGCGTGGATGAAATGGATCTTTGGAAGGATATCCAGAGAGGATTGGAAACCATCATTTTTGGAGGCACGGACGAAAAGGCTCCAGCGGCAGATTTAGAAAAAGCCACTTGGGCAAAGTCGGATGCCAAAGGCAGAAAATTAATTGTTAACAAATCCACCAACGTGATCCTGGTGACAGACTATCCCCATAATCTTAATAAAGTTGCTTCGTTCCTCGAAGCCATGGAAGGAAGCTCCCAAAGACAAGTTACCATCCAGGCAAAAATCTTTGAAGTCATTCTTTCGGACGAGCATAAAGAAGGAATCAATTGGAAGGTGATTGAAAGTCTTCCGCGAATCGTCAACCTTTCCTGGGGACTTACCAATAAAGCGGGCACAACGGGCTTTCCTGGAGTGACAGGAGGATTTACACTATCCGATACCACAACAGGAACGACCATTCAAACTCCGGGAACCTTTAAGATAAAACCTTTTGGAGGGACCCTCGCTATTGGGACAGATGTTGCCCTTTCAGATATCATGGCTGCAATTGCAGAACAGGGAGATGTGAAGATCCTTTCCAGTCCCACCATCTCAACGCTCAACAACCAAAAAGCGATTATCCGGGTGGGCAATCAGGATGTCTTTTTCACCTCTGGCGTAGTAGTAGCTGGAGGAGAAACAGTGGTTCAAACGTTTCAACCGGTGACAATCGATGTTGGAATCATCCTCGATGTCACCCCCCAAATTTCAGAAGATGGAACGATCATCATGAATGTCCACCCCAGCATTACTGAGAAAACAGGAGAGAAGGTGACTCCGGATGGAAAGACCACCTTTCCCCTGCTGAGTGTCAGAGAAACCGATACCACCGTGAAGGTTCGAGATGGGCAGACCATTATCATTGCAGGCTTGATGCAAGAAAAGAATGAAGATTCCTATGTTGGAGTCCCTGTGCTCCACTCGATTCCTATACTTGGAGGATTGTTCCGCTATAAGAACGAAAAGAAGAGAACTTCGGAATTGGTGATCATGATTACACCGACTCTACAGGTGGGAAAGAGAGTGGAGGACTTTACCAAAAACAGATAGAATTCAAGGGGCCAAACGGCCAAGGACGCCGAAAAAATATCATTCACCGATTTAACCCCGTGCCCCTTTGAACCTTTTTTATCTTTTTCTGAGGAGAAGATGTACCTCGACTTCTATGGATTGAAAGAAAAACCATTTTCACTGACGCCTGACCCTCAGTTTCTTTATCTGAGCGAGAGCCATCGGACAGCCATCGATTCCCTCCTCTATGGAATTCAACAGCGGGAAGGATTTATGGTCGTGACCGGCGATATCGGAACGGGTAAGACGACCATCTGCCGGAGCCTCCTTGAAAAACTGGATCATAAGGTAAAAACCGCCGTCATCTTTAACTCCTTCCTCACGGAAGGTGAATTGCTGCGAGCCATACTCAAAGATCTTGGATTTACCTCGATCGGAAGGACCAAGGCCGAGCGGATCGAGGCATTGAATCAATACCTTTTGAATCAACTCTCCCAGGGAAACCATGTGGTTCTGATTGTTGACGAAGCGCAAAACCTATCCATTCCGGTTCTGGAACAGATTCGGATGCTTTCCAATCTGGAAACGACAAAGGAGAAGATGCTTCAGATCATCCTCTTCGGTCAAATTGAACTGAATCAGAAACTTCGATCTCCAAAATTAAAACAGTTGAACCAGAGGATTGTCATCCGTCATCACATCTTTCCTCTTAGCCGTGAGGAAACAGAATCTTACATCTACCAGCGCTTAACTGTGGCGGGGTCTCAGGGAGGAGTAACCTTTTCAAAAGCGGCCATGGATGAAATATACCAATTTTCAAAAGGCATTCCCAGACTGATCAACCTCATCTGCGATCGCAGTCTCATTGGTGGATATGTCGAGGATACCTCTCGTATTGAAAAGAGGGTGGTCTTGAAAGCCAAAAAAGAATTGATCTTGGAAGAACCGACCCGCCCTGTTTTTGATTCAGCTCTCCTTTTAAAATTTCTTTCACCCTTGGGTATGCTTCTCCTGACAGTGTTAGTCTTCTTAATCGTAGGGATGATCATGCTCCGGGGGGAGTGGCATACTTCTTTTAATGGAGTACGCCATTTTATCCAAAAACATTTTGAGAAGGGCTATTTCCAAATTTCCGGGTCCATGCCGATGTCTTCCAGTGCAACCCCAACGGACAATAAGAAAGAGCAGGATCTCGAACAGAAAGGAACCGTTCCGGAGTCGGTTACAATTGCCCTGGAGGGTTCAAAATGAGCTTGATCATTGATGCTTTAAAAAAGGCTCAGCAGCTCCGCTCAAAGGAGACCAAGGGAGCTCCTTTTTTCAGACCGCCCTCTCCTGCAACAGGAGACCGAAAGAAATGGCCCTGGATCCTTTCCAGTTCTATTCTAATTTTTCTCATCCTTTTGTGCGTTATTTGGATACTGTTTGGGATTCCTCCCTCCCCTCCATCGGAGCCAGGCATAAAAATTGCGGAACGCCCTGTCTTACCCGAACATCATGAAGTGACTTCTCCCGAAGTCCAAATGGAGGAAAAAGGAATAGAACCGATTGAAAAAATTCCCTTTCAAAAACCATCGGTCCAGGCATCCATCCCTGTGGAAGAACCCAAAGTTAAGGTCATCCAACCATCTCTATATCAAGAAGAAAAACCGGAGATGTTGACCCAACCCATAGAAAAAATAGAAACCCAACCGAAGAAGGAACAAATGGCTTCCGCTGAAGAAAAAGCTCCTTCTCCTCCAGCGCCGAAGGGGGAGGTCCTTTCAAAACCCGTTACGGTGATACAGGGAAATGGAAGGGATCTCGCTCTTAAGGCAGAACTGATTCAGCATTTCAATGCTGGAGTCTCTTATGGCCAACGGGGAGAGGTATCAAGGGCCATCCAATCCTACCAGAAAGTGATTGAAATGGATCCCAATTATATTGAGGCTTTCAACAACCTCGGACTCCTCTATCAGGAGATGGGAGACCTGGAAAATGCCTTAAAGTTTTATCAGAAGGCGATCGAGATTCACCCCCATTATGAAAAGGCACTAAATAATATTGGAATTGTCCATCTCCTCAGGGGAGAAGATGAAGAAGCCCTTGCCCGGTTTCACAACATTCTGTCATTTAACGCCAATCATCTTGAAAGTCATATCCATCTGGGAACGCTTTATAAGAAAAAAGGATTCATCGAAAAAGGGATTGATTTTTATCAGAAGGCTCTCAAGATTGACCCCCAACATGGGATAGCCCATTACCATCTCGGATTGCTCTTCGAAGAGACAAAAAACAGAGAACGGGCGATTGAACATTACCAACAATTCATTCAGCTCTCTTCAAGTTCCTATCCTGAATTGGTTTCAAAAGTGAGGAGGCATCTTCGTCAACTGATGGCCACACAAGAAAAAAGTAGTCCGGCGAAATGAAACTTTCAAAACGGGTGTTTTCGGGTAGGTGTTTTATCAAAGATCAAAAGGAGGGAAATGCTTCAATAGGTTTCTTCACCAGGAGGCGTTATGGCTCAGAAAAAGAGTTTTGGAGAATTCTTAGTGGACCTCGGGGTTATCACACCTGACCAATTAAAAAAGGCTTCCCAGGAACAGAGACAGGGAGGCGAGAGATTGGATCAAACTCTGGTCCGCAAAGGTTATGCTAAGGAAGAGGTCATTTATCAAAGTTTAGCCGATTATTTTAATCTTCCTTACGTGGACCTTGACACCTATCTGATTGACGATAAGATCGTAAAACTTGTCCCTGACGATGTGGCAAGACGTCACACCTTAATTCCCCTTTTTAAAATTGGGGACACTTTAACGATTGCCATCGATAACCCCCTCAATATCATCGCTCTGGATGAAGTCCGAAACCGAACCAAGACCGATGTCGACGTCGCCATCAGTACAGAGAAGAAGATCAAAAAAGCCATTGAACAATACTATGGAGTTGGAGCTTCGATGATCGAGAACACGCTCAGACAGATGACGGCGCAGACATCGCCTCCCTCACCAACAGAGACTACAGAATATCGGAAATCTTACGATCTCCAGAGCAGAGAGCCTCTCGGAGGTCCTCTGGAGGGGGCTCCAGCAGCTCGATTGCTTGATGTGGTCTTCATGCAGGCCATTCATGATCGGGCCAGCGACATCCATTTTGAGCCTGACGAACGATCCCTGAGGGTGCGGTTTCGAATTGATGGTTTTCTTTACGAAACATTCACCCTCCCCAAATCAGTACACCCTGCCTTGACCGCTCGAATTAAGATCCTGTCAGAACTGGATATTGCCGAAACGCGTTCCCCCCAGGACGGAAATTTCAATATCCGTATGGATCAAAGGGGGTTTGAAATGAGGGTCTCAACCTTCCCAACCATTTATGGCGAGAATGTGGTCCTTCGTATCCTGGACCAGACAAGCCCTCTTCTTACTCTTGAGGATCTCGGGTTTTCAGAAGAGATGTTAGCTCAATTCAAACAGCTGCTTCGAAAGACGACGGGAATGATTCTGGTGACCGGGCCGACCGGAAGTGGCAAGACGACCACCCTTTACGGTTCTCTTAATCTGATCAATTCCGTCAACAAAAACATTATTACCATTGAAGATCCGGTAGAGTACCGCCTCTCTTTAATCCGCCAGACCCAAATTAACCCAAAAGCCGGAATTACCTTTGCCACCGGGTTAAGGTCCATTCTTCGACAAGATCCTGATGTCATTATGGTCGGCGAAATCAGGGATTTAGAAACCGCACAGATTGCCATTCAGGCAGCTTTAACAGGCCATCTGGTGCTTAGCACCCTCCACACCAATGATGCTCCAGAGGCGGTGTCTCGTTTACTTGACATCGGGGTTGAGCCTTATCTCATTGCCCCTTCCGTGATTGGGGTGTTGGCTCAACGCTTGGTCCGTTCCATCTGTCCCCATTGTAAATCGGAGGCTCCTTCTGATGAAGCAGTATTGAGGGAAATGAAGGATTATCTGAAAACCTTGAAAGACCCTCCTCGTTTTGCTTACGGGAGGGGTTGCAAACAGTGCAAACAGTCAGGTTATCTGGGCCGCATAGGAATCTTTGAACTCCTTGTGGTGAATGAAACGGTTAAACGACTCATCTCCGAAAAGGCTTCTTCCTATGCTATCCGTGAGGCTGCCCGTCAAACAGCAGGGCTTCTTTCCCTTCGTGAAGATGGACTGTTGAAAGTACTGAAAGGGATGACGACGCGGGAGGAAGTGGATCGGGTGGCGTACTAACGGAAAAGATTAAACTTGATGATCCAGTAAATGGCAGCAACGCCATCTTTCCAGTTGATCTTTTTTCCCTCAGAATAGTCCCGACCCCAGTAAGAGATTGGAACTTCATAAATTCGGCATCCCATCTTTGCTATCTTTGCGGTCACTTCCGGTTCAAAGCCAAAGCGATTGCTCTCAATCTTCATGGCTTTGAGAACCTCGGAACGAAAAACTTTGTAGCCTGTTTCCATATCCGAAAGGTTCAGATCTGTTAGCATGTTGGAAAGTGTGGTGATGATTTTATTTCCGACTGCATGCCAGAAGTAGAGGACCCGATGGGTGCCACCCTGAAAACGTGATCCGTAAACTACATCTGCCACCCCATCCAGGATAGGTGCAATCAATTGAGGGTATTCTGAAGGACGGTATTCCAAGTCGGCATCCTGAATGATCGTAATCTCTCCAGTAATATGAGGGAGAGCGGTTCGGATAGCGGCCCCCTTACCCTGGTTTATCTCATGGAAAAGGAGTTTAAGCCCTTCGCCGTTTGTCCGGAGAAGGTCAGAGGTTCCATCCGTTGAGCAATCATCGACCACAATAATCTCTTTTTCAAAGGAAACCTCCTTGACCCGCCGGATCACCTCGAGGATGGTCTTTGACTCGTTATAGACCGGAATAATAACGGTTAGCTTCATCGCTTCTCTCCTATGGCGATTAAAGATTGTCCCATCCATCTTGGAGAAAAAGTTTCAAGGAGTCGGAACAGGAAAACGAACCGATTAAACAGCCCGATCTGATGCTTTGGGAGAAGTCGCCTTCTAAAGAGGGAACCATTGATGAACCACCCCAAGATCCCAAAAGGATTAAAATAGGTTAAATGGTACAACTGGAAACCACTTTGTTTCATCTTGGTTGCCATCTCCTTCTTGGTATATCGCCTGACATGCCCGAGATGCTGATCAAGCGTATTGTAAAGCCATTTCAATGCAGGAACCAACAGCACAAGTCTTCCTCCTTTCGAGAGCACCTGATAGAAATGATGAAGGACGATGAGATCGTCTTCAATATGTTCTAAAACATTAGAGCAGACGACTGTATCAAAGGTCCTATGGAAGAGGGAAAGAGGATTGGTTCGGATATCCCAGTGGAGGGTAGAAATAAAATTGGGATGACTTCCATATTTTTCTTCAACAACCTTTAAGTAATCCCCGTCGATATCCGAAGCCCATACCCTTCCGTAGCCAAGAAGGAATCCGGTCAGATTTCCAATCCCACATCCCACCTCCAAGATATCTCCTTGGATAAAGAATCGAATCTGGTCAAAAAGCCAGGCGTGGTAAGCCTCAGCGTGTTCAAGTAGCAGGAGCGTTAAGGTATTGGTCCTCTCTGTCTTTGTCTTCCCGTCTGGAAGAACCTTAGAGACGTTTAAAACTGAAGTCATACCCCCCCTTGGGATAATCTCCGCCTGTTTCGGAGGACCATCCACCCTGAAAGACATCCAAGGATCCCGAAAAAGGTAAGCGCTCCACCTATTTTTACACTCCACGGGCTATAAACAAACTCAACTCGGTGTATCCCCCTGGAAAGGGCTACGGCCCGGAAATGGTAATTGGCACAAAGAATTTTTTTCTCCAATCCGTTCACAAAAACCTTCCAGCCCGGGTAATAGGTATCGCTCAGGATCAAAAGGCACTCTGTTTCCGCTTTCACATTTAGGGAAACTCGATTGTTACTTTCAGAAACAAATTTGACAAGGCCCGCATTGCCCTGGCCTCGCTGCTCCTTAAACGAAACCAGAGGATCTTCTTCAAGGAGAACCTCTCGTTGGGGATCAAAATGATTCTGAGCCATTGCTAAAAGCATTCCCTTTGAATCGACCACTCTAAAATCCTTCACTAACCGTGCCCTTGGCAAGGGATTTTTATGCCCATACAGTTTAATGGTATTTCCTTTGAGAAGATCTGCTTCTGAGCCATCAAGACCTTCCAGTCTTGCATAGACCAATTCAAAACGGGGATCCTCAATCGGAGTCACCGAAGTAACATACGTTACACTATAAAGATCGACAAGAGAGCTTGCCCCGATAGAGGGGAAGCTGATCAAAGTCCTATAGAGATCATCATTTCTTTTAAGGCGGACTACGTCGATCCCCCAGATATCATGGATCCTGAACATCATGTTCAAGGAAGGAAGATGACGCTCTTTGATGAAATCAAGGGGAATCCCATTTCCCACAAGAATGGGGGTGTCGAGGGAAATCGTCTTTGCCGTAGAAAATAAGCGCCCCCGTTCTCGATCTGAACTAACTCTCTTCTGAATCTCTGTTCGTTTAAAAAAATCCTGAGATTTCTCTTTCCCATAAAATCCCATATTCCCAAAAAGGTCTGTGATGAGGAAGAAGACCAGGACCCCCTGAGTCCATCTTCTCCATCCCACCTCATAACCGATCCTCAGCAAAAGCAAAAAGAGGGTGAGATAAAAGAAGAATCGCTTAGCATGATAAAGGTTGATAGAGAGATGATTAAACTCAGGAAAATCAATCCCTTTCCCTTTTAAAAATGCCTCGATCTGACTGTGTCCAAGAACACTCATCAAAAGCACCACTCCTGAAAGAAAAGCAAACGCCA
Organism: uncultured bacterium; assembly: GCA_938002255.1. Taxonomy (GTDB): domain Bacteria; phylum Desulfobacterota; class BSN033; order BSN033; family UBA1163; genus RBG-16-49-23. The sequence goes on from CALLAL010000012.1 coordinate 86,417, forward strand.
TCAAGAGATGTTGATAGGTCCACCTCCCCCTCTCCTTTGAAAATTGAATCAGCTTTTCAAATCCAAGACCGGAGGTGATGGCAAGGCAGAGAATGAAGAGGTAGAGGAATTTTACCGGGTATCGAATACCATTGAAAAAGGGAACATACTGATAGACGAATCGATAGAGAGGATTGTATTGACCTAACGAGATAAAGAGTGAAAACATCATAAGAGACAGGAAGAGGGCCCGATGAGGTCCATATCGAAGGAAAAAGAAGGTCAAAACAAAAGGCAACCCCCCTGTATACATGGTTTTAAGCCAGCACTGGGTAACCCAGTATTTTTTCATGTCCAAGAAATATCCGTAGGCATCAGGTAAGAAAAAGAGAAGAAAATCCCTGGGTGAAAAGCTCCATATCGTCGCTTCGGCATAGGAAATGCCCTGCCCTCGAATCGAATGCAACCAGAGTTCGAGGAAAGGAATAAATTGGAGGGCTGAAAGCATCAAGGAAAGGATTGAAATGAACAAAAAGGATCGAATTCTTAAAAGGAAGCACCGCCTTCGATCTTCAACCGAAGAGAGGAGGGAGGAATCTGAGAAGAACAACATCAGCAATAGAACAAAAATATTGCCATAAACGATCTCAATCCCCCCTCCTAAAAAGGAAAGGGTGATAAAGAGGGCGGTCACGATTTCATGCCCCACTCCTGGCCGGATCATGGCTCTTCTAAAAAAGAGCATGACCAGAGGAGTCCAGATGACAGAAAGAAGAATGGTCAGAAGGCTATGGACGGAAAGGAGATAGCCCCCCAGCATAAAGATCAAACCGGAGAGAATCGCCCCTGTTGCCCGTACTCCGAGATCTCTTACCAGAAGATAGGTAAAGAATCCCCCCAAAAAAAAGTGGAGAATAATGATGGCATTGAAAGCGATATCAAAAGGAAAGAGCAAGAAAAGGCTGTGAAAAGGATAGAGAACCCCATGTTGAGGATTAGCCCAAAAAGGAGAACCCGTAAATTGATAAGGATTCCATAGAGGAAAATCCCCCTGTTTAAAACTTTCTGCCATGAAAAAACGGGGAGGAATAAAATAGGAGGTGAGATCCCTTTCCGTCAGGAGGTATCGATCGTCAAAAAGATCATTAAAGAAGATAAAAATGACAATAAAAAGGGTCAAACCAGCCAGAAACACAGGCGATCTGACCCTTTTCTTCAGTCCTTTGAACCGTTTTTTCACAGTGGGTTAAACGATTTCTGTAAGGGGTACCCTCTTACCATGTTGCAAAGGTTCCTGTCCCCGCAGTGATGGAACCATAAGTCGTTGGAGGGTTCGGGGTCGGGGTTAATGTAAAGGTATAAGTAATCCCTCCTACGGTCATTACAAAGGTAGTAGCTCCCACAGCCGTGCTATATCCTCTCAATTCTGCCATGGCACCGACAATGGCTCCCATTGTATAAGTTCCTGGAGTGTTTCCAAGAATCCGTTGGCCGAATAAAAGGGCATTGGCACTTCTAAGGGACCCCAGAACTCCTTTTGCCGTCCCATCAGCCGCATCTCTTGCCAAATTGAGGTATCTGGGGATGGCAACAGCTGCCAGAATTCCAATAATCACGATAATAATAATCAATTCGATCAGTGTAAAACCCTTTCGATTCTTCATCATCCCCTCCTATGCTTATTCAAATCCATGCCCTTACCATGTTGCAGTGGCTGCACTGATCGTCCCATAAGTTGCTGGGACATTGGGCGTAGGGGTGAGCGTAAAGGTATAGACATTTCCGCCTGCTGTCATCACAAAAGTTGTTGCTCCTGCTGCATAAGTCACTCCTTGAATGACTGCGCTGTTGACGATATCACCCATTGTAAATGTACCTGTTGTTCCTTTGACTAAGCGATCTGCAAAGAGCATAGAGTTAGCACTTCTCAGACTACCCAGCACTCCTCTTGCGGTGGCATCAGCCGCCTCCTGAGTTAAATCAATATATCTTGGAATCGCTACAGCCGCCAAAATTCCGATAATCACTATAATAATGATCAACTCAATTAACGTAAACCCTCTCTGACTTCTCATCTCTTTCGCACCTCCGTTCAAGGTTGGTTAAAAATTGCCCTATTTTTACAAAAATGATTCCTCTCTGTCAAGTTTTTTATTCAAAATTAAATTTGGAGCAATAATTATGCCAATTTTCTTCTTTTTTCTTGAATTAACTGGGCTACAATACTTATTGCTATTTCTTCGGGTGTTTCTGAACCAATGTCAAGTCCAATAGGGGCATAAACTCTCTTAAAGAGGCTTTCCGGGATCCCCTCTCTTGCCAAATTTTTGTAAAGGGTCTGAATCTTTTTCTTTGAACCGATCATGCCAATATAACGTGCATGGGTTTGAACCGCTTTGCCTAAAATGAACCCGTCATAGATATGTCCCCGAGTGACAATGATGATATAAGAGGATGGGTCAATGGTGAGAGGATCGAACGCCTTTTCAAACTCTGTGACGATGATGTCGTCTGCCTCTGGAAACCGTTCCCGATTAGCAAACGCCTCTCGATCATCTATGACCACCACTTTAAAGTGAACCTTTTTCAGCAGGGGAACCAGTTGTTGAGAAATGTGCCCCCCTCCAAAGACATAAACGGTCGGCTCAGAAAAGATCGGTTCAAGAAGGATCTCCAGGCGGTTCCAGGGGGATTGAGATTCCTCTCCAAAAGCGAGCGTTAACACCTCCAGTTTCTTCATTCTCAAAACTCTTTCCATTTCCTTAGAGATTCTCTCGTCTAATGAGGGATCCCCTAAAAGCGAACCAATCTTTTCTCCCGATTTTTTATAGAAGGTTTTAATATCTTTTAATTTGGGTGAAGTTCCGTTAACGGAAATGACTGTCGCCAGAAGCCCTTCTCCCCCCTTCTCTCGCTCCTTTATCACCTCTTGATAAATTTTTAAGAAATCATCTCCGAGGGGTTCAACCAGTACCTCGATATTCCCTCCGCAAATCAACCCTCCTTCAGCCAGTTGTTCAGCGGTTAACTTAAAACGAAGGATCTTAGTCTCTCCCCTTTCTATGGCTTTTTGAGCCTCCTGCCAGACCTCGGCTTCCACGCAACCTCCGCCGATGGACCCGATAGAAGTTCCATCTTTCTTAATGAGGTATTTAGCCCCCTCTTCTCTTGGGGCAGATCCCACTCGTTGAATGATGGTGGCAAGGGCCAGTTGTTCTTTTGCTTCCAGTGCTCTAACAATTTCAGTATAGATATCCTTCATATTTGAAAGCCTTTATCATGGTTTTTTAGTCTTTGGGGGTGGAGTTTTTTCTTTCTGGGAAGTTGTCTTTTCAGCATCTTTAAAACGGACCAGAGGAAGAAGGTAGAGTTGATAAAAGACTGGATCCGCCCATAATCCCAACTCTGGCGCAAGGTCACCAACCATCCCAGAAAAAGACGGAACATTGTTATAGGTATTAAAGTTCGCAGAAAGATCTTTTAAAGATTTATAAAGGATGGTGGAAGCCAAGAGGCTGGAAGGTCTCTTTTTCAAGGATTGGATCTGCTCCCTCCCCATCTGAATAGACCTTTCATCCTCCTTCATTTTCGACATCCAGAAATCCCCTTCCTGATAGAGGATCTCCACGGCTCCTGTCTTCATTTGATGTACCATTCTTTCATGAACTATTTCTGTGTTGGCCAAAAGTTTTTCAATCTGATTTAAAAACTCCATTTTCTCCTTCTGGGAAAGGCTATCCGTCCTGGAGTTCATTTTGTTTAAAAAGTAGGTTAAAGAAAAATCTTGAGGAAAGACATAGGAACTCAAACCCAAAATGATCACAAACCCAGTCGCGAAGATGTTATGGAATCTCATTCTCGCCTTTTCTCCTTCCTCTCAAAGCCTTCCTTGACAAGGACCTGCACCACTGGCCATCTTTCCTTTACCTGTCCCAGGACAACCCTTTCTATTTCGAAACCACCTTTTTCAAAGATGAATCGGGCAAGGGCATCGGCTTGGGTCATCTCCTCTAACACATCCATTTTATTTAAAAAGGCAATCCGTCTTGCCGATGGAGGTGTTCCTTTAAAAAGACCTTGCGGATGAGTAAATAATCGAGCCATTCCTTCTCCTGCTATTTTCTCACCTTCCAGAATCCCTGTCAATTTCGAAACAAGGTGTGCTTGAAAAACATTCTGATCATTCAGCTCCTTTCCAATCCCATCAAGCCCAAGCAGAGCGATCACCAGAGTGGTGTTTTTTGGAATGACAGGTTCTTGTTCTCTGGGAGCCTTAATGGGTCTGCCAGCTGCTCCATCTGCTTCAATGATCATATAATTGATCTCATGTAAACTCCAGAGAAGATCTGCAAGGTCAGGAGAAATTCCTCTAAGCTTTCCTTCCTCAAGCCTCTCAACAGCAAGGGTAAGATGTCGGCCCGTCGGGAGATGGAGGCTGACAAACCTCTTCATCTCTTTTTCATTGGTTGATACGAAAAGGTGGGGGGCCTCGTCTTTAGAGGGTTCCTTAATTTTTGTCGTCGTGGTGGTGATGACGTTCTTCCCCTTGAGGTAGAGTTCATGGGCAAGCCGAAACATGAGGGTGGTCTTTCCACCTGCCCCGGTCAAACAAATCATCTCCTTTTTTCCTAATCCCAATGCCTCTGATAATGATCGGTGATCCGTCCGGGATTGTTCATCGTCCATCATTGAATAGTCTTCATTTTATTTATTGTACCAGTATAAAATCGCTTCTAAAACTCCTCCGCCAATGGCTCTTGCTTTTTCTGAAATCAAGTAACACCACTCTTTCTTAGCTCTTGGATCGATATCTCCCACCTTCATTCCCTTTTTTGCCTCAATGCCTTCTCGAAGCAGTCCTCTCACAATGCCGCTGATCTGAGCAATAACAGGATAGTCATCCACAACCGCAACGACCGACCCTTTGGTCACAGCATCCCCGATTGCTTTCTGAGGATGAAAGATCCCTTTCTTCATCGTTCGAAGAACTCTCTCAACCGTATATCCTCCGATCTCTCCGGGGATGCCCGTATCCGGCTCCGCCTCTCCCTCAAGGATGACTCTCCCTAAATTGTGGCCTCGGTTTGTTTCAATCACAAGATGAACATCTTCCCCTGCAGTAAAGCCTGGTCCAAGTCCGATCACCAAAGGGGCATCCTCCTTCCGTGTTCCGAGATTTCTCTTCGCCATAATGGCATCCACAAGAATATCAGGGTTTAAAATTTTCCGTGTCTCTTTTGCCTCAGGATCAATCAGGATAGGGATATGACCTTCCTTCCAGACGGAATCGATTTCCTGTGGTGCATGGATTCTTTTGGCGAGGACTCCTTCCACCGATTTTTCTCCATCGTAGATAGCTTCACAAAAAGAGACTTCTCGTCTTACAGCGAGGGGGTGTGATACCTCTGTCATGCAGATCCTAAAGTGGGATCGGAAAAGCCGATGGGCGACACCACTCGCCATCTCTCCTGCACCCCGAATGAGAATGATAAGATCAGATAATTTTTTCTGTGATGCCATTGAAAACTCCTCTCTCCCATGCCCTGTGACCATCATCTCTTGGTTCTCAAGGCCTTTCTGTAATCTCTTGGAGTATCGATATCCATGAGGACCCCGGAAGCTCTCACCGGAACAACATGGACCTCTTCAGGGTGTCTCCTCAGAATCGTTTTTCCTCCCTCATCGCCTTTCAATCTTAGCAGTTCCCACCTCAATGTTTGAGGGAAAATGACAGGATGTCCACTTTTTCCTCTAAACGATGGGACGATAATCTTCTCCCCCTTTTCATGAAAAGCATCAATCAGAGCATTGATCGTCCGAGACCGAATAGAGGGTTGATCAGCTAACGCGATAAGAATCCCCTTGCAGTTAAGATCGGTCGCCTCCACACCCTTTTGAATAGAACTGCTCATTCCTTTGCGGTAATTAGAATTCAAAACGACCTTCACCTTTCTGTCAAGGATGGTGCGGGCAATCGACTCTGTATGGTCATTGACCACCAGGATCACTTCTTTCACCCGGGAGCGAAGGAGAGCCTGAAGGCTCTGGTGAAGGATCGTCTTCTTTCCCCAGGGGAGAAGAAGTTTATTCTCCCCCATCCTTTTCGATTCGCCGGCACACAAAAGGATGGCTGTAACGGAATTCATCTTTGAATGGATTTAAATTTAATCTTTGTATTCATCCCCTGTCAAGGCACAGGAGGGTAGCCTGGGCGTCCAAATATTTTTGATGAAAATAATTTCCAAGTATGTTAAATAAAATTAAATATTAAACTAATGAGAGGAGGTACGTTTCATGATCCCCCAAATTAATCGAATCCTTTATGCTACAGATCTGAGCAAGAATTCTTCCTATGCCTTTTTATACGCCATTGATATGGCAAAAAAGCATAACGCTGAGATTGTGATTTTGCATGCAATTGAACCCATCCCCTCCTATGCTGAAACCTATGTCGCTATGTCAGGGGATTTCCGAAAGAAACGCCATGAAGAGTTTGTCGAAAAAATAAAGAGTAATTTGCAGGCTTTTTGTCAGAAAGCGGAGGGCCATGTAGGTTCCTCCTGTGCTAATCTGGTTTCCAAAATCCTCGTACCGGTGGGTTATCCCCCTAATGAGATCCTCAACGCTGCAGAAGACGAAAAGTGCGATCTCATTGTGATGGGCTCTCATGGAAAAGGATTTTTAGCCCACACCTTCCTGGGAAGTGTATCCAGTGCTGTGTTGAACCGAACCAGAAAACCTGTCTTCATCATTCCTCTTCCCTCTGAAGTGGACATCGCATGGGATGAGGTCTGAATTTTTACTGGAAGTTTAAATTAAATCCCTTTGCCCCAACAGGACATCAGGTCCTCCAACCGTTTTGTACCGGAAAGGAGAGGAAAATGAAAAAGGTGGTTTACAGCTTACTCCTTATCCTCTGTCTGACACCTATAGTTCTTTTGGCACAACAGCCAAGTCAAAAGGGAGCGACGCCATCCATCAGTCAAGAAACCCAAGCCTGCCTCGATTGTCATAAAACCTACACGCCTGGCATCGTGGAAGATTGGCTTAGGAGTCTCCATGCTAAAACAACACCTGCCGCAGCGCTAAAGAAACCAGAACTCAGAAGGCGGATGAGCGCCCAAAAGGTCCCCTCCTCTCTGGAAAAAGTCGTGGTGGGCTGCTATGAATGCCATGCCTTAAACCCCAAAACCCATAAAGACAATTTCGATCATATGGGGTTTCAGATCAACGTGATTGTCTCTCCTCAGGACTGCTCTACGTGTCACCCTGTTGAAGCAAAACAATATTCCGGAAGCAAAAAAGCCCATGCGGCTGGCAATCTGCTTAAGAATCCTGTTTTCAATTTATTGGTTGAAACGATCCTCAGCAAAAAAATCGTTGAAAATGGAAAGATCGGTCAGAAGCCCTCCTCAGATTTTACCCGTCAGGAAACCTGCTTCAGTTGTCATGGAACAGAAGTAAAGGTCACAGGGACGGAAACCATCCAAACCGCTATGGGAGGAGTTGATGTTCCCAAACTGACCAACTGGCCAAATCAGGGCGTTGGAAGAATCAACCCCGATGGAAGCATGGGCGCCTGCTCCTCCTGCCATCCAAGACATCAATTTTCCATTGAGGTAGCTCGAAAACCATACACCTGCGGTCAATGCCATCTCGACCCCGATGTACCTGCCTGGAATGTGTATAAAGAAAGCAAGCATGGCAATATCTACTTTTCGAACGATCAAAAGTGGAACTTTAATGCTGTTCCATGGAGGATCGGGAAAGATTTCCAAACACCAACGTGTGCGGTTTGCCATAACAGTCTCATCACCACCCCGGACGGGAAAGTGGTGGCGGAAAGGACTCATGATTTCGGTTCGAGGCTGTGGGTGAGGCTCTTCGGACTCATCTATTCTCATCCTCAGCCAAAACATGGTGATACCTCCGTGATTAAAAATAAAGATGGATTGCCATTGCCTACCACCTTCACTGGTGAACCCGCCTTAGAGGGGTTGATCGATGAAAAAGAGCAAAAGAAAAGAAAACAATCCATGTCCAAGGTCTGCACACAATGCCATGCCACTTCCTGGACCAATCTTCATTTTGCTAAACTTGACCATACCATCCTCGAGGTGGATCAGATGAGTCTCGCCTCAACCCAGTTGCTTCTTGAGGCATGGAAACATAACCTTGCAGAGGGGCTTCCACAGGGCCAAAACCCATTCGACGAAGGAATTGAGCAGATGTGGATCCGGCAGTGGCTCTTTTATGCCAACTCCGTCAAATACGCCTCTGCGATGACCGGAGCTCCAGATTATGCGACTTTCAAAAATGGTTGGTGGAATCTAACTGAAAATCTACAGCACATGAAAGATTGGATCGAATTCAAGAAAAAGAAATAGAGACCATCAGGGAGGATTGAGATGTCGCTTAAAAAACCGAGTGAACTGGAAGAGGAATATTTTGCGAGGCTGGAGTTCGAAACAAGGAAGAAGATTGAAGAGGAGAAGCATAAGAAATTGCAAGAGGAAGAAAAAAAGAGGCTTCGTGAACTCCATTACATGCGATGTCCAAAATGCGGCATGGAACTGATAGAGATCGACTATAAACACATCAAAGTCGATAAATGCTCCGAATGTGAGGGCGTATGGCTCGATCCCGGAGAGCTGGAGGCCATCTCAAAACTTGAAAAATCTGGGCTTGACAAGCTGTTCAGTGTTTTTAAGAAGTGAGCTTTGGGATTCATCAAAGAGTTCACAGGAGAAAGGAATGGGAATATTTGAATTAAATCGGCGTCAGCTATTTTTTTTCTTAGGATATGGAGGATTGGCATTACTATCGGGTCTTCCTCAGATGTCCCTCAGTCAAGAAAAAAAAGAGACAAAACCGCTTTACCTTTCCAAGAACTACAACACCCTCTTAGGGATGGAAGGATTCAGTGACACCCTCCTGAAAAACCATTTTACCCTCTACCAAGGTTATGTGGCCCAAACGAATCGTTTAATCCAAATTCTGGACCGAATGGTCAAAGAAGGGAAGGTGGGATCTTCGGAATACGCTGAATTGAAAAGGAGGTTCGGGTGGGAGTTCAACGGAATGAGGCTTCATGAATACTATTTTGAAAATCTGGGGGGGAAGGAAGGAATCGATAAATCAGGGAAGCTCTTTAAGAAGATCTCTGAAGAGTTCGGAAATTACGAAACCTGGGAGAAAGATTTTAAAGCCACCGGAATGATGAGAGGAATCGGATGGGCTATTCTTTATCAGGATTCCCATTCAGGAAAGTTATTCAATTGCTGGATTAACGAACATGAAATGGGACACCCATCGGGATGTCATCCAATCCTCATCCTCGATGTCTTTGAGCATGCCTTTATGATCGATTACGGATTGAAACGGGCTGATTACATCGAAGCTTTTTTTAAGAATCTCAACTGGAAGGCTATCGAAAAAAGATTAGGCTAACTCCCCCGCCCTCCTTTCAAAAAGGGGGCCGGGGGATCGAAGGAGCAGAACTTAACCGGTAAGGGTTGCCAAATAAGCCGCACCTAATTGGTCAATGTGATCTTTCACATTCTCAAAGTAATTATAGTGTTCTTCTTCATCCTTTAGAAGTTCCTCAAAAATTTCTTTAGAAACCTGGTCCTTCTCCGCTGCACAGGTCACTGAGGCTTCGTTATACATCTTCATCGCCGTGGATTCAAGACCCATGTTTGTTTTTAACATCTCCTGAATCGTCTGACCTTTTTTGGCTACAGCATCAGGTTTAGAGGTGGGCTCCCCTTTCAGAAAGAGAATCCTCTCTGCCAATTTTTCAGCATGCTTCATTTCCTGTATGGCAATTTCTTTAAACTTGGTTGCCAGTTTCCCAAAATCCTGATCCTCGAGTTCATAATGTTGCGCCATGTACTGAGTAATGGCATGGAGCTCCCTTGACCGCGCCGCATTCAATAGATCAATTACTTTCTTACTCATAGGCCCTCCTTTTTATTGGTGAATTTTTGCCTATATATATAACATTGAACACATGAGATAACAAGTAAATTTTTAGATCTGTCTATGATACAATCCTTTCTTCAAGAAGAATCATCCTACTTGTCAAGGGCTTCTTTGAATGTTAAAAATCCTTTAGGAGGAATCATAATGATCGTCAAAACCTTTTGCGCAAGGATGGATCATGGTGGATGTGGGATTTTGGTTCATCTGGAGGGTGGAAAAATTCAAAAGATTGAGGGTGATCCTGACTGTCCATTAAATCAAGGAACGATCTGTGCAAAAGGAATTGCACAGATCGAAAGACTGAATCATCCTGACCGCCTCACCTATCCCATGAAGAGGATGGGGAGCAGGGGGGAAGGAAGATGGAGCCGAATCTCCTGGGATGAGGCCCTTGAAACGATTTCTCAACAGATCAAGAGGACGATTCATCAGTCAGGTCCGGAAAGCATTGCATTCGCCCAGGGCACACCCAAAGGCCTTGAACTCTTCCTGATGATGCGGCTTGCCAACCTTCTTCGCATTCCCAATATTTCAACTCCAGGCCATATCTGCCATATGCCGAGAGAAACCGCTTCCACACTGACCTGTGGCTTTTTCCCGGTTCCGGATTATGACCATCCTCCTTCATGCGTACTTGTTTGGGGAAGCAACCTCTTTCAGACGAATGAAGAAGGTATCATCGGTTCCCAACTTAAAAGGGCGCTGGACAGAGGAGCCAGACTCATTGTCATCGATCCAAGAAAGACAGGGGTGGCTTCACAGGCAGATCTCTGGATCAGGCTCAGGCCTGGTACGGACATCTTTCTCGCACTGGGAATGCTCAGGGCAATCATCGATGAGAAGGTCTATGATCAACCTTTCGTCGAAAACTGGACAAAGGGGTTTCATGAATTGACAGGGCATCTCGAAGATTATTCCCTCGATAGGATTTCAGAGATCACCTGGGTTTCGAAAGAGGAGATCATTAAGGCCGCAAGGCTCTATGCTCAGAGTAGGCCTGCAGCTCTGCAGTGGGGAAATGCGATCGAACATACGACCAATAGCTTCCAGTGTTCCAGGGCCCTTCTCATTCTCATGGCCATCACCGGAAATCTTGATATCCCGGGTGGAAATGTAAACCGGATTGCTCCCCCAGTGATGAGGCCTGGAGAGTTGGTCCAGATCAAGAAATTTCCTGAGAAGAGGGAGAAAATCCTCAGCCATGAGTTTCGTCTCTCAACGATGATGGGATTTGTCCCCTCTCAGTTGATTGTCAAAGCGATTCTCACGGGAAAGCCCCATCCCATTCGGATGATGTATATTCAAGGTGGAAATCCCCTCCTCAGTTACGCTAATTCGAAAGACACCTATGAAGCCTTAAAGAAGTTGGATTTTCTTGCAATCTCAGAGATTTTCCTAACACCGACTGCCCAGATGGCTGACATCGTACTTCCTGCAGCAACCCATTTTGAGTTTGATGACATAGGTCATTATGGTCTTCCCCACGGGTTCATTCTGGCAAGGCCCAAGATCGTCGAACCCATAGGAGAGTGCTGGTCTGATTTAAACATCTTGAATGAATTGGGGAAAAAGCTCGGCCTGGAGGAATATTTCTGGCAAAGCACAGAAGATTGCTTGGATGAGATTCTGAGACCCTCAGGATTGACTTATGATGACTTTAAATCAATCGGTTTATTAAAAGGGAGATGGGAATACCGTTCTTTTGAGAAGAAGGGGTTTTCAACTCCTTCTGGAAAGATCGAACTCTATTCTGAACAGCTGAAAGCGTGGGGTTATCCGCCCCTTCCCTCCCCGATGGAATCCGAAACATCTTCTGAAGAAATCCGAAAAGAATTCCCTCTCATTTTTACTTCTGCAAAAGACCCTTACTATTTCCATTCCGCCTATCGAAACATCCTTTCTCTACGAAAACTTTCTCCTGACCCAGTTCTGTTGATCCATCCTGACACAGCCTCACGGTTTGGCATCACAGAGGGAGACTGGGTTGAAATTGAAACGGTAAAAGGAGCGATTCGGCAGAAAGCGAGAATGGATAAGGAAATCGACCGTCAAGTGATCGTCCTCAGTTATGGGTGGTGGTTTCCAGAACGAAAGGACCTCGAACTTTCCGGTTGGAAAGAGTCTAACCTCAACATTCTGACAGATAATAGTCCTCCTTACGAACCAGCAATTGGCTCAACCTCTTTGAGAGCCATTCCTTGCCGGATTTCAAAATCGCATCCTTTTTGAAAGAAATTGGAACCCCTTTTCTGTTTTAAAGGGTAGGTTCTTAGAGCACAAATCTCTATGGTGCTTAAAGGTTTTTGTAACGTTTCAATTTTCTTGACTTTTTCATAAAAACGGATAAAATTCATAAAATTTTGTTGGAGGTCAATTTCACTGAAGGCACTGGTTACCGGAGGAACAGGATTTATCGGGAGTCATCTGGTTGAGACCCTCCTTAAGAGAGGGGATGAAGTCCGCTGTCTGGTTAGAAATAAAAACGATCTGAGGTGGTTAAAAAACCTTCCTATCGAAACGGTTCAGGGTGATTGTAAAGATAGATCCTCTCTGTCAGAGGCTGTAAAGGGAATCGATCAGGTATTCCATCTCGCCGGTGTAACTCGGGCGTTGAATGAACAGATCTATATGGACGTTAATGCCCTCGGCACTGAAAATCTGATCCATGCCTGCCTTGAAAAGAATCCCCATCTCAAAAAATTTATCTATCTTTCAAGTCAGGCCGCTGCGGGTCCCTGTCGGGATGGAGGAAAAAAGAGAGAGTCAGACCAGTGTCAACCGGTCTCCCCCTACGGAAGAAGCAAACGAAGAGGAGAAGAGTATTGTCTCGAACATGTTAGTCAAATCCCCCTGGTGATCTTAAGGCCTTCTGCGGTTTATGGGCCGAGAGACAGGGATGTTTATTTCTTTTTTAAGGTTCTGAAAAAGGGAATCAAACCCCTTTTCTCACAAGAGGAACAACACATCAGCCTTTGTTATGTTGAGGACGTGGTTCAGGCATTGCTTTTATCAGCAGATTCGTACGATGCAACAGGGGAGGTTTTTTTCATATCGGATGGTCAGGACTATCGCCTTGATCAAATTGGAGACCTTTTCGAAAAAAGCATGGGAATTCATGCTCGACCCATCTATATCCCCAGATGGGTTATCTCTGGAGTAGCTTCCTTTTCTGAACGGATTTCAAAATTCACTCAAAACCCCCCATTAATCAATAGAGGTAAGGTTGAGGAGATGATTCAGAAAAATTGGCTCTGCGATATTTCGAAAGCAGAAAAGGTTCTCGGTTTTAAACCTCGCTTCTCCCTTGCAGAAGGAATTAAAATCACTTATGAATGGTATCTAAAAGAGAACTGGCTATAACAAAGGACGAGGTGGAATATGGATGTTTTTGAAAAATGTGAAAAAGTAAATGAGCAGTACCGATCGGTTTATGAGAGCGGAAACTATTTTTTCTTTCGAAAACTCGAATCCGCCCAAGATGCTGAGGTCATGGTCAATGGCAGACGGGTGATCATGATTGGATCGAATAACTACCTCGGTCTTACAAACCATCCAAGGGTTAAAGAAGCGGCAATTAAAGCCGTGGAGAAGTATGGCAGTGGCTGTGCAGGGTCTCGTTTTCTCAACGGAAATCTCGAAATTCATGAAGAATTAGAGACGAAGTTAGCCCGATTCTTTCGAAAGGAAGCCGCCCTCGTTTTTGCAACAGGTTATCAAACCAATCTTGGGGCTATTTCTGCTCTGGTGGGCAGAAATGATGTAGCTATTATCGACAAGTATGACCATGCCAGCATCATCGATGGCTGTCGCCTCTCCTTTGGCCAAGTCAAGAAATATCGGCACAATGATATGAAGGATCTTGAAAAAATCCTCGATTCCAATAAGGAAAAGGGGAAACTGATTATTGTGGATGGCGTTTTCAGTATGGAGGGAGACATTGCCAACCTGCCTGAGATCGTCAGGCTGGCCAAAACTTATGGAGCTCGGGTAATGGTTGATGACGCCCACGGCGTCGGCGTACTGGGAAAAGGAGGGAGAGGAACAGCAGAGCACTTTGGACTGGAAGAAGAAGTTGATCTGATCATGGGCACTTACAGCAAATCACTTGCTGCCATTGGTGGATTCGTTGCAGGGTCGTGGGAAGTAGTAAATTTTATTAAACATACAGGCCGCTCCATGATCTTTAGCGCCAGCCTTCCCCCTGCACTGGTCGCTTCGGTAAACACGGCATTGGATATCATTGATGAACAACCCCAACTGATTGCCCAACTATGGAAGAACACAAAAAAAATGCTTCAGGGCTATAAGGAGCTGGGCTTTGATACCGGAACGAGTGAAACGCCGATTATCCCCATCATTCTCGGCGATCCCATGAAGGTTTTTGGGATGTGTCGGCTTCTCTTTGAAAACGGGGTCTTCGCCAATCCAGTGGCAAGTCCTGCCGTGCCACCGGGACGGGAGCTTCTCAGGACAAGTTATATGGCTACCCATACCGAAGAACAACTTGATCGGGTCCTTGATGCCTTTCAGAAGGTTGGAAAACAGATGAATCTTATATAATGGATAATGATGAAATGGTATCACAAACGCTCTCCCTTCGCCCGGTAGAAAATAAGAAAGACCTACTCACCTTCATCCGATTTCCATGGAAGATTTATAAAAACAATGCCTATTGGATCCCACCTCTCATCAAGGAACAACTCCAGAAATTCAGTACAAAATCTCCTTTCCGTTCCCATGCGGAAATGATCCTCTATCTTGCCTATCAAGGAGAGGAAATTGTAGGAAGAATCGCTGGCATCATTGACCGCAATTATGTCGAATTTCATCAGGAGAAAACTGGATTTTTTGGTTTTTTTGAGTGTGTAAATGCCTCCGAAGTTTCAAACCTTCTTCTCTCATCGGTTGTCTTCTGGCTCAAGGAGAGGGGAATGGAAAAGATAATGGGCCCGATGAATCCCTCCACCAATGACGAATGTGGACTGCTCATCGATGCCTTCGATCGATCGCCTTGTCTGATGATGCCTTATAATCCCCCTTACTACCCTACCCTGATCGAGAATGAGGGGTTTAAGAAGGCCATGGATCTCTATGCATTCCTCCTTGAAAAAGATACCTTTCATCATGCTCGTCTCGAGCGCGTCACCCAACGAATTTTAAAAAAAGAACCTAACTTATCCGTTCGCCCTTTGAATCTTCGTCGATTCAATGAAGAGTTAATGATTATCAAGGAGATTTATAATAACTCCTGGAGCAAGAACTGGGGATTCGTTCCCATGACCGAAGAGGAGATTGATGATCTGGCAAAGCATTTAAAACCTCTGGTGGTTCCTGATCTGGTACTCTTCGCTTATTTAGGTGATGAACCCGTGGGTTTTTCAGCGGCTCTACCGGATTATAATGTGGTTCTTAAACATCTGAATGGGAAATTAGGCCCTCTCGGGCTCATCAAATTTCTTTACTTTTCAAGAAAAATCAAATTAGTCCGGATTATGCTCCTTGGGATAAAACTCCCCTTCCAAAAAAGGGGGATTGAAGGACTCCTCTATATTGAAACCTTCAAGAGGGGGATCGCGAAAGGTTACCTTCAGGGAGAATGTTCCTGGATTCTTGAAAACAATATCCTCATGCAACACGGTATCGAAGCGATGGGAGGGAAACGATATAAAACCTATCGAATCTATGAAAAGCAGATTTAAGCTTCTCTTTCTGCTTTCCATAAGTTGTAAAGTCTGGTCGCAATAAAAACAGAGGCAATGGCAAAGACCGATCCTGCCATGAGATCGATGACATAGTGGTATCGGAGGTAGATCGTGGAAAAGATTAAACCACAGACAACGGGTAAAAAAAGATAGAAAAGAATCCTTTCATAACGGTGACTTAAAAAAAGAACCATCAGGGCAATCTGGGTATGCCCACTGGGCATACAATCCCTTTTGTTATGTTCCAGAGCGTTTAAAGTATCTCTCACAAAGTCGGTGATCCAGCTCCCTTCCAGTGGAACGGTGTAGAGATGGGCCTGAGTAAATCGAGGTCCAATAGCAGGAAAGAGGATATATCCGACAAAGGAGAGGTAGTATCCAAAAGTCAAGATGAAGATGGCCTGATTGAATTCCTTTTTTCCTTTGAGATAGAGTGTAACGATGAGGATGACCGGCAGGAAATAGTAGCTGAGGTAAGCAAGGGATAAGAGATCTGTTAACCAGGGGGTGATCCACCGCTGTAACCAGACAGTCGGATGAACACCAAAAAGAGAAAAGTCAATCCGGATCAGATAGGGATCGACATCTGGCCAGAGATATTGAATCAAATTTCCGAGGGATTGGTAAGTGAGGATCACAAAGAGAATGGGTGAAAAGTCATTCAAAAACCCTCCAAGGCCTCTTGCTCCTCTTCGGTCGGCATAAATTTTCAATAGGAACAATAGACCCAAGAGCAAAGTATAAAAAAGAAGCTGAGATCTCCAGAGTGGAATTTTTTCTTTAAAAAAGAGGGTCAGCAGAAAGAGTCCGATAAGAAAAAGAAAGGTAAGCCCCTGAGTTGGAGTCAATCGCCTCATGGGAAAATGTCTATAGCCTAAATCAAGAAAAAGTTCAAGAAAGGTAAGATCCATTTCAAGGAGGCACATCCATGCGATATTCGCAATATCTTCTGCCTACTTCGAGGGAAATCCCCTCTGAGGCAGAAGTCCCGAGCCATCAATTGATGCTTCGTGCAGGGATGATCCGGAAATTGACCTCTGGCATCTACTCCTATCTTCCCTTCGGTCTCCGGTCCATTCGAAAAGTGGAAGGAATCATCCGGGAGGAGATGAATCGAGCCGGAGCCATCGAAGTTCTACTGCCAATGGTCCAGCCGGCTGAACTCTGGCAGGAAAGCCACCGATGGGAAGAGTATGGAAAGGAACTGGCTAGGTTCAGAGACCGCCATAATCGGGAATGCTGTCTTGGACCAACCCATGAAGAAGTGATCACCGATATTGCACGGAGGGAGATTCGTTCCTATCGCCAGATGCCCATCAATCTTTACCAGATTCAGACGAAGTTCAGAGATGAAATTCGCCCACGCTTTGGAGTCATGCGAGCCCGGGAATTCATCATGAAAGATGCCTACAGTTTTGATGTGGACGAAAAGGGTGAAGAGATAAGTTATCGCAAAATGGTTGATGCTTATTGTCGTATCTTCACCCGCTGTGGTCTCAAATTTAAAGTAGTGGAAGCAGAATCCGGGTTAATCGGAGGAACATACTCTCATGAATTTATGGTCCTGGCCGAAACCGGTGAGGAGACCATCGTGAGTTGTACTCAATGCTCCTACGCAGCAAATATTGAGAGGGCCGATTTTAAGAGAACGAAGAAACAAAGCCCATCCTCCCATCAGCCGTTCAAAACCCTGCAAAAAGTGTTCACGCCTGATCAGAGAACAGTTGAGGAAGTAACCGAATTTCTGAATCTTTCTGCCTCCGATCTGATTAAAACACTCCTCTTTGTCTCAGACAGAGGTCCAGTAGCCGCTCTGGTTCGCGGGGATCATGAAATCAGTGAAAAAAAGTTAAAGGCCTTTCTTAAAACAGATGACCTTCAATTAGCTGATGAAGAGACCGTTGAGAAGGTTTCTCGCTCACCAAAAGGATTCGCCGGTCCAATAGGGCTCACAATTCCAATCTATGCTGACCTTGACATTAAAGAGATGGTAAACTTTGTAACGGGGGCCAATGAAAAGGACTATCATTTCATCCACGTGAACCTAGGCAGAGATTTCCAGGTTTCCCAATTTATCGATCTGAGGAGATTTTCTCCAGGAGACCTATGTCCCCTCTGTGGAAACGAAACCAGGTTGGATAAGGGAATCGAAGTGGGACACACCTTCAAGCTGGGGACTAAATATAGTAAGGTTTTAGGAGCAACGTATCTCGATGATAAAGGAGTCGAAAAAGAGATCGTCATGGGATGTTACGGCATTGGTGTCGGAAGGACCGTGGCTGCAGCCATCGAACAATATTATGATGAAAACGGGATTATTTTCCCCATGCCCATCGCCCCTTTTCAGGTCCTTCTGCTGCCCGTGAATTTGAAAGTGGATATGATCCGCGAAATCTCGGAAGAGCTTTACCAGGGCCTTTTAAAGGAGGGGGTAGAAATTCTTTTCGATGACCGCGAGGAAAGCCCTGGGGTCAAGTTTAAAGACGCTGACCTGATAGGAATCCCCTTAAGAGTTACCCTGGGGGAAAAGAATTTAAGGAAAGGACTAATCGAAATTAAAAAAAGGAGAACGGGGGAAGTCGTCCTGGTGACAAGAGAATCTGCCATCCTGGAGATCAAAAAGATGATTGCTCAGGAGATGAAAGAGGGAAGTCCGAATTTCTCCTGAATCACACGTTTAAAACGGGGTCTGTAAATTAATTCAAAAGCCAGTTCTTTTCCAGGAAAGAGTGAAAGAGCGACTTTCTTTGCCTCCTCCACTCTTTGAAAGGCTTCCTCAGGGGTCAGCTCATCCAGCTGGATGGAAAGGATGGAAAAGTCGATCAGAAATCTTAAAAACCGTATTTTCCGGTTCTCTTCTATGATGGCTTTGTCTTGTGTTTCTTTATGAGTTGCCATATCTCTTACAAGCCAGTTATATCTGATTCCATTTCTCTTGTAAAGATGAGTTCATTATGATACATTGATGCATGAAAGGAACCTTCTGTGATGAACCCCCTCGGTCCAACCAGCCCCAAAGACCGAATTATCTTTGCCCTTGATGTAGAACATTTTCACGAAGCCCAGCATTGGGTCAATCTCTTAAAAGGCCACGTGGGGATTTTCAAGGTTGGAAAACAACTTTTTACCCATTCAGGACCCAAAATCATCGATATGATTACTCAGAAGGGTCAAAAAGTTTTCCTCGATCTTAAATACCACGACATTCCCAATACAGTGGCAAAGGCCGGAGAGGAAGCCACCAAACATCAAGTGGCGATGTTCAACCTTCATGCCCTTGGCGGTTTTGAGATGATGAGAAAGACGGTTGAGGCCTCAAGAGCGATTGCCAAACATCTCGAGATCCCAAGGCCTTTGATTCTTGCTGTTACTATTCTCACCAGCATGGATGAAGAAACTCTCAAAGAGGTAGGGGTTCAGGGACCCATTCCAGAGGAGGTAGGAAGGCTCGCTTCCCTTGCACAGAAGGCAGGGGTGGATGGAGTCATTGCCTCTCCACAGGAAATTGGAATCATCCGGGAACGATGTGGGAAGAACTTTTTGATCGTCACGCCAGGCATCCGACATCCTTCCGATAAAAAGGATGATCAGAGAAGAACACTTACACCCAAAGAAGCGATCGAAGCCGGTGCAGACTACCTTGTGATCGGCAGGCCGATTAAGGAGGCCAAGGACCCGATCGAAACCGTCCAGAAGATCGTCGAAGATATCTCATAAACAACAAATCCAGACAGAACGTCCATTAGGACCAATCAGAATTCGGATCTCATAATGTTATGTCCTCCATCATTTACGGTATTCATCCGGTCAAAGAGGCTTTGATATCGGCTTCGGTTCCCATCCAAAAGATCATGGTATCGGTTCGAGCCTCCTCCCCGGCTCTACGGTCCATCATCGACCTTGCTCATCAGAAACGCATTCCCCTCATCTTTGTGGAAAAAGAGAGTCTCGATCGAATGACAAAGGGAGGCCAACACCAAAGCGTCATCGCCCTCTTGAAAGAAACCCGTTATGCCGATCTTAATGAAATTCTCAATCGACCCAAACAAGATTCTTCAAAGGCCCTTCTTCTGATCCTCGATGGGATCCAGGATCCTCAAAATTTAGGTTCCCTCATCCGCACTGGACTTGGCTGCGGGGTCCATGGCATCCTTATCCCTAAGGATAGGGCTGTTGGAATTACTCCGGCGGTGGCCAAAGTCTCTGCAGGAGCGGTGTCTCATATGCCAGTGGCACGGGTCACCAATATTGCGACAACCATCGATGACTTAAAAAAAGAAGGAATCTGGATCTATGGGGCCTCCGCAGAGGCAAAGGATCGAATTTTCGATCTTGATCTGACGATGGATCTCGCTATTGTCATAGGAGCAGAGGGAAAAGGGATCAGGCCCCTTGTAAAGAAAAAGTGTGATCGCCTCTTCTCCATTCCCATGAAAGGTTCGGTTTCCTCTTTTAATGCCTCTGTTTCCGGGGGAATGATCTTATACGAAGTGATGCGCCAACGCACTCTGCGTCGGGGTTTATAATTCATGATCATCCTTCAAAAACCTGGAGGACCTCACCTTGAAATTGAATCTCTTCTGATCGATTACGAGGGAACCCTTGCGATCGATGGAAGAGTCCATCCAAAAGCGAAAGACAAGATCAATCTTCTCTCTAAAAGAATAAACATTTATATTCTTGCAAAGGGCGAAAAGGAAAAGGTCGAAGAACGCCTGAAAAATGTAAAAGCAGAAGTGCTTTTTCTGCAGGAGGGAGAAACCACCCGGCAGAAGCTTGAACTGTTGAAAAAAGTTGGACCGGAAAGGGCATTGGCAATTGGTAATGGCCTTGATGACGGCCCTTTACTTGAGGAGGCAGGATTCAGTATTTGTGTAATCGGCCAAGAAGGAGCTTCCGGCAAAGCGCTTCAGAAAGCTGACCTTATTGTAACGGACATTATCCATGGCCTTGATTTCATTTTAAAGCCCCTCCGGCAGAAAGCCACGCTGGGGCAGTGAAAGATCAATGGCCAGCTGTCAATGTGATCCATTGGCAATGATGCTTCTTATCACTTTTTCCGTTCCCCATTGGGCATTGCTCAGAGATACATTGGGTATAAATATTTAGACCATGTTTCCTTACTACTTTATCCGCTTTAGTGGTCCATTGCTTCTCCTTCTGGTTGGACTGAAAATCCTCTCTGGATATGCCCTGACCGGAAAGTTCGAAAACACGCCGTGGTTAGCCCAAATCCATCAAAATAGAACATTTGACCTGATCCTCCTCTTTTTTTTCATCTTCCACGCAGGTTACGGTCTTCGTCTCTTTCTTATTGATCTGGGATTGATGAAACAGGAGAAAATTCTTTTCTGGTTATTTACCATCATCAGCTTGGGATTGTTTGGGATTGCATCTCTCTTTTTATTTTAACCCCATCTCACGAAATGACTTCGTTTCTTACTAAGTTAAGGAAGGATACGGAGTAGAAAATCTTATGGAACTCCTATCACACGACGTTCTAATTATTGGAGGAGGGTTGGCAGGCTTGAGAGCTGCCCTTGAGGCTAAAAAATCTGGAGTCGATGTGGCTATTCTTTCAAAGGTCCACCCTCTTCGCTCCCATTCGGTTGCAGCCCAGGGAGGAGTAAATGCAGCGCTGCACAATGTCCCCGCCCCCATCCCTGATTCCTGGGGAAATCATGCGTTTGATACTATTAAGGGGAGCGATTATCTTGCGGATCAGGATGCCGTAGAGGTGATGTGTCGAGAGGGAATCGATCGGGTTGTTGAAATGGAACACTGGGGAACCCTCTTCTCTCGAACCGAGGATGGCAGGATTGCCCAAAGGCCTTTTGGAGGAGCGGGCTTTCCAAGAACCTGTTATGCGGCGGACCGGACAGGGCATAACCTCCTCCACACCCTTTATGAACAGATCATAGGCCAAAACATCCCTGTTTATGAAGAGTGGTATGCTCTTTCGTTGGTGGTCCATGAAGAAAGATGTCTTGGAATTCTTGCCTATTCAATGTTTAAGGGTCAAATCATTCCCATCCATGCTAAAGTAACGATTCTTGCGACCGGAGGTTATGGCCGTATTTACCTCCGATCAACCAATGCTATCATTAATACAGGGAAAGGATGCTCACTTGCCTATCGGGCTGGTGTACCGCTTCAGGACATGGAGTTTGTTCAATTCCATCCCACCAGTCTTTTTGGGACGAATATCTTGATCACGGAAGGAGCCAGAGGAGAGGGAGGATATTTGAAAAATGCACAGGGAAAACGATTTATGGAAGATTATGCACCTCACCTCATGGAATTAGGGCCAAGAGATATTGTGGCCAGGGCCATTCAAACAGAAATTGATGAGGGACGTGGGTTTGAAGGGGAATATGTCCTTCTCGATCTCACCCATCTGGGTAGAGAGAAAATCATGAATCGACTTCCAGGCATACGACAGATTGCAATGGATTTTGCAGGAATCGATCCCATTTCAGATCCCATTCCCATCCAACCTGCGCAACATTATTCGATGGGAGGAATCTCCACCAACATGGATGGAGAAACCCCTATGCTTGGCCTTTTTGCCGCGGGAGAATGTGCCTGTGTAAGTGTTCATGGCGCCAATCGTCTTGGAGGGAACTCCCTTCTTGAAACTCTCGTATTCGGAAAACGAGCGGGAGAAAAGGCGGCCTCTTCAAGAAGCTCCAACATCCAAAATCAGAAAGAGGTTACAAAAATTTTTCAGCAAAACCTCCATCAATTTCAAAAAGACCTGGAGGAGATTTTCATGCGGGAGATTCAGGAACCTTCCTTCAAATTGAGAGAAGAGATGAAAACTTTGATGACCTATCAGGTGGGAATCTTTCGTAATGCGTCCTCTCTCCAGTTTGCTAAAGAGAGGATCAGAGATTTAAAAGAAAGATTTCATCGTCTCGGGATAAAACAAAAAACGTTATCCTTCAATCATGAACTGGTTCAGTATTTTGAATTGGAAGGAATGCTTGATATCTCTCAGGTGATTATCGAAGGTGCATTGGCTCGCAGGGAAAGCCGGGGGTCTCATTTCCGTACCGATTACCCTCAAAGGGATGACGAACATTGGCTACGACATACCCTCGCTTATCATACTCCTCAGGGACCCAAACTTGAATATAAACCTGTGGCGATTACTTCTTACCCCCCAAAAAAGAGGGAATATTGAGGACAAAAAGAGAAGGTGAAAAGCTTAACGTTATTGTTTTTTACCTACAGTCGACCCCGAAATGTCATTACTCAGATTAAAAATTAAACGGTTCCAGAAAGAGAGACATCCTCAACAGTGGCTTGAAACCTTTGATGTCAAGATTCAAAAAGGGATGAATCTCCTCGAGGCACTCTTAAGAATTCAGGATGAACAGGACGGAACGCTCTCCTTTCGTTATTCCTGCAGAGGGGCGGTCTGCGGATCCTGCGCAATGAAAGTCAACGGCGTACTGGTTCTGGCTTGTCGTACGCCAGTTGGGCCCTTGTTGGGCGAAACCGCTTTGATCGAGCCCCTTCCCCATTTCCCTGTAATCCGGGACCTCATCGTGGACTTCTCCTCCTTTTTCGAACACTACAGGAAGATCAAGCCCTATCTTCATGAAAAACCCTCCAGCTCGGATCGTGAGACCCTGATGAGGGAAGAAGATCGAAAGGAGATCGATCCTTATATTCAATGTATTCTCTGTGGAATCTGCTTTGGTGCCTGCCCTTCATATGGAAGGGAGGCTCAATTTTTAGGCCCAGCCATTTTAGCAAAGGCTTATCGTTTTCTCAGGGATCCGAGAGAAAGAAGAGAGAAGGAGATTCTTAAGAGTGTAAATGGTCATCGGGGTGTCTGGGGCTGCAACACCGTCTTCGAGTGTGTCAGGGTTTGCCCGAAAAAGGTACCTCCCACTCACGCCATTATCAAGATGAGATGGAAAATCTTAAGATTAAAACTAAGGTTTTTTAACCTTCTCTCCAAAGGCGAAGAAATAATGTGATCCCACCAGTGAGAAAGAATGGGGGGAACACAGTTGAAATGGCAGAAGAGAAGACCCGTTTAAAATACCTCTCTCCAAGACCTCGTTCTGGATAAAGGCCAACCGAGGACTCTTATCCTCGTTACTTTTTTAGCCTCCACATTGGTTGAAACATAGATATTGCCTCTCGTCACGATTGGGGAAGTAGGAATTCCAGGACCAATGACCACATGATCTGTGACCGGATTGGGGTAACCTCGTTCATCCAAAGTAATCAGACCTGCGACTCCCCCAGAGGTACCCGCATTGGATATTTTCAACCCATAAAGCCTCCCCGAACCAGCACCGCAAAATTCACTGCCTGTTGCATAAAGCCATGAGGTGAAATAGACGACATAATTGGCGACAACGGGTGATGAGAGCACTTTCTGTCCAACTAACACCTTGGGCCAGTTGGAACCAATAATCTTTCCTGTACCATTATCGTCCCATATCTCCCAAAAATAGTTGTCTGTTGCTGTTAGAAGATTTAATTCTTCACCCGTCCCAAAAAAAACTAAAACTTTCCCCTCATTATTCTTTACGACTGCGGGTGAATAAAAGATAGGTTTTCTCTGAGCCGCAATCGAGGGTGTAAATAACGGACTGCAACTCCAGTCGTCCTTATTTGAACTCGTTACATTAACCCTCCATAGCGTCCCTTTGGTGTCTCCAAAGTAAACATAATCAATGAACCCATCATTATTGGCGTCAAAAGCCGTTGGTCCGGAAGGAATCTTATTGTCGTCCGCGCCCAAACGAACCCAACTTTTTAAGGTGGTCCCCGTTTCGATATCAACGATATAGAAACTGTTTCCTTCATTAACGTTTGAAGAGAAGCCACCTGTGATAAAAGCGACATATTTAGAAGTCCCGCCGTCATTGATCTTACCGATATCAGGTTTTGCCCACGAATTCCCCATATGGGCATCGGTCCATTCCCATAAAATTCTTGGGTATGGAGGACCATAAGAGTACCCATCTGGATTTGTTACGTCAACAGCAAAATAGTAGGGTCCCCCATCTCTTTGACCTGTGATGATCACAGTCCTCCATTTTTGCCACTCTTCTGACGTGCTCAGATGGTTAAAAAAGACATCATAGGCTTTTGGAGTTGCATCAACAAAGTAACTATGAGTGGATCTGAGTTGTCTGACTTTCCCAAGAAGGTTTTTAGGGACAATAGCAATATGCTCTCTTCCATCGGTAGAAACCGTTCCTTTCGTATTCTTAAACCCATGAAGCATCCCGTCATTGGCGCCTACATACACCATCTGAGTTCTATTTTTATACTTTTGGTAAAACATGCTGTAGCTGTTTTCTTTAGATGAAAAAGGAGGAGCACCTACAAACACGGGTGTAGAGTGATAAATATCTCCGAGTTTCCATCCTTTATGATCAAGAACAGGTCTCTGGCCCTTATGATATCCTGGAAGATGAACCCCACCCACCGTTCGATCATCGAAATTGGGATCCAACGTGTAGCCGAGGATCGTTTTCGCATCGCCATCATTAAATAAACCGTTTCCGTCAATATCTTCATCTCTTGGGTTTGGGTAAACCAATGGATACAGAAGAGAATTATTCATCTCAAACAGAAGAGGGGAAGGAGTTAGAAGATCATCTTTCCATGTCCATACGGTTCCTCTTCCCTGATCTGTGATGATGGCGCCAGCATCCCAGGCATGAGGTGTGAGGATACTGCCCGTTGCCCTATCGATATCATAGGCATAGAGTCCTCCCTTCCAAGATTGATCGGCTGTAAATTCAAAGAACCCTTTAAAAATACGATCTCCGCTTTTAGTGATCACAGGATTGGACCTCCCGTAAGTCGTTTCGAGGATGGCTTGAAAAATGGTTTGAAGGGCAGACTTTAAGGAATTCAGATCGGCAGCGAAATAAGCATTCCCAGTGCCCCCAGAGGTAGCGATGTGGTTAAGGGTAGTATTCCCCTGGAGGTCCGTACCAAATCCTATGACGAAAGTCTTCACATTGATTGCTTGTAGATTGGCTGCCTCTATGGGGGCAGCTCCATAATCTGGGGTTCCCGTTCCTCCTGAAGGGCAAGGGGTTCCAGCGGGTAAACACCGTGCACTTTCTAAGCCGTCCGTAAGCAGGATGATATAATTCCCCCTGCATAACTTTCCTGGCTGGTTGGGGTCGGCAATTTGCCGACTAAAAGAATCCCCTCCATTGTACCGAAAGATGTAATCAACAAAATATTCGTAGGCCGATTTTAGGGAATCAGCAAGAGGGGTAAACAGAGACTCAGTGGTATTAGAAGTTAAGCCAGTCCTGGGTTGACCCGTCTGGGGATTTATCTGATAACTATGCACAGGTAATTTTGTCCAAAATCTTCCTGTCTCTGGGTTTTGAACCGGTGTTAAATCCAGAAAAGACATTATCCTTTCTCGGTTTTCAGTCCGGATAACCTGCGAAAACCCTGTTGCTTTATCATCTGGAAAGTTAACAAAAAAGTGATGGTTATTCAGGTTCCCTGGAATGTTATTAAAGTCCCCAGCTCCACTCACAGAGGGGTAATAAAGAACAGGGGGAATAGCAGACCGATCAAACTGGATTGACCAAGGCCAAATCCCTCCGCTCATTTTAAAATAACTCCAGATGTGTGGCTTGTTAGTGCCTCCATCCGAAGGATAGTAATATGATGACGAGTCATAGCATCGAGCTGGATTAACTTTAGTCCATTTTGTCCATTGATTCGCGTTAACCGGGAAGTAATCTGAACCATATTCTTCTGGACATTCGGTGCCATTGAACTCTAACCAGGCGTACTCTGTCCACCAGGAACCAAATCCTCCTGTGACTTCGGGTACATGATAAGGACCTGTGCAAGCCCATTTCCCAGGGTTTGCAATCTGGTCGGGATCGGTAGAGTCGAAGGTATAATAAGAACCCCAAGTTTTTGAAAACAAAGAATCGCAAGAGACCATCTCACTCGTTGAACGATTGATTTGACGCGAAGTCTCCTCATAATGGTCATGAGAGTCTGATTCGTAATAATAAGTATAGCGATTATACTCGGCATTATATACAATATTGGTCACTCGATACCGCAAGGTACCCACATAAGTTCCAGGAGTCATTCCGAGAGGATTCATTGGAGGGACTGTAACACCATTGTTTGTTGGGGAATTATGAAAAGTATGTGATCGATAAAATTCGTAACCCACCGAAACTCCCGTGTGGGTTGTATTCCACTCATCGGTAAAGCTATTTGGACTGAAGGAAATCCTTGAATTCGTATGTTTGTAATGATTAAATCGCCAGTAGAGCTTTCTCCAATACCAGTACTCCGGGACTGAAGCGGTGTAATTCCGACGATCCCTTTGATAATATCCCCTTCTCTTTTCTGTTTTAAACTGCGCATAGGTGGCAAATCCAAGATTTACCCGGTCCTGAACGACATCCTCTATCACTTCTTTTAACGCTAATTTGGCTTGGTAGAGTTTGCTTTCCGGATGATTGCCACCTCCCTCGAACAAATAGACGCTCCCTCCAGAAGACACCACTCTTCCAAAACTGTCCACTCGGACATTTGAAGGTCCTACTGAAGTGCCATCAGGTTTCATGTTCATTGAACTTGAGGTATCGAAGATGATCATGACATTTGGAGTTTTAACCTGAAAGATATCTTCTTGAGCATAGGCTAAAAGTGGAAATAATATGAATAACGTGAATAGACAGGCAATTTTTCCCTTCATCCTTTTCTCCTCTGAACCTATTTAATTATATCTATTAACCTCCGCGACGTTTCCTCCCCCGCTTGGATCAATTTCCTGGATGGTTTCTATGGACACCCTACCAGCCACTGGAAAGTGGGGAACCACTCCTTCCGAAACAACCCGATATACTTGAAATGGGATACCCCCTCGATTCACCTCTCCAAGGTGGGTAATGGAGATTTGATACCTTGTGTTGCTCCCCGGAATGGTATCTGAATAAGTTTGAATGGAACTCTCCAATATCTGGGTTCTTATATTTCTTGGGTCTGTTGGAGTGATCGTAGCTTTAAAATCATCAATGCCTCCTTCTGCCCCATAAAAGGCGGCATTATAAATCCTCTGGTTTCCAGAGATATTTGTCTCAAACACTGTTGTATTGATGGCGTTAATACCAATGATCGTGAGCACCAGAAGCATGAGAAGAGCTATCACCAGAGCCATTCCATTTTGTTTTTTTAAAATGTTCCTTTGATTCATGTTAAGCCTTTCTGAATGAGATAATCATGGACCTTCCATGGAATGTCCCATATTCCTCAACTGGATCATCGAAACGATCTGTCTGCGCCGAAAACCACCCTCCTCACTATAAGAAGGATCCGGATCCTTTGTTCTTGCCGTCACAGTCACCTGGACAGCAGTCGTGCTATTAGGGATAAGCGTCTGGAATCCATTCGCTGTAAAATATTGAAACTGGATGCTCTCAATGTTTTCGGCCATCGGTTGATTTCTTGCCCCTGTAAACGCATCTCTCCTGAGAATCTGGTTTGCATCAACGTAATAACGAACGGCATGGATCTTAAAAATGAAGTGTCCTACAGGATTCGTAGGAACTCTGTCAAGAGTCAAGGTGTTTCCTACTCTATTTTGAACAATAAAGCTCTCATCCCCGCCAATGGAAAGCAGTCGACTGTTTGCTCCGTCGAATTCATCGGTTGTATGGCTTAAAGTGATTGAAGGGATTGTTGGATCGAAGGAGACAACAGTGATGGGATTTCCTGTTGCCGTTTTTATCTGTTCAAATCCCCCAAGAATGGTTATGTCATCGGGATTCGTGGTTAACACCGTTGGAAAGGTTTGAGGGGGGGGACCCGGGATATGAATCGGCAACAGATTGCTGACAAAAGTACCTGTAGCAGGATTAAAGTTGATGATCCGTCCGAAATTCACCATTCGAATTTCTCGCATCATTCTGTTGATGGCAACCCTCATATTTTGTTGCATCTCTACAACCTGATCTTGGACCATGTAAGATCTCTGAGTAGAGATGAAAGTTCGATAAATTCCCGCTATCAGGATGGCACTGATGGCTAACGCCAATAAGAGCTCTATCAAAGTAACACCCCTTTGGTTCATCGATCCCTCTCAAGGTGTTCTAATGGTTGTAAATTCCACGCTATGATCTGAAGTATCTTTCCAGCTCACGTTGACCCGGATCACCCAACTTTCGGACAGTGTAGGATGACGAGTGATCACGTATGTCCTTGAAAAAACTGTCCCTCTAACCGTGATGGAGCCATCATTATAATTTCCTTCATCAGGAAATGGAGAAAGCGTTCTCAGTTGTTCCAGGCGATCTTGACCGAGTATAGAGGCTTGTGTGATATTGTCTGAAAAGGAATTTCCTCTGATAGAAGTCAATTGCATACCCGCAATAGCTAAAATACCAATGGCGAGGAGAATTAAACCGATAAGAATTTCGAGGAGTGAAAATCCTTTTTGAGTGGATCCCATTTTTTCCATTCCCCAAATGAGTTCGTTAAAAAAAGTCCTGGGTGTGGACTTAACGCCTTTTATGTTTAATGAAGGACTACGGTGAAAGTTTACTCATGAATGTTCACCTTTCGGGACTCTATAACGGTGGATCAACCCTTATCCGTCCTGTAGAAGTTGTCAGGGAAATTCTTCGGGTACTCTCTTTATTATTCTTTAAAGTTAAACTACCGGTTGTGGCCGTTGAATTCGGGTTAAATAAAAATCTATTTCCTGGTGGGAAGGCTGTAATGGTGATGCCTTGTGGAAGTGTCTGGGGTACCCCTTCAGCAATCCATCCTGAGGTGGTTTGGTATTCTAATATGTAAGTTGTAGCATCTGGAAAGCGGACCTGATAATCCGTATTCATGGAAATCGCTTTCATCTGTGCCGTCCTCAACGTAGAAACAATATCTCTTGTTGCTCCCCTCAAACGATAGGTAGGTATCCAAGAGCCAATGCTCGGGATGACTAAAGTTGCCCCTATTGCAATAATGACCATGACAATAATCAATTCAATTAAGGTTACGCCCTTTTTATTTACTGTTTTCATAGGCCGTCTCCTTTTTGAACAGAATAACAAGCAAATAATGTGCCACTCCATATCGATAAATATATAATAAAATTCAATAAGTTATCCTGTCATTCCCAATTTCCAACGTTTAAAAATTCTGAAAATTGTCCTTTTTTTATGAATTTTTTGCATAGCAGACTTTATTAACCCAACGATGACCCTGATCATCTGACATTTTTCACTTAGCCGGTTTAAAATCCACTGTTAAAACATAGCGTTGAATGCTCTTTGCCCCTTCATTATCCAGAGCTTCAATCTCAATTTGATGCGTCCCCCTATCCTCTTTTTGAATGTTCCATTCAAGAACCCCTGTTTTCTGATCCATCGTCATTCCTTTCGGACCTGTTTTTAAAACAAACGTAATGGGGTCATGATCTGGATCGTTCGCTTTCACCTGATAAACATATTTAGAATCTTTTATCGATTCAGGAGGAGATGAAACAATCATCGGTGGACTGTTGAGGATGGTCACTGGAGCCGATTTTTTGGGTTCACCTGTTACTTCTCGATCATCGGGAGTGACCGTCACGGTTATGGAATCACCCTTTTTAAAATGGCCCTGTTTCAAGATCTCTTTATCTTCCTCAGATAATTCAACGCCATTTTTCTCCCAACGAAAGATATAGTAAATAAAATCCCCATCTGGATCGAACCCTCTGACGATCGCTTTTAAGTCATTATTGGCAAATGGGGTGTTAGGTTCAATGTTAACCTCCTGCAGGATAGGAGGAGAATTGAACACAGTGACAGGGGCCGATAAACATGGAGGGCCCTCAACCTTGCCATCGAAGGGAATCACCCGAACCTGAATTCTATCTCCTTTTTTAAACGCGCCGCTTTTCAGAACAGGTTTGGTCTCACCAATTATTTCTGCATCATTTTTTATCCATTGGTAGTGGTAGGTCAGGGGGTCCTCATCAGGATCTTTGCTCTGGACCATTACTCCCAAGTCGCTTTTTTGTGTAGGATTTTCTGGAAAGATAGTAGCCGCCGTAATCTCAGGAGGGGTATTAGGTTTCGCTGAAGTTCCGGCTTTCTCTGACCGACCACAGGATATGATGTGAAGGGAGAGAAAGAGTATCATAAAACAGGAAATCATTGGAGTAGCCATTGGATTCCTCCTGCTGGTATGTTATATCGAGGGATATAAAAAAAGTCAAAGTCAATTGCTATCTTTCCCTCTCAAGGGCCATTTCCCCTTCAACGATTCCGTAATCTTTGATTTTATAAAGTAGGGCTCGGTGGCTGATCTCGAGTAATCGAGCAGCCTGGGTATGATTCCCTTTAGTCTTTTGCAGAGCCTTTCGGATTAAGCCCATCTCCAGCATTCTGGAGGCTTTCTTAATGGAATATTCTTCTTCGGTTAAAGGAATCGTTGGCATTTCATTCTGAAAATTTTGAATTTCAAAAGGGATATGGTCTAATTCGATCTTTTCGCCATCTGCCAAGACAACAGCCCTTTCAATCATATTTTCTAATTCTCTTACATTCCCGGGCCATCGATAGTTGATTAACACTTCGAGGGCTTTAGGGTCTGCCTCTTTGACCTGTTTATTTAAATGGTGATTATGCTTGTGAATGAAGTGTTGAACCAGAAGAGGGATATCCTCTTTTCGTTCACGAAGAGGGGGAATGGCTAAATGGAGAACATTTAAACGGTAGAATAGATCGTCACGAAATCTTCCCTCATGGACTTCCCTCGCGAGTTCTTTCACTGTTGCGGCAATGATTCTGACATCGATTTTAAGTGATTTGGACTCCCCTACCCTTCTGATTTCTCCATCTTGAAGCACCCTGAGCAACTTAACCTGTAAAGGAGCGGGTAACTCACCAATCTCATCAAGAAAAATCGTGCCCCCATCTGCTTCTTCAAATAGTCCTTTTTTAGTCCGAATGGCGTCCGTAAACGCCCCTTTGACATGCCCGAATAGCTCACTCTCAAGGAGATTTTCAGGTATAGCACCGCAATTGACTGGGATAAAGGGTTGTTTGGAGCGATCGCTGTTATAGTGGATGGCCCTTGCTACTAACTCTTTGCCCGTGCCGCTTTCTCCGGTGATGAGAATGGTTGACTTATAAGGAGCAACCTTTCGGATCACTTCAAAGATTCTGTTCATTTTTTCATTTTTGCTGACGATATTTTCAAAACTGTATTCTTTCTGAACGGCCCTTCGGAGTAATTCATTTTCTTTTCTTAATCTTTCCCGTTCTTCCGCTTTCTTAAGGGTAAGAATAATTTCGTCCGGTTTAAAAGGTTTGGAAATGTAATCATAGGCACCTAATTTCATAGCTTCGATGGCTGTATCCAAGGTTCCATAGGCCGACATCATGATGACGGGGGTTTCGATCCCAGTTTTCTTCGATTCCTGCAAAAACACAAGTCCATCCATCTGGGGCATGCGAATGTCACAGAGGATGTGGTCAAAAGTCGCACCTGAAAGTTTCTGAAGCCCTTCTTCCCCGTTGGCCGCTCCTTCCACCTCATACCCTTCTTTTCTGAGAATCACAGTCAAGACATTACGGAAACTTTCTTCATCATCTACGATAAGGATGCGTCTGGGAATCATCGGAACCCCCTTAAATACCGTAAGATAAGTATGTCAGAATAGTGGAATACTGGGTAACCTTAAAAACAACTTTATTCATTCCGTCTTCATTGAACGATTGGGAAAAATATCTCAAAAGCTGTTCCTTTGCCTTCCTCGCTTTTCACCTTGACTTCCCCTCCGAAGGATTCAATAATCCGCAAAGAGATCGATAGTCCTAACCCCGTCCCCTTATCAGGATCTTTTGTTGTGAAGAAGGGATCGAAAATCTTTTCTAAGTTTTCCTTTTTAATCCCCATCCCCGTATCGGCTATTTTTATTTTGACCAGCTCATCGCCTTTTGCAAATTTCGAGAAAATCATGGAGAAAGGATTAGGGCTTCGGAGGTGTGAATAATTGGTCTCCAAGGGGTCATTCTTTCGCCGCGGAGAAAAGGGAGACTCCAAATCGGAGTCCAATCCATTTCCAACCACCTGCCGTTCCGTTTCAATGCGTAATGTTCCTCCATCGGGCATGGCATCAACAGCATTCATCACCACATTGATCAAGACCTGTGAAAGTTGCGATTCATTCCCTTGAATGAACGGAAGGTCAGGCTGAAGGCTGAGTTGAGTTTCAATGTTCTTAAAACTCTTCTGATAGGAGAGCAGGGAAAGGGTTTCCTCGATGACTTTGTTAATTTGAATCCTTTGAATTTCTATCCTGGAGGGGCGTGCGAAATGAAGTAGCTCGCGAACAATGTGGTTGATTCGTTCGATCTCTTTTTCAATCCTCTTCAAATAATCCTGGGTCTCCTCACGAGTCACATCTTCTCGAGATAAAATACTGGTATATCCCAGGATCGATCCTAATGGGTTGCCCACTTCATGGGCAACTCCTGCAGCAAACCTCCCAATGGAGGCCAACTTTTCCGTCCGGATCAATTCTTCCTGAGCCTGTTTTAATTTTTTGTTGGCAAGCTCCAGAGACTCAAGATGTGTTTTAATATTCGCCTGTTTTTCTCTTAATTGTTCGATCATCCGATTAAACGACTGGATGAGTTTTCCGATTTCGTTCGATGAGGTCATCTCAAGGGTCTGACTGAGATCTCCGTTGCTGATCTTTTGAGTTAAACGAACAAGATCCTGTAAAGGCTTCACCAAAACCCTCGAAAGTAAAAAACTCCCAAAGGCGACCAAAACAATAGAGTCAATCATCATTAAAAGTAAAAACATCTTTTGGTAATCTGCCAAACGTCTCATTACATCTCCCATGGGCATCTCTATCAATACCCCCCCGACCATCTTTCCTCTGTTCCATAAAGGAGAAGCGATGGCTAATCGGTGATATTGGGTGGACAAGAGTCCATCATCCTTATCAATTGACGTATGAATATGACCGGTATCGAGCGATTGTTTTAAGAGGGGATGGTCTTCACGCCGATCGAGTTCCATGAGAGACTGACTCGCTATCACCTTGCGGTTTTCATCGGTGAGAATCAATCGGTGGAGATTTCTCTCCTTCCGATAGAGCTGAATAAAATCTTGAATCCCGTTTCGAAGAACAGGTGAATGTAAATTCCATTCCTTTTTCTCCATAAGGAGGAAATCCAAGAAAATCTGGAAATCTTGAATCATCCCTTGACTCTCCCTGATTTTTGTCTGAAGGATGCTTCTCTCATTCGCTCTTAACGTAGTAAATCCAATCAGAAAGATAGCCACCAGCATCAGAAGGGAGATATTAATAATCACTTCAGTGCGAAGCGAAAGATTGAGTCGTTTATAAAGCCAAGTTGGTTTTCGCATAAAAAGGCCCAAAAATATTCTTCACTTGCTTATTGGTGTCGAAGCTGATTTCGATGCCCATTTATCGAAACGGGGGTCTCAAACTTCTTATTTAGACTTGGATTGAGTCTCTTTCTTCGATACCTGCGTCGCCACCCAAAACGATCGCCTCCTATAAGCTATTGATTCATAAAAAGATACCAAGCGATCAACTCCTCTCCCCAGACAAGTGAAATGACAGCCCCTATGGCAAGAAAAGGCCCAAAAGGGATCGCATACTTGAAATCTTTCCCTTTGATGAGCATGACCATGATCCCGATGACAGACCCGATGAGCGAGCTGAGGAGGATGGTCAGGATGATTGCTTTCCAGCCGAGGAAAGCCCCGATCATAGCGAGAAGTTTCACATCTCCTCCTCCCATCCCTTCCCTTTTAAATAGCCACTGGTAACCCGTTGCCACTAAAAAAAGGCTACCTCCCCCCGCAAGCATGCCGATCAAAGAATTCCAATAAGTGATCTGGGGAATAATAAAAGAACCTAAAACCCCCATCACGATTCCAGGGAGGCTGATCACATCCGGTATGATCTGATGGTGCAGGTCGATGACCGTTATGGCAATGAGAGCGGCTACGAATAGGAAATAGTAGATGTAACTCCATGTGAGACCGTATGTTTTGAACAGGAAAAGGGAACTTAGAGCAGTAATGGCTTCCACAATCGGGTATTGAATTGAAATGGAAGCCTGACAGTGCCTGCATTTCCCTTTGAGCAAAATATAGCTGAGGATTGGGATGTTGTCATAAAATCGAATCGGGGTATGACATTTGGGACAGTGAGATCCTGGTTTGACCACAGACTCCTCTTTAGGAAGTCTGTAAATGCAGACATTCAGAAAACTTCCTATCATCGCCCCCAAAATGATCGAAACAAAATTTAACATAATTCATTCCTTATTGCATGGCGCATAGTGCATAGCGCATAGCGTTTTTCATCATTTTAGCGAGGCTCTGAAATTTGTAATCTGTCGGCAAAGATGATCAAGTTTGTCTAAAAGTTCTGATAAATACTCAGGAGACATTAAACTTCGTTTTTCAAGCAAAATTAATATATTTGCGGTCTCATAAGTAGACCTTCTTGCTATATTTAAGAATTGCGTAAATTCCTTTTTCGAGGAGGATCCTGATCCTTCTGCAATATTGTTTGGAGTAGACATTGCAGCACCTCTAAGCTGCTCTGCAAAGCGATACAATCTCTTTTTTTCGAGATGGTCAGCGATATTGAAAAGTTCATCGGCAATTTGAATTGCCGATTCCCAGATCCTCAAATCTTGAAATCTGAATTTGATCATATATGCTCCTGACATTACGCTTTGCGCTTAGCGCTATGCGCTTTGCCTTTTAACGTTGTAGATCCTGGATCATCCACCTTAAGTCTTCTCCTCTTGTTTTTGCTTGGGGAACTGTTTCTATTCCCTTAGAGTAATAATAGATAGCCTTCTCCCGATCTTTCAGTTTGCTTGAGTAGAGATTTCCTATTTCCTCGTAAGGGGTTATTATATGGG
Source organism: uncultured bacterium (assembly GCA_938002255.1). Taxonomy (GTDB): domain Bacteria; phylum Desulfobacterota; class BSN033; order BSN033; family UBA1163; genus RBG-16-49-23. The sequence goes on from CALLAL010000012.1 coordinate 122,028, forward strand.
GGGCTAATTGAGAGGACTGCTCAAGGTCAGAAAGTGCAAATTCATACTGCTCCATTTCTTTATAAACCATGGCTCGCCGAAATCTAAGATGAGCTGAATTTTTTGGATTCTTTTCGATCAGGTAAGTTAATATTTTTTCTGCTTCTCTATATTTTTTCTCTCTTTGATAAAGCACAGATAGGTTAATTTTGATTGAGTCATTATCTGGCTGTAAATACATTGCTTTCGCTAAACCTTCTAAGGCTTTCTCGTATTGACCCAATCTTCCATAGACAATGCCAAGATTATTTAACGATTGATAATCATAAGGTAAAATTTTTACGGCCCTTTCAAGATATTTGATGGCTTCCTCATCCATTCCCAATTCCATATAGACCACGCCCATCAATGCATTGGCCGTGTTACTTCCCGGGTGTTTTTCAACCGCATCCGCCCAAAGGGTATAACTGTTCTGCCAGATCGTGTTTTGACGAATGGTCATGTAAGAGTATCCAGCAAGTAGCAGTAAAAATATTGAAATAGAGAGTAATTTAAAAAACCCTTCAGAAAATCTTCTCATCCGATATTCATAAAATCGATCAAAAATGATACCCATTAGAAAAGCATAAGAAAAAGAGGCGATAAAGACATACCGATCCGCAAGAAGAGTGCTGATGGGAATGATGTTTAGAAAGGGAAGAATGGTGATCAGAAAGAAGAAGAAGGAAAAGAAGACCACCTTTGTCTTTTTTAAAGACCAGATGCTTAAACCGGCTAATAAAAAAGTTATGCCGACGAATATAAATGTTTTAAGACTGATAATAGGATTTGAAACCGGGATGGTGTAGGCAGCAGAGTAATTCACCGTGAAAAACAGTAGTTTAATATTATAAAGAAAGGCGTAGAAAGAGATAAGTAGATTATTTAAAAAAGACCCTCCCCGATATGGTTTAACCCCACCGGCATCCAGCATCACCTTGATGAGAATAAAGGTAAAAATTGCAGAGATGATTATTGATAACCCAAAAAATAAACGATGAGATTTTACAAAATCCATCCATTTATTTTTTCTTTGTGCAATCTCATAAAATAGAATGATCCCTGGAAAAACAACTGCGGAGGGCTTCGATAGGGTTGCTAAAAGGATAGAAAAAAGTGTAAATCCTAAGTAAATAAGTCTTCTCTTTCCCGCACCTTCCCTCCCCTTAAGATAGAGATAGAAAGCAAAAAAGAAAAAAAACCCTTGTAGCACTTCTTTCCGAGCTGCCAGCCAGGTCACCGCCTCCACATGCACCGGATGCGCCGCAAACAAGAGACTCCCGAACAAGGCTACTCTAACATGAGAATGAGGTGAAGCTCGTTCCCTTAAGTGGAGAGAAAGAAGTCGGAGTGTAAGAAAAACCATCATGCAAGTAAGCATATAAAACAAAATATTCGTAATCCGATATCCCATCGGGTTGAGCTTCCAAAAATAATAATCAATGGCATAACTGAGCATCCGAACCGGTTGATAAGTGTTGGCTTTCTCATATGTAAAGAGTCTTTTAATCCCCTTCCAACTT
>CALLAL010000013.1 GCA_938002255.1 uncultured bacterium
GCTTAAGGTTAACCGAAGCACCATCACTCTTCTCTACTATGAAAAGGCAAAAAGGGTTGAGCTTGACGTTCTCGATAAGCTCTGCAAATACTTTGGCTGCTCTCTCAATGAGCTCTTGGAGTATAAGGAAGAATGATCTTCTAAAATACTTCCGCTTCAATTTTTTTTGTAATTGATAATCTTCTGATTGGTGGGGTTTGAAAAAAGTTTAGAATTCTTTTACTCGTTAGTTGGATTTTCAAACAGGGGATTCTTATAAATCGATAAAATCCTTCAGAATTGGGAATAAAGATCCCTACCTAAAGACTCTATAATCTATTAATCTTTCTGTCTGTTCTTTAAAAGATCTGGAAGAGAGAAATAATACGCTATCGTCCAAGTAAGGTGTTTTATTCGTAGAAATATTTATCTCTAATTCATCTTTTAATTTATTGGCCTGATTTCCAATCTCCTCTCTTAATGAATTAAGAACATCTACATATGGTGCGATTTCCTTTTTTATGGAGTCCTGGATCGTTTCTAACTTTTTTCTATATTTTCCTTCGATCCCGCTGAGCTTCTTTCGAATATCAAGGAGTTGATCCGTTTGCAGGGAAATACTGTCCCTTAGTATCTCGCTGAACTTATTCCTCTCAGATTCAACAATTTTGGGTAGATCCACAACTAATTCTTTATCTAAATACTTCTCTATATTTTCTTCGACAATCTCCCGGAATTTCCCTGGCATTAATGCCTCAAGAGCATCTAATTCTGTGGCCCCCCTCTCTTTCTTTCCCCTCCTCGGTGCTTTAGGAAGGATTGCAAATTCTTGACTCTCCATTTGTTCTTGGGTGAGGATAATCGGATGGACACAAACCTCTTTTTTATCGCTCAATAATCCTTCATTTCTGAGTCGGATTATTCGATGTTGAAGGGTTCTAGAAACGGTCACAGGCATATTCTCCCCTGCCGGATCATAATCAGAGATATATAGAATTACCGAAGGCTTTTCAGTCTTCATTGCCCTTTCTCTTAAAAAAATCTCAATATTCGTGATACTCGCATACCCCACATTTTGAACCAGGATGATCCCATATTTCCTACATATATCCTCTAAGATATCATTCATTGTGGCCTTTTCAGTCCATATTTCAAGATGAACGGGTTGTAATGCACTCAGGGTTCTAAATGCTAATTGCATATTTATCTTAAACTCGGGTATTCTAAACTCCCCAATCCTGAGTGTATCTAATCTTATTTCTGGAAGAGACCAGGAAGGAAAATCTATTTCTTTTCCCGATTCAAACGAGGTTACAAATCTTCCATAAGGAGGGGGGGCCCTTCTATCAATTATTTTTAGAGGATCTAATAAACCCAGTTCTCTCGCAAACTTTGACGTTTTTAAAAGGTAAGCCCAACAAGAATCGGTATTCTCATAGGGTTTATTTGTGTGTCTCATCACCTTTGTGGGTTGGGATACGATTTGATAATGCAGCCGCCTTAAATGGGTCAATTTATTATCGGGATTCAATCTATTCCATATCTCCTGGAACCATAAGGCCTGAGTAATTTTCGCATAGCTCTCACCTGTAAAAAAAGGGTCGTCTTTGTTGATTTTCAGATACTTTGATCCCTGCTCAGTTAAATTCTCCTTTTCTAATAACGAGTAATTTTCATTTGAGACTTTATTCTTAATCTCCTTAATTTCTTTTTTATCAGAATTACGCTGTCTTTCCCCTGAGGAGCTACGTGTTTTATAGTCTCGATTAATCTTTTTTATAAGCTTTAAAAATAATTTTTGTATATCTTTATTAATTTCATCTGGAATCGATGGTTTTTTTGACCCACTAACAATCGGAAGATACGGAGTGTTAATATTAATGTAAAATTCAGTAATTTTTTTTAGGCTGATGCAATTCATACGAAGATTTATCTCAGCGGATATTACTCCATCTGAATAGATATCTATAGGTAAAATTGGAACGGGACTCTTGTTAATAAAAAACAATACTTCACCGTATTTTTTAAAATATTTATTTTTATCTGGAACCAATTCGTCCGATGGTTTGGCCCACAATTCCACAATATAAGGAATTCTAAGAGATTCTTCCTCATCATCCGTTTCCTTTTCATAATAACCATATTTTTTAATATAAAAATAGCGCTTTGAATAACTCAATCTTCCAACGTATCCCAATCGGGAAGGCTTAACTGGCTTATGAAACATCTTTAATTTCTCTAAAATTTCTTTAGAGTCTTCTAAAGTGATTTCTTCTGCATTTCTTTGCTTCAGGAGACTTTGGATCCGCTTATCAAAAACCTTGATGCTATATCTTCCCCCGAATAATTCTTTAATCACATGAATTACTTTTTTATTTCTATAATCGATCGATTTCAATAATAAATGGAATGATCTTGAATCATACCACCAGGGAGAACTGTAACCCTTATACTCAGGACCTTGAGCTAATTTATTTGCAAGACGCCCCCAAAATAAGTCTAACTCATCAATATTTTGGGGAAATTTAATATAAATTGTGGTTCCATCTTCATAATTATCACCCTCGGCTATCCGCTTATATGTTGTCCCTTTCTCCCCTGGCTCTAATAAAAGGGTTCTTCCTCGAGTTGAAACCTTTAAAGTTGCAGAATAACAATAAACCACACCCGCTACAAACCGTAAGCCTCTCCCCATATATCCACGTCTGGGATATCTCTCCCCCTTTGTAGAATAAGTCTTCCGATTAACTGAAAAAAGATAAGCTATCTCCTCATCCGAACCCGGGATACCTGGACCTTCATCAGATATAGAAACGTCATTATTACCCCAATCAATAGAACAATAACCTTCCGAAGAATCAATAGCATTATCAACAAGTTCTTTTATTGCAAGAGCTATGTGATATTTCTCTCTTACGCCTGAAATTCTTGTAAGACCATCTGGTGTTAAGTAATCCAAATAATCATCCACATGGATTTCGGCTACCATAAGAATTAAATCACCTCTCTTTTTTTACAGAAATTGAGATTTTTGACTATTTTACAGGCAAGCCTGTAAAAAATTTCAAAAACCAAAATTTTTGCAATTTTCGATCTATTTAATTGCGTTCTATGGCTCACAAGTTGAATCTAACTATATGAAATTAAAATTAATTTTATTCTTATAAAAATTTACTCAATGATTGTCTCATCTTTGGTTTAAAATTGGAATTCTGGATTCGGATCAATTTTAATCAAATTCTGTGCCATATTAACCCGATAAAAATTGATCCAACAAAAATTGAATAAAATATAATGATTTCCAATAATTATCTATTTTTATAAGTAGCCTATTATAAAGATCGGTTTTTAAACCTGGTAAAATTTATTATTATATTTTTTCTAATCCTAAGACCCTTAAAATTGGACATTCTTCGCAGTCCCTCACATTCTCCCCGATTAGCTTTATTAAATATGCCTCTTTCGCCCAAGATCTCCGCTTTCTCATTACAACCCTCTTCTTTATCTTCCTCGCTTCCTTGATAAGGAGATTCCGCATCAACGGATTTATTTTAAAAATAGAACAAGCCTGATCTGCTACGACCATCGGCTTTATTGAAGGCTTACAGCTTATCGCCGCCTCCATCCAATCAAGGACCTTGGAAGGAAGTCGATACCCTTCTCCCAACCATCGGACCTCCCTCAATATTTTTTTGAAGAACTCTCCGTCTTTATCCCGAATCCGAATAAGCAAACGCCTGAGGAACCATGGAAACTCCTTGAGCCTCTCGGATTCCATAATCTCACCAATCACCATATCCCAAAAACCCTTAGCCTCCTGAGATAACCTTTGAGCCATAGGGGACCTCCTTAAAGGTGCAAAAATGAAGGTTAGGGCACCCCCTCCCCACCCCCTCCCCCTGAAGGGGGAGGGGGGAAGTGGGAACTATTTATTGATAAATATATTATTATTTGACACCCCCTTCCCCCCTTTTAAATCAAAAGGGGAATTAACCCTATCTACTAATAGTATTACTTCCCTAAAAGAAAAATTTGCCCGAAAAAAGTAATACCTTAATAGAAGGAGGTAAAATTATGTGGCTTAAAAAGATTCTGGACTTCCTGGGAGGCCCGGAAGAGCCAGAGGAAGAAAAAACCCCGGCCAGGGAGGATAAAAAACCAATAACATTAAAAGAAGAAGCCAAACCCTCCTCTCCCCCACCCAAAACCCCAAAAATAAAACCCCCGGAAGAGGAACTCCAGCTCGAAAAGAGAAGCCCCTACGTAAAAAAAATCCTAAAAGAATTCTATATCCCTTACCGCCATTCATTCGATACCCAGCGTGCTACCGAGGGCCTCCTCCTGCTCGTGGAGTTTCTCGACCAGGAAGGAGACTGCCCATCCATCGTCCGAAATTCAAAAGAACCAGAAGAAAGACTCCTCAATAAACTGGCCTCCCCCTTCCAGAAGGTTTCCCTCAAAGAACACAGTCTCAATGTAGCCCGGGAGATCGTAAAACTAATAAACCCAGGGTTAACTCCTGAAAGTCAAAATTCTTTTTCAGAGCCACTTATCCCTGAAGGGGTTATCATTGCTTTAGGACATGATCTGGGGAAAATCCCTTCGGTAAGAGACCAAAAATTCTATCTCAAGGCAGACCATCCCATCCTCAGCGCCCTAAAACTCGAAGAAATCTTCTCCAAAGTTACCCCACCCCACTGGATAGAAAATGCTAAAGATTGCATTAAAAACCACCATCGGCCTTCTTCTACTACTTATACTACTCTTACTACTTACAAACCCCTCGAAACTCTCCTAAAGGAAGCAGACCGAAGAGCAAGAGAATTAGAGATTCTTAAATGTCACCCTGACCTTAAACCCAGACCCCCAAAAACGTGGCCGGATCCAAAGAAAATCCTCCAGCTCATCGTCCCTTTGATCAATAAGATCCAGCCGAACAATAAATTCGCAGCCTTCTCCTGGGGATCTATCATCTTCGTACAACCCGATGCCCTCTACGACGCAGCAAAAAAACTCGCAATCGAAGAAAAGATCGTTTCCTGGGACCTACTGCTGGAATCAGAAAAGAGAAGGATAGAAATTCAAATCGTCGACGCCCTTCGGAAAGAAAGGATGCTCGCTGAGGAGATCCCCCAAGGCCTCTACGGAAGAGTATGCGAAATAGAATACCCTAAACGAACCACCTCGATGATCCTTGTGCCAATCAAAATCGAAGCCTTAGAAAAACTCCCAAGCCAAATCATAAGAACCTATAAACACGGACACCTCGCCAAGATCCAGTCTGTAAAAATTAACCCCCTGAAACCACCCTGGGAGAGGCGGCCATTTTTTAAATGAAACACAGTAATACATATATGGAGGTCCAAATATGAAATGGATAAACCATCAAATGATCACGTTCATCTCCTTCTCCCTGTTTTTCGACTCATTAGGAGATAGTCTTCTTGCCTCCTGCAGCTCCGTCCTGCCAGATCTTTTAAAATCTAAAATCCTAAAACCTTTTCTCTTTAACCGCCCCCGGCTTCCACACAATCCCATCTTCTGGATTCTCCCCTTGGCTCTAATCTACTGTGGAAGTAAACTCCTCTCCCTCCTCTTTCCCATAGACTTCCTCCCTACACCTGAAACCCTCCTCTGGCTCTTTGCCGCCGGCATCGGCTCCCATCTCCTCCTCGATGCCTTCTCCGATTACCCCATCGTTCTACCAAGGGGCAAAGAGATCGCTTTCAAATGGTATGAAAACCAAACCCCATCTGAAGACCTCTTCGTCCTATTCTGTCTCCTTTTCATCTGCTCTCTTAAAATCCTTACGGAGGTTCTCTAATGAAAAGACCCAAAGGATTGCCCTACTGCCCAACCTTAATGAAAAAGGAGCTCTGCGGGAATGGCTGAAAAAGAAATGATCGAAAAACCCACTACAAAATCCAGCGGAGAGAATAAATTCATGGATGTCCAGGAAGTAGCCTCCTATCTTCACGTCAAACGATCAACCGTCTACCAGTGGACAAGTGCGAAAACTCTCCCCTGTTATAAATTTGGCCGATTGATAAGGATCCGAAAAAATGATCTAGAAGAGTGGATTGAAAAGCATCGAATCGAGATAAACGACAAGGAGAGAAGGATAAAAGAAACCTTTCGATCCCCCCAGAGGCCGATCCTTGATATCGATCGCCTCATCAAGCGATGTATTGAAGAGGAGAAAGGAAAAGGGTATACTGCCTCTCTGGAGAAACCAGGGAAAGACAAGGGCCTCGGAAAGGAGGGAAAATATGGGTCTTTATATTAGAGGCCAAACCTGGTGGATGAGCTTTACCTATAGGGGAAGACAATACAGAAAATCGACAGAAACTAATGACAAAAAGGTTGCAGAAAAGATTTATTACAAACTCCGAACCCTAATTGCCGAAGGGAAATGGTTCGAGAAGTCACCGGGCGAAGAAATCACCTTCAGGGAGATGATCAATAAATATCTAAACGAACACTCCAGGATAAATAAGACGCCTAAATCTTATGATCGGGACAAAGAGCTCGCCAATCATCTCAATCAGTTCTTCGGAGAGCTCATGCTTACGGAAGTTACCCCCAGACATATCTATGAATATAAAGTTGTGAGACGCAAAGAAGGGGCTTCTCCACGAACCATTAACTATGAGCTCTCCCTCATGAGCCACGCCTTCAATCTCGCAAGAAAAGAGTGGGAGTGGATAAATGAAAATCCTGTCAATAAGGTTTCAAGAGAAAAAGTCAACAACATGAGGGAACGGTGGCTTACCTTTGAAGAGGAGGAAAGACTTCTTAAGGCCTCTCCCGGATGGCTTCAGGAACTCATCATCTTTTCTCTCGAAACCGGGCTCAGGCAGGGGGAAGTGTTGAATCTTCAGTGGCCCCAGGTGGATCTTTTCAGAAAAACCATCACTATCCTGGAACAGAAAAACAGAGCAAAAGACGTTTTACCCCTGAACGAGAGGGCTTTGGAGATCCTAAAAGCAAGGGCAAAAGTCAGACACATAAGGACAAATTATGTGTTTTTTAACAAAAACGGAGTTAGATTCAAGGTAAGCAACCTTCATAGAGCTTTCTATTCGGCCCTGAGTCGTGCTTCTATTAAAAATTTCCGGTGGCATGATTTGCGTCACACTTTCGCAACAAGACTCGTTCAGGCTGGAGTAGATCTTTATACCGTTCAGAAGCTTGGTAGATGGAAAGAAGTTAAGATGGTCCAAAGGTATGCTCACCATTACCCCGAGAGTTTAAGGAAAGGAATTGAGGTTTTGGATGAAATTAGGAGAAAATTTATCACAATTTTATCACAATCGGAAGGATTCAAAATTGAGGATAGTACATAACTCTCTGAAATCATTGGCTGGGGGACGAGGATTCGAACCTCGATTCACGGAGTCAGAGTCCGTTGTCCTACCATTGAACGATCCCCCACTCTGAAAACCGCAAAGCACATCGGGTTTGGGGCATGGCGTGCAAAAATTATATATCATATAATGGACCTAACTTTCAATCCCGAAGGATCTTTCTCCCAAGGATCTGAACCAATTCTTGTAGGGGGATCTCTTCCTGGGATTGGTTCGCCATATTTCTGAGGATGGCTCTACCCTTCTTCAACTCTTCTTCACCCAGAATAAGCACATATCGGGCATTTAGCTTATCAGCCCGCCTCATCTGGCTTTTCAGACTCTTTTCTTCGTAGTCAAATTCCGCTCTGATCCTTTCAAGATGGAGTTGATGGGCAATTCGGAAGGCATCTTGTTTGCCATCTTTTCCCTGAACTGCAATGAAGAGGTCTAACGGTCGTTTCAACCCCTTATTTTTCGGCAGAAGAGAGATCAATCTTTCCATACCGATCGCAAATCCGATACCAGGAATGTCGCGCCCTCCAATCTCCTGGAAAAGATTATCATACCGACCCCCTCCTGTGACGGCGTTCTGGGCGCCAAGGTCGTAGGAAACAACCTCAAAGGCAGTCCGGGTGTAATAATCCAATCCTCTTACCATTTTTGGATTCAGCACATACTCAAGTCCTGCCATCGAAAGGTGTTCCTTCACTCGATTAAAATGATGATCGCATTCTTTACAGATGAAATCGCTGACCTTGGGAGCATCAACAATCGTCTCCTGGCAGCTCTGGACCTTACAGTCGAAGATGCGAAGGGGATTGGCCTGAAGCCTTCTCTGGCAGTCCTCACAAAGTTGAAATGATTTTTTTGACAAGAAAGCCCTCAACTCCTCCCGATACCTGGGGCGACATTCCCGGCATCCTAATGAATTGATCTGGAGCTCGAGCTTTTCGAGCCCTACCTGCCTTAAAAAATGGATGAGCATGAGGATGACCTCAGCATCCACGACGGGATTGGCCACGCCAAAAACCTCTGCATCAATCTGGTAAAACTGGCGATAACGCCCTTTCTGGGGTCGTTCGTAACGGAACATCGGACCGATGCAGTAAAGTTTCGCCACTGGATCAAAGGTGAAGAGCTTATGCTCAAGATAGGCCCTTGCCATCGAAGCGGTCGCTTCAGGTCGAAGGGTCAAGGAACTGCCCCCTTTATCGGTAAAAGTATACATCTCTTTTTCTACGATGTCCGTCGCTTCACCAATGCCTCTTATAAAGAGTTCTGTTTTCTCGAGGATTGGAATGCGGATTTCATCGAATCCAAAACCTTCAAAGACCTCCCGAACTGTCTCTTCAACGAACTGCCATTTCCCGATCTCATCAGGGAGGATATCATTGAAACCCCGAATGGCCTTAATCTCCATATTCTCTTCCCTCAGTCACCGTAATTTAGCCCATCCCTTCTAAAAAGTCAAAACTGGACATTTAAAATACAAACGGTTGATTTCTGAAGAGTTTTAAGATAACTTTACCCAATAAGACAAGGAAGTTCTATAATCGCTATGCGCTGTGCTTGATGCACCATACCTATTCACCGAGCAGGAGGAAGCGATGAAGATTAATCCTCAGATTTACAGAGAGTATGACATCAGGGGAGTGGTGGACAAGGATCTGACACCTGAGATTGTTCGACGATTGGGGAAAGGATTTGGAACCCATCTGATCAGACAGGGGAAAAAATTGCTTGCTGTCGGAAGAGATGGGAGGCTAAGTTCAAAGGCCTATAGTAATGCGCTGATCGAGGGCCTGCTTTCCACTGGATGCGATGTGGTCAATATAGGCGTTTGTCCAACACCGGTCTATTATTTTTCGATCTTCTACCTCGATCGGGAAGGTGGAGCAATGGTTACAGGAAGTCATAATCCTCCTGAATTCAACGGATTTAAGGTTTCGGTAGGGAAGAGTACCATCTTCGGTGAAGAAATACAGAAGGTAGGACGATTGGTGGAGAAAGGCGATTTTGAGGTAGGGAGAGGAAGCCTTTCCGAAACTGAAATCATCCGTCCCTACCAGGACTATATCAGGAAGAACATCCATCTTGAGAGAAAACTGAAGGTCATCCTCGATGCAGGGAATGGTACAGGTGGAGTGGTCGCCGGACCATTACTAAAAGACCTTGGCTGTGAAGTTGAAGAACTTTATTGCGACATCGATGGCCGGTTTCCCAACCATTTCCCAGACCCAACCGTTCCGGACAATCTCAAAGATTTAATCAGCCGGGTGTTAAAAACCCATGCAGATGTGGGGATCGGATATGACGGAGATGCTGATCGTATCGGGGTCGTTGATGAGCAGGGGAATATCATCTGGGGAGACCAACTGATGATCCTCTTTTCACGGGAAATTCTGAAACGGCAGAAGGGAGCTACCTTTATCGCTGAAGTGAAATGTTCACAGAATTTATTTAATGACATTGAGAAAAACGGGGGAAGAGCGATCATGTGGCGTACGGGCCATTCCTTGATTAAAGAGAAGATGAAGGAAGAGAAGGCCGCCCTGGGAGGTGAGATGAGTGGTCATATCTTCTTTGCAGATCGTTACTTTGGCTATGACGATGCCATTTATGCCTCCTGCCGGCTTCTTGAACTGCTTTCAAGAACGGATAGAACCCTGTCATCCCTCCTCGCGGATGTCCCAAAAACTCACATCACTCCAGAGATCAGGGTCCCCTGCCCTGATGAGATTAAATTCAAGGTAGTGGAAAGGGTAAAAGAGGAGTTGAGAAAGGATTACCCCATCATCGATGTGGACGGGGTGAGGGTGAAGTTTGAGGATGGCTGGGGATTGCTTCGAGCCTCGAACACCCAACCGGTTCTAGTCCTCCGATTTGAAGCCTTGACCGAGAATAGGCTTCAGGAAATTAAAACGCTGTTGGAGGAAAAGGTCAAGAATGCGATTCAGACGATCAGATAATCACGTCACCAGAGACTGGAGAATCCCTTCATCTGATACACCGGTGATCTGGTAATCGCTCTGAGCATGGATGGGCGATGAAAATCTCTCAAGCTATTTTTCTCGGAATCATACAGGGGCTGACCGAGTTTTTACCAATCAGCAGTTCCGGCCATCTTGTTTTCTTCCAATCCCTTTTCGGAATGAAAGCACCTCAACTCTTTTTTGATGTCATGCTCCACTTTGGAACCCTCCTCGCCGTGCTCCTCTATTTCAGGAAAGACATCTCTGGCCTTCTTCGAGGGATAGGATCAACGGTAACTCAAAGGGGGAGAAATGAGGGAGGGATGATTCTCTTTATATGGATTCTCGTCGCAAGCCTTCCCACTGGTCTGATGGGCATTCTTTTCAAAGACTGGTTTGAATCCTTTTTCGCTCAACCCAAAACGGTAGGAGCGATGCTTCTCGTTACCGGTATGACCCTCTGGCTCACCCGATGGACCAAACAGGAAGGAAGGGACCTGACAAAAATGAGATGGATGGATGCCCTTCTCATTGGAGTGGCTCAGGGATTGGCGATTATCCCAGGAATTTCAAGGTCAGGCGCAACCATCTCCGCAGCGCTTTTTTTGGGGTTGAACCGGCAACTGGCTGGAAGATTTTCATTCCTCCTGTCGATTCCAGCCATTCTGGCTGCCACGGTTTTGGAACTTCAAAAAGTAGATTCCGTTTCGGAGATCCACATTGCCTCTTTTGGAGCCACCATCGCCTTTTTGATAGGCCTCCTGTCCTTAGCCTTCTTGATGAAGGTCATTCAGAAGGGGACACTGCACCATTTCTCCTATTATTGCTGGGGGTTCGGGATGCTGATGATCCTGATCGTCTGATCCTTTCAAGTAAGGATCCCCTTTTCTTTTAAAACGTTACGCCAACCCCTGATCAAGCTTTGACGTTTTTGATCCGACAGGGTCGGATAAAAAATCTCTTCTTCACGAACCAAAGATTGAACCTCTCCGATATCCTTCCAGAATCCCGCCGAGAGGCCAGTTAAAAAAGCACACCCCAGGGCTGTAGCATCAGCGATCGAGGTATGATGAACGGGGATTCCGAGGAGGTCTGCCTGGAATTGGAGGAGAGGAGGCCTCGCCGCTCCTCCTGAAGCCATAATCCTCCCGATGCGAAAATCAGACAGGGTTTGAATCCTGTTCAGGATATCAAGAATAAGATAGGCAATCGATTCCATCCCCGCCCTTAACCCGATCTCTTTCAAAGGATAGCCGTCTCTCCCGGTAAACTCTGTAACTGCCGTCTCCTTCCAGTAAGGAGCCGCAATTCCATACATCCCTGGAATCATATACCATCCTTCTGATGAAGAAGCCATCTGGCTCTCCCAGTTCTGCGATGCCTCCGGAAGGCCTCTCTCTTTTTCAAACCATTCAAACAGAGACCCGACTGCATTGACGGTCCCTTCGACCACATAGGTCGTTGTGTCTGAATCAGAATATCCGACATTGGTCAGAAGACCCTCTGCAATCAAAGGGATCGAACCGATATTGACGAGGACGCCCGCCGAAGTTCCATAGTTAATCCCACAGTGTCCTTTCTCAAAACCACCCAGCCCCAAAAGGGCTCCCTGATGATCTCCGATGGAACAGAGAAGGGGAATGGATTCTCTTTTGAAGAGATAATGTCCGTAAAGGTGGCAGGTGGGAAATACTTTGGGCAGAATGGAAAGGGGCGCTTCAAAAAGGGGGAGTAACTCCGGATCCCAATCTCGCTTGTGGATATTGAACAGCAACGTTCTTCCGGCAATCGATTCGTCTGTAGCACAAACCCTTTCTTTAGTGAAATGCCAGAGCAAGAAACTGTTCCAGGGAGAAAAAATTGTGCTCTCCCTTTTGATCCATAAAAGGGTTGCTGGATTGTTTTGAAGCAGCCAGAGGAATTTGGGACCTCCATAATGGCCGGTCAATGGAAGTCCTGTCTTCTGATAGATTTCGTTTCTGTGAGGGTTCAGGGTTTCGCAGACACGTTTTGCCCTTAAGTCCTGCCAAGAAATGATCGGGGTTAGCGGCTCCCCGGTGTCTCGATCCCAGAGAAGGAACGAAGACCTCTGACAGGCCAGTCCAATGGCAGAAACATGATGGCCATCGGCATAGATCGCAGATAATATCTCGTTGATTGCTTTTCTTGTTTCTTCAAGAAGGAGGGTGGGATTCTGTTCTGCATGGTCTGGTAAAGGCCGTTCCGTTTTGAGTGAACGGAAAGAGCGATAGGCACATCGTGCTTCGCGATCAAAGGCGAGGACCTTGGTTCCCGAACTTCCCTGGTCAATGGCAACGATGAACGAATCCAATTTACGGGTATCTTCTTTTAAGGAGGTGGAGGAGACGATCGGGATGATCTGTAATAATGGCATCCACCTTAAGATGAATAAATCTTTCCATCTCTTCCTCGGTATTCAAGGTATAGACCCCTATCTGGATTCCTTCTTGATGGGCCCGTGAGATATTCTCTAAATTCAAAACCGATTTTCGGCAATTCAGGATTAAGAAAGGCCGGCCTTCGGTCACTTCCACCGGGAAACTCCATGGCCGGTTGTAGAGATAAGCAACGGAAAGAGAAGCGTTTTCCTTTAATATCTGTTCAAGGATCAGAGGATCGAAGGATGAAAAAAGGACCTGGTTGAGCATCCCTGATTTTTCTACCTCACGCAGAGCCCGATTTGCCAGATCCAGAAGGGTCCATTGGCCGTAATCTCCCTTTTTGAGTTCGATATTGACCCGAACCTTTTCTCTGGCCATTTCGAGAACTTCTTTCAGGGTTGGGATCTTTTCTCCTGAGAAGGAAGGATGAAATTTTAAACCAGCATCCAACTGCTTCAGCTCTCGAAGGGTCTTCTCCATCACCTTCCCTTTTCCGGTCGTTGTCCTCTCCAACGTCTCATCGTGAAGGACCACAACCTCTCCATCCCTTGATAAGCGAACATCAAGTTCAATCATGTCACTGCCCACTTCGATCGCTTTTTTAAAAGCGATCATCGTATTTTCCGGAGCAATTCCAGAAAATCCCCGATGGGCAATGACGGTCACCGGAACCTTTCCGGCTGAAAAGGTCCGTTTAATCGGCTCTGATCCACTCATCCTATCCCCTATTGCAGAACCTACCGTACTCCCCATGAGCAGAAGAATCATTGAAACCCACTTCGAAGGATTCCAAATCAATCTCATTTCTCACTTTCGATCAGCCCATGGACAAACCAGCGCTGCATCAGGACCACCACGAGCACAGGAGGAAGAAGAGCCATCATCGCCGCTGCCATCACGAGATTCCACTCTGGAAGCTGGGTTCCTGTAGGAACGGTTGAGGCAATGCCCACCACGACGACCTTCATCTTATCTGAACTGGTGATCATCAGGGGCCACAGGTATTGATTCCACCCATAAATAAACATCACGACAAAGAGAGCTGCCATATTGGCTCCGGAGTTGGGAAGCAGGATGGACCAGAGAAATCGAAGGGGGCCAGAACCATCTATTTTGGCCGCATCCACCAGCTCATCAGGAATCGTTAGATAAAATTGCCGAAAGAGAAAAGTTGCAGTCGCAGAAGCAATCAACGGAATCGTAAGCCCCGCATAGGTATTGATCCATCCTAAATAACTGACCACCTGATAGGTTGAAATGATTCGAACCGGAACGGGTAACATTAAGGTGATAAAGATCGCCCAGAAGGCGAGTTGTTTTCCCCTGAAATTGAAATAGACAATGGCAAAGGCGGATAGAATCGAAATGGCAATTTTCCCAAGGCTAACCCCCAGGGCAACGATCAAACTGTTCAGGAGAAGTTGGCCCATCTGGATACGTTTCCAGACCTTGGTATAATTCTCTATCAGATGGTTTGAAGGCATTAATTTCTGAGGCTTTTGGATGGATTCCTCCATACTCTGAGTGCTAACCACAAATCCATAATAAAGGGGAAACCCAATCAGACAGATCGACAGGATGAGAAGAAGGTGAATGATCAGTTTCTTCCAATCCTTTTTCGATCGTGGAGGGCTGTGAAAAACCGTTTTCCCCATTAATAAAAGACCCTCCTCTCTGTATAACGGAATTGAAGCACCGTCAGAAAAATGACCAGGGCCATCAAAATAACCGATTGAGCGGCGGAGAGCCCCATTCTCATATGGACGAATCCATCGAGGTAAGTCTTATAGACCATGATGGTAGTCGCATCCCCAGGACCTCCTTGAGTGACGGCATGGATGATCCCGAAGGTTTCAAAAAAAGAAAAGACCATATTCATGATGAAAAGAAAGAAGGTGACCGGCGAGAGGAGCGGAAAAGTGATCCACCGAAACAATCGGAACCCACTCGCTCCGTCCACTTTGGCCGCATCAATGACAGATTTTGGGATAGTCTGAAGCCCTGCCAGAAAGAAAGCAACGTTATATCCGAGATGGGCCCACGTGGCTGCGAAGATCACCAGTAAGAGGGCGACCCAGCCCTTGAGGAGCCAGTTAAACTCATAAGGAGTCACCATGGAGAGAAGATAAGGCAGAAGACCATAAGAGGGATGAAAGATAAAAAGCCAGATAATGCCTGACACCGGAGGCGCAATGCCATACGTCCACAGAAGCCCCGTCCGGTAGAACCTGAGTCCCCGGATTTTCTGATTGGCTAAGGCTGCAATAAACAGAGACACGGCTAATCCTAAAAAGGTAACCCCTCCTGAAAAGATAAAGGAATGCAAAACGCTTCGATGATATTCCGGAGAGGTGACGAGCCGGTGGAAATTTTCCAGACCGACAAAGATTTGCCGGTCACCAAAGGGAGAAACTTTGAAGACTGAAAGGCGCAGGGATTCAAAGGAGGGCCAGAAAAAGAAGACAACCACAATCATGAGCTGGGGAGCAATGAGAAGATAAGGAAGGAATCTGTTTTTGAAAATGGATTTCTTCATAATGGGCCATGGCATTTAGCCATTTTAAATCAAAAAACCTCGTTTTCTAAGCGAAGGTGACGGTAAGGAAATCCGGTTGATGTTTCACCCAAGGGTATGTTTACGGGCATCCTCCCCGTCACCTTTTGACAAAACATTACTTGTACAGGACCGCAAACTCTTTTAAAAATTCGTTCCCTTTTTTCACAGCGTCGTCAAGTCCCTGTTTCGCCATCTTCTTTCCGCTGACCACATTTTCCAATTCTTCTTCAATGGCGTCACGGATGGCGACTAAATTTCCTAAACGAATGCCCTGACTACTGGCGGTCGTCTTTCCGCTGGTGATTTGGGCAAAAGCGGTCCACAGATGGGGATTCTTCTTAAAGTGATCGGTAGCCTGAAGAGCCTTGAGAGCAGACTGACTGATCGGGAGATATCCGGTAATAGAATGCCACCAGGCTTGCTGCTCTGTCTTTCCTAAAAACTCAAGGAATTTCGCTACGGCCTTATATTCCTCTGGCTTATGGCCCTTCATCACCCAGAGCGTGGCTCCACCGATAATCGAGTTTCCCTGTGGAAAACCTGCCAGCCGGGGTAGAAACCCGGTCCCCCATTCAAATTTGGCAGTTTTGGTCAACGTTCCAACCAGAGCGGTGGAAGCAAGCCCAATCGCCGCTTCCCCATTGATGATCGGCTGGTCCCCTTTGCTTCCCCTACCCGAATACGTGTAAATCCCTTCCTTCTGCCATCGAGCCAGAAGTTCCCAGAATTTGACCCCAAAGGAACCATTGATTTTCAACTGGGTTGCAAGCCCAGCAAAACCATTCTCCTGATCCGCAAAGGGTTGGTCATGCCAGGCATGCATGTTCTCAACGAGGGTCCAGGAGGGCCAGGCTGTGGTAAACCCGATTTTAGTTGCTCCTGAAGAGACCGCTGTTTTTGCCATCTTCTCAATTTCATCGAATGTTGTGGGAGGTTTGTTAGGATCGAGCCCGGCTTTCTGAAAAATACTTTTATTATAATAGAGAATAGCCGTGGAGGAGTTAAAAGGCATCGAATAAAGGTTTCCATCCTTGGAGTAATAAGATTTTACAACGCTTATAAAATCAGCCCAATCAATCTTGATGCCTTGATCAGCCATTAATTGATAGACTGGATAGATCGCTCCTGAGGAAAGCATGGTCTGTGTCCCTACTTCAAAAACCTGTAAGATGTGGGGAGGATTTTTTGATCGATAGGCCGCAATCCCTGCCGTGAGGGTCTCCGTGTAGGTCCCTTTATGAATCGCTTTCACCTCATACTCTGCCTGGCTGGCATTAAATTTTTGTGTAATTTCATTGACCCTTTCGCCTAAAAATCCAGTCATGGCATGCCACCATTGGATTTCTGTTTTGGCTGAGCCCCAGACTGGAAAAAGCATGACCAACGCCAACACCACCGACCATACAAAAAATTTCGTTTTCATCCTGACACCTCCTGTTAGATCATCATGTTACGAAATGGTATCCAACATTCTTTACAATCTGGTTAAAAAGTCAAGAATTTTTTATGAAGGGGAGTAACCCGTCAGTGATGGGGTGTTTTCGGTTTAAAAGGGTTGGAACGTTCCTCCTCCAAAACCTTGAAGAGCGGTTATAAGAGGTTACCTCATCGGGGCCCTCATGCCCTTTGAATCGGATTTTTTTGAATCAGATTGGGTCGTTTTGACGAACAGAGGTTTCGCTATAAGGTTTTTCCGAGGCAACCTCCAAACCCTTTTTTATTTCTTTAACTGAGGGGTTACGAAGGGGAAAACCATTTAGGATGGGTGAAAATAATGATATACGGTTTCTGCTAAATTGCGGTTCATTCGGGGGACATTCTGAAGTTCCTCGAGAGTCGCCTCTTTAATTCGTTCAACACTGCCGAAATATCTCAGGAGTTCTCTCTGCCGGATTGTCCCGATCCCTGGAATTTGATTCAGAACAGATCGGAGGGCTTCCTTCTTCCTGATTTTTTTGTGATAGGTGAGCGCAAAGCGGTGTGCTTCGTCACGAATCTGATCGAGAAAAAGAAGGACCGAGGAGTGTTTACCCAAAAGGATGGGCTCTTTATACTGGGGATGGAAGATCTTTTCATCCACTCGTTCCCCCTGATGACGCAGGTTTCCTGCCCTTCTCTCTTTAGCCAGGCTGAGCAGGTCTACTTCTTTAATTCCTAACTCCTTAAACACTTCTTTCGCCACATTGAGTTGGCCCTTGCCTCCATCTAATAAAACCAGGTCGGGAAGATCCTTTTCATCGATTGCCCTTCGATACCGTCTCAGGAGGACTTCGAACATCATCCCGTAATCATCTGCCCCCTCGATGGTCCTAATTCGGAAATGGCGGTAGCGGTCTTTCCTAGGTTTTCCATCCTCAAAGGTGACCATTGATCCGACGGCCTGGCCACCCTGGAGATTGGAGATATCGAAGGCTTCGATCCGTTTAGGAACTCTACGAAGATGTAGATTCTCCTTTAAGTCCGATAAAAAATCGCCCTTCTCATTCTCCAGATGAATCTCTCGGTGAAGAAACTTTTCGGCATTCTCAGAAGCCATCCTGAGGAGTCTCCTCTTCCCCCCCTTTTGAGGGAAAAGGAGCTGGACCTTTTTCCCTTTCAACTCTGTTAACCATCCTTCCATAAGATCCTTCTCCGGGATGGGTTTGGGAATGAGAATCTCTTCGGGAATGAACCGATCCTCCCGATAATACTGTTTGATAAAAGAGGAGAGGATTTCTTCCGCTGGAAGACTGACGGATGAAAGATTAAACCCTTTCCCTCCTAAAAGTTTTCCAGCTCTAATAAAAAGGGAGTAAAGAGCCACTCGACCGTCTTGCCGATATAACCCAATGACATCCCTATCCATCATATCCCGGGAGACAACGACCTGTTTTTCAATGACCTTTCGAATATGTTCAATCTGATCCCGAATTCTCGCTGCTTTCTCAAAATGGAGTTGGTCTGCTGCCTCTGCCATTTGCCTTTCCAGCCTTTCGAGGAGGTCTCTGTTTCTCCCTTCCAGAAACAACTTCACCTGTTGAATGACCTCTCCATATTGAGTCCGGTCGATCTTACCACAGCAAGGTCCTAGACAGCGGTCCATCTCATAATGGATACAAGGTCTTGTCCGGTGTGAGAATTTGGCCTCCTGACAGGTCCGGATGGGAAAAAGCCGCCGGATCAATTTCAAGGTTTCCTTGAGCGAAGTGGCAGAGGGATAGGGACCAAAGTAAAGGGAGCAATCCCTTTTGATTCGTCTTACGATGGTCAGGGTTGGAAAATCTTCTTCTATGGAAAGCCTCAGACAGGGATACCGCTTATCATCCCTCAGTTTGATATTATATCGGGGGTGATGCTCCTTAATAAGATGATCTTCAAGGATGAGGGCTTCTTTCTCTGTATCCGTCACAATGGTTTCAACGTCCATCACCTTTTCCAACAGAGCGAGCGTCTTGGCATCCTTCTCCTTCAATCTCTGGAAGTAGGAACCCACCCTTTGCCTGAGATTGCCAGCCTTGCCTATATAGAGGACAGTTCCTTCTTGGTCCTTAAAAAGATAAACTCCAGGACTGGCAGGCAAACTCTCAATTTTCTGTTTTAAGACCGTTGCGGCCATCGAAAAATTGCTCTTTCCTGATTGACTTTTTACCTCATCTTCAATTCCATCTCTTCAAGACGCTGAATCTTGTCCCGTAGCTCGGCAGCTCGTTCGAATTCGAGCCGGGAGGCAGCCTCCTTCATCTCTTTCCTCAGCTTTTGGATCAGGGATGGAATCTCTTTAACCGAAACATATGCCTCATCAACATCCGAGGCCGAGGGAACCGTAAAATAATCCGCCTCATAAATGGAGGCTAAAATATTCCGGACCGATTTTTGGACACTCTGAGGGGTAATCTTATTTTTCCGATTATACTCCTCCTGAATCTTTCGTCGGCGGTTCGTTTCCAGGATGGCTTGATCCATGGCGCTGGTCATTGTGTCTGCGTAGAGAACCACTTTGCCGTTAATGTTTCTGGCAGCTCGACCAAACGTTTGAATCAGGGATTTCTCTGATCGGAGGAATCCTTCCTTATCCGCATCGAGGATCGCCACCAGGGAAACTTCAGGAAGATCAAGCCCCTCCCTTAACAAGTTGATTCCAATGAGAACATCGAATTTGCCGAGTCGGAGGTCCTGGATGATCTCCACACGATCAAGGGTGTCGATGTCCGAATGGAGGTATTGGACACGGATTCCAAGATCGGCATAATATTCGGTTAGATCCTCTGCCATTCGCTTGGTAAGGGTGGTCACCAGCACCCTCTCCTTTTTCTTTATCCGCTGCCGGATCTCTTCTAAAAGATCATCCACTTGATTTTTGGCTGGCTTGACTTCAATCAGAGGATCGCTCAGTCCTGTTGGACGGATAATCTGTTCGACCACTCTCCCCTTGCTCTTTTTCAACTCATACTCACTCGGAGTGGCGGAGACGTAGATCACCTGATGGACACGTTTCTCAAACTCTTCGAACATCAAGGGTCGATTATCGAGCGCTGAGGGGAGTCGAAATCCATAATTCACCAAGGTCTCCTTCCTCGAACGGTCTCCCCTAAACATCCCGATCAACTGAGGAATGGTGACATGGCTTTCGTCGATGAAGATGAGAAAATCCTGAGGAAAGTAATCAAGGAGCACGGGGGGAGGCTCACCAGGTTTTCTTCCGGTGAGGTGACGGGAATAATTTTCAATCCCCTGGCAGTAGCCAAGTTCCTGAAGCATCTCAAGGTCAAAGTTCGTCCTCTGCTCCAATCTCTGAGCTTCCAAAAAACGGTTCTGCGATTTAAACCAGGCGACCCTTTCCTTTAACTCTTCCCGGATATTCTGGATAGCCATGTGAAGCCGCTCGGGAGGGGCCACATAATGGCTCCCGGGATAGATGGGAATTTTTTCGAGGGACTGCCACACCTTTCCCCTTAATGGATCAATCTCCGAGATCGCTTCCACCTCATCGCCGAAAAGCTCGATACGGATCGCACGATTCTCCTCATGGGCGGGAAACACTTCAACCACATCCCCCCGAACCCGAAAGGTCCCGCGATGGAAATCGATATCATTTCGCTCGTACTGAATCTCCACTAACTTCGAAAGAATGTCCTCCCTTGTGATGTTCATCCCTTTCTCTAAATAGAGAAGCATGCCATGATAGGCTTCTGGAGATCCCAGACCATAGATACAGGAGACACTGGCTACAATGATCACGTCATTCCTCTCCAGAAGGGAGCGTGTGGCGGAGTGTCGCATTTTATCAATCTCTTCATTGATCTGCGTGTCCTTTTCGATATAGGTATCGGTGGAGGGAAGATAGGCTTCGGGCTGATAGTAATCGTAATAACTGACAAAAAATTCAACGGCATTCTCCGGGAAGAGTTCTTTGAACTCTCCGTAAAGCTGTGCAGCCAGCGTCTTATTATGGGAGATAACCAACGTGGGCTTTTGAACCCTCTCGATCACATGGGCCATGGTGAAGGTTTTGCCCGAGCCGGTTACCCCGAGAAGGACCTGATGAGGAGCACCCTCAAGAATCCCCTGGCTCAACGTCTCAATCGCCTGAGGTTGATCCCCTTTGGGTTTGAAGTCCGAGACAAGTTTAAATCGAGGCATGAAATTATTTTACAACAAAAAAGGAGGGAGGGGAAAGGATAGACTTTCTCTTAACCGTTGTTGTCGGAGTGTTCGGGTTTGAGTTTCCTCTGGACGCCTGAGGAAAAGACGATGATAGCAGACTCTCCATCCACCGGGCATTTGTTCTCGCAGATGCCACATCCGGTACACTTCTCCTCTTTGACAAGGGGTCGTTTCTTCTCGTCGCCTATGATGGCGTGATAGGAACACTGTTCATTACAGACGAGGCAGATCTTATCCGTATCCCAGGCGATGCACCGCGTTTTGTTGATGTGGGCGACCCCCATCTGGATGAGTCGTTTCTCTTCAAGAGAGGTAGCCCGAATCGCCTCAGTCGGACAAACCCTCCCACAAAAATTGCAGAATTCTTCACAATATCCAATGCGAGGGACCAATCGGGGCGTGTAAAGCCCTGCCAGACCGGCTTCCAAGAAGGTGGATTGAAGGGCATTATTCGGGCATACCTTTAAACATTCTCCGCAACCTGTACAGACAGCAACAAATTCTTCTTCGGGTAAAGCCCCGGGCGGACGGATCAGCCGATTATTCTTCAATCCACTCTCGGATTGGAGTGGGTTGGTTTTGATCATCAATGCAGAAAGACAGCCAAAGGCCAGTGAACCCAGCACATATCTTCTTGAAAGATTGACGCCATTTGCGGTTTTCCAACGTGGTAAGCTGAAATGGAATGAGACAGCTTGAGGAGGACATTCGAGACATTTGAAACAGGCGATACAGTCCTGATGGCGGTAGTCCCGGGGAGACGTTTCAGGGATGGCCCCCACAGGGCAATCCCGAACACATCTCTGACAGCTTGTGCAATCCTCCGTCACAGATCGTTTGAATATTCGGAGACGGGAGGAAATCGAAAAAAGGGTTCCTAAGGGACAGAGGTATCGGCACCAGAACCTCTTTCGAATGACTCCCAGAGCAAGAATTGCAACGAAGACAAGGAAAATCAAAAGATTGACTTTAAAGATAGGCAGAGGGACACTCGACATGAAGAACGAGTTCGAAGGTAAAATCGTCTGGACCGATGGAAGAAGATGATTATAAAGATAGATGGCCGGAGGATAAAAAGCGATGACCAATGTCCTGGTCACCAGGCTGATGGGATCGAGAAGATACATCACTTGAAAGGCCAACAATCCAGCGATGATGGAGAAGAAAAAAATCCCATAACGAAGTCTCCGGAGAGATGCATCCTCAAAGGGTTTTGTTCTCTTCCGTTCTCGAAAGAGAAGACGATCGAAGAAATCGATCGTTGCCCCCATCGGGCAAAACCATCCACAAAAAAAATTTCCAAAGACCATCACGAAGAGGAGTACCCCGAAGGCGGGAAACATTCTCTCAATGATCCCCTTATGGGTTAGGCTTGAAATCACCGCAATAAAGGGGTCGAGACGGAGATAGAGATCGACCGGAATCTTGATCTCCATTGGGAAAGCGGTTCTAATGACCAGATAGAGAAGGAAGAAAAAAGAAAGGGTTTGAACCGTCCTCCTCATCAGAGGAATCCATCGGTTCATGTGGCACTCACCCTCTTAACCCGAACTTTTGAAAGATCGATCTGGCCCAGCCCCATCTCAAAGGCAAGTTTGACAAACCGGATTTCTTCCGGTTTGAAAGGTTTTCCAGTCTTAGGATGTTTGAAAAAGGCGGCTGCGTAAGCATCTGCCGCTACGATATCGGTCGAAGCAATCACCTCACCGATATCTTCTGTTTTCCCCGGCCCTTTGGGCCCATTGGTGGTAAGGATTCGAATGGCGTCAACAACCACCAGATCTGGTTTCCGGAGCGTATTGATATCCGCAATGCATTGATGGAGGTCAATCTTATGAAGCAATTCCATGTCCCAAACAATTCCAATGAAATTTTTCATCCCCAAAGTCAGTTCCGTTGCAAAGTGATGCTTAGGAATGGGGAAATTGATAAAGACATCTGCCTCGAGGACATCCCTCAGAACCTCTGCCGTTTTCAGTTTCTTTCCATTCGGGATCTCAACCTTCTTGTAAACATTCCTGCCATGGCCAGAGAGAACATCTGCCCCTGCCTTCTGTCCTGCCTCTTTCAACCCTGACCTTGAAAAACAGAACTGATAGTTGTCGCAGGTATGATCCCAAACCGCCACTTTCTTCGCTCCTGCCTCATAGCACATCTTCACCAGGGCGGTGAGAAGTTCAGGATTGTTCGTGCAGGCCTGCTCTGGAGTCCTCGCCCAGGCGATATTTGCCTTAATGACTACTCTCTGTCCCTTCTTCACGAATCGTCCCATGCCTCCCAGAGGAGTCATGGCCGCCTGTAGAAGCTGGGAAGGAGATCCATGTTTTGCAATCACCAGATCTGCCTCACTGGAGGCGTGAGCCAGTGTTCCATAAAAAGGAAGTTGGTGCAACACCAAAGGGGTTGCTGTCAGAGCGGCAGCTCCCTTGATAAATTCTCTCCGCGTAACGTTCCACTTTTTGGATGTGTCCATCGTATCTCCTTTTTCTCAATCTGAAACCTAACCTTCAAAGAGCATAGGGATTTCATGAGTTTTCAATTTAAGGTTTGAGGGTCAATAGGGAGGCTCCTTTATCTGTCCCGAACCAGATTCCATTTCTATCTTCTGCGGCAGAGAAGACATTAGGGCTGATCAGTCCATCGGCAGTCGTCAAAGCCTCCCATTGTCTGGTTGGTAGGTCATAAAGGCTTACGCCATTATCCCGACAGACAACGACCTTTTCCTTGGCGATGGCAAAAGAGTGAATTCCTCCGTTTTTTAAATGATCGGTTGGCTCCAGCCTTCTCCATCGGTCAGAATTGGAATCGTACTCAAAAAGGCTCCCCCCAATTCCGCCTGCCCAGATCCGCTGTCCCACCTTAACCAGCGTTTTGATTTCGACGTCTGTCAATCCTTCTTTTTCTGAATAGTTTTTCCAGATTCTTTTGGCCTTCTGAAGTTTACTGATTCCACCATTGGTCGCAATCCAGAGATGCTCAGGCTCAACCAGAATGGAGTTTACAAAATTGCCCGAAAGACCATCCCGGGTTGAAAAGAATTGTTTCCAGCTCTCTGTTTTCTTATCGAGAAGGGAGAGCCCCTTTTCCGATCCCACCCAGAGAAGTTCGTCATCCACAGCGATGGCATTCACTTTTTTGGCACGACCATCATTGGTATTGAATGCTTTCCATGGAGGATTTTTCTGAGGATGATAATAGGAAATTCCTCCACCTCCAAATCCATAAAAGTAAGTCCCAAACCAGATACGATCTCTATCGAGGGTAATCACAGAGACATGATTATAAGAGAGGTGGTTTTTCCACCGGATACTTTCACCGTCATCCACTTTAACGACTGGCTCACCTTTGGTGGTATAATGTTTGAAAACCTTTTTGGCTCTGTCATAAAGCGTTGCCCCACCTTCATAAGTCCCGAACCAGACCTCTTCATCCTTGACGACAATCGCAAAGACCATGTCGCTTGAAAGCCCTTCCTTTTGAGTGAGGGATTGAAATGAGAGAGGTCTCTTCAGAGGACCTGCAAGACCTTCCGTAAACATCGCTATCGTTAGGAGACAGGAAATACACATGACGATTAACCATTGCTTCATAGGTCATCCTTCTCTTCCATTGAAAATTGATTAATTATGTCCATTTCCTTTTCCATTTTCAATACCCCTGTTGAGTAGGAATGCCTTATTAGGGATGCCCTCTGAGGTCGCCAAGGGGATCGAAGAAGAAGAACCTTTTCCGCTGTTGAATTCCTTGATCCTTTTTAAGAGATTTGTTATGAAATGCGAGGGAGGCAATATTTAGATGGCTCGACTTGCGGAAAGGATTCGTGTCGCATCAGGAGAGGGAGAGGTTGATCTCCTGATCAAAAATGGGAGGGTGGTGAATGTCTTCTCCGGTGAGATTGAAAAGAAAGAGGTCGCCATCTATGACGGGATCATCGTAGGGTTTGGAGATTATCCGGCAAAGAAACTGATCGATGTTAAAGGAGACTTTCTCTGCCCGGGATTGATCGATGGCCATGTCCACATTGAATCGAGCATGGTGACCATCCCAGAATTTGCAAAAGCGGTGCTTCCAAGAGGAACAACCACAGTGGTCATTGATCCCCACGAAATTGCCAATGTATCAGGGATAGAAGGGGTTCACTTCATGGCGAATTCAGCCAAAGGAGTCCCTTTAAATGTTTTTATCATGCTTCCTTCTTGTGTTCCTGCCACCTCGATGGAGACTGCAGGAGCTAAGCTTGGAATACGAGAACTAAAATCTCTTTTTAAAGAACCCTGGAGCATCGGACTTGCAGAAATGATGAATTTTCCAGGGGTGATCTACAGGAATCCAGAGGTTTTAAATAAGATAGAGATGGCAAAAGGAAAACGAATCGATGGCCATGCTCCTTCCCTTTCAGGCAAGGGCCTCTTTGCCTATCTGACGGCTGGAATACGCTCTGACCATGAATGCACCACTGCCAAAGAGGCAAAAGAAAAGATGAAAAATGGAATGTGGATCATGGTCCGGGAAGGTTCGACTGCAAGAAACCTGAGAGACCTTCTTCCGCTGGTCCATGCTAAAAATGCCAGGCGATTCTTCTTTGTCACCGACGATCGTCATCCTAAAGAACTTCTCAAAGAAGGTCACATCGATTCAATGGTGAGGGAGTCGATTCGGCTTGGACTTGACCCCATTCTTGCCATCCAGATGGCTACCCTCAATGCTGCAGAATACTTTAGATTGGATGATCTTGGAGCCCTTGCTCCGGGATATAAGGCAGATATCCTCTCCTTTGATCACCTGGGCCGATTTCAGATTAAAAAAGTTTTTAAGGATGGACTCCTGGTCGCTGAAGGAGGGAAACTGCTCGCTCCGCCTGGTAAACGATTACCACCCTACAGGTTAAAAAGCAAACAAATGCTTCAGATCAAACCCCTTCGTCAGGAATCTCTTTTATTGAGAAGCAGCCAATCCCTCGCCAAAGTGATCCAGATCATTCCCGATCAAATTATCACCCAAAAAGTACTAAAACACATCGTTTTAAAAGATGGAGTGGCTTACCCGAACCTTGAAGAGGACATCCTCAAAATCGCAGTTCTGGAGAGACATCATCGTTCGGGAAATATCGGACTCGGTTTTGTTAGGGGATTGGGATTGAAAAAAGGAGCAATGGGGTCAACGGTGGCTCACGACTCTCACAATCTTGTCGTCGTAGGAACAAACGATCAAGAGATGTTAAAAGCCATCGAAACCCTTAAGGCCATGGGAGGAGGACTGGTTGTGGTCGAAGATGAGAACATATTGGCCTCCCTTTCTCTTCCTATTGCCGGATTGATGGCAGACCATTCGGTCCTTGACGTCCATCACTCATTAGAAAAATTGCAACGGGCGGCGAGATCTTTGGGAAGTAAACTTGCTGATCCGTTTATGACCCTTTCTTTTCTCTCTTTGCCTGTCATCCCGGAATTGAAGATGACGGATAAAGGACTCGTCGATGTGAATCAATTTAAAATCGTACCCGTCTTTGGAGAAGACTGAATTCCAAATTCGGAAGGGGGATTAAAGATTGCGGAAGGAAACAGATAACTGCTATGAGCGATGCTTTGCACTAAGCAGGTGGAGGTTTTATGGATTGGAATAACATACGTGATGAAGCGACCCGTTATCTTCAGGACTATACCCGTATCAATACGGTTAACCCTCCTGGAAATGAAATCGAGGGAGCAACGTTTCTTAAAAAAATCCTCGATGCCGAATCCATCCCCTCCCAGATCTATGAACCCTCTCCCGGCCGAGGGAGTCTCTTAGCCACATTAAAAGGAAATGGTTCAAAACGTCCCATCCTGCTGTTGAATCACATTGATGTGGTCCCGGTTGAGAAGGAAGGATGGGAATGTCCTCCCTTGGATGGAGTGATCAAAGAAGGATACCTCTACGGCCGTGGAACCCTCGATTGCAAATCTCTGGGAATCATCGAGTTGATGGCACTCCTCGTCCTCAAACGGGAGGGCATCCCTCTTCAAAGAGATCTGATCTTCTTTGCCACCGCCGATGAGGAGACAGGCGGCAAATGGGGGGTTCAATGGGCCATGGAGAACCTTCCTCCTCTTAGAGAGATTGAATATGCGCTTAATGAAGGAGGACATATCATTCTTAACGAAGATGGAACACCGGACCGTTACGCTATCTCAAATGGTCAGAAGGTCATCTTTCAGCTCAAGCTCAAAGCGCGAGGAACATCCGGTCATGGTTCAATGCCCCATTCCGATAATCCAAATGTGAAACTGGTTCAGGCGTTAAATTTAATAACCCGATGGGAAACCCCGTTTCACATCATCCCCACGGTTAAAGATTATTTTAAAAAGATGGCCTTCAAACAGCCTCCTGATAAGAGGGGTTTTTTCGAGGATATTGAGAAAGGGCTCAACGACCCATCCTTTTCGACCTGGCTTACCTCCAATCCGATCTACAATGCTATGGTGAGAAATACCATTTCTCTGACTGTCCTGCAGGGGGGCACCAAAGCCAATGTCATCCCATTGGAATCCACAGCCACCCTTGACTGCAGATTGATTCCCGGCACAAACAAAGAAAAATTTTTAGAAGAGGTTAAGAAAAGGTTGGGGAACGAAATGGAGGTGGAGATCCTCTCAGAGAGCGAATCCCTTCCCCCCTCTCCTCTCGATACGGAGCTCTACAGGGCCATCGAAACTTTCGCCGCAGAAAATGACCCGGACTGCCCGATTGTTCCCTACCTGCTTGCAGGCGCTACCGATAGCCGCTTTCTGAGAGAAAAAGGAATCATCACCTATGATTTCTGCCCTTTTCGATTGACCGAAAAGGAATTAATGAGGGTCCACGCCAACAACGAACGAATTGACTTAGAGAACTTGAAATTTGGGACAAAAGCCTTGGTGGAAATCCTAAAGGCAGTGGCGGTTTAAAGGGATGGAGATAAACCCCTGATGAAAGAAGAGATGTTTCAAGCCCTTCTTTGCCAAAATCTTCCCCTATTTTCGAAACAGGGTAAAGAGGAGGGTTAACAGTAAGCTAATCAGGATGGAGGTGGTGAGAGGAAAATAGAAAGTAAATTTTTCTCTCTTAATAAGGATATCCCCGGGGAGCCTGCCCAGCCAGGGGATTTTATCACCTACCATGAGTAGGAGACCCATCAAAATAATAAAAACACCCAACAGAACAAGGAGCTTACCTAAAGCACCCAAACCGAACATTTTTTCTCCTCTATAAGGCTCAAAAATTCTTTTTGAGAAACCTTTCTTTCTCGCTATAAATGCAACCACAATATTGTTGCCGATAAAGGTCTAAGGCCTTCGAGATCTCTAATCCTCTTTTCCACCCTTGACGAAAATCCTCATAATAAAAAGGAATCCCCTCTTCTTTTCCTATCCGTTCACCCGTCTGTCGAATCTGATCGTGATTCTGGTGGGTACTCTGTAGCAACGTGGTCGAAAACTGGTCAAACTTTCCCTTCTTCGCCTCCCGGGCAGTAGCCTCCAGCCGAAGCGAATAGCAATAGGAACATCTCTCGTCAACACAATGAGAAACATTTTTTAAAAACTCTTCGAGCAGATATTCATCACGGTAGATGACGTCTAATCCGCCCTGAGCTGAATATTTCTTAAGGGCATCCAATCTTTTTTGATATTCCTGATAGGGATGAATGTTGGGATTGAAGAAAAAGCCTACGACGTTATGACCTGCTTCCTTTATTTTTTCAACAGGAAAAATCGCACAATTGGCACAACAAATATGGAGAAGGATTTTCATCTGTCCGGTGAAAGAGCAAAGGCATTAACTCGCCGCAAGCTCCATTTTTTCTGGTTCTTTCCGTCGGGGAATCCCCAATTCTTTCTCGACCTGTAAAATCCTTTCCGTGGTTTTGATCACTGTATCTGGATTAAGAGAAATACTGTCAATCCCACATCGGACTAAAAATTCAGCAAATTCAGGATAATCACTTGGAGCCTGTCCACAGATGCCTATCTTTCGACCATTCTTCTTTGCTTTCTCAATCATCCACTGAACCATTCGTTTAACTGCTTGATCCCTTTCGTCAAACAAACGTGCAACCTTTTCAGAATCCCGATCCAATCCCAGAACCAACTGGGTCAGGTCATTTGAACCAATGGAGAACCCATCAAAGATCTCGCTGAACTCATCGGCTAAGATCACATTGCTTGGGATTTCACACATCATATAGATTTCCAGACCATTCTTTCCCTGAACCAGGCCGTATTTCCTCATCTCAGCAACGACAAGCCTTCCCTCCTCTACGGTCCGACAAAAGGGAATCATCAATTTCACGTTGGTCAGTCCCATCTCATCCCTGACCTTCTTCATCGCCAGACATTCGAGTCCAAAACCTTCCTGATAATCTTCATCATAATAGCGGGAGGCTCCGCGGAATCCAATCATAGGATTGTCTTCCACGGGTTCAAAATGACTTCCTCCAATGAGATTGGCATATTCATTCGTTTTAAAATCACTCATTCGTACGATCACATCCCTTGGATAAAAGGCTGCTGCAATCTTGGCAACCCCCTGGGCTAATTTATCGATAAAAAAAGCCTTTTTATCTTCATAGCCTATGGTCAATTGTTCAATCTCTTTTCGGAGATGATCATCCTTTAAGGAATCGAACCGAACCAAAGCCATCGGATGAATCCGGATGACATTGTTGATGATGAATTCCAGCCGGGCAAGCCCAACGCCGTCGTTAGGAATAAAGGAGAGGTGGAAAGCGTTGTCCGGATCTCCCACATTCATCATAATACGGGTTTGAGGTTTCTCGAGGTGCTCCATATCAAAGCGCTTCACCTCATAGTCGAGAATCCCTTCATAGACGATTCCGGTCTCTCCTTCAGAACAGCAAACCGTTGCGGTTCGATAGTCTCTCAATATATCGCTCCCATTCCCGGTTCCAACAACACAGGGAATTCCCAACTCCCGGCTGATGATGGCTGCGTGGCATGTGCGTCCTCCCCGATCTGTAACAATTCCTGCAGCAATCTTCATAATAGGTTCCCAATCAGGATCGGTCATCTGAGTCACGAGAACCTCACCCTTTTTAAACTGATCAATCTCCTTCACACTGGAAAGGACATGGATGGGACCTGCGCCAATCTTCTCGCCCACACTCCTTCCCTGAGTAAGAATCCTACCCCGCTCCTTCAAGATATACGTTTCGAGAATATTTCGGTTGTGCTGGGATTTCACCGTTTCTGGTCTTGCTTGAAGAATAAAAAGTTGCTGGGTGATTCCATCTTTAGCCCACTCAATATCCATGGGCGTATAAGTCCCCGCCTTCTTTGAATAATGATCTTCGATCAAGACCCCCCATTTGGCGAGCTGGATGATTTCATCCTCCTCCAGGATATATTTTGACTTCTCCTGAATCGAGACAGGAATGTTTTTGGTGGACCCCTCGCCTTCCATCGCATAAACCATCTTAATCTCTTTTGTTCCGAGGGTTTTTTGAATGATCGGTTTATAGTTCTGTGAGAGGCGAGGTTTGAAGACATAGAATTCATCAGGGTTGATGACTCCCTGAACAATATTCTCCCCAAGGCCATAAGCCCCTGTAATATAAACAACGTGAGGAAAGCCTGATTCGGTATCAATCGTAAACATCACTCCTGAACAGGCTTTATCCGATCGAACCATCTTTTGAACGCCAATGGAAAGAGCCACCTGAAAATGATCAAAGCCTCGATGGGTTCGATAAGAGATCGCTCGATTGGTGAAGAGGGAAGCAAAACATCTTTTACATGCTTGAATCAGGGCATATTCCCCTCGAATATTGAGATAGGTCTCCTGCTGTCCTGCAAAGCTTGCGGTGGGAAGATCTTCGGCGGTGGCACTGCTACGCACAGCAACATCTGTATCTTCACCATATTCTTTGCATAACTTGCGATAAGCCTTAATAATCTCTTCCACAATCCCTCTGGGAAACTCAAGGCTATAGATGAGCCTTCGGATACGGCTCCCTCTCTCCGAAAGATTCTCAACATCGTCGATGTCAAGGTCTGACAGGATATCCCGGATACTCTCCCTCACTCCGGGTTTCTTCATGATATATTGCCACTCCTGAACCGTCCCTTCATCTAAGAAATCGTGGTAGGCGTTGACCGTCACTGCAAACCCATTCGGAATATTTACCCCGAGCCCACTCAACTCCTTCCGCATCTCTCCGAGGGAGGCATTCTTACCTCCCACAAGCGGAAGATCTTCCATCCCGATCTCATCAAACCATAGAACATAGGGTTTATTTCCCATGAGCCTCTCCTCCAACTTTTTTATAATCAATTTATCTAAACCCTCCCCCCTTGTCAAGACAAAGGCGTTTGGACAGATCATTGATTTTTTACCTAAATAAAATTATGATGAGAATTGATGCACAGAAAAGGAGGATGGAAACGGGTATGAAATATGTCTATCTCTTTGAAGAGGCGGATGGCTCCAATAAGAAGCTATTCGGAGGAAAAGGGGCCGGGCTGGCCGAGATGACCCGCATGGGACTTCCTGTTCCGCCTGGTTTTATCGTTACCACTGAAGCCTGCCTCGTGTACTATGCAAATAAGAAAAGACTTCCTGAAGGATTGATGGAAGAGGTCCAGGTCAATTTGAAGAAGGTTGAAGAAAAAACCGGGAAGGGTTTTGGAAACCCCCAAACCCCCCTCTTCTTTTCTGTCCGCTCAGGGGCCGCCCTTTCTATGCCTGGCATGATGGACACCATCCTCAATCTCGGATTGAATGATGCTACCATCGAAGGATTAATCCAGATTACATCAGATGGAAGATTTGCCTATGATGCCTATCGAAGATTCATTCAGCTTTTCGGGAAAATTGCCCTGGGAGTCGATGAGAAAGAATTCGATCAGATTCTAAATAAAACGAAGGAAAAAGTAGGGGCCAAAGATGATACCGATCTCGATGCAGACCATCTCAAAGATATTTGCAAACAATATCTGACGTTAATCAAAAAAGAAACAGGATCGACTTTTCCTGAAGATCCAATGATCCAATTGAAATTGGCGATCGAAGCAGTCTTTCGATCCTGGATGGGGAAAAGGGCGGTGGATTATCGTAGGGAATTTCATATCACCCCTGAAATGGCCAATGGCACGGCAGTCAATGTCTGTACCATGGTCTTTGGAAATATGGGCTTTGACTCTGCGACCGGTGTGGCATTCACACGGGACCCTGGAACGGGTGAAAACGTCCTGTATGGAGAATACCTTGTCAACGCTCAGGGGGAAGATGTGGTAGCGGGTATTCGAACGCCCAAACCCATTTACGAAATGAAGAAAGAAATGCCTAAGACGTACAGAGAGCTGGAAAGAGTAAGAAAAATCCTTGAGGAACATTTCCGGGAGGTTCAGGATTTTGAATTTACCGTTGAGAAAGGAAAGCTTTACATTCTCCAGACGCGAAATGGAAAGATGAACGCCCAGGCTATCGTCCGGACTTCCCGGGAGATGGTTGCTGAAAAAATGATCAATAAGGAGAAGGCGGTTCTGAGATTGAAGCCCTATGATCTGGAGCAACTTCTCCACAAACGGATCGACCCAAACTTCAAGGGGAAACCCATCGCCACAGGACTTCCAGCCTCTCCTGGAGCTGCCTCTGGCAAGGCGATCTTCGATGCTGATGAAGCCGAACGCATGGGAAAACTCGGCCACAAGGTCATTTTGGTTCGAGAAGAAACCAAACCTGAGGATATCCATGGATTCTTTGCTTCTCAAGGAATCTTGACCAGTCGGGGAGGGAAAACCTCTCACGCTGCCGTAGTCGCCAGAGGGATGGGAAAACCTTGCGTCTCGGGTTGTGAATCCCTCTATATCGACCCCAAAGCAAGAGAAGCCACCGTGGGCAACCTAAAGATTAAAGAAGGAGACTTTATCACCATCGACGGTTCAAGAGGGGAGGTCTATCTGGGTGAGGTGCCAACAGTAGATCCGGAAATTAGCAAAGATCTCCTCACCATTCTGAGCTGGGCAGATGAGATTAGAACCCTGGGGGTTCGGGCCAATGCCGACACTCCTGAAGGGGCCATTAAGGCAAGGCAGCTTGGCGCGGAAGGAATAGGCCTTTGCCGAACGGAAAGAATGTTCAACGCTGTGGATCGACTTCCGATCGTCCGCGAGATGATTCTTGCGAGCTCAAAGGAGAAAAGGGCAGAAGCCATCGAGAAATTGCTTCCCATGCAAAAAAGTGATTTTAAAGAGATTTTCAGGGCGATGAAAGGTCTTCCTGTCACGGTCCGGCTTCTCGATCCCCCTCTTCATGAATTTCTTCCCTCTGCGGAAGAGTTGGCCTCTGAACTTCGTAATCTGGAGAACCTTGAGACCGCTCTCGAATCGATGGAAAATATCTCTCAGGCAATGAAATACCTCGATACCACTTCGAGGGAGTCCCTTAAGCTGCTCGAACAGGTCGCAACCCACATCACCGAGATCAGAGAGAAAAGGCTTGGCAGAAAACTGATCCGGAAACAGCAGGAGACGCTACGAAAGGTCAAGGAAATGATGGAAGTTAACCCGATGCTGGGCCATCGGGGCGTCCGGCTTGGAATCACCTATCCAGAAATCTATAAAATGCAAATTCAGGCTATTTTGGAGGCCGCTGCTGAATTGATCAAAGAGGGCGTGGAAGTCCAACCGGAGATCATGGTGCCACAGGTTTGCACCGCTCAGGAACTTAAGTGGGTTTACGAATTGGTTAAAAAGGTTCAGCGGGACGTAGAAAAAGCATTTAAGGTGAAGATCCAGTTCAAATTTGGAACGATGATCGAAGTCGTTAGAGCGTGCATGAGGGCAGGAAGATTGGCAGAAGTTGCGGATTTCTTCTCCTTTGGGACGAACGATCTCACTCAGGCCACCTTCTCCTTCTCACGAGAGGATGCAGAGAACAAATTCCTTCCCCTTTATAACCAGCGGAAGATCCTTCAGGACAACCCTTTTGAAGTTCTCGATGTGAAAGGCGTGGGGAGATTGATGATGATTACGGTCGAATGGGGAAGGAGAACCAAACCTGACTTGAAAATCGGCATTTGTGGGGAACACGGAGGACATCCTGAATCTGTTGAATTCTGCCACTCCATTGGCCTCTCCTACGTGAGCTGCTCTGTCCCGCGCCTCCCCATTGCAAGGCTTGCCGCGGCCCATGCAAAACTGAAGGAAGTCGAACAAAAACCCATTCAGCAATACGATCCTGACTATACGAGCGTCCTCTTCTAAACCTCAAGAGTTAGGACTTTTCTATCTTTCAATCTCACGTAGCCATGATGAGTGATTCGCAAGTGGGGAATCGCAGCAGTGCTGAGGGTGTCAATCGTCAGGGTAGGTTTACCCCACTTTGCTCCGTTTTCGATAAGAGAGGCGTCGAGGTGTCTGGTTTCATCTCGAATCGCTTCCATCGGTTTTAAAGAAATTAACCCGCAGAGAGGAGCGGGAAATTCTGCAACAATGTCGTTTCCGATGGCAAAGACCCCACCCCCTCCGTTCTCTTTGAGCCTCTCCATCACAGTCTTCATAGAGGAAGCCTCACAACCCACGACAATCATATCGGTAGAATCCCAGTTCATTGTCGTCCCATAGGCTCCTCTCTTGAGGCCAAACCCTTTGAGAACCCCCATGAATCTCTTCCCGGACCCCAACCGATCAAGGGCAAGTACCCAGATGAGATCTTTGGACTCCTCAGGGTCCTGGAGATCGATGAGCCTCTCCTGGGTGACAAGACGGCTCACCAACTCGATGGCTCTCACTTTTCCGTGAGTGGGAAGGGAGGGAAAGGGATAATCCCCGATCCTTATCGTATGAAACATGGGGTCAGGGAATAAAACCTTCTTCGGTTCAACCAAATTTTGTCCATCTTTAAAGATGATCTTTCCTTCAACCATCACCAGTTGAGGGTAAAACTCCTCTGGAGAAGGGATGAGAACCAAATCGGCCATTTTACCCGGTGAAAGGGAGCCAATCAGAGGGTCCAGTCTGAAATGTTCAGCCACATTGATCGTAACCATTTGATAAACCAACGCTGGAGGAATACCCATTTTGAGTGCCCTTCGGACAGCAGCATCCAGATAACCTTCCTCAAGAAAATCCTCAGGATCAACCCCATCTGTAGTAAGGATGAGTCTTCTGAAATCGATCTGCCTTTTAAAAATCCCGGCAACGCCAGGAAGTTCCTTTCTGATGGACCCTTCACGAATCATCACCCAGAAGCCTAACCTCAGCCGTTCAAGGACTTCTTCTGCGGTGATAGGCTCGTGGCAGGAAGAAATGCCAAAGCCCGCGTACGCTTGAAGCCTTCTGAGCGGTGCACCTGCCGTGTGGCCTTCAATCACCTTGCCCATCTCAAGGGCAACCGCGATCAACCCTTTGAGTCTTTCCCCCTGTTCGTTTTCTAAGAAGAGATTTCCCCAATAGATCTCTCCAACCCCAAGGCAGTTGGGATGCTTGAGCAAAGAAACAAAATCCTCCAGGCTTGGAGCCATGCTCTCTTCGGCAGGCGTCAGCCCGCAGACCGGCGGAATGGTGTGAAAAAATCGGATGGGTTGTCCCTCAAAACCCTGAACCGGAGCCTCAATGCCCCCTTTTCCAGCAATCGTTGCAGTCTCCATCGTTTCCGTGATGACAGTGGTTACCCCTGTTGGAATCACATGACTAACAAACTCTTCAATCCCATAACGGTTACTTACAGTGTGCGTGTGTCCATCAATCAAACCTGGAAGAACTACCATTCCCTTCGCATCAATCACCTGGGTCTCAGGGCCTTTTACAAAATCCATATCGCTTCCAACATACGCAATCCTGCCATCCTTAATCCAGACCGATTGGTCAGGAATAAACTCTTGTGTAAGAGAATTGAACAGGTTGGGCCTCGCGATGACGACATCTGGAGGCACTCCTCCGAATGCCACGGCTGGAAGGATAAATCTTTTCCTCACTTCATCCATAGTAAATCCGTTCAATCACTCTATTTTCATCCATCTCACCCTGGCTCGGCAGAGCTCCTGGCCATCCTGTTTCCTTACGATCGCATGAAGGTATGTTGGAGGAGAATCTTTCTTCTGCTCTGACCGAACAAATAGCTCATCGCCGCAGTTTGACTCTGCCAGGAAGTTAATTTCAAGAGACGAAATCTGATGGGTCTGATGCATCTCAAAGGAATAGCTATCGAGAATCCACTCGATATATCGTGCGTTGTTCACATGGAAGTTCAGATCAAGATCACTGTAGCGAACAGTCAAAAAAGTCCCTTCATGAGCGTTTGGCGCCGGAAGTTTTTCCAGGGTAGTCTTCCCGCCATGTTGATCCGGTAGAGGGTCCAGCCCTCTGAGGAAGGGTTCAATCCGTTGGGGTTTTCGGGTCTTTGAATCAAGCACTACCCAGGCGCTCTTCGCCCCACCAACGACCCAGCCATTCCCTTTGACGATCGAAAAATCCCTAAAGGCAAACAGTCGACTGCTTTCTAATAACCAGGTCTTGACCCGTACCGTATCTCCCCAGGCAGGGTATTCGCTGATATCGATCGCCAAACGGGAGAGAACCCAGAAGAAATCGTTTTGAGAGAGATCGGGATACCCTACGCCAATACGGTTGGCATGGTTCCATGCGGTCTCCTGTAGATACTTCCAGAGGCTCGGGAGAAAGATCCTGTTTTTCGCATCTACTTCATAAAAACTGACAAGATACGTATCTTCCCAGGTTTGTGGTTTCATCAGATTCTGTGACATCGCTTCATCCTTTTCGATACAAAGTAAAACAGAGGTCCAGGGTTGTCAATCTTCCGGGTGCGTAACCCCTCAGTTAAAGAAATAAAATAGGGTTGGGAGGTTGCTTCGGAAAAACCTTGAAGCGAAACCTCTGTTCGTTAAAACGACCCAATCTGATTCAAAAAAATCCGATTCAAAGGGCATGAGGGCCCTGATGGTGGTAACCTTTTATAACCGCTATTCAAGGTTTTGGAGGAGGAACGTTCCAGTCCTTTTAAACCGAAAACCTCCCATCACTGAGGGGTTACCCGGGTGCAAACTTTCGGCTTGAAACCTCCAGTGGATTATGATACGGTCGGTTCAAATCCGATAGAAACGATTCATTTCATCCATGGAGGAAACATGAACGTCATCGCATTAAATGGAAGCGCAAGGGGAAAGAAAGGGGTTACATGGAAATTGATGGATTCCCTTCTGAAAGGACTCTCAGAGGGAGGAGCGGTTATAAAAGAATTCCAGCTCAAGGAGATGAATATCTCACCCTGCAGGGCGTGCCTGACCTGTATGCATAAAACCCCGGGGCAATGCGCTCAGCGGGATGATATGGATCAGATCTATCTTCCCCTGAAAGAATCGGATCTATTTTTAATGGGCACACCTGTTTATACAGACAGCATGAGTGCTCAGATGAAAGCAGTGATGGATCGCTGTATCTGCGGGATGGATCCTTTTTTGGTGCGGGATATTTCAAACAGGATCAGGCACCCCTTCAGCTGGTCCATGCCTTCAAAATTTTTTCTTGTATCAACTTCTGGCTTTCCTGAAGTAGAAAGTTTTTCTCCTCTCATCCTGACGTTCAAAGCCCAGGCCGCAAATTTTGGCGCTGAATCGATCGGAGAGATCTGTATCCCTGGCTCCATCGCCCTACAGATGGCGCCGCATCTTCTCGAACCCCGTCTCAGCCAGATCCAAGAAGCAGGAAAGGCACTTGCTCTTCATGGAAAAATAGCACCCACTCTTTTAGAGGAGCTAAACCAACCCATTTTGACCACAGCCCAGTATCTCGAACTCTCTGCAAAATATGAGTGCTGGGCCAGAAAAAGCCGAGGAGAAGGATAAAAAAATCTTATTTAGCGTGCTTTCCGGATCTGGATAAAAGAGACTCGCGTGACCCCTCCCTGGGGAACGACGTGATCCTTCGTATAAGCACTGATCTGGGTCGTATAGGTCCCTTCTGGCCGAATCCCGAAAAGCAGGCGACCTGCATAAGGAGGTGGAGGTTCTCGATAAGAGGCATCCAGACCTCCGACGCCCGCCAGAACCCATCCAGGAGCAATCTCGCTGCGAGCAATGCCTACACCGTTTTGAACAGGTGGACCTTCCCTCTCAACCACCGAGAACTCCAATCTGCTAAAATGGGGAGATCGATCTCGGCGTGGGACAAAAATGGAGTAAGCGGTCACACTTGCTGGGGAAGGAATGACATGATCTTTGCTCGATGCGGCCCACCCATAAGGAGTCGGCGTACTTTTGAATAAAAGGTTCCCCGTCCCTGTCCAATTGACCCGTACCCCTCCTCCCAATAAAAAGGATTGAGGAGGAATAGGGACCTCTGTTTTTGGATGGGAGCGAACATCGGACGTTTTTGAATACATTCGGATATCCCGAAGCAATTCGGAGGGGGGGATCGATCTCCCCGAACGATCCCTTAATCGGAGCCCAATCGCATAGACAGAAAGGTTGTGGACACAGG
This sequence comes from uncultured bacterium, assembly GCA_938002255.1. GTDB lineage: Bacteria > Desulfobacterota > BSN033 > BSN033 > UBA1163 > RBG-16-49-23. The sequence goes on from CALLAL010000013.1 coordinate 38,377, forward strand.
GAAGGTAATGATCCTTCGAACTTGCCACCCACGTGGTGAGCCGCTCATCCAACGGCCGGCTCTCCGTAAGAAACGCTCCAGGACCGTTTCCGTAATCCACATAGGCACCGCCTCCCACGACGATGAAATCAGGTTCTACCTGACACCCTATTGATTGAATGGACTGTGCCTGGGGAGATGAAGCTTCATAAATCCTCACTTCCACCTCTCCTGACCAGTCGTAAAGGGATGAAACCATCCGGCCCCGGTCCCGATGTTCCCCCAATTTCTCCATTCGCTTCCAATTTGGATTCAACAGGTACTCTTGATTGGTCTGAGGGTCTCGATAGAGTTTTGTCTCAAGAGTGTAAGGCGGGGGATAATCCCGTCTTGGTTCCCGGGAGGGTTCCTCAGGAGATCGGTAACGATAAGAACTCTCCCCTTCCATATGATAGCAACTCATAGATAAAGCCATACTGAATAAAAAAAGTCCGATCCATATCCACTTTCCTCTTCTTACATCCATTCCTCTTCTCCTTTCTGAGAAAACCGAGGTCATGGCTTCCCAATCAAGTCAATTTGGAAAAATCAGCAAATCTTAAGAAGAGTTTTCCAATCGCATCCAGAAGCGCAAGCCGATTCGTTCGAAGTCTCTCTTCTTCAACCATCACCATCACGTGATCAAAGAACTCATCAATCGCCTTTTTCATCCGACTCATCTCAAGGAGGGATGCAGAGTAATCTCTCTGGTGAAGAAGAACGTCAACCTTCTCTTTAGCCTTGAGAAAGGCTTGATAAAGATTTTTTTCAGCCGTTTCTGAAAAGAGGGACGGGTTAATCTTCTTCTCAGAGGGCATTCCCTTTAAAATATTCATCGCCCTCTTAAAGCCGATGACGATCGATTCAAAGTCCTCCCACTCCCTTGCTCTTCGTAAAGCGTCAATCCTCTGTTGGACATCGAACAACTGATCAAAGGACGTTGAAAGGACTGCATCAATCACATCAAAAGGAAATCCCTGATCGATCAAAAAGTTTTGATACCGAACCCGGAAGAACTCTAAAACGTCAACCTTTACCTCGGCCAAAGGCCGTTCCAGCTTCTCTTCCAATCCTTTCCCACTCTCTTCGATCAATTCAACCAGAGAAAGGGGATAAGCTTTCTCGAGAAGGATCCGGATGATCCCCAAAGCCTGGCGTCTCAGACCAAAGGGATCAGCAGTTCCTGTTGGAAGAAGCCCCACTCCAAAACAACCCACGATGGTGTCCATTTTATCGGCGATGCTGACGATATCTCCAACAGGGGTGGAAGGGAGCCGATCTCCCGAAAAGGCAGGGAGGTAATGCTCATAGATGGCATCACACACCTGCGGGTCTTCTCCTGAACGTTTTGCGAATTCCCGACCGATGATCCCCTGAAGTTTTGGAAATTCTCCTACCATCCCTGTCACGAGATCCGCTTTACACAGAAGGGCCGCCCGATCCACAGCCTCACGGAGGTTCGGGTTAACCTGCTCCACGATGTAGGCGGCTAACCTTCGGAAACGCATGACCTTTTCGTAAGAGGTTCCAAGTTTTGCTTGAAAGATAACCTTCTTCAGTTCCTCCACTCTCTTCTCAAGCGGAATTTTCAGGTCTTCCTTGAAGAAGAAGGCTGCATCAGAGAGTCTCGCTTTCAAGACACGCTCATTGCCCTTCACTACGATCACCTTATCTTTGGGAATGAGATTGCTGATGAAGAGGAAATGGGGAAGCAATTGCCCATGATCACCCATCAGGGGGAAATATCTCTGGTGTTCTTTCATGGAATGGATGACCACTTCTGGAGGCAACTGGAGGAACGTCTCATCAAAACTTCCGCAGAGAGGATAAGGGTATTCCACCAGAAAATTAACCTCCTCTATCAGGGCTTCATCCCTTACCACTCTCCCGGACACTTTGGCGGCTTCACGGATCATTCCTTCTTCAATGCTCTTTTTTCTTTCAACCGGATCAACAATCACAAACGCTTCTCTCGTCTTTACAAGATAGGTTTTAAGATCCCTAACCACGATAGGGGCTGGAGCCATGAATCGATGGCCATAGGTGACCGTTCCACTCTCAATTTTGTCAAGTTGAAAAGGAACCACCTCTCCTCCGAAGAGGCAGAGGATCCAGTGTATGGGTCGGGCAAAGCGAATCGTCCCTTCTGCCCATCTCATCGACTTCTGGAAGGGAATCGATAGAATGATTTTGGGGAGGAGTAAAGAGAGTAAGTCCATCGTCGCTTTCCCGGGTTCTTTCTTGATGGCACAGAGGTACTCCCCTTTTTCGGTTTGGACCACCGTCAGGGATTCGACAGGAACAGACTGACTCTTCGCAAACCCGATGGCCGCCTTTGTTGGAAGTCCCTGGGCATCGAACCCCGCCATTTTGGAAGGACCGATCTTTTTAATCTCTTCGTCTCTCTGTCTGTCAGCAACCCTCTCAGCGGAAAGAACGATTCGCCGGGGCGTCCCGAAGGTTTGGATTCCTTCGAAATCAATTCGGTGGGTGTCAAACTCCTTTTGAAAAAGTTCTTGAAGGCCCGAAAGAGCTTGGGGTACAGCCCCAGCAGGAATCTCTTCCGTCCCAATCTCTAAAAGAAGTTCTTTCATTTGCATAAGGCGTAATCCGTGTCTGTTTTTCGTGTTGGAAATTTAATGGGTCTCGAAGATTGCTTTGAATTGATTCACTCCGAAGTCGGAGCACTGAACTCTGACCTTTTCTTCAACAGCGGGAACCCCATCGCTTCTCTCTGCTTGAGATATCCCTCAGCGCACAACCTCGCCAATGTCCTCACCCGAAGGATATAGCCCATTCTTTCAGTAACACTGACGGCACCCCGGGCATCGAGAAGGTTGAAGGTATGGGAGGTCTTCAAACAATAGTCATAAGCGGGCAAAACAAGGCCGTTCTCAATCAGGCGCTTCGCTTCCCTTTCGTACATCTCAAAGAGTCGAAAAAGCATCTCGACATCAGCCAGTTCAAAATTATAGGTAGAAAATTCCACCTCCCCTCGATGGTGGACATCTCCATAGCGGATCTCTTTCGTCCACTCAAGATCATAAACGTTGTCAACCCCCTGAAGATACATAGCGATTCGTTCGATGCCATAGGTGATCTCGACAGGAATGGGGCTGAGCTCAAGGCCACCTGCCTGTTGGAAATAAGTGAACTGCGTAATCTCCATCCCGTCGAGCCAGACTTCCCAACCCAATCCCCACGCCCCTAAGGTTGGGGATTCCCAGTCGTCCTCCACAAAACGGATATCGTGGCTGATCAGATCGATTCCCAAAGAGGTGAGACTCTTGAGGTAAACTTCTTGAATATCCATAGGGGAGGGTTTGAGAATGACCTGATATTGATAATAATGTTGGAGGCGATTAGGATTTTCTCCATAGCGACCATCGGTAGGACGACGAGAGGGTTCCACATAGGCTACCCTCCAGGGTTCTGGTCCCAGGACTCTAAGAAAGGTAGCAGGGTTAAACGTTCCAGCGCCCACCTCGATGTCATACGGTTGTTGAATGACGCAACCTTGATCTGCCCAAAACCTCTCCAGAGAAAAGATCAGTTCCTGAAAATTCATGCTTTCTCCTCTCATTCAATAACGCAGTAGGATGTAGCACGAGAAAAGTGAAATGTCAAAGTTCAAAGGTCAAAACAAGCCTATCCTCCGGATGTTAAACAGGAGTGATGGTAAACGTTTCCTTTCATTTCGCATTTGAATTTTCCAACTTAGAAACAGAAGAAAACGTCTCTCTAAGCCCTTTGAGCGATTTCAGCTCTTTTCCCAGCTGATGAGCGATGAAGCGAGGAAGGATCGCCCGGCTCTCGGTAAGGGCTTGAGCGGTAAATTTGATCCGATTCAGTTTTGAAAGTTCGATCTGGGCTGCCTGGTCAATGAAACGAGCCGTTCCCAGGGAAATGGGAAGAAGTTTTTCCCCATATCTGGAACATCGATGACAGATAAGCGTCCCTTTCTCAAGGGAGAAGAAGAGAGAAGGATCATCCCTCAACACTTCCCAATTTCGTTGACAGAGGCCACAATGGATCAAATGAGGACGATATCCGAAGAGGGAAAGCATCCGAATCTCAAACATCCTCAACTGCTCCTCTCCCGGCTCCAGTCGGTCAAGATCTTCTAAAAAAGTCAGGAGGAGATCGAAGACTTCCGGATGCCTCTCCCTTTCCCCAGCCATTTCGTTAACCAATTCGAGGTAGTAGTTTCCGTAATAAATTTTTCTTAAATCCTCTCGGATCTTTGGAAAGAGGTGAAGAAGATCACCGCTCTCTATCCGCACGAGCCCCATTCCCTCCCGATCGAAAAAGATGAGACGGAGGTGGGTAAAAAGTCCTAACACATTTTGAAACCGTTTTTTACTCCTTCTGGCCCCCTTGGCAATTCCTTTCAGTTTACCAAAATCCTTCGTAAAGAAGGTCGTGATTTTATCCGATTCCCCATAATTAAGACTGCGGATCACTATGGCTTGGGTAGAGAAGAGTGGCATAGATTATGACACGCTTTCGGGCTTTTAGGATCAGGTAACCGTTTCCAAAAGTCATACTCCTGTTTAATGGGCCTCCTGTTTTGGCCCTGACTACTTGGATGTCTTGCCTCCGGAAGGAATTGATTCCTGCATTTTGATTACTTCTGTTCCCGGAGGGATTTTAAACTGAAAGAAGGAGGAAGAAAGGTTCGTATTGGTCTTAATGTCCGAAAAACGCGTTCGCGTCACATTTCCGAGACCATCGAAAACATCGACCTGAATCACCAAGAAGGTTTTTTTATCAATCATTAAAGATAACTTTGAAACCGCTGGATGGGGGTCTTTGGGAGCAATGTCGATCTGGAGTTGGTCTTCTTTTGAAGAAGGGACCTCCTCAGTGGTAAGGAGTTTGAAATCCCGTCTCAGATCCCCTTCGCCCATTAAAAATCCAAACTCTTTAATCATCTTATCGGTGGCAGCGACAAGCACCTGTTTCTCATCGGGTTGATAGAACCAGAGGGACTGGCCATCAGAAATAATTTTCTGGTTTGGGACACGATAGTCCCATCGCATCATCCCCTTTTTCTTAAAATAGACCTTCCCTTCTCCCCGTTGAGACTGACGCATCACTTTTCCGATGTATTCCTGGATAAAACTGGCTTCGAAGTCATGGGTCTTCTCGTACTGGTTTTGAATCTCCGCCAAAATGTTCTGTGGAGGGGATGCAAACCCGTTCGTCTGAAATGCCATCCCAACCCCAAACAAGAAAAAACTGAGCAACAATGAAATGCTTCTCACGGTAGCCTCCTTAGGGTTCAATCTTCTTAATCAGAACTTCTCTCGGTTTAATCCCATCAGAGGGCCCTACCACCCCCTCCTCTTCCATCTTTTCAATAATGCGGGCCGCCCGGTTATAGCCAATTCGAAACCGCCTCTGGATAAGAGAGATGGACGCCTGACCGGTCTCTGCCACAAAGGCAAGGGCTTCATCATACTTCTCATCATATTCATCGTCCTCACTGGGTCCGCCTTTTTCCTTTTTGGTCTCCGTGAGAATCGAAGTGTCATAAGACGGTTTGCCCTGTTTCTTTAAAAATTCAACCACCCTTTTGATCTCTCCGCTTGAAATATAAGCGCCGTGGATGCGGATTAACTTGGCACTCCCGGGTGGAAGAAAGAGCATATCTCCTGATCCGAGAAGATGTTCTGCACCCACCGTATCGAGAATGGTCCTTGAATCCACCTTGGAGGTGACCTGGAATGAAATCCGTGCAGGGAAATTGGCCTTGATAAGGCCGGTAAGCACATCAACGGAAGGCCTCTGGGTGGCTAAGATCAGATGGATACCGACGGCTCTTGCCATTTGGGCAAGTCGGGTGATGGCCTCTTCTACCTCTTTGGAAGAGATCATCATCAAATCCGCCAGCTCATCAATCACCACGACGATATAAGGAAGCCGCTCAATCTTCTCGTCTTCTTTGGGTTCATTTTCTTCCATCCTATCGCCTCGGCGTTTGTGCCCCTTTCCCTTCTCCTTCAATTCCTTATCCACTTTCTGATGGTAATGCTCAATATTTCTGACCGCCTTTTCGGCTAAGATCGTATATCTCCGTTCCATCTCCTCAACGAGCCATTTAAGAGCAAGGGCTGCTTTTTTAGGATGGGTCACCACGGGGAGTAAAAGGTGGGGTATCCCGTCATAATCAGAAAGTTCCAACATCTTTGGATCGATCATGATGAATCGAACCTCATCCGGCGTGGCTTTAAAGAGAATGCTGTTGATCATGGCATTGACCGAAACGCTTTTTCCTGATCCGGTTGACCCCGCCACCAAAAGATGAGGCATCTTGGCCAGATCAAAAACGAAGGGTTCTCCAGAAATATCCTTTCCAATGGCAAAGGAAAGTTTCGATTTTGAGTTTCGGAAGAGATCGGAATCGATAATCTCTTTGAGGTAAACGGTTTCCCTGACCGCATTCGGGACTTCAATCCCGACGACGGATTTCCCTGGTATCGGAGCCACGATTCGAATGGTTACCGCACTGAGAGCCAACGCCAGATCATCGGCTAAATTGACAATCCGGCTGACCTTCACCCCCGGAGCTGGCTCAAACTCATACACCGTAATGACCGGGCCAGGTCTCACCTCCACCACCCGTCCTTCCACCCCGTAATCCAGAAGTTTCTTCTCCAGGATCCTGGAATTCATCACCAGACTATCCCGGTCGATCTTCTGTCGTTTCTCCGTCTCTGCTTCCAAGAGAGAGAGCGGAGGAAGTTGAAATTCCTTTTGGGTCTCTAAAAACGCAAAAGATCCTTGTTCCGCAACCTCCTCCTGTTTTTTTGAAGGGCCGGGCTTTCCCACCACCACGACAGGAGGAGGTTCAATCGTTTTCTCCTTTCCCTCTGTTTTGATTTCTGCTCTGGTGGCTTCTTTATCCTGTTTTTGCTTGATGAACTTCTTTGCCCTCTCCGCTCGCTCCCTTCTTACCATCTTGATCGTCCCCAACGTCTCAATCCATTTAACTGCGTTGCGCATCAAATGGCGGACAACGCCAACAAAGGAGACTCCTGTCCCCAAAACAAAGCCAAGGACAAACATCAGGGCAAAGAGGATCGTCGCTCCCGGAAGATTGAAGTAACGGACCAGATGCCTCGAAAAAATCTCACCCACCAACCCACCAGCGAGGGGCTCTTGTGTGTAACTTTTTAAAAACTTCATCCACAGACTGAAAAGGGAAGAAGTAGCCAAAAGGAAGAGGAACCAACCTCCTAATTTTACCAGGGGATATTTCCACTCCCATCGAAGGACAAAGCTGAAGGCATAAAGACCAAGAATAAGCGGAATCAAAAAAGAGGGAAACCCGAACGTTTGAAAGATAAAACTTGAAAGGTAAGCCCCCACAATACCCATCCAGTTACTAACCCCTCTCCCTTTTTGAGAAGAATAAGAGAAAAGGGATGGGTCTGTGGGATGATATGAAATCAGGCTGAGAAAAAGAAAGAGGGCCATGGCAATCAGGAAAATCCCAAGGATCTCCCTTTTCAATTTCTCTTTGATCGATTCCTCAATCACAGCTTCCCCCGCTCTTGCCTCAACAAGGTGTTCAACGATAGTTTCAATGGTTTCATAAGAAAAAGGGATGGGTGCGCCATAGGAATTAACATGGTTTGTGAGAAATCAATTCAAAATTTTTTTTGATGGTTTCATCCACCTGTGCCATTAACATATTCCTGTCTTTCATGGAATAGGACGCCGTCTCTATAGGTTCCCCGATCCGAATCCGGATCTCTCCCGGGCAAGCCGTCAAACGATCTTTGGGCATGATTTCTCGACTTCCTGCAATCGAAATGGGAACAATGGGAACTTTTGATTTCATGGCTAAAGTAAATCCTCCCTTTTTAAAAGGCTGAATTGCTCCATTGGGACTTCTCGATCCTTCTGGAAAGATGACGACGGACATCCCCTCCCTGATTTTCTGGGCGGCCTGATTCATGGCCTCAACCGTTTCGCGCGTCCCCTGCCGATCCAAGCTGATATAGCCTGCAGCACTCATCGTCCATCCAAAAAAAGGAATTGAAAAAAGTTCCTTTTTCGCTAGCCATTTGAAATGGAAAGGGAGATAACCAAGAAGGGCAAAGATGTCGTAACTTCCTTGATGGTTAGACATAAAGATGAAAGGACCTTCCCCTTTGATTTTTTCCAGCCCCTCGACCCTCACACGGACCTGATTTGCCAGTAGAGCAATCCGTCCCCACCATTGGGCAAAACCATGACCGATTTTACCTTTTCGGTCAATGGGATAAACCAACAAGGTAAGGCCCCCCAGGATCAGCGTGGCCAGGACAATACAGGACCAAACAAAAATCGTGCGCAACATAAACCTGTTTAAATCTCAACGATCAAAGCTAAAATGTCAAAGGAATGCCAAATTCTTAAATAGGCATTTACCTAAAGGCCTAATCCAGTCGAATAGAGATAGGTGGCCCTTTGTCATTTGAAATGATCTCAATGATTAAATTCTCTTCTCCAACTCTTCGAGGATGGCTCGCACCTCGTCTTTGATCTGGTCGTCCATATCGTAGGGGGACTTTCCCACCCGATCTGCCTCAAGAATTTTCGGGTTGAAACTCATATGTCCCAGGACTGGAAAATCAGAAAGATTCTCTTCAATCACCTTCCGGTCTTCTTCCGAGGTGATTTTATTCCCAACGATCATGATCTTCTTGATCTTCAGATCTTCCCCCAATTTTCTAATCTGTTTTGCCGTCTGGATGGCTCTCTGCCCTGGTTCGACGACTATGATGAGCCCATCCACATATCCTGTGCTTCCTCTTCCGAGATGCTCGAGACCGGCTTCCATATCAATGATGAGCGCTTCATCTCGGAGAATCAGGACATGACGAACCAGGTTCTTCAGAAGAACATTTTCGGGGCAGAAACACCCCCCACCCCCCTGGGGAATACACCCCAGTAGAAGAAGCTTGATGCCCTGATAGTTTACCCCTAATTCATCAGGAATATCATCCACCTTGGGATTGAGTCTAAACATGGCACCAAAGGTCCCCTTTTGGGCTCCCGTCCTCTCTTCAATCAGTGAGGTCATGGCGGCAATTGGTGAGAGCTTATCCGAAATCTCCTTGGGGAGACCGATGGCTGATGCCAAATTGGAATCTGGATCGGCATCAATGGCAAGGACTTTCTTGCCTTGAGATGCTAAAATCCTCGCCATCACCCCTGCCAGCGTTGTTTTACCGACTCCACCTTTTCCAGATATCGCAATCTTCACAGGATGATTCCTCCTTCCAACTAACGTAATCATATCCAAATTTTCATAAAAAGTCTAATGGTTCCGAATGGCCCTACGCACCCGATCTGATGAGTTGGGTACTCAAACCCATGCAGAGTAGACTATTTTACGTTAACCCTTTGGCTTTAAAGACCTTTGTGTGTATTTATGCTATAATATTTTTGACATGATGAGAACATTCCTTTTCATTCCCTTTACTGAATCGGGGGAGCTCCTATCATGAGGTTGACCATCTTCTCAAGGGCTCTTATGGGATATCTGGTCCTCATCCTTTTAGTGGTTGCCATGGGAGCTTACACCTACTACCAGATGGATCGGATTCACAACCTCACTGAATCCATCCTGAACGTCAACAATGACATGATCGATCGCTCAGAAAAACTCTTAGACCTGATCTATTCCCAGGTCCGATATGAAAAGAAGTTTACCATTTCCAAGGATGAGATTTTTTATGAAGAGTTTTTACGGCTCCGAAAGGATTTCGATCAGATGTTCAATGAAATAAAGCCGCCAGAAGATTTCCCACAGGCAGGACACCATCTGAAAAACATCCAGGCATTTTACCAGGATTATCAATCTCTGGTGCAGGAAGAGGCCGAATGGATCAAAGCCGGTCTCTCCAAGGGACAGCTCCCCTCTCTGTCAATGAAAAAAGAAGAGAAAACTCAATCCATGATTCATGAACTTGAACAATTGAAAATCATCATTCGGCAGAATTCCACGGACAAGATTAAACGGTTGTATACCATCGGAACAGAGTTTCGCCAAATGGGAATCATGATGATCGGCTCTTTTATCCTGATCGCAATCATCGTCTCCATGCTGATCAAACGGAGTATTACCTTGCCTGTCTCGCTCTTAAAAAAGAAGACCCTGGAAATCGGTCAGGGTAATTTTAAAGGAGACCTTCGCCTTTCTTCTCCACCGGAATTGGCAGAGTTGGCAGGTGCTTTTAATCTTATGTGTAACAGATTAAAAGATCTCGACCAGATGAAATCTGATTTTTTCTCAACCATCACCCATGAGCTCCGTTCTCCTCTTTCAACGATTAAGCTTGGGATGGACCTTCTTAAGGATGGAATGGAGGGCCCCATCACAAGAGGACAAAAAGAAATCCTGGAGGGACTGGAAAAGGAGTGCCTTCGGCTCATCGGTTTAATTAATTCCTTATTAGACCTCTCCAAAATGGAAGCTGGAATGATGCCGTTTCATCTCGAGCCTCAACCGATTGCTCCTCTCATTGATCAAACGCTCAAGGAATTGAAACCGATGGTTGATTCTAAAAAAATCAGCATCCAAACCAGGATCATGGAAGGATTGCCTAATATCAAAATGGACAGGGAAAGGATCCTTCAGGCCTTGCGTAATCTCATCGGAAATGCGGTGAAATTTACTCCGGAGAGAGGTCAAATCAAGGTCACTGCCCGCTCCGTCGATCATGGATTGGAGGTCTCGATCGAAGATACCGGCCCGGGCATCCCTAAAGAACACCTCATCACCATTTTCGAAAAATTCCAGCAGGGGGTCACCAGTCAACCCTCCCCAAATCAGGGGACAGGATTGGGATTAGCCATTGCAAGACAGATCATCACTCACCATGGTGGTAAGATATGGGCAAACAGTCAACTCGGGCATGGAAGTACCTTCTTCTTTTTCTTGCCTGCCTAAGTCTTCAGTTCCTTTTTAACTGTGCTCTGATCCAAGACTCAAAGCGAGCCGCTGAAGAACCGAAGTCGTTCGAGGAAGCCAGGGAATACCTTCGCCTCGGGCACAAGCTGCTCCTCCAAAAGGATTACGAAGGGGCAAGACTGGCCTATCAAAAAGTTCGTTCCTTCACTCCTGGCCAACCCTTGGAAGATCAGGCGCTTTGGGGCATGGCCATGATTGACGCCCATTTCGGAAATCCAAACAAAAATTATAAAAAATCCATTGAACACCTTCTTACACTTTTGAACGAGTATCCCCAAAGTGACCTTGTGGAGCAGGCAAAAATTTGGGTCGGGGTACTCTTAGAGAATGTGGAGTCCAACCAAAAGATAGAAAAATTATATGAAACCCTCCAGAACATGGAAAAAATAAAACACACGATCCGGGAATCTCAAAAAGGGAGATCTTCTGAACCACGATGGGATGAACACACCGCTGGCCGGGAACTGCTCCAGCAAAGCCTCAAGGCCCTGTCCCACGGGAATTTTGAGGGAGCCATCAGCGAAAACCAGAAAGTTTTATCCTCCCCTGATCCCCGATCTCCAAAAGCGGAAGCCCTTTTTAATTTAGGATTTCTCTTCGCTCACTATGAAAATCCTCAGAGGAATATTGAGAGATCCATCGATTTCTTTAACAGACTCATTAAGAATCATCCCAAAAGCCCCTGGGTCGAACATGCCAAGATCTGGATCGGAGTTCTCCAGGAAAATGAGGAGTTAACCCGTCTCATCCAAAAGTTAAAGCAAGTGGACATCGAAGTGGAAGAGATGAAGCGGAAAAGATGAAAAGAACCTGCACCCGTTTATTGAGGTGACGGAGTAAACTTCTGATAAATCTTTTGGTCTGAGAAAAGGGGGATAAAAAGGGTTGGATAAACCAAGGGCAATGCTTCATCCTTCCCGATCACCAGGTATCCTGTTTCCTTAAGACTCCGAAAAAGTTTCGCAAGCACTTTGATCTGAGATTCCTTAGAGAAATAGGTAAAGACTAAATTGCGACAAAAAATCAGATCCATGCCAAGAAAGGGTTCTTCGGTGAGGATGTCATGCCGTTTAAACTCAACGCTCCCCTTGATAGATGGGTGTAAAACAAATAACCCATCTTCTTCGTTAAAGTATTCTTGGAGAATCTTCATTGGCATCTCTCTCAAACTGCTCTTCTTGTATCTTCCCTCCTTTGCCCTCCGGAGCATCTTCTCGTCAATATCCGTTGCTAAAACAAAAAGGCGAACCTCCGGATAATCCTTTTTAAACTGTTGATTCCAGAGCAGTGAAAGACTATAGGGTTCCTCCCCGCTGGCACAACCAACAGACCAGATGTTTAATTCACCTTCTGCTTTGTTCTGAAGGATCGGTGGGAAGATGGAATGGCCGAGGGTATCAAAAACCTCCTGATCTCGGAAGAAACGAGAAAGGGTGACGGTGAGAATTTTGGAGAGAGAACCCTTCTCATCAGGATCCTGTCGGACTTTTAAGTGGTATTCATCAAAACAAGAAAAACCAAGCTCATAGATTCTCCTCTCGACTTTCCGTTTAATCCCCCTCCTCTGGAAGGGCCGCCACTGAAGGCCAAGAAGGGGTGCAATTTCTTTAAGAAATTGATCAAAGGACATGGGTCCTTTCGAAATCGAGAAGTTTCTGTTTGATTTTAAGCCCATGGCCAAAACCGCCTAGACCTCCATTACGTTCAATCACCCTGTGGCAGGGGATAATCAAAGGAACAGGGTTGACACCGTTGGCCTTCCCAACTGCCCGGAAAGCTCTGGGATGGCCAATGGCGCGGGCGATATCCTGATAGGAACGCGTCTGTCCATAGGGGATTTTTGCCAGTGCAGACCAGACCTTTTTCTGGAAGGGTGTCCCCTTCAAATCAAGTCTGCAATGAAACTTCTTAAGTTTCCCCTCTAAATACCGCTTTAACTGAAGAATGATGTCCTTGTTTTTGAGAGGGTCTTTGACGATACACGGAGGAAATTGCTCTTTAAGAGTTTTCAAAAAAGCTTTTTCCGAAGTCAAAAAATCAACCCTACAGACGCCTCTTTCCGTTGAAGCCACAAACACCTTTCCCAACCACGACGACTCAAACAAAGCGTAATAGACTTTGTCCATACCTGCCTCCTCCGTTTGAATAAGTGACTCCTATGGCGGGATCCTGTCTTCTGTTTTCTGAAATGTGTAAAGGCCGGCTTTGATCAGCCCCATGGGACCGGTCATCATCGTGTTTCCACCGGGTGCGGCATATTGAAAAGGCAGGGGAATTTCTTTGAAGAGGGCGCGGTTGGGTCCGGTTACCCAAATGGAGACTTTCCCAAAATAGGGCATCAAGGTAATGACTCCATGGCCATCATCATCAAAGACCTCCTTTCGGGTTAATTCTCCTCGAAGAAAACGTCGGAGGTGATTCTCCAATTTCTCAGGAGTCAACCGGTGGGTATGATGTTCATAGAGACCCACTATCTTCCTGTCAATCAAAAGGGCAGCAATCGTATGGCCATTTCCTATATTAACGACGAGAGAGGGTTCGTCCACGTCGTCCACACATCCTAAGATGGCAGAGAAAGCGGTATCCATCAGAAGGACAGGCAATGAGGTAGCTCTCTTTACGGCTTGTGCACTTGATTTCATTCTGAGATAAAAATCCGGTATGGAATGTTCTGTAAAGTGAAAGAACTCTGGACGGTTATCCTTTTTTAACATCGCCTCCATCTGATCGAATCGGAAGGTTCGATCAGAAACCCCTCGGGGTGCCACACCATGGTCCTGCACAGCAACCGCGATGAGATCGAAGTTAAAATCTTCTCCAAATTGGATGAGGAAATGGCGAAGAAGAGGAAGGTCGATTTCACAAATCTTAAATTCCTGAAACGTTCCTGGAGAAGGATGATCTCCAATTTCTATCCCCATCGATCGGACTTCATCCAGGTCATTGCGGATGGAATAGGCGGCGGATTCCTCCATCACCACCCGATAGCCCTTTTTGAGATGATCCAGAATGGCTCGACTGATGGATCCTCCGCCAATAGTATCTCCATAAATATAGAGATCCCCTTCGATCCTTCTTAATCTTTTGGCGAGGACTCTGGATGGGGTCGGCAGAACAAGACTGGTGCAATTTTCGATCTCCTTTTCGGAGTCAAACAGGAGAATGTCTTGCGTCCCCGCCCCGATATCAATGGCCAGTATTTTCATCTGTTCAATAACAGGGATCAAGGATTCAAGGTTGAAGAGTCTGATCAATGAGGACTTTCACTTGATCCATAGACCCCTTGGCCCCTTGGACCCTATCCTTTAACCACTCCCATCGGCACCAATTTGACAACCTTCAAACTGATCCCGGCATGGTGGACAACATTGACGACATCGTTGACGTCTTTGTAAGCGTCAGGGATCTCTTCTTCGATCGTCCCTCGACTCGCTCCTTTCACAATGATTCCCTTGTCCTCCATCTCTCTGACAATCGCCCTTCCCTTGGCGGCCTTAATGGCCTGGTGACGACTCATAACTCTTCCGGCTCCATGACAGGTAGAGCCAAACGTCTCTTTCATGGCCTGCTCTGTCCCGATTAAGACATAGGAACACCGGCCCATATCTCCAGGGATGAGGACAGGTTGTCCCACATCCTGGTAATCCTTTGGAATATCCTTATGGCCAGGGGGAAAGGCTCGCGTCGCCCCTTTTCGATGTACACAGACCCTCTTCTTCTCTCCGTCGATCGTATGTGTCTCAATCTTGGCAATATTATGACAAACATCATAAACCACCTGGAGTCGAAGATCGCTCGGGCTCCTCTTAAAAACCTGTTCGAAGGTCTCCCTGACCCAGTGGGAAATCATCTGGCGATTGGTGAAGGCATAATTGGCTGCACAAGCCATTGCTTGAAGATATCGCTCTCCCTCTGGTGAGGAAATAGGAGCACAGCAGAGCTGAGGGTCTGGAAGTTCGATCTGATACTTCCGGGCCGAATCCATCATCACCCGAATATAATCGTCGCAAACCTGGTGTCCCAACCCTCGGGACCCTGTGTGCACGAGGATGGTAATCTGATCTTTCCATAATCCTAAAGCTCTGGCAATCACCTCATCGAAAACCTCAGCGACATACCCCACCTCCACAAAATGATTCCCTGACCCTACAGTTCCTAATTGGGCCCTCCCCCGTTCCATCGCTTTTTCAGAGACCTGATCCGGATCCGCCCCTTCAATGCAACCCTGTTCTTCAATATGGTCAAGATCTTCATCTGCCCCATAACCTTTCTCAACCGCCCACTTCGCTCCCTTCTTGAAAACCTGTTTCTGTTCTTTCTCACCCAACTTCAAATCCTTACGGTGAGAACCGACTCCAGAGGGAATGTTCACAAAGAGGGCCGCCACCAACTCTTTCATCTTTCCCTCAATCTCTTTTCGGCTCAGACCTGAGCGCATCAGCCTGACCCCTCAATTGATATCATATCCGACCCCGCCGGGAGAAACGATCCCATGATTCAGATCGAAAGCCGCTACTCCACCAATAGGAAAACCGTATCCCCAGTGGATGTCAGGCATGGCTAAGGAAGAACCAACAATGCCCGGAAGCCATGCAACATGAGCCACTTGCATGAGACTCTGATCTTTCCGGATATCCTCGAGCATTCGTTCATCTGCATAAACGACCCCATCCGTTCTCATTTTTCCCTCGCGTGGAATCCTCCAGCGGTAGTCGTCTATTTTCTGAATCTTAATCTTCTCTTCTCCTGCCATTGGATTTGCTCCTCTTTTTTATTGTTCACCGTTCATGATCCACCGTCCATCGATTCTCATAAATCCAGAATCACCTGCGCTCTCCAGCCTTCCCCCTCCCTCCTGACTTGGATCTGATGGTAAGTGACGGATTTCACCCCGGTGTGAATCACATGAGTCCCCTCCTGAAAGGATTCTCCTTTGGCCACTGCCTTCAGCCCATTTTTCCCAACCTTTTCAACCCTGAAGTGCTTAAAAAGAAGATTTTCCACCTCATGGAGATAAAGAAGCTCATTCAACCAGTCCACCATCAGTCGTTCCAGGCTCTCTCCGGGCAATTCAATCCTTCTCTCTTCCTTCTGTCGAACCCTTTTTAAATCAGTAATGAGATGAAAGAACCCGACTCCTGCATTTTCAAAAAGGGTCTTAAGATCTTTCCCATAGATGACCAATCCGATATCGGCTGTGTGATCCAGAATATCAAAACGTTTTCTTTTCTTTTTAAACTCCACCACCTTCTCCGAAAGGAAACGGAACTCATCCGGATTTCTTTTTCTCAATCTTTTGATAAAAAAGGTCTTTTGAGACAAGGACACGCTCATGCTCCCCTTCAGCCACTTTCTCTCTCTCATCATAGGCGTCAATCAGGAAGAGGAGTCTATTTTTTTGAATTTCCTTCAGGAGGGCATGAGCCGTTACTCTCATCCCAAGAGGGGTCGCAGCGAGATGTTTGATATTGATCCGTGTCCCAAGACTCCACTGGTCTGTAGGAAGGAAATCGGCTATCGCATGGAGCGCTGCCTCTTCCATTAATTGGATCAGTCTCGGAGTTGAAAGGACATGGATTGGAAGATTCCCCAAGTGACTTACCAGATCCTCTTCACACACCACCATTTCAGCTTTTCCTGTCAACCCCGGTACCATGATTTACCCCCTATTCTCGAACGGAACATTCAATCCTTCTCCATCCATCAAAGACTTTTGCAGGGGTCCCTTTTCTCATTTCAAACATTAGAACTCCTTTAAAATCTCTTCGTCATAGATTTTCTCAAGCCTCTCTTTATGTGTGGACTCTTCCTGGGCAAGGATCAACAATAATTTTTTAAGATTGGGATCCGTCACCAACTTGGATGTGGAGGTGTAAAGATTCTGGGATCTCTCCTCATTCTTAATGGCCATTCGGAGGAGTTCCTCATAGGTCAGTTCTGGTCCGAAGGGAATATCCTCAATCTTTTCACTGATCCCAAGCCCTTTCGTCTCTTTTAACTTCATCCGGCCAACCTTTTTCACGTCAAAGGCTTCAAGCCTTTTTCGATGTTTCTCCTCCTCTTCAGCCAATTCCTTAAAGAACTGTTTGACTCCGGGACGCGCACGATCTGCAGCAATGTGGTAAGCCGTGGCGGCATCCGCCTCTTTCCGGATAGCAAACCTCAAAATTTCCTCAGCGCTATTCAGTTTCATCTTTTGCCTCCTCCTGATAGAATTTTTTAACCTCAGCCACCATCTGCTCTGCTGGACCTCGAAAGGCTTCTGGCACCATCACCTTTCCCCATCCCTTCTGCGGAAGATAAAGACCATCATAGGCAGTGTCGAGAAAAGAGGTAATCATATAAGGAATACCCCTTTCCTCTAAAACTTGGGCGATCCGATCTCCCTCAAAACGGTTTTCTATGACCCCTACCTGTATCCAGTCTGTCATGAAGCCCCCCTTCCTGCCCGACTTAAATTTATTATATAACGAAAATAGAATAACCTAAAGCATATTTTTTTCATCCACGGCGCAAACCCAATCGTTTCAATCCAGTCATGGTCGATGGAGGAACGTAGTCTTCTCCTCCTTTTAGTGATTGATGAAAATCATTTGTAATCCCTCAGTCAAAGTAAGAAAAAAAGAGTTGAAATAAATCAAATTGTGAGTATAATGGTGCGTTAATAATCCATTCCGACATCAAGGAGGAGGTATGGTCACAAAAAAGGTGGATGAAAAATCTTTTGGGGCCAAGATGAAACAGTTGAGACAACTGAGGAAAATGACCTTTGAAAATCTTGCTAATAAAACCGGGCTTTCCAACCGTTATCTTAAGGAAATCGAAGAGGGGAAGATCATCCCGCCCGTATCGGCGGTCATTCAAATCTCAAAAGCCCTCTCCATTGACTCGGGTTCTTTTCTCTCTGCGGAGGAACAGGAAGCCCTGGCTAGAAAGCGAAAAGAGAGCTTTTACAAACGGACCCAGGCTTACTCTTATAAAACCCTTACGCCGGAAGCAGAATCCAAACATATGAAAGCCTTTCTGGTGACAATCGACCCCAAACAGGACCATCGGATGGTAGAATACAGGCATGAAGGCGAAGAATTTATTTATGTATTAAAAGGAGAGGTAGAGGTTCGAGTCGGTGAAAATGAAAACCACCTCAAAAAAGGAGAGACGCTCCATTTTGACTCAGGCATTCCCCATAAACTTCGAAACCTGTCCGATGAAGAATCCAAGCTCCTGGTGGTGCTCTATACACCCTAACTTCATTTCGGATTTCGCCTGCCCCTGGGCAATTCTTTGGCAGACGGGGGATGCGGAATTCGGATTAAAATCCTTGTTGACTTTGCCATCGCCGGTTTGCAATGAGCAATGATTTTACTCTCTCCAGTTTCTGGGGACTCCTGCAAAGGAAGCCCTTCGCTCCAATTCGTTCAACTGTTCTTCAAAATAACGAATGGCATTATTAATTCTCCTCAACTCCGTTTGATATCGCCGTTGCTCATAGGTGGCCTTAAGCCCCTTTAACTCTTCGAGGTTACGGTGGTAAAAGCGGAATTGGCCTACCCAGTATTCCTTGCTATATCCCCCTGGCCGCTCTGGCGAGGGCATTCCCTGGAGAGAATAAAGAGTCATCTTCCCATTAAGGGAATCGAGCACCACTTTGAACTTATTGAGAAATGAATTGCCGAGGAGACCCGGATAGGAGGGCATATTAAAGACAAGGGCTTCTGTATGCTCCACCTCCGCTTTTCCGACCCGGACCGACTGCAGGGTGATTAATGGCGTGAGGATCACATCGCTGACACTGGCAACACGAATGAAAGGAGTCGTCTCATCCATGCGGATCCCTAATTCCTTTGCAATCTGACGACTGATGAGTGAAAAACTTGCTCCTGTATCTACAACGAAATGTTCTTTTACCCTACCATTCAGAACTACTTCGGCAAGCCAAAGTTCGTGCCGACGAAGGAGGGGAACTTCATAGCCTTCTGCCTCGAAGGGTTTTAAAGGAGAGGGTCTTTCTGAAGGGGGTTTGGATGTTTCAGATAATCCTATTGATGAGGCCTCCCCTTTTCCTTTGGGAATTTTTCTCTGCTCCGCAGCAGGACGGTATTTCTCTGGAACTTTTGTAAGGTCATCAGCAAAATGGAGTGTTCCTTTCTCATCCACCCACTGATACAGCTCTCCGTAACAAGGAGCCATCCAGAGGAATGTCATCATGAGAATCGGGAGAAAGCGCTGTGCTTTCATAACCAGTGAATCCCCCCTCCTTCTCCCATATCCTATAAGATTCTTTCCTTCACCTATCTTTGTTGATGCTTCACCCGTTAGTACCCTTTGCAAGCCATTTTACCGCTTGCCATCAGGCTTGTCAATTGCCCTCCTATGCCTCTTCTGCTATAATGATTTGGATGAACCCTTACGCCTTGACCCAGGAATCGATACGGAATCTATTCAACAATATCGCCCCCACCTATGACTTTCTAAACCATCTTCTTAGTTTGCGCAGGGATATCTATTGGAGAAAGAAGGCCGTTCTTGAACTGGATGGACATCAGGGTTGGATGCTCGACATTGCTACTGGCACAGGAGACGTGGCCATTGAAATGATCAATCAGGGAAACGGAAAACGGAAGGTCTTCGGTCTCGACTTCTCAGAACCCATGATCAGGAAGGCCCAGGAAAAAC
Source organism: uncultured bacterium (assembly GCA_938002255.1). Taxonomy (GTDB): domain Bacteria; phylum Desulfobacterota; class BSN033; order BSN033; family UBA1163; genus RBG-16-49-23. Next base: position 58,040 of record CALLAL010000013.1, read on the forward strand.
TACTCAAACGGAATCTTTCCGGGAAGATCACCCTCGGGCTGGGTGACGCCCTCTTTCTTCCCTTTCGCAACAATAGTTTTGTCGGTTTGGTGATCGCCTTTGGTTTAAGAAATATTCCCCAAAAAGAACAAGCCCTTTCTGAAATGGTTCGGGTCGTTAGGCCGGGTGGAAAAGTGGTCGTCCTTGAATTCACCTTGCCCGAGAGAGGACTGATGAAAAGAATCTATCCTTTTTATTTCAAGAGGGTACTCCCCCGGGTGGGCGGATGGATCTCTGGAGATCGACATGCCTATGCTTACCTTCCTGATTCCGTTTCCCTGTTTAGATCAACGAAGGATTATGAGAAACTGATGGTCCATTCCGGATTAAGAGAGGTGTTCTCCCGACTCCTGACTGGAGGTATTGTGTCTATCATTTCTGGGATTAAGTAGAACCAATGATTCGGCCGTTTACCCTTGAGGATTTGGATGCTATTCTGAAGATTGAGCAACTTTCTTTTCCGAAATCACCTTACGATCGGATGACCTTCGTCCATCTCCAGGTTCTTTATCCCCAATCATTCCTCGTCTATACAGAAAAGAGAGCCGATGGGGAAGAAGAGGTCCTGGGTTATATCATTTTCTCTCCCGAGGGACACATCATCTCCCTTGCCGTTCTTCCTGAACATAGAAGAAAAGGGATAGGGAGGGCCCTTCTCCACCAGGCCATGGAAACTCCCCAACTCCGTTTGCTCCATGCTGAGGTTAGAAGAAGTAACCTTGGGGCACAGGCCTTTTACTTGCGTATGGGATTTCGGATCATGGGGATGGCCCCTAATTATTACGGAAATGAGGATGCCCTGATCATCCAGTGGAAACCTTCTTTCGTAACGCCTTCTTCAGAAAGGCACTCTGGTCACCATTGAGAACCAGGATATTCTCTTTTTCTCCCCCTCCCTCTCATTGACAAGAAGTTGGCTCTCTGTTAATGGGTGAATGGGTGTTGAAGGGATCGGAGGACGTATGAGTGGTATCTTTGGTATCGTTTCGAAAAAAAACTGCGCGGATATGCTTCTTTATGGAACCGACTATCATTCTCATATGGGGACGGAATACGGGGGTATGGCCGTTTTCGGAAAACAATTCCATCGCTCCATTCACGACATTAGCAAATCTCAATTTAAATCAAAATTCTTTGAAGAATACAAGGAGATGAAAGGAAACCTCGGTATTGGGGTCATTAGTGATCGGGACCCTCAACCATTGATCATCGGATCAAAGTTTGGAACGTTTGCGATTGTCATGGCAGGATTGATCGAGAATCTCGATGAATTGGGACTCGAACTCCTGAAAGCCGGAGAAACCTTCGGTGAAATCTCCCATCGTGGGCTGAACTCCGTTGAATTAGTCGCTAAGCTGATTACACGAGGACGAACCCTTCTGGAAGGCATTGAGGGAATCTATGATAGAATTCAAGGGTCTGCCTCTCTTCTGCTCCTGAAAAAAGAAGGTATCCTGGCGGCGAGAGATCGTCTGGGAAGAACTCCCCTGGTCATTGGGGAAAGAGACGGAGAGTTTGCGATCGCCACAGAAACCTGTTCCTTTCTAAACTTAGGATTTCGGATCAAAAAATATCTCGATCCAGGGGAGATTGTCTTCATCCGAAAGTCTGGATTGGAAGAGAAAGTGCCCGGGAAAGCGAAGAACCAGATCTGTGCTTTCTTGTGGATCTATACGGGTTATCCTGCCTCAAGTTATGAAGGGATCAGCGTGGAACTGGTCAGAGAACGATGCGGTCGATCGCTGGCCAAAAATGACCCGATCCAGGCAGATCTCGTGGCAGGCGTTCCGGATTCTGGCGTTGGCCATGCCATTGGCTATGCGATGGAATCTGGAATACCTTACCGAAGGCCCTTGGTCAAATATACGCCTGGCTATGGAAGAAGCTATACCCCTCCTTCTCAGGAGATCCGAGATTTAGTCGCAACCATGAAGCTCATTCCCGTTAAAGAGGTGATCTGTGGAAACCGGATTGTCCTCTGTGAAGATTCGATTGTTCGGGGCACCCAACTGAAAAATTACACAATTAAAAAACTCTGGGAGTGTGGCGCCAAAGAGGTTCATATTCGACCTGCCTGTCCCCCTTTGATGTTTCCCTGTCGTTTTGCCCTTTCAACGCGGTCTATTAAGGAATTGGTGGCCCGTAAGGCCATCCGGGCCCTTGAGGGAAGAGAGATTGGGGATGTCAGGGAATATACAGATCCCCGAACCCAGAAATATAAACGAATGGTTGATTGGATTAGAAGGGAATTAGGCGCAACCACTTTAAAATATCAGACCATTGAAGATATGGTGGAAGCCATCGGTCTTCCCAGGGAGAAACTCTGCCTCTATTGCTGGAAAGGAAATGATTAAAGAATGGAGTCCAAAGTAAATAATTCCAAAAGACATCACCGAACTCAAAACTCACTATTTGGAACAATCTTTATTTAGAGAACCTCACCCGATCGCCTACTTTAATCCCATTCTTAGAAAACCAGCCCTGAGTCATCTCCAGAGCATAGAGGATCGGTTTGGGTGGGGCATGAGAGGTCAGCGTAAGCGGTTTCATGTCCGTAATCTGAACAATCCGTCCTTCCCGGTCAATGAAGGCAATGCTCAGGGGAATGAGAGTATCTTTCATCCAGAAACGGTGATACCCCTCTTCTTCAAAAACGAAGAGCATCCCCTCTTCTTTCCCCAGATGTCTTCTGCCCATCAATCCCTGAGCTCGTTCCTCCGGGGTTCTTGCGACTTCCACGCGAATCTCTTTTCCTTTGAGATAAAGAGGAATCTTCTGAAGGTCTTCAGAGGAGATGACGGAGGGCAAGAGGCATAGACACAGAACAAAGAAAAGCCTAATCCCTTGGCCCGGAGGACCGCTTGCTTTTCCCATCCCAATCTCCCTGTTCGATCTGATTGGCAAGTCTCCGTATCTCGTCTCTAATTTTACCTGTGTTCCACTGAATGAATAAAACCCAGAGGGGAAGCAAAAGCCAAATGACGAGGAGGATCCCCAAAAAGACAAGGATGGCAATCCCAATCCCAGTGGGAAACTCCTTAAATATCTGCTCAAGATAGACATCCATCGTTACCTCATCCCCCTTCTCTATTTGCTCTGTTCACCACCCAATTTTTTCCTCAGTTTTTCATTGATCCTTAACACCTGATCGACATCCGAACCACTCACTTCCCAGGAATAATTATCTTTCCCATCCCTCTTCAGCTTGATCTTGACCTCCGGAGGAAGCGCTTCTTCTCTCTCTATTTTCTCCTTTTCGATGGTGACCTTCGGAATCTGTAATGGCTCGGATGTGATATCAGAGGAAGACGGCTTTCGTTCACAACACACTAAGAATACCGAAAAGATCAGACCTGCTAAGAGCATTCTTATCATTGGATCAATCCTCCTCAGACACTCAAATCCTCCCAGATGTTGCATGATTTCTGTTTAAATGGGCAGGGGCGATTCGTTCGGCAAGGCATCGAGGCGAACCTTTTTCTGTATCAGCACAACCGTTTCATGTCCCTGCCGGAATTGACGTTAAGTAAAGCCCCCCGTTTTCCATAACATGATAAAAAACCGCCATTCGAAGCCTTGTAGAGCGGATGGCCCTTGCCCGTCTTTGAAATGGGTGGGGTCTTTCTTTTCTACACCCAAAGTTTACTGACTCGATCTGATCTTTCAACAGGGTGTGGTTTCTGTTGATCTAAAATCTCTGGAAGGTATTTATTCACTTTTGATCAATAAACGGCATCCTTGTAAAAATTCTTCCTTAGACTTGGCCTCTTGGGGATAAGAATAAGTTTTGAACTGCACCTCAGTCCCCTTGGGGACATATCCCCCCTGGGTAAGCTTGACCTCGACCCTTTCCCCAATCTCTTGGGCGAGTCTTTGATCGATAAACGAAAAGAGATAGATGAGATGATTGGGAAAAGGAACCACCAGATCGACGGAACGAACCATCTTCTGAAGGGCATACTTGATGCCTCCCCACAATTCATAACTGAGGCTCATCTCCCGCTTCATTCTCGAATCCCAGAATTTAACCTGAATCACGGAGAAAGGGAGCCCCTCTTTCTCCGCTTCTTCCAACATGGGCTGAACAATCAATCTGAAGATGTTGGGAACTTGAAGAAGGGGTAGGGTAAAGATAAAGGAGCTGCCACTTCCCAATCGGCTTTCCACTTGGATCGATCCCTGATGCCCTTCGATGATCTCTTTCGTGATGGCAAGTCCGAGCCCAGTTCCCATTGAAATGCCCGTACTCTGTCCTTGATAGAATCGGTTAAAAACATTGGGCAAATCTTCAGGAGCGATGCCGATTCCTGTATCACTCACCATTACCTTCAAATAGTCTCTCTTTTCTGTCAATCCTCTCGTATCAATACTGATCCGGCCTCCAGTGGGTGTAAATTTAATGCCGTTATTGATCAGATTGATAAAGACCTCGATGAGGCGATTCCGATCAATCAAAACTTGAGGCATTTCAGGGTCAAGCCGGCTCTCTAAGGTGATTCGCTTCTCCTCGAGGGCTTGAGCTAACGTCATGGAGGCATCTTCAACCACTTCTGTCAAACGGGCGGGTTCAAATTTCAACTGAAGCCCTTTTCCGGATTCAATTCTTGAGAAATCCAGAAGGGTATCAATAAGGTTGGTAAGTCTCAAGATGTTTTTGTGGGCAATGCCTAAATACTCTTCCTGAGATTCTGTCAGAGGCCCTCCATGTCCCTCAAGCATGAGGGAAATAAACTCTTTGATCACCGTGAGGGGAGTACGTAATTCATGAGAAACACTCGAGACGAAGATAGACTTCAGGTTGTCAAGTCTCCTGAGATCTTCGTTTGCTTTTTCAAGTTCCATCGATTTTTGTTTGAGATCCCTTAAGAGCCTTTTCTCCCGAACGACTCGGTTCAACTTTGCCCTCACCTCATCGAGGGAAAAAGGCTTGTTCACATAGTCTGTGGCACCGCATTCGACCACATCCGTAAAGGTGTAGGAGGCCCCATGGCCAGTCATGGCAATGATGTGGATATCCGGAAACTCAGTTCGGACGGTTTTGATCAATTCGAATCCATCCATTTCGGGCATTTTGATATCTGTGAGCAATATCGTAAAGGGTTCATGCCTCAATGTTCCTATGGCTTCCAATCCATTGGAGGCCGTTTGGACTTCAAATCCAAGGGTCGTCACATACGACGCCACCATTTCCAGAATGAGGGGCTCATCATCGACAATCAAAATTCGTTCCTTATCCACGTCTTCAGTCCTTTGCTTTCAAGGTAAGAATATTCCTTTTGCCCGATAATTTCAACAAAAAATTCTGGTTATTTTGTTTGAGACTCTTTCTCCCATTTGGATAAAAAATCCCGGAATCGATCAACGCTCTCCAAAGGGAGATTAAGAAACTGAACCCCTGCAGGGATCACGTCCTCTAAAAGATGAAGGTTCATCTCTTTGACCTCTTTATAATAGCATCGAATCGCTCTGGCAATCTCTATGAGGGGAAGAGGCTGTTTCAATTCTATCTGGACTCTTGCTAAACGGAGGGGGGCATACCGTTCATGATCCTCAAGATAAAACCCGTATCGGTTGGGGTCGGAGAGGATGATCTTGGCAACGGCAATCTTATAGACATATCGTTCCGTCTCCAGAGGAAGGGCGAGGTAAAAGTAGTTGCTCGTCTTCTGGGACTCAACCTCTTTCCTGACCCGATTCTCTCCCGCATTGTACGCCGCCATCGCCAGGGTCCAGCTACCAAACTCGTCATAGAGGTTTTTGAGATAGGTCAAGGCACCATCGGTGGCTTTATAGAAATCGAAGCGTTCGTCGAGAGCCTTTTGTTTTCGCATCCCATATTTCTCCCCCGTGGATGGGATAAATTGCCAGATCCCGGCCGCCCCTGAAGAAGAAACCGCCTGGGGCCTCAGACCGCTTTCCGTAATCGTGACATACTTCAAATCATCTGGAAGCCCCATCTCTTTTAGCCTATGCTCTATATGGGGAAAGTATCTCTGTGCTCGCTTCATCCATAGAAGGATCTGGACATGATTGTCGAGAGTCAAAAGGAATTCCCGATCCAGATTTTCCCAAACCATTCTATCCTCAACAGGAATTCTCTCCCCGCACAGAGTCACTTCTTTGGGCAGTTTATAGGAAGAAAGAGGAGGGCGAACCTGAAGATTGCTGAACCGTTTTTCGAGAAAAATAAACTCTGAACGAAGAAGGAAGAGAGAGGCTTCGAGTTTTTTAACCCTTTCGAATAAGGCTTCAATGTTCTCAGACGATTCCTCTCCAATGAATGCTCTCTGTAGTTCAGACGCCTGGGTCACAGGAAGGTTAACCGCCCAGACCATCCCTAATAAACCGATGAAGATGAGGAGGATCCTGTTCAAACGCTTCATTTTTAAACCTCTCTTGGAAGTAGGATTTAAGAAGGAAATATCACAATCTCCCTTTCAGTTTCAAGCAAGACAGGTGCCTTTCAACGTGAAAACCAGAGTGTTATAATGAATTTGTGAGATTGTCTCTTGTTTTACTCTTCAGTCTATCATTTCTCTTTTCTATCTCTGGCTGTGTCCAGAGAGTCCAATCGCACTGGTTTTCAACGATCCTCAACAGTAGTCCTCCTCCTGGGGTTGAAGAAATCTTTAAACTTCCCGAGGGTGAAAAAAAATCTTTTCAACAATTGATGGACGATCTTCAAGATGCACGGGTCATCTTCATTGGAGAATCCCATGACCAGATGGAACATCATCAGATTCAATGGAAAATCCTGAAAGACCTCCTCGCCAGGGGAAAGGCAATAGCCGTTGGGATGGAGATGTTTGAAAAGTGGCAACAACCAATTCTCGATCGCTGGAGTCAGGGACGTTTGAGCGAAGAAGAATTTTTGAAAGAAGTCGCATGGGAGAAGACCTGGGGCATGGATTACCAACTTTACAGATCCATCCTCGAGGAGGCAAAGGCCCATCATCTCAAAGTCATTGGCCTCAATGTTGACAGAGGCCTGGTGAGAAAGGTGGCTCAGCACGGGATTGAAAAACTGGCCCCGGAAGACAAATTAAAACTTCCAGAGATGGATCTCTCCGACAAAGACCACCTCGCTTATATCAAAATGATCTATAGGGACCACCAGGGAGGATCTGCCGAAACGTTTGAACACTTCTACCAGGCCCAAACCTTGTGGGACGAAGGCATGGCAGAAACACTCTCACAGTTTCTTCATTCTTCGGAAGGGACTGGAAAAACAGTCGTTGTGATCACTGGGAGTGGCCACATCGTATATGATTTTGGAATTCCAAAAAGGTTTTATCGGAGAACTCCCCTGCCTTACCGTAGCCTCGTCTTAAAAACATGGAAAGAAAACCTCGCTGAGGACATCTTCCGTCCGGAGATTTCGAAACCCATAGGTGATTACCTTTGGATCACCCACCCGAGCCCTCTTGAGAAAAAAAAGCCCAGATTGGGTCTTATCTTAAAAGAGCAAACGGAAGGGGCAGGGATATTGATTGAACGCGTTCTCCCGGGAACTCCGGCTCAAAAAGCCGGCCTTCTCGCAGGCGATCAACTTCTTTCTATCGACGGAAAAGAGATTTTGAAACTGAAAGATATTCATGACGCCGTCGTTCAGAAAGGTCGAGGAAAGGAGATCCACATCACCATTCTCCGAGAAGGTCTGAAAAGAGAGATTTCTGTCATCCTCCCCCCTGAAAAATGAAACCTTCATCCGGAGAAAATTACGAAAAAAAATGAGTGAATGACTACCGCCTAGAAGGCGGTCGCTTCATATCTTCGTCGATTATAAATTGACTTTCGTCAGGAACGGGTTCCCCTTCTTGTTTGGCAAGATACTGCTCCATCCTCTGACCTGTAATCGTCCCGGAGCGGACAACAAGATCCCCCCGGGGCCAAACATGCCGACCCCACAGATGCTTGCGCAGATGGGGAAACTCTTGCAGAAGCGTCCTTGAGCTCGTCCCTTTCAACCATTGCACGATTTTGCTGACGGGCTGATGGGGAGGGTAGGAAATGAAGGCGTAAATATGGTCGTGATTATACGGAAGTCAGGCTTGCGATATTGTCTTTAGCTGACCCATCTATCTCCTCACACGCCTCTCTTAGACTTTTCATTTCCTTGACTTTTCTTTGAACATGCCATTTGACAAAACCTTTGAAGAAGTAATAAGTTTGAAAGGGGCTGAAATGAGGCAACCAATGAATACCCAACCAAAGATCCTCGTGGGCATTATGGACGACCAGGCTGAAGTCTCCGGTCATTTTGATGGACCTTTTTGGGGAGATCAATTCGGGCCTGTTTCAGGCGGGTTTTTAGCCAAACCAGCATCTGGAAGCATAATTCTCCTTGACGGATCCGGCGACGAAATCTCTCGTTCTCCATACATCAAACTCGCTGCAGGGGAAAACTCTCTTTTCTCACTTCATCGTGTTACCATCGGAACCCGCTTCCACTGGGAAAGGAGGGAAGACCAGACCTTTCAGGGAGATCTGATTCTCCGGCTTCGGGAGGATGGAACGATCTGCGCTATGAATGAAATCCCCATCGAAGATTACCTAATAAGTGTCATCTCTTCAGAGATGAATCCTGCCGCACCGATTGAATTTCTTAAAGCCCATGCCATCCTGTCGAGGAGTTGGGTTTTATCAGCACTGAATCAAATGAAGAAATCAAAAGGAACGGCCGCATCAACGGAAAGGATAACAGAACATGAGGTCATCCGGTGGTATGATCGAACAGACCACGATCTCTTCGATGTTTGCGCGGATGACCACTGCCAGCGTTATCAGGGAATCAAGAAGGCCATATCTGGTCAGGCTGAGAAAGCAGTGCGGCAGACTCAAGGGAGGGTTCTGACGTTTCAGAACGAAATCTGCGATGCCCGATACTCCAAAGCCTGCGGGGGTAGGACGGAAAATTTCGACACGGCCTGGGGGGATCATCCTGTTTCCTACCTGACGAGCATTTCAGACTCACCTCTTCTCCATCAACCCATGATTAACGAAAAAGAAGCCGAAGCCTGGATCCTTTCAGAGCCCAACGCCTACTGTAACACAAGAGATACAAACCTCCTGAACATTATCCTTCCTGGTGTTGACCGTGAAACAAAGGATTATTTCCGCTGGAGGGTTGAATATACACGGACGGAATTAAAGGAGATCCTGAAAAAAAAATCTGGGATAGATTTCGGGACAGTGAAGGAAATCATCCCCCTTCAGCGGGGTCCGTCAGGAAGGATCTCTCGCCTAAAAATTGTTGGCTCGGGGAAAAGTGTGGTTGTAGGTAAGGAACTTGAAATCAGGCGCTGGCTTTCCAGGACCCATCTTTACAGCAGTGCCTTCGTCGTGACGGCTGACTCGGAGAGGTTTGTACTTTATGGCGCTGGCTGGGGACACGGCGTAGGGCTCTGTCAGATTGGCGCCGCAGTCATGGCAACCCAAGGATGTTCAGCAGATGAAATTTTGAGGCACTATTTTCCGAAAACAGATTTTAAGAAAATCTACTAAAATTCAGTTGGAATAATGAACCATTTAGAAACGGAGAGAAAATTAAAACCTACTGACCGAAACCCCTGGGCCTGGGTTCCTTCTCTTTACATGGCTGAAGGGATTCCCTACACCATGGCTATGAGTGTTTCAGTGATCCTCTACAAGCGCCTTGGACTCTCCAATACTGACATTGCCCTCTATACGAGCTGGCTTTATCTTCCCTGGGTTATCAAACCCATCTGGAGTCCTCTGGTCAACCTTTTCAGGACGAAGCGATACTGGATTCTGTTGACACAACTGCTTGTCGGAACCTCCCTCGCCTCTGTGGCTTTCACCATTCCAACGTCCCATTTCTTTCAAACCACCCTTGCCTTTTTCTGGCTCATGGCCTTCAGCTCAGCAACTCACGACATTGCAGCGGATGGGTTCTACATGCTGGGACTTCCAGATTACCATCAGGCAGCCTTTATTGGGGTGCGAACAACTTTTTACCGCCTCTCCATGATTTCCACTCAGGGCGGTCTGGTTATCCTTGCGGGAATGTTCGAGGGGAACGGTTACGATATTCCCATGGCTTGGTCCATCTCCTTTCTTGTGGTAGCCTGTATTTTTTTATCCCTTTTCATTTATCACTTGTTTATCCTTCCTTACCCGAGTTCAGACCTTCCGGCCTCCCGAACCTCTTCTGCATCTATGGTTCGCGAGTTCCTCTATCCTTTCCGCCTCTTCTTCAGAAAAAAGGGAGTCTTCTCCATTCTTGCTTTCCTCCTTTTTTACCGCTTTGCAGAAACTCAGATCGTCAAGATCATCGCCCCTTTTTTACTTGACCCCCGCATAAAGGGAGGACTGGAACTTCATACCTCACAAGTTGGGATCATCTACGGCACGGTAGGGCTTATTTCGCTCATACTTGGAGGACTTTTAGGTGGATATGCCATTTACAGAAAAGGCCTCAAGTTCTGGATCTGGATCATGGTCTGTACTTTGCATCTTCCGGATCTGGTCTATGTCTATCTTTCACAAGCCCTGCCTGAAAACCTCTTGTTGATTAATCTCTGTATTGCCCTGGAGCAGTTCGGTTACGGTTTCGGCTTCACAGCTTATACGATGTTTATGATGATGATCTCAGAGGGTGAGCATAAAACGGTTGACTACGCCATTGCCACGGGAATTATGGCACTGGGCATGATGGTGCCCGCGATGTTCAGCGGCTGGCTTCAGGAGCAGATGGGCTATTCGAACTTCTTCCTCTGGGTGATGATTGCAACGATCCCAGGATTTATGGTTACCGGACTCGTAAAGATCGATCCGGAGTTTGGGAAGAAGAACGAGAGGGTGGGATCAAGAGAGAGATGAAGAAACGTCGGTTCAAGACGGCTTTCATTTTAGGTGCCGGGTTAGGAACGCGGCTCAGGCCTCTGACAGAAAAATGTCCCAAGCCGCTTCTTGAAATCAGGGGACGTCCACTCATTACTTATGCGATGGACCATCTCATCGAAGCAGGCGTGGATCGCCTGATTGTCAATACCCATCATTTATCAGAAACCTACCTGAGGGCATTTTCCGATAACCAGTGGCGCGGCATCCCCATCATTTTTCGCTACGAACCCGTTCTTCTCGATACTGCTGGAGGATTAAAAAATATTGAAGATCTTCTTAAGGAGGACGAGGCCATATTCTGTTACAATGGGGATGTGATCACCAACCTCCCTTTGCAGCAACTTCAACAGGCTCATGAATTGAACCGTCCGGAGGTAACCCTTGCCCTTAGGAGCCGCGGTCCCCTTCTCAATGTGGATATCAATGAAGGGGGGGAGATCTGTGATCTCCGAAACTCCTTAAAAAAACCTGGAGTTCAGACCTGCCAGTTTACAGGCATCTATATTGTTGAAAAATCATTTTTCAGGTTTCTTGAAGCTGGCAGAATAGAATCTATTGTTAATGTTTTCATTAAAAGAATTATGGAAAAACCCGGCTCGATACACGGGGTAATCATCGATGAAGGCGATTGGCACGATATCGGCTCGGTAGAAGTTTACGAAAAGATGGCAAAGTGAATAGAACAGAGGGCATTGGGTTAAAAATATTTCAAATCAATGACTTGCGGGAATGAGGTAAATGATTCCGCACTCTGAAATCCGAAATCTCCATTTGAAAGAAATGATTTGTTTTGCTCGAGAGACCTTAGGTCTTCCAGAGTCTATTCCTATTGAACTTTTTCCTTTAGAAGGACGAGGCTCCGATCGACGTTTTTATCGTCTCAAATGGAACCCCACCGAGTCTGCTATCCTGATTCATTACAATCCCAAGCGGGTAGAAAATAGCTACTATGCTGACATCGCCTTATTTCTTAAAGAAATAGATATACCCGTTCCCAGGTTCATCCGCCATGCTCCAGACCACTCCCTGATTCTCATGGAGGACCTCGGTGATACCGATCTCAGGTCTTTAAGGGATACACCCTGGGAGATCCGAAGGACCCTTTATCAGAAAACGCTTTCGGTCAGCCATAAGCTTCACAGCTTCCCCGAAAAGGAATTTCCTAAAGAACGGGTAAGGCTCATGGAAGGGTTCAACCTCGATCTCTATCGCTGGGAATGGAATTATTTTAAAGAGCATTTTATCAGGGGGATTTGCCAGATCGAAATGAAGCCGTCTTTTGAGGCAAATCTTGAGGTAGAACTTTCAGGCCTTGCAGAGCGTCTTCTTGAAACAAAACGCTGTCTCATCCATCGGGATTTTCAATCTCAAAATGTGATGATTCTCAAGGGAGAACCTCTTCTCATTGATTTTCAGGGAATGCGCTGGGGGAGTCCCTTTTACGATCTCGGCTCCCTTCTTTGCGATCCTTATGTAAATTTCAACGAATCCCAGCAGTTGGACTTGCTTGCTTATTATTACGATCTTTCCCGACAAGCGTTGATCTGGGAAGACTTTCAAAAAATGTTCTGGGAGGCCTCATCCCAGCGCCTCATGCAGGCCCTCGGGGCTTATGGATTCTTGGGGCTTCGAAAGAACCTTAAATCCTTCCTCGAGCACATCCCTGCTGGAATCCAGAACCTCAACCTTGCCACATCCCATCTCGTCTCTCTCCCTCACCTTCATCAACTCTCCGAAACATGTCAAAGAGCCTTAAACCTCAGGGGAGGACAATGTTGAAACCCATTACCATGGTCACTCCTTATCATCCAGGATCTCTCTTCGAGAAAACATTGCTTTCCCTGATGAAATCAGATTTGATTCAGCGAGTGATGGTGGTTAGTCAGGAGTCGGCTGATCTCAGGATTTCAGAGGCAAAACTGCTCATGGCTCCCCCTATCCCTTCAAGGGAAACCCTTAACAAAATTTTAGGGGAGATTCACACAGATTTTTTGCTTCTGCTCCCTGACTTTAAACCCTTTTCAATCGAACCAAACCATCTCGAGCAACTCTTCTTGGCAGCTCAATCCAGGCAGGTCGGCCTGGTCTATTCGGACTTCTATGAACAACTCGGTCGTTCAAAAACGCTTCATCCACTTAATGATTATCAACTGGGAAGCGTTCGAGATGATTTTAACTTCGGAGGGATGATGCTCTTTTCAATCTCCGCTGCTCAACAGTCTCTAAAAAAATACGGACCTATTCCGAAGGTTAAATTTGCTGGCCTTTACGATTTGCGCCTCAAGATCTCCATCGATTATCCAATCTACCATCTCCCTGAACCACTCTACTGCACGATGGCTCCAGAGGAAATATCTGGGGAGAAGCGATTATTCGCCTATCTGGATCCTAACCATCAACCCCTCCAGAAGGAGATGGAATCTGTTTTTACAGATCATCTGAGAAGGATTGGAGCTTATCTCCCCCCTCGATGGAAAAGGGTGGAGCCCGTCCCTAAAGGATATTCGGTGAATGCCTCTGTCATCATCCCTGTTCGAAATCGAAAGACAACAGTTGGAGAAGCGATCAAAAGCGCTTTATCCCAGAGAACTGATTTTCCATTCAATATTCTCGTTGTTGACAACCACTCGACAGACGGAACAACCGAGATCATCGCCGACTTTACCAGGAAATACCTCAATGTCCACCACCTCATTCCGGAAAGAACGGACCTTGCCATTGGGGGATGTTGGAACGAAGCCATTCATGACCCACGCTGCGGTTTCTATGTAATTCAGCTCGATTCCGATGATCTTTACAGTAGTCCGCATACCCTGCAAAGGATGGTCAATGAGCTTCAACAAGAAAGATTGGCTATGGTGATCGGTTCCTATACACTCGTTGACTCCGATCTCAATGTTCTCCCTCCGGGCCTGATCGATCACCGGGAATGGACGGATGAGAATGGCCACAACAATGCACTTCGCATCAATGGCCTTGGTGCTCCAAGGGGGTTTAACACTTCACTCCTTCGAAGGATCGGTTTCCCAAACGTGAGCTATGGTGAAGATTATGCGGTGGCTTTAAGGATGTGCAGGGAATATAAAATCGGCCGGATCTATGAAAACCTTTATCTCTGCCGGCGGTGGTCCGGCAATACGGATGCAAACCTCAGTGTGAAAGAAGAAAATCAGAAGAATGCTCTCAAAGATAAAATTCGCACCGATGAGATCTTAGCCCGTCAAGCATTGATTCGCGCAGACTAAGGAAAAGGGACGAAACGATTACGGTTTGCTTAGCCTCAGATAGCTTACAAACAGGGAACCTGCTCCGATGATTCCTCCAAAAAAAATGAACCCCAGGTAAAACAACCCAGCTTCCCCTGCAAGCCCTAATCCCGCTGTTCCTGCACCTCCTCCGATGAGAAAACCTATCGGAACGGTAAGGGAAACCGCAATATTTTTCATCTGGGGGGTTCCAATGCTCGCCAGAGCAGCAAAACCTGCAGGAAAGAACGCAGTCGCGAGGACGGGTTGGATAAAGATGACGAGTGGGAGCCATGAGGTTGGCACCATTCCAATCAGGGCCGTAGCGACACCGCTCATTAGAAAGATTATTTGAAGGGTCCTTTTGACACCCAGTTGATCTGTCATCCATCCCGAAACAAAGGCGGTGGCTAAAGGGGCTATTCTTGAAATGGCGAGCAGGGTGTTGGCCCAGGTTCGATCCATGCCTTTCTCTGAAACGAGATAGAGGGGTACCATGGAATAAATGCTAAAACTGGACCCTACTCCTAAAGAAAAGAAAACCACCATAAGCAGAAAAGAGGGGTCTTTTAGGATATTTTTTAAAGTTCTTAAATCAGGCGCTGTTCCAGGAAATTGTCCCCCCTGGCCACGAAAGGCAAAAACAAACCCTATCATCCAAGAGGCCAGTCCGATGAGGACCAAGATTCCTTGCCACGAACACCAAACCAAAAGCACTTCGGCAAGAATCGGAGCGACGACAAAGCCGAGATTGGGAGCCAGTTCATGCATAGCGATTGCTTTTCCCCAATGGCGCTGACTCACCAAACTGGTTAAGGTTGATATCCCGGAGGGGAGATAAAAACCGGCTGCTAACCCCATCAGAATCAGTCCAATCCGGATGCCCCAAAGATAACGCATCAGGCCAATCCAAATAAGGGCTCCACCCACAGCGAAGGCAGAGAGGACAATGGTCTTTCTGTGTTGAAGTCGAGAAGAGATGAAACCGGAAAGGGGTAACCCGATACAGTACCCGAGCGTGATTAAGAAAAAAAATCCTCCTGCCTCATCGTGTCCGATCTTTAAGTCTCCTTCTATCGTAGGCATGAGAGGGGAGAGAATAATTCTTGAAAGAAAATTGATAAAGAAAATCCCGACGAGAAACAAGATAGGCCCCACAGAGGGTACAAAGGAGGAGGAAGAATACCCTTCGTTTTCTCTCATCTGAATTGCACCCTTTGCCATGATGACGCACTCTCTTCGGATCCGGCAGGAAATTCAATTAAACGAAGTTGATCCTTAAGCCGATCCTAGTCCCATTTTTATTTTGGGTCATCTTAACCTATTCTTTGTTTTATCGCACCGGCTTCAATGAGGTGAAGCCTCCCTAATCTTCCGCACTGAACATCTTCAAAGCTTCGACCCAATTCGCCGAAGCATACCCGCCGATGCTGACCTACTCGCCGAATATGCTCTTTGGCGAGCGGGAGCTTCTGCAAAGACCCTTTTCCCATTCACCCCCGTCCTTCCAAATGTAATATCCTCCGACAGCGGGTGAACACAGAAAACGAAAAGCTCTCTATAGAAATTCCTCCCGGAGAGGGGTAAAGGATCATAAAAAAGGCCGGTGAATGGAACCGGCCTTGAAGAGTTAGATGAAACGTGATGAGCAGTTTTACGTCTTGCTCAGGACCAGCGTATGGACCCGCAGGTCGAACAATGGGTTGCATGGGGGAACATCCATCTCATGGACCTCACCTCCTTTTCTCAAATTAATTCTAAAGGGAACCCGTCCCATCTGTCAAGAAAATAAACAGAGAAATGCCGATTGATCAGATACCAAAAGTATCGCTTGGAGCAAACTATTTGTATGAAATGAGTGATAAACAAATAGATCTCTTGGTCCATGAAAATCCTCTTATTTTTTGAATGGCCCTTTTTCCGGAACTCAAGTTTCCGCATCAAAATGATTAACCCAATGGCCCATCAGAAAGGTTCTGGAACGATCCTGGGAAGAGGGGTAAAAAAAGCTTCAGAATTATTTGGGGGAAATTAAAGGAACGGGGGCTTTAATATCGTCGTTTCTAATCTTTGCCTTTTTTCTTCAGTAAGGTTAAGAGATCGGATTCTTTTATTGCCCTGGCGTTCGATTTGCTATACTCCATCTCCGTTTTCAGTTCCTCCTTCTTCCATTCTTTCTCTTTAATCATATGCTTCTCAATCCAATGGTCGAGGGCTTTGATGTCGAAGAGGACCCGAGCTCCAATCTTGAGGTAGGGAAGTTTTTTCTGAGAAGCCATCTGATAGATGGTATCCGTAGAGAGGCTGAGGTATTGTCCTGCTTCCTTTGCTGTGATCAGTCGCCGGAGCTCCGGGATCTTCTTCATCCGGTCATCCATGCGCTCAAAATACTTTTCAGCCAAGATGTCCGCCAGCATATCTAAAAATTCTTTGATCGCAGGCCTTTCCTCTCGTCCCATCTTTTCATCTCCCTTACACAGGACCTTTGCCTGATGGCAAAGCTAACGATGCCTGTAACCTTCGGTTGGCTTTATGATTTTTCTTCCCCAACGATCCCTTCCTTTATCTTTCTCATCATGGCGATATTTTCTGTATGACCCGTCAGGCGGGCAGTTACTCTTCCACGGATCGGACGGTTGAGTAGATAAAAATCCCCGATCAAATCAAGGATTTTATGCCTAACAAACTCATCAACAAATCTCAGTTCCGTATTGACAATCTTTTCATCATCAACCAGAATAAAATTGTGGAGCCGACCCCCGCTGCCTAACCCCATCCGCTCCAGCATCTCGATATCTTTTAGAAACCCAAAAGTCCTCGCAGGGGCAATCTGCTCTTTGAACGTCTCCCTGTCTTCCAAGACGAAATCGAGGCTCTGCTGTCCAATCGGAGGAGGATAGTCCAAAAAAAAGCGAATGGAAAATGTCTCTGCTGGCTCGACGACGATGGATTTATTCTTGTGAACCACTTCCAATCTACGATCGATCACAATTTCTTGGACTCTCTCCTCCTGTTCCTCAACCCCAGCCTCTTCGATCATCTTGCAGAATTCCAGGGCAGACCCATCCATAATCGGAATCTCTTCAATCATCTTTACCATTAAATTGGTAATACGGTACGCATGGAGAACGGCCATCAGATGCTCAATGGTCTTGGCTGTAGCCACTCCTTTTTTCAGACAGGTGGCAAATTCTGTCGTCTGGACATAATCCAGGTGAGCCGGGACAACCTCGTCATAAGAAATGTTTCCAAAAAGGATGCCACTATGAGGGGGAAGGGGTTGAAGCAGAAGACCTGTCTTCATGCCAGAATGAAGCCCGGTACCGTAAAGAACGACGCTTTTTTTAAGCGTCCGTTGCTGGATGAATGAAGCTGACTTTTTCTTGGGAGGTTCTTCCAGAATCGCCGTCTCAAAGCTTAACGTCTGAGGATAGGTCTCATTCATTTCTGAGATGGCCTCTCGTGCAGGTTCTTCTTCCAATTTCTCCCGAGGGCCTTGGAGGGCTCGATGGATGGTTCGCAAAAGAACATCGAGGGAAATGGGTTTTTCAATAAAGTCGAAGGCACCTAATTTGACAGCCGCCATGGCCGTGGAAATCGTTGCGTGCCCTGAGATCATGATGACCTGGCAATCGGGGACCATGGTCTTCAGCCTTTTCAATACTTCGATGCCATCCATTCCTGGCATCCAGATATCCAGAAGGATGACATCTGGATTGATCTTTTGGAAGGTGTCAATCGCTTCTTCACCACTCTTAACCGTTGCGACCTTAAACCCTTCGTCTTCCAAAACACCTGCAATGGACCGGACCACTCTTTCCTCATCATCCACAATGAGGACTTTTTTTTCCATACGCTCTCCCTTCATCTGTATTCCCATTACCACAACCCGAATGAAGAATCAACCACTGGTTCGCATAAAGAAATTAGAAAGTTTAGCAGAGAGGACTTCCGTCAATCCCAAATCCAAATTTGGCTTTCCCCATTTCAATAATTTCCTAATCCTACCCTCTCCTTTAAAAGATCTTGATCCTCCTCGGAGGCAATAACAACCCCTGTATTTCCCAATCTCACGTTGATCAAGCCAGTGGCTTTGACCTCATCGTAGGCAGTGATCAACTCTGAAATCTTAGGGCTCCGATATCGTCTCATCTGAAATTCCGGAAAGAAGGCAAGGATGGTAAAAGGAATCTCAGGATCAACATCAAAGAGCAGTTTAGCGATCTTCTTCAACTGAGAGGTTTCTACGAGATTGGGGATGTAAAGGGAGAGCACTTCAAGAACAAATCCTCTTTTGAGGATTTCCTCGGGAAGCTTCAGGATGTTACGGTTAAAACAACCGGTCAGCCATTTGTGGTCTGTCGCATCAAAGGCTTTGATATCTAGCCAGAAAGAGTCAACCCCTGCTGCCTCCAGGCGATCGAGATTTTGAGGCGTCAACCCATATCCATTCGTTTCGATGAGAACCCAGAGATCTGTTTCTGTCTTGATCAGTCGAGTGCATTCCACATAGAATTCTGGACAGCAGATGAGGTCTCCTCCGGTAAAGGCCACGATATTGCGGGCAGGTCCCCATCCTTGAGGACTCAAAACAATATCCTTTTTCTGAATGACCCTCGGACAGTCGGCGGATCGTTTTCCATACATCACACAGGCACCGCAGCAGCGACAGGATTCATGGGCATGAAAGGCAGTGGCTCTTTCCCTCGGTTCTCGAATCGTCACCCCTCTTTCGTATTCTTTGCAAGCCTTCAAAACATCGATCGGGGACCACCATTCTCCAGTGGCTTTCTTCGTAAAGGACCAGGAATGACATTTCCTGCAGGAAAAATTACATCCTGATTGATAGATGGAAAGGTAATTTTCAGGACGGGAAAGATGGGCAGCTGTTATCAGTCGAAACAAACCCTGATCAGTTTCCTTTAAGGTTGCTTCACAGGCGAGGGCTTTTCCCCCTTCGACCTCTACATAGCAACTCCCTTGTGGGTAGCCCTGTTTAATCAAGTTGCATCGCATAGTTGAAGTGTATCATATGGTCTCTTTTCCTTGCAAGGTGGACCACCCGTATGATATAGAGGAGAAGAAAATCAGGATAGGGAGATAGGGCGATGGCGAAATGGGGTGAACAACAACATACGGAAGAAAAAATAAAGCAGGTGGCGCAATGGATTATCCATTCCAAGAGGACGGTCGTCTTTGGTGGAGCAGGTCTTAGCACAGAATCTGGCATTCCTGATTTCCGAAGTCCAGGGGGTGTTTGGGATAAGTATAATCCTGAAGATTTTTATTACCAGAATTTTATTGCCAGTGAGGCTTCCCGCGAAAAATATTGGCAGATGGCTACGGACATGTATGAACCGATGAAGAAGGCTCAACCCAATCCTGCCCATCTCGCCATTGCTGAACTGGAAAAGATTGGTAAACTCGATTGCGTCATCACGCAGAACATCGATGGCCTGCATCAAAAAGCCGGAAATTCGGAAGAGAAGATCATCGAACTTCATGGAACAGCCATGCACGTGACCTGCTTGCACTGCAAGAAACGATATGACCGAGATGCGATTCAAGAACGAATTCGAAGGGGAACTAAAGTACCATACTGTGATGACTGTGGAGGCCCTCTCAAACCTGCTACCATCTCCTTTGGTCAAGCCATGCCTGAGCGAGAAACTGAAGAGGCTTACCAACGTTCATCCGCATGTGACCTTTTTATTGTGATCGGATCCTCTCTGGTCGTCCAACCTGCTGCTTCGATGCCTCTCATAGCTAAAAGAAATGGAGCAAAATTAGTCATCATCAATCGCGATCCCACTCCATATGATAATCTGGCAGATATCCTAATCCACGGTCAAGCCGGTTCCATTATGGCGGAAATCTTAAATGCAGTGAAAAAGCAACTTTCATAAGGGAGTGGACATTATTTGTCCACCTGCGATACAAAAATATCGCCTTTTCTTCTGAACTAAACCCATCCAAATTTAAATTATCTTTAAAAATCAATGGATTAATAAATGTTTAAAATGGTATTGTTTTTGCTAAGTATAATAAGGAATTGGTGATTTTATCAAAAGAATAGATTCAAAAGGACGGGGAATGAAGTATGAAATTTTGCCCTTTGAAGGTTGCCCCTTTATGGATTGTTCTCTGTCTCCTCTTGAGTTGTGCAGGAACAAAGCCTGAACAGAAACCCCCTTCTCCTCCAATTGAAGAAAAAAAGGTTGAACAGCCAAGAGGAGAGGAAAGTGCGTCTCCTCCTCTTCCCAAAGAATCCCCTCCAGAACCTATCCATCAAACGACATCCCCTCCTCCGATCCCAGAGTCACAAAAAATTTCTCCCTCTGCCCCCCTATCTCCATCTCCCCCTCAACCAGCTACTCCCCAGCGGATGGCCAGGATTGTATGGGAATCGGTCAATCTTCGGGAAGGGCCAGGATTAAATTTCAAAGTGATTGGCAGCGTGAAAAAGGGAACTGCTCTGCCGGTTTTTGACGAAAAAGGGAATTGGTTAAAGGTGAGGTTTGAAGATGGAAAAGAGGCATGGGTCAGTAAACTCGCAACATCGGAAGCCCCAAAATCGGACGCTCCCAAATCCGCCCCTGCCAAGCCATCCAAACCTAACCCGATGTAACCAACAAGAGAAGAAGAATGCTTTTCTGTAAAAAGTGCCAGGTAGAACATGAGGAAGATAAAAGGTTTTGTCCTCAATGCGGGTCTTTCTTGATTCGGAAAGAGGTTTTTCTCTCAGAGGCCGAAGAAACAGGGAAACCCGAGGAGGACAAACCCAAAGAAAAATTCATCTGCCCTGTTTGTAAAATTATTTATGAAAAAACAAAAAAGTGTATCCGTTGCGGTGCCGAAGTGATTCTTTTAATGCCTCCACACCCCAATGAACCCCCTGGAGAAGTAGAGACATCAGTTACCCAGGAACAACCGTCTCCCTTCGTCAACACCAAGAACGAATTGGACATTCCCCCAGAACCTCTCATTTGCCCTGCTTGTAAAAAAGAACATCTCGGAGGCAAATCCTGTATGAGGTGTGGGACGGCATTGGTTCCCCACGAAGTACTCCAGGAAAAAGCAAAAGCCCCATCCTCCCCTCCTCTCGCAGATAAAAAAGGTGAGAAGAGATTGCCACCTCTCACGGAGATTGAAAAACAACTTTTTCAAGAAGAATCTCCTGACCAACCTCCTCGTAAGAAATCTGTTCAGGAACAAATCCAACAGGGAAGATTATTAAGAAAAGTTAAAAAAGATTATCCCCGAATGGCCCTCAATTGGAGCGGAATGGGTATTATCTGTATGGCTGTAGGATATCTTCTCTGGTCCACCTATATCCACATTGTTCCATCCAAATCCAAATTGGAAGACGTCTCTAACCATAAACCCTCTTCCTCCGTCTCCACCACTTCCGAAACTTCCACTTACACCGAGGCAATCCATGAGGAAGAAGAGAAAGAGAGAGTCAAAGACCTTCTCGAAAAGATCAGGAAAGCCAATCTCGAAAAGGACATCCATCTCTTCCTCTTCTGTTATGCGAAAGATTACAAGGATCGGGAAGGAAAGAAGAAATCAACCCTCGAAATGTGGGAGAATTTTAACTTCCTCGACCTGAGCTTCAACCTTGAGTCCTTCGCACTGATGGGCAATGTCGCCCGATCGAGGGTAGATTGGTTTGCCCGATTCACTCCAAAAGGAGGGAGTGTCCCCCAGCAAAGTCAAACGAGCCTCGAGGTAGTCTTTAAGAAAGAGGATGGACACTGGAAGATCGCTGAGATCAAATAGCGTCTATAGGGTACTTCGATGTTTTACAAATCCTTCTGATCGGATCCGACCCAGATCATCGAATTCCACACAATAGACAAAAGGGAGACGAATGCCTGGAAGGAAGAATCTCAAATCCATAAAATCGATGCGATATCTCCCATCGGTTGACTCAACTGACTTGACCACAGGAAACCGAGCGAACCAGTAGTAGAATTGAACCCCTTCTGTGGCAAGGGCTTTTTGTACCCACGGGGAATTCGGCAATTTTTCTATGGATTGGAAAGGGACGCGGCCGGAAGGATAGTAGAGGCTATTCAATCTTTCGAAAAAGGGAGCTGAAGTGGAGGGATGGATCGGAAGGTTTTTCTTTTTCAAGTCCACAAATCCCTGAAAGACATGTGTCTTTGTCTCTACATAGAGAGACCAACGAAAAGGGGAGCCAGGTTGGGGCAATGCTGCTATTTGAATGATCTCTTCTTTTAATCCATTGGTAAAATCTCTCACCTCTCGGAGAGCTTCCTGGTGTTGAAACCAACAGAAAAGGATATAGACCCCCAGTCCAATGAGGGTTCCACGACAGATCCATCGTATCCTCCCTGATAAGAAAAGGCTTGCCAGCAATGGGAGAGAAACGATCCCTGAAACAATCAGGTCAATGATGAAGACAAGATCCCACGAAAACCGTTGTTTAGAGAGAGGGGAGAGGATCATGGTCCCATAAGAGGTGAGAAGATCAAGGAAAACATGGCTGATCAGCACAGGCAGACAGATCTTATAAAAACTCCAGAGAGAAGGTCGCTTCGATATTTTTGTAAAAAGCCAGCTGAAAAATAGGGCATAAAAAGGAATCAGGAGGAGAGAATGGGTGAAATCTCTGTGATACTGAAGATAGAATTGGTGATTGAAAAGACCGAGGATGAAATCCCCATCCGGGAAAGCACCCATGGCCAATCCTGACACCGTCCCCCAAGAGCCGATCTTTTCTTCATCAATGGCTTTGGCAATGAGTCCCCCAACCAGTGTATGCGTGATCGTATCCACACGTTAATGATAACCTTTCCAACAAAGTGAGACAAATGGATCTGTTGTCTCAAAGAGATATCTTAAACCATTCGACAGATAGCTCGATGGCACGTTGGCGGTGGACAGGATGGGTGAGGCGGTGATCCGCACCTCCAATGATGTGAATTTCTTTGGGTAGATTCAGATGGGTAAAGATCTCCATGGCCTGTTCTGTAGGAACGAGTTCATCTCTCTCTCCATGAATGATGAGGCAGTTTGAGACTCTTGGGAGAAGGGGAAGGAGCCGGTGTCTCGGAAGGTCTTCAAAAAATGCCTTCGGAGGGAGGGGATACTCCTCCTTCTGTTCCTTTGACTCAAGATCATCCAGGTGAGAGGGGGTGGCCCAAGTTACAACAGATTTAATTTCCGGATCCCTGGATGCCTGAATCAATGATAGAAAGCCTCCAAGGCTTGATCCTAAAAGCCCTATCGTTTGCCCCAATCCAGCATAGGAGCGTATAAAATCGACCGCTGCTTTAAGATCAGCCAATTTCTTACTGATGGTATTGTCATCCTCACTCCCCTCGCTCTCCCCGATGCCCCTGAAATCGAACCTCAACATGGCCATGCCTTCCTCTGACATTCGTTTTCCAAGGGCGATATACTTTTCGCTCTCCTTGCTCGAAAGTAAACCATGGGAGGCAATCACACAGGGAGGTTGTGATTGATCTGGAAGATGGAGAATTCCTGAAATCCTCATCCCCTCACTCTGAAAAGAAATCTTTTCTGTTTTCATCTTCGCTTTCCTCTCCTCCGTGCCCCATTGCGCCGTAACGGACCCTAAAGGGCGTAGCTACCCAGGTTTTAAATGTCCAGGGTTCAATGTTCATGGTTCATCGTTTATTGGTCGATTTTAATGCCTGCTTCTTTCATCGCTATGAAATACTCTTCTTTCAGCTTTTCCTTTGGGATCCCATGATCGATGAAATCCCAGGGAAAGGTCTCATCTAATCTCCTCCACCGATAAACAAAGAAATCAGGATTAAGACTTGATCTGCGTAGGGCTTGCTCCCAGTTCCCCTGATATTGATGGGCAGCCATCAACATCCGACCCACTCTCCGATCCCCCCTCGATAAAAGGGCCTGGATATAAGCCCATTTGGGAAGATCGTGGATGAGTTCCATATGTTTTTCACCCCGAATTCCATGGCGGAGAAGTTTTAGTTTTCTCTTCAAGGCGTTCACTTCCTCAAAGGGAACCCATTGGAAAGGAGTCGCCGGTTTGGGAACGAAAGGATTGATACTGAGCACCAGTTTCCAATGTTTCTTGTCAGCGACTCGCTTGGAAAGAATCTCATGCTCAATCTTCTTGGAAAGCGTAAGAATGGCTTTCACATCTTCATCGGTTTCAGAGGGAAGTCCGATGAGAAAATAGCTTTTGATCTGCAACAGATGATGTTCGATTAACGTCTGGACGGCACTTAAGATCTCTCTTTCGGTATACCCTTTCTTAATCATGTTTCGGAGCCTCTCGGAGCCCGCTTCAGGGGCAATGGCTACCGATTGCACCCCCCCTTTTTTTAAAGCCCCGATGAGAGAGGGAGTGATCGCATCGATCCTCAAAGAGGCCAATGCCAAGCCACCCTGGCGAGAGAGGATCTGTTCACAGAGTGAAAAGAGATGTGGAAAATCTGAGAGAGCAGTTCCAGACAGACCGATCCGTCCCTCCTGATCAAGGGCTTGAGCGATCAGGGAATCGAGCAGAGAGAGGCTTCGATTCCGAAAAGGATAGTAAACAAAACAGGCTGCACAGAACCGACACCCTCTCGGACACCCCCGATTGACCTCCACCATTGCCATCTGCTTCAGTTCAGTCTCCTTTGTAAAAAGGCTGGATTGCGTCGGAAATTGATCTAAGGTTGAAACCCATCTCCTCCTCACTGTCCGATTCACTCCAACCCGGGGTTCCATGGCCTTTATCGTTCCGTCCTCTTCATAAGTTACGTCATAAAATTTTGGGACATAGACTCCTTCGACCTGTGACAGTCGTTTCAACAAGACCTCTTTTCTTGTACGGTATTGACGATAAACTCTGAGAAACTCCTCAACGACTTCTTCACCCTCACCGAGAATGAAGAGGTCAAAAAATGGCGTGAGAGGTTCAGGATTGATAAAGACGGCTACCCCTCCCGCAAGGATGAGCGGATCTTTCTCACCTCGCAGGTCGCTTTCCATGGGAATTCGCCCTAACTCCATAAGCGTGAGGATGTTGAGGAAATCATTCTCAAAGGAGATGGAAAAGGCTACGAGATCGAACTCCGAAAGAGGCTTCTGGGATTCGAGTGAAAGAAGGGGAGTCTTCGTCTTCTGATATTCCTGAAGGTCTTCTGGATCTGGGAGAAAAGCCCTTTCGCAGACTACATCGTCTTCGGCGTTGAACCTCTGATAGATGGTCTGAAACCCAAGATTGGACATCCCGACATGATAGGTGTTCGGGTAGAGGAGACAGATCGAAATCCTTCCTCCCCAGGGTTTCTGAACCGTTCCCCTCTCTTTTTCAAGAAGGGCTCTTGCTTTTTGGATCAGGTTCCAGGATGTCATGTTCAGGGTTTAGCGTTTCGATGGTAAGAAACAAAATGAGTATAGCAGAAAAAAGAGGATTTCCCAATCTCAACGTTTCATCCCTGCACCCTGCATCCTATTCCCTGTATTCTACTCCCTCTCGCTTCAATCCGCCTGTTTCCTTAAAAAGGTGGGGATATCAAAACGGTCATCATCCTCTACAGAAAACTCAGAAGGCGGATCTAACTTCAGTTCATCAAACCGTTCATTCGCTTTTATTTTCCTCATAAACGTTGGGGTGTCCCGATTGCCTTCCTTGACGCTGATGGAAAAGGGAGGGATTTCCTTTCCGCGATCCTTGAAGCCTGGAATCGGAGAAAATCGCTTCATCCCAGAAATCACCGGTTTTTCAACTCTCTTCTCCATGGGTTTCCCAAACCCGGTGGCAATCACGGTAATTCGAATTTCCTCCCTCATAGAGGGATCGATCACCATTCCCCAGATGATGGTCGCCTCTTCATGGGCCTCTTTATGGATGAGACTCGTTGCTTCATTGATTTCACTGAGAGTCATATTCTCTCCGCCCGTGATATTGATGAGAAGCCCTTTGGCTCCCTCAATCGAGATATCCTCAAGAAGTGGACTGGAGATGGCCCGTTGAGCAGCCTCCAGGGCTCGATTCTCTCCGGAAGCGATCCCGGTTCCCATCATGGCCATTCCGGTTTCAGACATCACGGTACGAACATCAGCGAAATCGAGGTTGATGATGCCATGACCCACGATGATATCTGAAATCCCTTTGGCGGCATGAAAGAGAACTTCATCTGCCTTCTTAAAACTCTCCAGCAGCGTCATGTTCTTTCCGCTGATGGTCAGGAGTCGTTGATTGGGGATGGTGATCAGGGCATCGGCCGTCATCCGAAGATTGGCTAATCCTTCTTCGGCCTGTTGCATTCTCTTCTTCCCTTCGAAGTGGAAGGGTTTGGTAACGATTGCTACGGTCAACGCTCCCATCTCACGGGCAACCTCGGCAATCACAGGCGCCCCTCCTGTTCCCGTCCCCCCTCCCAATCCGGCGGTGATGAAGACCATATCAGCCCCTTTCAGAACCTCTCGGATGATCTCCACATCCTCCAGAGCGGCTTTCCTTCCGATTTCCGGATTGGCACCTGCTCCCAGGCCCTTGGTGAGATTGGTGCCCAATTGAATCTTCATAGGAGCCAGGTTTGCCGCAAGCGCCTGGGCATCGGTGTTAGCCGCAATGAAATCAACCCCCGTCAGTTGACTGGCAATCATTGTGTTCAAGGCGTTGTTCCCTCCTCCGCCTATTCCGACGATCTTCACTTTGGCAGCCATATTTCGATTCTCATCAAATTCAATCATGTCTCCCTCCTTTTCTGAAAATTGAAATCGTTCAAAAAGTACAGTGGAGTGACGATTGATGGATCTTCATCCCTACATTCCATCCCTCCATTAAAAGAATTCTCCAATCCATTCTTTCATCCGCTCGGTGACTTTACCAAAAATATTTTTCTCTCCCACTTTAAATCGATTTTGATGGAAATGATGGCTCCCATAGAGGACAAGCCCAACGCCGGTGGCATAGATTGGGCTGTTGACCAGATCAACCAGACCTCCAATACCAATCGGCGTTCCCCTCCTCACCGGCAAGTTAAAAATCTGTTCCGCAAGTTCAGGGATCCCCTCGAGAATGGCGCTTCCTCCCGTTAGAATGACGCCAGAGGCAAGAAGGTTTCCATAACCCATCCTTAAAATCTCATCGTGAACGAGGCTGAGGATTTCTTCCACCCGGGGTTCGATGATCTCGGCAAGGGTCTGCCTGGAGAGGATCCGGGGTTTTCTTCCTCCCACACTGGGCACTTCAATCGTTTCATCTTTCCGGACTAAAGAGGTTAAAGCGCAGCCATAACGAATTTTGATCTTCTCCGCCTCCTCAGCAGGAGTCCGGAGCCCCACGGAGATATCGTTGGTAATATGGTTTCCTGCCAGGGAAAAGACCGCCGTGTGTTTGATCGCTCCATTTGAAAAGATAATCAAATCCGTTGTCCCACCGCCGATATCGATAATCGCGGCCCCTAATTCTTTTTCCTCGGGAGTCAACACAGCTTCACTGGACCCCAATTGCTCGAGGACAATATCGTTCACGTTGAGTCCTGCCCGGTTGGCACATTTGATGATATTCTGAGCAGACGTAATGGCTCCGGTCACAATATGAACCCGTCCTTCCAATCTCACTCCCGACATCCCCACTGGATCCTTGATGCCATCCTGATCATCCACAATGTATTCCTGGGGGATCACATGAATGATCTCCCGATCCATGGGCATGGCAACCGCACTGGCGGCGTCGATCACCCGATTCTTATCCTTTTCGGTAATCTCCTTGTTTTTGATGGCGATCACCCCATGGCTGTTGATCCCTTTGATATGTCCTCCTGCAATACCTGCATAGACAGACGTGATATGGCAATCGGCCATCAATTCCGCTTCCTCAACCGCTTTTTTTATCGATTGGACCGTGCTTTCGATATTCACGACCACGCCCTTTCGCAATCCTTTCGAGGGATATGTTCCAAGGCCGATGATGTTGACCTTCCCATCCAGTATCTCTCCAACGACCGTACAAATTTTGGTCGTCCCAATATCCAAACCAACGACCAACGAATCCTTCTTGCCCATCTCGGGTTCACCTCCCTTCTAACGAGATTTGTGCGAGATTCTCTTCACCACCATTCGCTTCAAATCGCTGCAATCGATCGATTGGGCAGCAATCCCTCTTTTCTGAAGATCCGACCAAATGAGCGATAACCTCCTTAATTTCTCTCCAAATTGATCCCATCCCATTTTCACTTCCACTCCTTCAGCCATCGTGAAGCACTGAATGCCAAACGTCTTTCCCATGCGAATTTCTGAAATATCCTCAAGGGGAGAAAGGGGCTCTTGCTGAACGATCTTTAAAAATTCTAAGGCTTTCACGAGGAGAGGTTCAGCTTGGCTTGGGTCTTGGCTCAGCACCTGCTTGTTCAAACCGGTGAGGATGGGGAAATTGTACTCATCCTGATCTCCGACCTGAGAGAAGATAACTCCCTTTGAATCAATATAGTAAGGCTCGTCCAGTTGAAGGATGGCAATCGGTTTCCTCTCTTCTACCTGAATCAACACCCGGTTGGGAAAAATCTTTCGAAGGGTGACGTGATCGACCCATGGATGAGAGGCCACTCGAGTGGCGATCCCTTTCAACGAGAGGGTGAAAAGATTGGGCATCCCTTCAATCTTCGCCAAAGAGAGAATCGTCCTCTCTGAAATTTTTTTGCACCCCCTTACGTCCACTTCCTTCACCTGGAAAAGGGAATCTTCAAGCAGGTAAACATACCCCTGATATCCTGCGAAGCAGAGACAGAGAAGCAAGAGGAGGTTACCGGCGATTCGGACCATTTTCCAGAGAAGTTTTTGAAAGGCTTCGCTGGTTCTGTGATCTCCTCTTTTGATCCTGTCGGGTCTGAAAAATTTCCCCTCACTCATAGGCTCGATGGACTCCCTCACCCTCCGTCTTCAATGCCGCACCCAAGAGGAGGCGTTCAGCCAAATCCCCAAAGGAGAGACCCACATGGGCCGCTGCTTTTGGCAGAAGGCTCGTTTCAGTCATTCCGGGCATTGTATTCACATCGATGATAAAAGGATTTCCCTCATCATCTATCATCAAATCGACCCTCGCACACCCTGAACAACCCAGTCCCTGAAACGCCTTCAAACTGATCTCTTGGGCATAGAGATATTTCTCCCGGGGGATTCGGGCCGGAATGATATAGTCGGTTTCTCCTTTTGTATATTTCGAATGATAATCGTAGAACCCACTTTTGGGAACAATTTCAATGATGGGAAGGGTAATGTCATTGAGAATCCCCACGGTGACCTCCTTGCCTTTTACAAAGGCTTCGATCAGGATCTCATCGTCATACGTCCCTGCTTCTTTCAAGGCGTTAAAACATTCTTCTTCTCTCTGGACAATAGAGATTCCAATGGTGGATCCCTCTCTTGCTGGCTTCACCACCCAAGGGAGGGGAAAAGAAATCGAGGGAATCTGATCTTTTCCAATCTCATTTCTTTTCAATGAGATAAAGGGAGGGGTTGGAAGTTGTTCGTAGAGTAATACCTTTTTGGCCATGACTTTATTCAAACAGAGGGCACTGGCTAAAACCCCTGACCCCGTGTAAGGAATGCCCATCAATTCCAACATCCCTTGAATCGTCCCATCTTCTCCATACCTTCCATGCAGAGCAATAAAGGCAATCTCTATCTTCTCCTTTAACAACTTATCCGCAATGTCCCTCCCCACATCGATCCCACAGGCGTTGTATCCTTTTGCAACCAAGGCTTTTCGAATCGCTTTTCCGGTCTTCAGGGAAATGTCCCGCTCCCGGGAGAGTCCGCCCATGAGAACGCCAATCTTTTTTGTCTTAAGGGATTGATCTTTCATCGACCGACCCTCTGCCGGTTTTCGTTTTTCATCTAACAGTTGCCTTTCCAAATAGAGCTTAAGCTTCGCCCACGACCTTCACTTCTCTCTCAAGGGAAATGGATTTCACCTCATAGACCTTCTGCTCCACCCACTCGATGAGGCGGAGAATGTCATCTGCCGTCGCCTTTCCACAATTGATGATAAAATTGGCGTGACGTTCCGACACCATTGCTTGCCCCAAGCGGATCCCCTTCAATCCAACCTCATCAATCCATTTCCCTGCCGGGCCTTCGTTAGGATTCTTGAAAACGGAACCTGCGCTGGGATAGTCTATGGGTTGGGTTTTCTTTCTCCTTTCGGAGAACGATTTCACCCGCTCGAGGATCTCTTCTTTGTTCCCTGGACTCAGATGGAAACGTGCTTTGACAATGATCCAAGCGGAGGGGATGGCCAGGTTTCGGTAAGAGAATCGCAACCTGGATCGAGTCCGCTCTATGACGGTTCCGTCTTCTTTCATCACCGTGATGGAATGAACGACGTCTTTCAATTCTGCTCCCCAGGCACCTGCATTCATCGCCAATCCACCCCCCACGGTTCCTGGAATCCCAAAAAAAGGCTCTAAACCCGTTAAACTTCTCTGAATGGAACTTTGGACCAATTGTTGAAGGGAACATCCGGCTTCTGCTTCCATAAACTCTCTATCGACCTGAATCCTTCTCATCCCCTGAGTCAGGCTAACGACCCAACCTCGAATGCCACCGTCCCGAACAATGAGGTTCGTCCCTTTGCCCAGAATGAAGAGGGGAATCCCTTTTCTTCGGGCGGTAAGAACGACTTTTTTCAGTTCATTCATATCCTTTGGAAAGAAGAGGCAGTCGGCAGGTCCCCCCACTTTAAGCGAGGTGTATTTCCTCATCGGTACATTAAAGAGGATCCGTCCTTTAATCAAACCCTCTGCCTCTTTTTTGTAATCCTGCATCTTTTGATTTCAGAATGAGGAATGCGGATTTCGGATGTTATTCCGTGTTCTGCAATCCACAGTCGAAAAATGTGTTTAATCGAAACGTTTCATGAGCTCATCGGCCACTTGATAGATATCTCCGGCCCCCAGAGTGATCACCATATCTCCAGGGGTCTGGATCCGTAGCAGATGTTCCACGATCTCTCTTTTGTCCGGTAGATAGGTGACATCCTTATGGCCATATTCCCTGATGCCTTCGAAAAGTGCTTTGGCCTCCACCCCCTCGATTCGATCTTCCCCTGCCGGATAGATGTCTGTGAGGATGAGGACATCGGCATCGTAAAAAGCGGATAAAAAATCCTGAAAGAGGGCCTGGGTCCGAGTGTAACGATGGGGTTGAAAGACTGCAATGATCCTTCGTTTCCACCCGGTTTTTGCGGCCTTCAAGGTGGCCATGATCTCAACCGGATGATGCCCATAATCATCCACGATCAGGATACCTTTCTTTTCCCCCTTGATCTGGAATCGCCTTTGGATTCCCCCAAAATCTTTTAAAGCTTCTCGAACAACCTCAAACGGAATGTCCAGCTCAAAGGCGGTGGCCACGGCCGCCAACGCATTATACACATTATGAACCCCTGGCATTTGAATCCTTAACCGACCAATCTTTTCCCGGTGATGGAAGACATCAAAACTGGTTGAAAGCCCTTCAAATTCAATCTCTTCTGCATGGAAATCGGCTTGCGTCGTCAGACCGTAGGTCGTAAACCGTTTTTTCAATTTAGGAAGAAGGCTTTGAATATGGGGATGATCCAGACAGAGCACGGCCA
This sequence comes from uncultured bacterium, assembly GCA_938002255.1. Lineage (GTDB taxonomy): Bacteria > Desulfobacterota > BSN033 > BSN033 > UBA1163 > RBG-16-49-23. Next base: position 89,789 of record CALLAL010000013.1, read on the forward strand.
ATCCAAAAAAAGGAATTTTTTCGAGAAAATGAAGAAAAGCCTCTTTAATCTCATCAATGCCCTGGTAATGGTCGAGATGCTCTGGATCGATATTCGTCACCACGGCAATGGTAGGCATTAATTTCAGAAAAGAGCCGTCGCTCTCGTCCGCCTCGGCGACTAAAAAATCTCCCTGCCCTAACTTGGCATTGCTGCCAAGGCTATTGAGTCTTCCTCCGATCACGACCGTTGGATCGAGGCCTGCAGCCCCCAAGACGGTGGCAATAAGGGAAGTCGTCGTCGTCTTTCCATGGGTGCCAGCAATGGCGATGCCCACCTTCATCCGCATCAATTCTGCTAACATTTCTGCTCTGGGGATGACAGGAATGAGCCTCTCCTCAGCCACTTGAAGTTCTGGATTGTTTGGGCGGATGGCGGAGGAAACGACCACGACATCGGCTTCTTTCACATTCTCCCTCCGATGGCCATAGGAGATCTCACAGCCCAGCGCCTGGAGCCTTCGGGTAACTTCGGTCTCCTTCACGTCTGAACCACTGATCCGATATCCGAGATTCAGTAAAACTTCGGCAATCCCGCTCATCCCAATGCCGCCGATCCCTACGAAATGAATATTTCTGATTTTTACATTACGGTACATAAAAATGGTCTGGGGCTAATCTTACCCCTTAAAGCGTGACGGTGAATCGTTCATTGCCTTACCATCGCATAACAATAATCCACGATCACTTCAGCCGCCCTTGGGCGGGCCATTTGCTGAATCGCCTCTTCCATTCTAACCCTCTCTTCCGGATGATGATAAAGGAACCGAATGGCCTCTGAAAGTGTAACGCCATCCAGGGCATCATCGGCAATCATCTTCGCCGCCCCCCGATCCACCAACTTCTGTGCGTTGATCAACTGGTGTTGATGAGCCGCATAAGGATAGGGAATGAGAATCGACGCTTTTCGGCAGACAGCCAGTTCTGCTACGGTGCTTGCGCCGGAACGGCAGATGACCAAATCGGCCCTTCGATAATAATGAGCCATCTCTTCAATAAAGGGAACTACCTCTGCTTCAAACCCTTTCTGCTGGTACAGCTTTGAAACGAGATCCCAATCCTCCTTTCCCGTCTGGTGAATGAAACTCAACAGGGGCCTCAAATCGTTAAGAAAATCTAAGGCTTCCACCATCGCCATGTTGATCCGGTGGGCTCCTGCACTCCCACCAAAAAGGAGAATGGTGAACCGATCTCTTTTTTCCCTGGAAGGACCTGAAAGGATGATCTCCTTACGAATCGGATTGCCTGTGACCACTGTCTTTGGTTCAGGAAAATATTGCTTTGTCTCTTCGAAAGAGACAAAAATCTTCTGGCTAATTCTTTTTAAGACCCGATTGGTCATCCCGGGAATCACATTCTGTTCGTGGATCGCCCTTTTAATTCCAAGAAGGGCAGCAGCAAGCACTGCAGGTCCAGATGCATATCCACCCACGCCCAAGACGAATTGAGGTCGAAACGCTCTTAGAATATTCATGGCCTCTCGTGTGGACTTTGGAAGGACCCAGAAGGCCTTCCCCTTCGCAGTGAACGACCTCCCCTTGAGAGGCATGGCGTGAATCATCTTCAACGGGAACCTCCCGTTCGCCAGAACCCTGGCTTCAATCCCTCTCTCGGTCCCGATGAAGAGGACTTCATTTCCTGATTCCCTTTCAAGAAAAGCCTCCGCAATGGCCATCCCTGGGAAGAGATGACCGCCCGTGCCACCTCCGGCAATGACGCATTTCATCGTCGTTCCGCATGGGTGGAAAGATGAAGCAACATTCCCAACCCTATGAAATTAGCAATCAAGGACGTCCCTCCATAACTGACAAAGGGGAGGGTTAACCCTTTGGTTGGAAGAAGTCCCAAAACGACCCCTATATTGATGATGGCTTGCAAAGAGATCATGAACGTAATGCCCAGAGCCAAATAAGAACCGAACTTATCTGGGATGGACACCCCTATTTGAATCCCCCGAAAGGTCAGGATGAAAAAAAGAAGGACGACTCCCAGAGCTCCCAACAATCCCAATTCTTCTCCGATAATCGAAAAGATAAAGTCCGTATGGGGAGCGGGGAGGAAGAAGAGTTTTTGCCTTCCCTCTCCTAATCCAAGTCCGAAAAGCCCCCCTGAACCAAAGGAGAGGAAAGATTGGATGATCTGAAAACTGGTTCCACCAGGATCTTCCCAGGGACGAATAAAACTGATGAGCCTTTTATAGCGATACTCTGCATTCATCATCAGAAGGTAGACCACTGGGATGGCCACCAAAAAGGCGCTGGCAAGATAGATCACCCTCGCACCGCTAATAAAAAGGAGGATAAAGACCATGAGGGTGAGAAAGAGAGCCGCTCCAAAATCGGGTTCTTTAAAGATCAGAGCAATGACCAATCCGGAAAGAAAAATCGTTGGTAAAAACCCAAAGGAGAAACTTCTGATCTTCTCGTCTTTCTTCGTCAGAAAATAGGCTAAAAAGATGATCAGCCCTAACTTCGCAAATTCGGAGGGTTGAAAAGTGAATCCAGCGATCTTCAACCAGCGCATAGAGCCTCCTGCCTTGTGACCGATTCCTGGAATCAAGACCGCCACCAGGAACAACGTTGTCACGATGAAGATCGGATAGGCCAATCGTTTGAAAACCTGGTAAGGGAAGAACATCATAACCATCATCAGGAGGAAACCTATGCCTCCATAAAGGACTTGTTTTTTCAAAAAATAGTAGGGGTCTCCAAAACGGTCTGCGGCAAGGATGGCACTGGTACTATAGACCATGACAATCCCGATCCCTGCCAAGGCAAGGGCTGTACCCAGCAAGATAAAATCGAATCTGCCTCGTGGCTTCATAGGATGCCTTAAGGGTCGGAAGTGGGATGGTTCAAACCCAACTCGCCTTTTTATAGGCGGTTCACCGCTTCTTTAAATACCTCGCCCCTTTCCTTATAGTCTTTGAACATATCAAAACTCGAACAGGCAGGAGAAAGGAGAACCACGTCTCCTCGCCTGGCAGTATGGCGAGCCAGCAAAACCGCTTCCTCAAGTGTCTCGGCCATAACCGTATCGGTGAAAGAGCCTAACTCCCTCGCCATTCTCTGCTTTGCCTCCCCGATGAGAATCATCTTCTTAACTCGATCACGGATCAATACCCTCAAAGGGTGAAGGTCTGTCTGCTTATCCTTCCCCCCTGCGATCAAAATGATGGGATTTTGAAAACTTTGAAGTGATTTGATGACGGAGCCTACGTTGGTTCCCTTTGAATCGTTATAATAGGAGACTCCTTCGACCTCTCGGACAAATTCAAGACGATGTTCCAGCCCTTTGAAATGACCGAGAACTTTTTCAACAGCCTTTTGCGGACTCTTGAAGAGCCTAGCGGCAAGGATGGCTGCCATCATATTCTCCACATTATGAACTCCCTTCAGGAGGGCTTGAGCCAGATCGTATCTCTCTTCCCTGTCAACCAGCCGAAGGATGACCTCTCTTCCATTAAAAAAAGACCCTTCCGTAACCTCTCCCTTCAGACTGAAAAAGAATTTCCTTGCCCTCACGTTCTCTTCATATTTCATGACGATGGGATCATCGCGGTTGAGGATGGCAAAATCCTCTGCCCTTTGGTTCTTAAAAATCCTGATCTTAGCCTCGATGTAATCTTCGTATCTTGCATAACGATCGAGATGGTCCTCTGTGATATTGAGGAGGATCGAGCATCGGGGTCGAAAGGTCTCAATCCCTTCCAGCTGAAAACTTGATACCTCCACTACCAGCAGGTCCCATCGGTTCTTGCCATTTGCAAATAGAATCAAAGGTTCTCCAACATTGCCGCCCACGCCCACCCGCTTCCCTGCCTCCTTCAGCATCTCTCCGATCAAAAGGGTCGTCGTGGTCTTTCCATTGGTGCCGGTGATGGCCAGGATAGGACTCTCAACGAATCGGTAGGCCAGTTCCAGTTCGCTGATAACCGGAATTCCCTGATCCACTGCCCTTCGAAGGGGTTCGAGGGTTGGCTCCACGCCCGGGCTGAGAACAATCAACTCCTGGCCAATAAACTGCTTGACGGTGTGCCCCCCCCATTCTGTAGAGATCGCCCAGGTCCTCAACTGCTCGGAGACCTCTTTCATCTCCGCTTCAGGTTTGATTTCGGAAGTGCTCACCACTGCTCCCTTCTCTCTAAGAAACTGGACGGTGGCCAATCCCGTTCTGGCAAGCCCTACCACCAGTACTCTTTTCCCTCGAAGATCCATCATGTTTCGCTATGCCCACACTGCTCAGCCCTTGGCAGTTTTTATCTCAGCTTCAAGGTTCCGATCGCGATCAATCCCAGAATAATTCCAATGATCCAGAATCGAACGATGATTTTGGGCTCTGCCCATCCCTTCAATTCAAAATGGTGATGGATGGGGGCCATCCGAAAGATTCTTTTTTTGCGCAACTTAAACGAGATGACCTGGAGGATAACCGAGAGCGTTTCCACCACAAAGATGCCCCCTACGATGACCAGAAGAAACTCCTGTTTGGTCACCACGGCAATGGTCCCAAGAGCTGCCCCCAAGGCCAAGGACCCCACATCACCCATAAACACCTGGGCCGGATAGGTATTGAACCAGAGAAAACCCAAGCCCGATCCTAACAAAGCTCCACATAAAATGGTCAATTCCCCGCTTCCCTTCACATAAGGGATTTGAAGATAACTGGCAAATCGAAAATGACCTGCCAGATAACAGAAGAGAATGAAGGTCCCGCTTGCAATCAACACCGGTCCAATTGCCAATCCATCCAGTCCATCGGTCAGGTTGACCGCGTTGGCTGTCCCCACAATCACTAACATCCCAAAAAGGATGTACCAATCGCCAAGGTCCGGCATCAATTTCTTGAAGAAAGGAAAGATCAGCCTGGAATCATGGTCCACCGTCTGAAACAGCACCCAACTCGCTGCAAGACCAATGGCGACCTGAATGGGGAATTTATAACGTGCTTTCATTCCCATCCCATTCTTATCCCGAACCTTCTTATAATCATCCAGAAATCCGAGCACTCCAAACCCTACCGTTGTGAGTAAAACGATCCAGATATAGAAATTGGTGAGGTCCGCCCACAGAAGGGTTGGAATGACCATCGCCAGAAGGATCAGGCTTCCTCCCATTGTTGGAGTTCCGTTCTTTGAAAGATGACGCGGAGGAACATCTTCCCTCACCACCTGCTTGATCTGAAAAGCCCGCAACTTCTCAATGATCCAAGGACCAATAATAAAACTGATGAGCAGGGCGGTCAGAATCGCATAAACAGTCCGGATGGTGATGTAGCGAAAGACATTAAAAAAGGAGAGGACCTCATGAAGAGGATAGAGCAGATGATAGAGCATCGATGGTCTCCCTCCTTTCTTTTAACTCGTCCGCCACCTTCTCCATCGCCATGCCTCTCGATCCTTTGATCAGGATCCAGTCTCCTTCCCTCGCGATTGATCTCACCAGGGATGCAGCTTCCGCATGGCTCTCGACCACTCTAACTCGCTTGGGGTCCATTCCTTCTCGGATTGCGGATTCCATCACCACAGGCGCTTCTTTTCCAAAGGGGAAGAGAAAATCGATGGAAAGCGCTGCCACCTTCTTCCCCAACCGCCGATGGGCCTCCACTGTAAATTCACCCAATTCCAGCATATCCCCTAAAACCGCAATCGCCCTTCCCCTTCCCTTGACCTCGGAAAGGGTCTGAAGAGCGAGCTCCATAGAGGCTGGATTGGCATTATACGCATCGTTGATCAGGGTCGCCCCATTTTCAAAGGTGCCAATCTCCATTCGCATGGGATAGGGTCTAACTTGTTCCAGAGCCTCCAACATATTCCCCAGATCAATGCCAAAAAGACTTGCCGTGGCAATGGCGGAAAGGGCGTTATAGACGAAATGCTTTCCCAACAAGGGGAGGCAGACTTCCCTCTCCTCTCCTTCGTAAAGAAGAGTAAACGAAGTTCCTTCCCTCCCTTTCGGGTGGATCTCCTGGGCCCTCACATCCGCTGGATGATCGATTCCAAAGGTGATCTTCTGCCCTTCGAATTCTTCCGCCAGGGCTACCACTCTTGGATCGTCTTGGTTCACAATGATTGATCCATCTTCCCTCATCCTACGAAAAAGTTCCCCTTTCTCTGCTTGGATTCTCTCGAGAGAACCCAGGCCTTCAAGATGGGCCTTCTGAATATTGGTGATTAACCCAACATCAGGCTCTGCAATCTCCGTCAACCTTCTGATTTCCCCCGGCACATTCATCCCCATTTCAACAACGGCGATTCTCTCTTTTTCGGTCAGGCCAAGAAGGGTAAGGGGAAGCCCGATCAAATTGTTCAGATTCCCTTTCGTTTTAAGCACTGGAAACGTGGTCTCCAAACAGGTAGAAATCATCTCCTTGGTGGTGGTTTTCCCGTTGCTCCCCGTGAGCGCCACGACCGGGATTCCAAACTGACGTCTGCGATGACGGGCAAGATCACCAAGAGCCCGAAGGGTGTCTGGAACAAGAATCACCGGTTTGGTCTCATAGCCCTTCCACGTAATCTTTCCGACTCGGTTCTCTTCGATGACGATTCCCCCTGCATTTTTTTTAAGGGCCTCGATGGCATAGTCGTGCCCGTCAAATCGACTCCCCCTCAAAGCAATGAAGAGCGCCCCGTCAGTCATTGTTCTCGTATCCGTGGAGATGGCCTCACAAACAACATCCTCTCTCCCTTGTAAGAGCCTTCCGCCAGTGGCTTTTAAGATCTCATGAATCGAAAAAGTCACTTTTCCTCCAATGCCTTTCTCGCCTCGATTCGGTCGTCAAAGGGGATTTTCTTCTTGCCGATGATCTGGTAATCCTCATGCCCCTTGCCTGCGATCAACACGATGTCTCCGGGATGGGCAATTCGGATGGCCATTCGAATCGCTTCTCTCCGATCAGGAATCTTTAGATAGCCTTTTCTTATCCTCCATGTCTCCATCCGGTCCTGGTACCACTCCTCGAGAGAATGGAGGTGGAAGCCTTGCTCTACCTCTCCAATAATCGAAAGGGGGTCTTCTGTCCTTGGATTGTCCGACGTGAGGACCACCAGATCGCTATACCTCGCTGCCACCTCTCCCATTCGGGGCCGCTTGGTCCGATCTCGATTTCCTCCACAACCAAAGACCGTTATGATCTTTCCACTAGTCTGGGAAGAGGTGAGCGTGTCTTTCAGACCCAAGAGAACCCTTTCGAGGGCATCGTAAGTATGGGCATAATCCACAATGACGTGGATGCCCTTCTGGTTTTCAACTTTCTCAACCCTTCCGGAAATCCCTTCCACCCCCTCTACTCCTTCTTTCAACACTTCTACCGAAAGCCCCAATCCCAACCCTGTAGCCACTGCTGCCAGGATGTTGTAAAGATTGAAGCGCCCGGTCAATTTGGAACAGAGGGAAAATCCGCCCTTCGGAGTGTCAATCTGGCAGGAGATCCCTTCGAAGGAAAGGTTGATCTCTCTGGCAGAAATGTCGCAGGAAGGCCCCAATCCATAACGGAGGATAGGAAGGTCGACTCCCCTGACGATCTCCTCTCCTTTTGGATCATCCACATTGGTGACTGCGAACCGCCCCTTCTTCTGGCTGTTCATTAAAAATTGAGAAAAGAGTTTTCTCTTGCTTTCAAAATATCGTTCCAGGGTCTGATGGTAATCCAAATGGTCTGAGGTAAAATTCGTAAAGATTGCTCCATCGAATTCGCATCCCAAAACACGATCAAGGTCGAGACCGTGTGAGGACACCTCCATGACCACATAGGAAACCCCTTCCTCCAACATTTCTCTGAGAATTCTCTGAAGGTCGAGCGATTCAGGCGTGGTGTTCGAGGCAGGAAGGACCTTCTGAGGATACCGATAATTGATCGTTCCAATGACGCCCACAGAGAACCCCGCCTTGTTTAATATCGATTCGAGGAGAAAGGAGGTGGTCGTTTTTCCATTTGTGCCGGTGATGCCTACCAAGGATATTTGGCTCGATGGATTCCTGTAAAAGGCTGCTGAAACCCTTGCCAGCGCCTGACGGCTATTGGGGACAAAGATCAGCGTTCGGTCCTTGGTTTCAGGACCCTCCTCCAATAGGATGGCCTCCGCTCCTCTTTCGATCGCATCATCGATGAAGTGATGGCCATCCGTTTCAAACCCCCGAATGGCAGCAAAGAGGAAACCCGGGCGGACGTCTTTCGAGTGGTAGGCGATTCCCTGAATTTCTTTTCGGGTCTCCCCTACGATCCTTCTAACATCCACCCCTTCTAATAATTTATTCAGTTCCATGAGGTTATAAAAACGCTAACCGCTCTGCGCTATGCTTTACGAAGGATAATTGATTAAGATGGCGACTCAAACTTTAAATAGCAGATTTCCCCTTTGTCGATCACAGTTCCGGCTTTCGGAACCTGTTCGACCAGTCTGCCGTTCCCAGAAATTTTAATGATCAACCCCTTCCCTTCAATGCGACTCAGCGCCTTTCTCATCGATAATCCGGTAAGATCGGGCATGACCATCTTCTCAACACCCTTGCTGACACTCACTCCGTCAACCAACGAAGAAGAGGGAATCTTCTTAGCCCTTACGGAAAAATCTGTCTCATCCTTAACCACCATGGTTCCCTTTGGAAAAATGTGGAGGTAGGGAAGAACCTTTTCCACAATAGCCCGAAATACAGGTGCTGCCACTATCCCACCATAGTTTGCCCCTTGAGGCTCATCAATCACCACCAGGACCACGATCTTCGGGTCTTCCACAGGCGCAAACCCCATAAACCCACTCACAAATTTGTCTTCGGAATAACCTCCCAAGAGGCTATCTACTTTTTGCGCCGTTCCGGTCTTTCCTGCCACCTCATACCCTTGGGGCACAGCCTGTTCCCCGGTGCCTCCTTTTTCGGTTGTTGCCTTCAGGAGGGCAGTAACCTTTTTACTTGTTCCTTCTGAAATAACTCTTCGTATCACTTCAGGCTTAAAAGATTGAATGACCACTCCCTTTTCATTTGTGATCCTTTCCACCACCTGAGGTTTCATGAGCACCCCCCCATTGGCAATGGCGGATAAGGCCGTCACCATTTGAATCCCAGTGACCGCAATCCCCTGTCCAAAAGCGATGGTGTTCAGGGTGATTGGCGACCAGTAACGAGGATGATTCAAAATGCCTTTGGCTTCACCGGGAAGGCCAAGATGGGTTTTTTCACCGAATCCAAAGGCACAGAGATATCGGTACAATTTTTCTTTTCCTATCTTTTCCGCTGCCTTGGCGGCTCCAATATTACTCGAGACCTTTATCACCTGATGGAAGGTTAGCCATCCGTGCTTCGATGTATCGCGGATCGTCCGATCATAAACCGTGTAAACTCCATTCTCACAATAGAACGAATCTGTAGGTTGAATCGCATTCTCTTCAAGGACAGCAGCAGCGAGAAAGGCTTTAAACATGGACCCGGGTTCAAAGACATCGGAAATCGCCCGGTTCCTCCACGTTTTGGGTCGGTATTGGATGAATTGATTCGGGTCGAAGAAGGGATGAGAGGCTAAGGCCAGAATCTTTCCGGACGTTGGATCCATTACGATAACCATCCCCCCTATTGCCCCCCATTTCTGAACCCCTTCGCGGAGTTCGGTCTCGGCCACATGCTGAACCTGTTTGTCGATGGTTAAAACAAGGTTCCGGAAATTTTCTTCTTTCTCATAAGCTCCGGCATCCGTAATGATACTTCTGCCTTTAGCATCCTTCTCAGCGGTCAAGACTTGCGGCTTCCCGTTGAGTAAGGCATCGTACTGAAGTTCGATGCCTTCAAGACCTTTGGAGTCGAGACCGACAAACCCGATGACATGGGCAGCTAACTGGGCATGAGGATAGAATCGTTTATTCTCTTTTAGAAAATGGATTCCGGAAAGACGGAGATTTTTTACCGCCTCGGCTTCTTTGGGAGAGACCTTCCGTTGAATCCATTCAAAGGATTTTTGTTTCCTTAATCTCTCTTTTAATTCCCTCGGATCGCTCTGAAAGAGGGAAGAAAGCTCCTGAGCTGTTTTTTCGACTTCGATGACTTTGGAGGATTCCGCATAGATCGAATCGACTTCAACGCTAACTGCTAATTCGTTCTCGTTTCGGTCGTAGATGGTTCCCCGTTTCGGGACAAGTGGAATCTGGCTTACCTGTTGCCGGGCGGCAAGCTGGTAGAGCTGCTCCTTCTTGATCACTTGAAGTTGGAACATTCTTCCTACAACGATCAAAAACGAAAGGAAGAGAACAAAAGAGATCAGGATGACTCTAACCTTAAACCAGTTAATCGGTTTCCTTCTCATCGGATGACAATCACCTGATCGGGTTTAGGCTTGGCCATTTTTAATTCTTCCATCGCAATCTTCTCAATGCGGTCATAAGATTTCAGGGTGGCGACTTCCAGACGCAATCGTTTATTAGCTTCCATCAGGGCTTTCCCCTCCTTCAGGGCACGAGAGATCTCGTATCCAAGATAAATGACCTGAATCCTTGACCAAACGTAGAAAAGGGAACTTCCAATAAAAAGGAACAGAACCAGACTGAAAAAGAGAAGAAGACGAAGGGAGGGCCTGGAATTCCTCTTCTTTGCTGATTTCTCCGTCCAGAGAAGGGAATGTTCTTTCTGTTTCATTTCCCTATATCCCTTTCTCTTTATATCCTTTCTGCACCCCGCAATTTGGCACTCCTGGATCTTGGATTATTCATTTGCTCCTCTTCAGAAGGCCTTAAGGGCTTCTTGGTCAAAAGACGCATCTCTCCTTTTCTTTCCAGTTCTCGAAACCCTTCTTTGACGATCCGGTCTTCAAGGGAGTGGAAAGAGAGGATACAGAGTCGTCCTCCCTTCTTTAAAACTTTCCAACTTAGATCGAGGATCTTCTTCAAATTCTCCAGTTCCTCATTGACTTTGATCCGGAGAGCCTGGAAGGTCCTTGTAGCTGGATCGATCCTCTTAGATTGGAACCTCTTGGGAATCGTTCGGTAAACAATCTTGCTCAAGGTTTGTGTAGTCTGTACGGGTCTTTTTTCTCTCTCAGTGACGATGGCTCTTGCAATCCTACTCGCCCATCGCTCCTCCCCATAAACACGGAGGATGTCCTCCAGCTCTTGAAGGGATAGAGTCCTGAGAAGATCGGCGGCAGTCAAGGGGCTTCGATCGTCCATCCTCATATCAAGGGGAGCTTCTCCTCGGAAACGGAATCCTCTTGAGTGGCTCTCAAGTTGGATCGAGGAAAGCCCGAGATCTAAGAGAATGCCATCCACGCCATCGATCCCCAGGCTCTTCAAAACCTCTGGCAGATGGGTGAAATTTTCTCTGACAAGTTTTGCGCGATTTCCAAAAGGTTTCAGCCGCTCTTTTGCTATCTGGATCGCCTCTTGGTCCCAATCCAGTCCAATCAAAATGCCGTCCGGAGCAGTTCTTTTTAATATCTCCTCAGCATGTCCTCCGCCACCAAGGGTTCCGTCCACATAGGTTCGACCTGGTTCACATCTCAATAACTCCATAACCTCTTCAACCATCACTGGAATATGCTTCACAGTCTCAATGGCAAGCTCTCCAACCGTAACTGTCTATACCCCCAGATTCCCCAGCGTATCTCGAATCTGGTCAAATCCTTCCTCGGCTTGCTGTTCGACCTCCAGCCAGCGTTCTTTTGCAATGATTTCAAAAAATCTTCCCTCGCCCAACAACATGACTTCTTTCTTTAGATTTGCGTAATCCCTCAAGGTTTGAGGGATCAAAAGCCTTCCATGGTTATCGACATTACAGTCAATAGCACTCGAATAAAAAAACCTCAGAAAGGCACTGGTCTCTTTTTTCAATATAGAGAAGGAACCTACTTTTTGTTCAACCAGTTGATTCCACTCTTCGTAAGGAAACGCAAGAAGGCAGTGATCAAAATTAGTAATGACCAGACGATCATCATATTTTTTATTAAGAACTTCCCTGAATTTCGAAGGAATGCTAATGCGACCCTTAGAATCTAAGGCATGCTCGTATCTTCCGCGGAACACTGTTTCACCCCCTATTAGTGACCCAGTTATACCACATTATCCCACTTTTCTCCACTTAGCGTAAACAAATATCCTTAAAATTCAAATTTGTCAAGTAAAATTTTATAGTTAATTCAATTTTTTCTCCATTTTTCTCCATTTCACAATATCTACTGCCTAAAAGGGTTTTTTTACTATATTTAGTATTTATACATTCAAAAAACCCCGATATGGTGTAGAAAGTATCCCACCACACACTATGGATCTACCACCTTTCACCCAACGGTTATCCAGGGAGGTCAATTGAGTGGCATTTGGTCAGTCTTTCCAAACTATTTGACATAATGACTTGCTCTGTCTAAAATGGGGGGCATGGTGACAGAGGCTATAAGAAAAAGGGTGGAAGCGCTGCGAGAGGAGATTGAGTATCATAATTTCCGTTACTATGTTCTTGATCAGCCTGAGATCTCTGATGCTCAATACGACCGCCTCTTGCGAGAGTTAGAAAAACTTGAAGAAGAATACCCTGAAGTGCGGTCTCCAAATTCACCCACTCAGCGCGTGGGGGCGCCTCCTTTAGACGCCTTTGAAATCGTTCGTCACACCCTTCCTATGCTCAGCCTTTCGAATGCTTTCGATGAAGATGAGGTTAGGGATTTCGATAAACGGATTAAGAAATTCCTTGGGACGACAGGAGAAATTGACTACGTGGTTGAACCAAAACTCGATGGATTGGCAGTTGAACTTGTCTATGAAAGAGGGCTTCTCATGGTTGGCTCCACTCGCGGGGATGGAATGAATGGCGAGAACATTACCCAAAACCTCCGAACCATCAAAACGATCCCCCTTCAACTCCTTCGGCGAGAGATTGCCGTGCCAGAGCGATTAGAAGTTCGTGGCGAGGTGATCATGCAGATCAAACGGTTTGAGGAGTTGAACCGAAGGCGTCAAGAAGCAGGGGAACCTCCTTTTGCCAACCCAAGAAATGCGGCTGCGGGCTCGGTGAGACAACTCGATCCAAAAGTCACTCGAGAACGCCCCCTGGAAATCTATTGTTATGGTATTGGAGAGGTAATAGGCAAAACCTTCACCACCCAATTTGAAATTCTTCAGACCCTACCCAAATGGGGCTTGAGGACCAACCCCCATGTCCGTCAATGCCACCATATCCATGAGGTCATTGATTATTTTCACGAGATGAATGAAAAACGAGAAAAACTTCCCTACGAGATTGATGGGATTGTCGTCAAGGTGGATCGGCTTGATTTCCAAGCAAGGCTGGGAGAGATTTCACGAAGCCCCAGATGGGCCCTGGCCGTTAAATTCCCCGCCAAACAGGAGACCACAAAAGTTCTTGACATCGTCGTCCAGGTGGGACGAACAGGAGCTTTGACACCGGTGGCGGTAATGGAGCCGGTAAAAGTTGGAGGAGTTGAAGTGAGCCGGGCAACCCTCCACAATCAGGATGAGATTGATCGGCTGGATGTCAGAATTGGGGATACTGTCATCATTCAGAGAGCAGGCGATGTCATCCCTGAAGTCGTCCAGGTCATCTCATCAAAACGAAAAGGGACTGAAAAAAAATTTAAGATGCCCTCCCACTGTCCGGTTTGCGGAGCAGATGTGGTGAAGGAAGAGGTGATCTATCGCTGTATCGGCCTGGATTGCCCTGCTCAATTGAAAGGCAGGATTAGACATTTTGCTTCAAAAAGAGCGATGGATATCGATGGACTGGGGGTGAAGCTGATCGACCAGTTGGTGGATAAGGGTTTAGTGAAAGATGTAGCTGATCTTTATTACCTCAAGAAAGAAGATCTGGTTGCCCTCGAACGAATGGCAGACAAATCCGCCCAGAACATTATCGATGCCATTGAAAAAAGCAAAACAAAACCCCTTGCCAAATTTCTTTTTGCTCTCGGGATCCTCCACGTCGGCGAGACTACGGCTGAAGATCTAGCCCATTCCTTCCCCCATCTGGATGATTTCTTCCGGCTGACCGAAGAGGACCTGATGAAGGTTGAGGGCATCGGGCCAGAAGTCAGTGCCAGCGTGGTCCGATTTTTTAGGGATAAGAAGAATAGAGAATCCATCGAGCGATTGAAAAAAGCAGGCATCAGATTGATCGAACCGAAACCAAAAGAAAAAGGGAGGCTTGCTGGAAAGGTTTTTGTTTTTACAGGAGCCCTCAAATCTTATGGAAGAGAGGAGGCTCGGAATCTGGTTGAATCGCTGGGAGGAAAGACCGCTTCCACCGTTTCAAAAAAGGTGGACTTCGTCGTGGTTGGTGAAGACCCGGGTTCCAAACTGGAAAAAGCAAGAGAACTGGGAATTCGCATCCTCACCGAAGAAGAATTTAAAAAGATGATCGGTTGATGCCATGCTTCATGAAAACAAAAGCCCCGCCACTTGGAAGGTGGCTCAAATTTTTGCAACAATCGGGTCATAGGAGAGATGCCCCTCGAATTTGATTCTCTGAGTCACGGAAGGATCGTTTTCGGTTTCTTTAATATTGAAACCGACCTCCTCTTACTCAATCAATATTTCTTCTTCGCGGAGAACTTTTGCCTTGCTGTGGCGAAGGGAGCGGAGAAAATGGATGAAGTCTATCAAACCGAATGGGAAGGGTATCGAATCGAATTGAAGAAGATCGGAAATCTGATGGGCGCCATTCAGGGAATGGATTTCAACGGTTTCATTGGAGCGGTTTATCAACAGTTTCCTTTCCCAGAACGACAGGAGGACTTTAAACAAAACCCCGAGGGCTTCCGAACCCGATCCCTGATCCATTCCCTGCTCCAGGCCTATGGTGAAAACGTACGGATTCCTCTCATCTTCGATCAAAAAAGCAATCATATCACGCTCAGCGAATTTGTATTTGACAAACCCTCTTTCTGGAAACTGGTGGAGTACGTCTGGCTGGGAGGGCTTCCTCGCTGGAAAGATCGTCATCGGCCTAAATATGTCAGAGTCATGAAAGAGGCGATTCAGAGAGCTTACCACCCCATGTTCAAGGGTCACCTATGGATGGAGAAAGACCCCCCTTAACAGGAGGATAACTGATGGGACTTTTTAAAAAGGGAAAAGAACAGGAAGTTGTTAAGATGATGATTGATCTTCTTAAGAAAGTCCAGGAATGCATTGAGGAAACGCAAAGAACGGTCACGCATTATCTTCGGGGAGAGATTGAAGACGCTAAGGCTTCTGCATTGATGACAGACCACATTGAGACCGAAACGGATCATCTCCGGAGAGCCATTGTCGATGCCCTTTATAAGGGAGCCTTCCTCCCCATTTTTCGAGTGGAGATTCACAGTTTCGTTGAAAAAATGGATCTTATTGCGGATAACGCCGAGATCTGTTGCGACTTCTTTTTAGGCCAGCGCCCAGAAATTCCAGAGCCCTTTAAAGAGAGATTTCTGAAGGTGATGGACGACACGATTCCCATGTCACGTTGTCTTAAAGAGGCCACAGAGAATTTCTTTACCAAAGGTGACCATGATTTCATCAAAAAGAGTATGGAACAGATTGGAGTGGCAGAATCAGCCATCGATGATGATGAATGGAAATTGACGAGGGACATTTTTACCTCCGATCTTCCCCTCTCTGAAAAAATCCACTTGAAGCAGTGTCTGGAAAGACTCACCAGCATCTCCGACCAGATCGAAGACACTTCGGATTGGCTGGAAGTGCTCCTGATGAGCACCAAAGTCTGACAGGAGTTTCCTTCTAAATCTCTTTGACCTGGAGAATGAAAATATGTGGGAGATCTCGGCAGGAATGTTTATGGGGTGGAGCCTCGGGAGCAACGACTCTGCCAATATTTTCGGCACGGGGGTGGGTGCGAAAATCATCCGTTACCGCACAGCCGTCCTGCTGATCTCCTTCTTTGTCATGGTGGGCGCATTGCTGGAGGGAGAAAAATGTTTTGGAACTGTAGGAGAACTCTCTGCCCTTGACCATCGGATGGCGTTCTTCACCATGCTTGCGGCGGCACTGGTCGTTTCGTTTTTCACCTTTTCGGGGATTCCTGTCTCTACATCCCAGGCGGTGATCGGCGCCATCCTGGGAGCCGGCATCCACTCAGGAGCGACAGTAGATATGACCAAACTCTACAAGATCGTTCTTTGCTGGGTATTGACTCCCATCGGAGGAACCTGCATCAGTTTTTCTCTTTACCACCTGTTAGGAAGACTCATCGATCGTTTCCTGAAGAATGCGGTCCTGAGGGATACGTTCATCCGGTGGGGGTTGATCCTGGCAGGTTGTTTTGGGGCCTATGCCTTAGGATCGAACAATGTCGCCAACGTGACCGGCGTCTATGTTGGAGCAGGCGTCCTCAACCCTTTCTTCGGAGCGCTTATCGGCGGATTGAGTATTGCCCTTGGAGTCCTCACCTACAGTCGTAAGGTGATGGAGACCGTTGGAAAAAAGATTGTTGCCCTTGATGGATACTCCGCCTTCATTGCCGAACTTTCAGCAGCCACAGTGGTCCAGATATTTACTCAGGTAGGAGTACCAGTCTCCACGTCTCAGGCGATCGTGGGGACCGTTGCCGGAGTGGGAATGGTCAAAGGGATTCGATCAGTGAGTTATAGAAGCCTGATCGAAATCGTCCTGGGATGGATTTCAACCCCTCTTTCCGGAGGAATCCTTTGCTATCTCTTACTTCTCCTCTTCTACTGATTCAGCAATATCCCTGACTTCAGAAAAAGAGGAAGTGTAAAGGAGCAAAATGAAAATCGTGATCATCGATTGTGACGTAGGGGTGGATGACGCTTTAGCCCTTATCCTTGCCTTCCATTCTTCAGCATTGGAAGTCAAAGCTGTGACAGGAGTCAATGGGAATGTTCCATTGGATAGGGTCTTTGAGAATATTCAAAAAGTCCTCTCTCTCCTCCAACCTACGAATAAACCAATCATAGCAAGAGGTGCCAGCTCCCCTTTAAAAGGGAAAGCGATCCATGCACACTCCGTTCATGGAAGGACCGGGCTGGGAGAAGCAAAGATCGAGCTGAAGGATGGAGAAGAATGGTGGACGCTCTCCGGCGGACCTGCCTGGGAACTGATCACGTCGATTGCTCATCAACATCCTCAACAAGTGACATTGATTGCCGTAGGCCCTCTGACGAATCTGGCCCTGGGAATCCAGAAAGATTTAGACGGCATGAAACATTTAAAAGAAATCGTCATCATGGGAGGAGCGGTCCGGACAAGGGGGAATGTCACGCCTCATGCTGAATTTAATATCTACTCCGATCCAGTAGCAGCAAAAATGGTTTTTGAATCAGGGATCCCCATGACGTTGGTTCCGCTCGATGTGACGCATCGGGTTTTTCTCACCCCCAGCTTGATGGAGGAAAGGGTAAAACCCATTGGCAATACGTTTTCGAAATTTCTTATGGAAGCCACGGGGTATGACACAAAAGCACGCCGCTTTAGGAACAGAGAGACCGTCTTTCTTCACGATCCTCTCGCGGTCGGTGTGGTCATTGATCCCACATTGGTAAAAAACGAGACATTGTGCCTCACGGTGGAAACAGATGAAGGAGAGCATTGGGGAAAGTTGATCGAAGGAAAAGAAGGTTCCCAAATCAATGTATCTCTTGGAGTAGATGCAGAGAGGTTCTTGGAGTTGTTTGTGTCGAGACTGAGGTGAACATACGTCGAGGGGCTGGGTAACGGTCACGTTTAAAGGATTCAAAGACGATAACCGTAATCTTTAATGAACGATACGGGCATCGTGACCGTTACTGTCAGACGAAACCCTTATGTCTAACGTGGCTTGAGGAAGACAAGATGCCCAATCCAATTCTTGTTCTCGGTAGTTCCAATATGGACCTCATTCTCAAAGTGCCCCGTTTTAACCATCCAGGGGAAACCCTTCGGGCAGAAAGCCTCACCACCGTTTTCGGAGGCAAGGGTGCCAATCAGGCGATTGCAGCGAAACAGTTAGGAGCCGAGGTAGCCCTCATCACCCGACTGGGCGATGACCCTTATGGAAGAGCCTATCGTCGTTATATGGTCGAGAAAGGTCTCCATCCAAAATCGATCTTTCTTGACAAAAAAGTCCCGACCGGAATCGCTTTCATCGAACTTGATCCGAAAGGAGAAAACAGGATTGTCGTGGCTCAGGGATCCAATCGATTTCTCTCGACGACGGATCTGAAAGAATGCTCTTCCCTCTTTAAAAAAACCAAAATCTTTGTCACTCAATTGGAAATTCCTTTTGAAACCGTCACCACAGGTCTAAAGATGGCTAAAGATTCAGGTGCTCTCACCCTTCTTAACCCTTCACCCTCGCAACCTCTCTCCCCAACGATTTTTTCCTTGATCGATTTCCTGGTACCCAATGAGCTGGAGGCTCAGGCTCTCACTCATTCAAAGATGAAGCGTAACCACGATCTACCGAAGATAGCAGAAAACCTATTGAAGAGAGGCGTAAAAAATGTGGTCATCACCCTGGGTTCCAAAGGTCTTTACTTCAAAAACGAAAGAGAAGAAATCTGGATGAAAGCCTTTAAGGTAAAGGTAGTGGATACCACTGCCGCAGGGGACGCCTTCATGGGAGGATTAGCCTGCGCTCTTTCCGAAAATAGACCGATGAGAGAGGCTCTAAGATTTGCCAACGCCGCTGGCGCCCTCGCCACCACCAAACTCGGTGCCCAACCCTCCCTGCCCTTAAGGAAAGAGGTTGAAGCTTTTACAGAGAATCCGTAGTCTTTTCTTTTATAAAATGGATGGGTTAGATAATGGGGGGAGAAAGACCTTCTAAAAGTGAACCCTCAGTCCCAAAGAAAATTGATAATATTTGAAACCGGAAGCCGTATCTAAGGCATTATTTCCCGCCTCTGTGGCTATTTCGAAGTTAAATCTTTTACCGATACGATACTGGATCACTCCAGTCCCACCCACTATGAAATCGTGATTCCGATCCCCATACCTCCGAAAGGATTGATATCCCACATAGGGCTCAAGAAGGAGAGAATACCTTTCTCCTTCAAACCCCAAAGTAGCTAAAAGTTGATGCGAAAGAAAATGGTCCGGATCGAAGTATCCCTTGCGGGTTTGCTTGCCAAAATCGAGATACCTCAACCGATAACCCAATGTCAGTCTTGGATCTCTAAACAGGAGAGTATATCGGGGGATCAATTGAAAATCGTGGGAATGGTTACCATCAGAATAATCTTTATAAGAGTAGCTCCCATACAAGGAAACATCATCTCCAAGGTTCTGATTGACCTGTAAGCCCAATTGAGTTACTCGGATTCTGTTCTCGATTAACTGGGCGGTCTCCATCAACACAGATCGAGATAATCCCGCTCCAACCGCTCCGCGATAGAGATCAAGATTGACGTTGACATTTCCTATCAGGTCATGATTCGTTTTCCGATGACGGAGTTGACTGACGCCTAAGCTTCCCCTAAAATCCAGGAGGTCAAAAAACCTCGAATGGGCTCTCAGAGATAGCTCCTCGCTCTGATGATCTCTCTCTTTAGCCTTCGCATGGGTTTCGATGAAATGGAGGCCCACTTGCCAGGACTCTATCCACCCCCCTCCAGACAGAGTATAGCGGTGCAATCGGTTGTGATCCGTGTCGCTATAAAATTGATACTGCCCTCCTAAGAAAGGGTGTGTTCTCCTTTGAATCTCTTCCTGAAGCTTTTTCAACTCCTTTTCTTGGTAAGAGTAATTGGGCCTCAAAAGGGACACACTTTCCTGAGCTTCCTTGCGATTCCCTCTGGCAAGCAGGGCATAGGTTAACCCCAGGCGGATATCGAAGTCCTCTTTTTCTTTCAATAACTCCTGATAGAGGGAAATCGCCTTCTGAAGCTCTCCTCTCCATCTCCATACATTGGCTTGAATGAATCGGGCGTCTCGATTTTGAGGACTTCTCTGTAAGATAGCATCGACTTCCCTCAGAGCCTCCCTAAAGCGCCCTGACCAAGAAAGGCATCGGGCCAGGTGAAGTCTTGCGTCCAGATGCTCTGGATTGGCCTGAAGGATCTCTGAAAGCACTTGCATAGCCTCTTTCAGATGGCCTCCCCAAGAAAGATGAATCGCCATTTGCAATCGTTCGGCTTCAGAAAAACCATTGCGGTCCAGTGAGAGAGCTTTGAGATATTCCATCGCTGCTTTTTTAAATTCTTCTCGAATTGCCCAGACCCTTCCTAACCCCTGATGGAGTTTTGCCCTTTCTCTGTCGTCCCGAGAATCCCTGATGGCTAACTGATAGGCTTCAATGGCCTCCTCGTATTTCCCTGCCTTGACAAACTCCTCCGGGGGCACTGCGCCACAGAGGCCAGCTTTTAATAAAAGGAGGATTCCGATGACCCATCCTGTTTTCATCATCATTCTTCCCTCCCAATGTATTGCTTAAAGGAGACCAGGTCGAGTTTATAATTGATATTGAGTCTGGGAATTTTATCCCATCCTGAAGCTCTCTGAAAGAACCCTTCTGTGGAGGTTAGAAAATATTGAAATCCAAGTTTTTTAGCCACTCGGATGCTCTCCTCACTAAAATAACCGAAGGGCCATGCCAAAATTTTAAAGGGGCTTCCAGTTTCCCGCTTGACCACCTCTTGAAATCGTTCAAGGTCACTCTGCAGCTTGGTATCCGATACAGAGAGAACTCCTCTGGAGTGGTGAAGCTCATAGGTATGGCATCCCAGATCAACAATTCCACTTCTCAAAAGGTATCGATATTCATCCCAGCTCAGAAGAGGTCGATTCTCTCCAAAACGAATAAATGTCCCTACCCTCGCGCCGATGAGGTTCAGGGTGGCTTTGAATTGATAGATCTGGAGTAAAGGGAAAGCAATATCAATAAAAGAGGCATAGCCATCATCGAAGGTGATGACGATCTTTTTCTTCAGTGTGTCTTCAGGAATGGATGGAATCTCATGAAACAGGAGAGTTTGGTATCCCTCTGAATAGAGCCATTCCATCTGGGCAGCAAATTGAGCCGGAGAAAGGGTATAATCGTCTTTAGTCGTGTTGGAGATGTCATGATAGAGCAGAACGGGAATTCTCCCCGCCTGACACCAGCCCTTTTGTGTTAGCCCTGAAGAAATGAGAAAGGCACTTGCACTGGCTTTTAAAAAGTCTCTTCGCGTCAAGGTCATTCGATCCTCTCCGGAATCCCAAGCAAATATTTTTGATACTGATAGTAGGCCGGCTTCAGGGCGGTATGATAAGTTGGCATATGCCATTCCTCCCAGGTGTATGCCTTGACCTCCTCCCGTTTGAGCTTCTCGGGTAAAACATCCGTAATGTTAATTTTCTGGCCTGTTTTTTGAGCAAAAATATGACCGTCCTGGGGTAGGTAGGAAAAGACGATAAGGCGGATGCCATCGGTCTTTTTCGATATGGAATTTCGATCCTTCCATAGCACCCTTCGTGAACTTGGATCTGTAAACTGGAGAAGACTCCAGGAAAGACGAATTTCAATCACATTATCAACGAAGTAGAAATCGGCTAAAGAGTCATAGTCCGAATGCTTCGGGTCTAAACTCCCGTATCTTAACCGGGATGTAAAATGGACCCGTGCGGGGAAAAAACTTTTTCCATCTTTGCTGACTCTTCGGGCGTTGCTCTTATGGAGGATGACCACCCAATCACCCTGATTGGATTCCTGAGGAAGAATCTCTTCTCGCCCTTCGTTCAGATATTGATCATAATCTTTGCAGACCAACATTCGACTTTTTGATTTTCCGGCAAGGTGGATTAAAAATTTGAGTCCGATGGGTAGGGTCACAAGGGTATTCAAGGGGAGGTTAAATTCTCCCTGGTCTGGCGAAACTGTATCCAGTCCGACAAGATAATGGGCCTTTGTAAAATCAATGGGACCTTTGGTCTCGATGAAGAGATAGAAAAACCCTTCATCATGCTGCGCCATCACTTTCTTTAAAAATCGGGCCTCGTCAAAACCGTCTTTAAATCTAAAAACCATCTGATCCGTACGCTTCTCATAGAGAAGGTTTGCTCCCCGCCAATCCTCTTTCTCCCCAGCCAATCGCACTTTCTTCCCGGGATATCCCGGATAGAGCGATAAGAGTCCGTAGTTTTCTTCGGCATCTTGATGATTATACCAATAGGGTTTTCGATCCGGGGGATGATAATAAGGGAGAAAAAGCCAGTTTTTCTTAAACCATTCATCAAACCAGGAAAACAAGATCCCACCCGCCATCTTGGCTTGATAAATGGCCCGCATCAAGATTCCATCGATCTCTCCCTGTTGCACGTCTGAGTGTTCTCCTTGATGCCATCCCCTGTGATGCCAATGGGCATTGATCCGACTGCTCGGAACGCCGAACTCTCCTACGAGGACGGGTTGAGTTCCATGGTAGGCTTTAAGCTGCCGGAGATAGGTTAAAAAAGGATGCTCTTCCTGAAGGAACTCATTGACCATGAAATCGGGGTAATAGGGATAAATGTGATAGGTGGCAAAGAATCCATTCCCACGAAGGGTTTTAATCTTTGTGAGATCAAGAGTTTCTTCGTCCTCGTTCTCGTTGCAGAGAGCCCGATTGACCTTAATCCCCTGGAACTCGAGATTCTCTTCATAAGTGGATTCCATGGGATGGATCAAAGGATCAAGGGTGGGCCAGTTGACCACACTCACAGGATGGGAGAGGTTGTATTGTTCCTCTTCATAGCACTGCACGTAGTCCACCATCTCCGCCATCCAGGTCTCAAACGGTGTCCCTTGTTCGATGGCTACAAAACTTCCACGATAACTTTTTAAAATCCTTTGCTGCATCTCGTTGAATCGTTTGACCGCGCAGGACTCCCATTCTCGGCCAAACAGAAAGGCAATCGTAAAGGATGAAACATCATGGCAATAATGACCAGAAGCCCTTCCCTTTTTCTCAGAAAGGGAGACGGCTCCATGAATGGCATCAATCGTATGGCGAATACTTTCCTGGATATCTTTCAGGTATGAAGGTTCATAGAAATCGTTTGGGGTGGGCAATTCTACCCAGATCCCTTGAAATAAATAGAGTCTTCGACTGAATCGGTTGAATTGGAAAAGGGCCTCATAAAAAGAAGGCGGATGGAGCGTGTAGAGTCGAATCGAATTGATTCCGAGTTCATGGATCTTTTCAAACCACTTGAGATAGGTGCCTTTTTCAATGGGAAACTCGCCCGGAAAATAGCCGGGTAACCCTAATCCAAGGTTGATCCCTTTCACAAAGATTTTTTTCCATCTTCCCATCTCAAGCAGTTCAAGGTAATCGGCCGAAACCCTGAAAAGGACCTCCCTGGTAAACGACGTCTCAGCCCTTTGGTCTTTGATCTGCTCAAGGGATTCGAGGGAACGGATAGCACCGGAATGATTCGGTTCGATTTCCAGAGCCTTATGAAAAGCCCAATGGGCTTTCTGCCGATTCTCTAATCGGAGATAGGCCATCCCTAACCCATAATAGGTTTCCGCACGGGGTCCTCTTTCAAGAGACCTCTTGAAGAGGTTAATCGCCTCCTGGCAGTCTCCGTTTCGCAACGCTAAAAATCCGATGTCTTCGCATTGAGTCTTCATCGTCTCTCAGTTCGGCTCTTTTTAGGTTTAGCAAATCTTCGACGAGTGATTTTCCCCCAGCCATTCTCTCCGAACAAAAGTTGAAAGAGGGCTTGTACTCTCCACCAGGCATTGAGCTGGCGATATCCAAAATTTTCAAGGATAGCATAGAGCATCAATTTCAAGACAGAAGTCCATTTAGGATACCTTCGATAGGTCATCTCTTCGATCAAAATAGCCCCCACCGAAAGAAAAACACCATAAAGGAAAGCCAGCAGGAGAAAGAGCCAGAACATCTGAATGTTGATAAGATTGAAATAGAATGAGAGAAAAACGACACCATAGCCCAACAATTCGATCGCGGGGCCCAGAAGTTCAATAAAAAAAGTAGTCGGAAAGGCCACAAGGCCAATTTTCCCATACCGAGGGTTGAAAAGCATCCGCAGATTTGAGAATAAGGTCGTCGCTAATCCTCTCTGCCAGCGCCGGCGTTGCCGAGCTAAGATCAAATACCGATCCGGGACCTGAGTCCAAGAAACCGGTTCTGGAATAAAAGAGATTTGATAAAGCTGTTTTCGCTCTCTGAGTCTCCGATGAAGGCGGACAATTAATTCAAAGTCCTCGGTGACGGTATGTTTGGCGTATCCTCCCACCTCTTGGACCGCTTTCTTTTGAAAAACCGAGAAGGCACCCGAGAGGACAAGGAGACAGCCTAAGGTGCTCCATCCCGTTCGGCCGAAGAGAAAGGATCGAAGATACTCCACCACCTGAAAAATTAAGATATCTTTTCGCGGGAGGTCGATGTTGACAATTCTCCCTTCCTCCACGGTGCATCCATCCAGGACACGAATGATCCCGCCACTGGCCACCAACTCTTCAGATTCGAGAAAAGGCTTCATAATTTTTAGTAAAGCGTCTCGCTCGAGAATCGTATCTGCATCGATTGAACAGAAGTAGGGACTTCTGGCCATATTGATCCCAACGTTGAGGGAGTCTGATTTTCCCCCCCAGGGTTTCTGGATCACAGTCAGGTTTGGATATCGGGGATTGATATAGAAACTCTTAACCGGTCCTGTAGGAATCATCGGTCGGTAAATAAGATCAACAGGATAGAGATGGAAATGTTGGATAAGTTGTTCCACTGTTTTATCAGTTGAGCCATCGTCGATGACAATCACTTCATGGGAGGGATAATCCAGATGGAGAAGGGATCGGACCGTATCCACAATGGTTAACTCTTCATTGTGGGCTGGGACGAGGATGGAGACCGGAGGGGTCACAGGGGAAGACGCCATTTCATGATATCCTGCAAAAAAGCTCCTTCTCAATTGTTGAAGAGCGGTGGACATGGAGAGGAGGAGCAGAGAAAAATAGATGCTGTTGGCAAAACCAAAATAGAAGATTACAAAGTAGTTAAACCCCAGGACGATTGGAATTAAAAATTCATGGGAGAAGAGGCTCATTCAGTTCTCCTCGTTAAATTTCCATTAGAGGACGCAGCTAACTTGAGTAAATTGGACACTTCCAACCTTACCCCAACCGAGGGATGGTTCTGACTTGCCCAACTTAAAAAATTAGTCATTCCCAGAGAAACCAGAGCGATTAGCAGGCTCCTTTTTAATTCCAACAAAGGATCGTCTGCATTTCCCAAAGAGTGGATTAACTCTTCAACCATCCCGGATCGCTGTAATTCCTCTGCAATCTGTTCTCTCGCATAACGATCCTTATTTTCTTTGAGCATTTCAACAATGGCGGAGAGGGCTGGGGGACCAATCTTAAGAAGGGCCTCTGCTGCCGCTGCCCTGACCTGCCAGTTCTCATCAATGAGCCGCTTCGTCAGGAAATCAATCCCCCTAAAATCCCCGAGAAGGCCTAAGGAACGGCATACTTGAAGTCGAACATACCAAACCGGTTCTTCCTTCATTCCCAGAAGGTCGGGAATGGTGGAAGGATCATTGATTTTCCCAAGGGCTTTGGCGGTCCTCGCCCGGACCTCTGGATCAGGATGAGCTAATAGAGGGATCAGGGAAGCAATAGCCTCCTTCGACCCGATCTCTCCTAAGCTATCGACCACCAAACAGAGCGTTCGTGCATCATAGGTCTCCAATTGGGGTAAAAGTGTGGGGAGAAGGGATTCTCCCATTCGAATCATGGCATTTTTGAGCGTTGAAATGAAAACCCCTGCTTCAGGATTTACCATCTGGGGAAGTTCCTTTACCAGCAGGGGAAGCGAACGTTCATCGGCAATATGGGCAAGAGAACGCAACGCAACAGACCGCACTTCCTTGTATGGATCCTTCAGCGCTTTGATCAATTCGGCGATAGAAGTCTGTGATGCCCCCATGGCACCCAAACGTTCCGCTGCGATGGCACGCTCCCACCGATTTCCTCTTCTTAGAAGGGACTGATAAAATTCGGCATATCCAAATTCCTGAAAGAGTTTTTCAACAGATCTTTTTTTCTCCTTCATTGCGTTTGTCTTCAATTCCAAAAGAACTTTTTCTAATGCCTGCCATTCAACGGCATGGAGTGAATATTTCCATTCATAGGGAAACGGAACATTCGGATCTTCTAAAAACTTGACAATCAGAGGCTTCATCCGCTCAACCTCTCGATCCAGCCTCTTAAAATAGACTCCTCTTCGCCATCTTCTCAAAGCGATGAAAGCAAAAATAAACAGAATAAAAAGGAAGAATAAGAAGATAACAAACGTTATAAGGGCCATTGGGGTCAGATACGATTGGGATATGCGATCAAGGACATTGTAATACCCAATCCTTTTTTGTGTGATCCTCTAAATAAGCAAAAATATTTTTGAGATAAAAATTTAACACTTATGTGGGCAAAAAGAAAGTAGGGCCAGCCCCAAACTTTAACCGTTTAGAAAGGCTTGCGGCTTACAGGAGGGATGAATGCGTTTTCAGTTTTTAGTGTTAAGGGAGGGGGTTATTTTAACCTGCCTTTTTAATATTATTTTTAGCCGAAGGGTTTAACCTCCTTAACAACAAATGTCACAACTATCGAAGGAAGTCCTACCCCTTGAGTAGTGAATCTACCCTTGGGGGCTAACGGATAATGATGACTACTCCGCCGGACCCCTCTTCGCCGCTGCCGGGTTCCTCTATCGTTGTCCATCCTGAGCCTGTTATGGGGATCTCAATCAATCCTTCATCCGGGTCGTTAGATTCAATCCCGAGATACACCATTTGTTGGTCTTCAATAGAAGGTGTAAAAGAGACGGTTATTTCGCATTGACGGGCAATGCCAAGCGTTTCGGGCACCAAAGGACAGTTGTGCGACCCGGTAAAATCCAACGAACCTGATAGCCAAATATTACTTATGGTGAGGGGTTGATATCCCGTATTCCGAACAGTAAAGACCTGCGATGCTGTTTGGCCTATCGGCAAATTAGGATACCAATAGCCAAAATCATAGCTCAGTGGTGAGACATCTATATCGATTGTGGGTCTTTGCTGCGCCTGTTCTTCTGTTTCCGAGCAAACTGCGTCTGTTACGGCTGAAGAATAAGTTACAGTGGCATTGGTCTCCTGTGGGGTTGCGCTTGAATCAATGGCAGTAATAGATGTTACCACTGGGCGGATGTCAGTATCCACAGGTGTTATGGATGTCCACTTGACAATACCGCAGGATGCCCCGATATTGCCGATGGAATCAATCTTCATAACAAAGGCGTCATAATTTGGACCATATTGTGTACTTCTGAAAGAGTTTGTATAACCAGCGAGAATATAATCACCCTCTGAGGTCTGTTCTATGGAATAAGCTACATCAACACGACTTCCTCCATAGGTCTTCTGCCATTCTATATTGCCCGTAGGATCGAGTTTCACAACCCAGATGCCACCAGTACCGGATACTCTACCCATCAAGATCCCTGTTAAGATATAGCCCCTGTCTGAAGTCTGTCTGATTGAATATCCTTGACTACCGTAATATTCACCGTCATTTCTTCCATAAATCTTTTGCCACTCAATTTCTCCTGTGGAATTGAGTTTCAATACCCATGCACTACTGGTTGATAGGGTCGTTCCCACAACAATAAATCCGCCGTCCATCGTTTGCTGGATATCAAAACCATAATCATCAGAAGTTGTTCCATATGCTTTCTGCCATTGGATATTGCCATCAGAATCGAGCTTCAGAACCCACATATCGCGATTATTATTTGCAGTGAATGACCTTGTTACACCTGCAACGATATATCCTCCATCAGAGGTCATCTGGATTGAGTTTGCATAATCATAATAGTTGCCTCCATAAGTCTTTTGCCACTGGATATTGCCGGAAGAATCAAGCTTCAGAACCCAGAAATCCTGTCTCTGACCTGAATGGAGGTTATAATTCCCGGCTACGATATATCCATTATCTTGAGTCTGTTGAATGGAAAGTTCTTCCCCCCAATCACCCCAGAAGTTATAAATTCCACCCCCATATGCCTTCTGCCATTCTATGTCCCCATAATAATCCAATTTAAATATCCATAGGCCATAGGTATTCGACTCTATCACCATTATATATCCACCATCAGAAGTTTCCCTTATATCACAGGCCCGTTCATGTTCTCCCCCAGAATGATAATAAAATTTTTCCCACTCAACATAGCCAGAGGAATCTATCTTCACTACCCAAGAGGCATTTCTTGGAGGACCAAAAGAGTTGGTCAATCCAACAGCAATAAATCCACCATCCGAAGTCGGCCTGATCTTAGAAAAATATTCTCCTCCGTCTCCACCGTAATATTTTGCAAAGGTGGCAAGTGGTACTGGGACCGACAGGGATACAGGGATTGTCAAGTTTCCTCCATTAGAAGTGATGGAAAGAGTATGGGAGTATGTTTGATTCTGATTAAGCCCTGACCGGTTTGCATAGAGATAGACGGTTATGCTGCCTCCTGCTGGAATCATCCCGCTCATCTGTGAGGCAGTGAGCCATGCGGGCATATCAGCAGTGATATTCCATGTCAATGCAGTATCCGAACTTGTATTCTGAATCGTAAGCGGTAGCCTCTTCTTTGCCTCGGCAAAGTCAATGGAGGAAGGGGTGATTGAAACGAATGGAGGCACATTCATTCTCACCTCAACACTGCCTGAACCACTGTTGGAGGTGAAAGAGACAGTATGGATATATTCGCCAACAGGCAGTCCACTCCTGTTCACCTCAACATCAACATAGGCTGCGCCGCCGCAATCGTTAATTGTCCCGCTCATCGGCGAGAGAGAAAGCCAGGAAGGGGGGGCGTTTATAATCGACCAGTTAAGTGGTGTCACACAATATACACGCTCGTTTCCTACATAAATACTCGCCCTTGTCATTCCATCCCCCATATCAAGGACTTGAGGATACAGGGATAGGGCAGGGGGTATCCCATAGCCAGACAGGGTGACATTGACAACAGGCTCATCCGGGTCGTCTGAATTTATTGATAAAGTTGCCCACCATGCCATGTATATGTTTGGCGGTGTAAAGGTCACTGTGATAGTGCAGGATGCGCCGGGATGTAATAAAGCGGGGCAATTGTTCGTCTGGCTGAAATGCTGAGGGCTGATACCACCTATAGCTATCCCGCTGATATTAAGGTCTGCGGTGCCATCGTTTACTACAACAACCGTTTGAGAAGCGGTATTACCATATGGCACATCAATAAATTCAATCTGATTCGGTGTCACTCGAATATCCGGTTCATGCAAGAAGTTTATTGTGGCGACGACATCTTCGTGTGTACTGGGATCTCCATCGGAAACTCTCAAGCGAAGTGTGTTGAAATCAGCCGGGACACACCCATTGATCCGAAGGAGGGCAGTGGTATCTCCATATTGATAGTCAAGTTCCACCTCGGGTGGTACATTGGGTGTATCCCATACGAAGAGGTATGGCTCCTTCCCCCCTGATACCCTGAAGACTTGAAAGTCATTACAGGCATTCAAGGTAACACTTTCTGGATAGATGCTCACAGGCCAGAGATCGCTTTTACCTTCATAAAAGACATAGAGCATTCCGGAATAATCACGCCAAGTGCCTGGTGATAAAGGTTCTGGTGCTCTGGCGAGAGGATCAATGATCAGCACATCATCGCCAACAAAGGGATTGAGGTCTCCGGCGGTAACAAAGGTACCGAAGCCGTAACGTTTGCCTGAATGTGCTTGATCTCCCTTAATTAAAAAATCCTCTGGGAATACTCCTGAGCTGGCTGAGCGGTCTATCAGGTGGATAACCCCTGCGGGAAGATTGCTTGACCCATAAAATCCCCAGACCTGACCGGGATCTTCCTCACCAATATTTCCAGAAGCACCGCCGATCCTTCCCGGAGCTCCAACCAGCAGGTCTTTGTAACCATCATTGTTTATATCTCCCGTTGCAAGAGATGCCCCGAATCGAGAAATAGTTGTGGAGCCGTAGATTTTTGCCCTTGCTAATTGGTTTACTCCATGGACTCCTGAAGAAGGCATGGAATTTCCCTGAAGGATATATACCAATCCGATATCACCTCGGCTGGTATTGCCATATCTCAAAGATTCACGCGGAGAAGCGAGAATTACCTCTCCCTTGCCATCGTGGTTCAGGTCTGCTACAAGCATTGCACGCCCGATCTCCCATCCTGGGCTGAAGCCATAAGGGGATTCAGTGACCTTAGGACCAAGGATCAATACATCCTGTTCGCCGGTATAACTGGTGGCATTCAGGTAGCCATCATCCCCGCCGAAATTGGTTTGTCCGTAAAAGAGAAAGACGGCACCCTTTCGAGCAACACTCCCTTCACCGGAGATAAAGTACATTACGTAATACTGAGGCGCCCCTACCAGAAGGTCATCCAAACCATCTCCATTAATATCTCCAACCGCAATTCCCTGACCCAGACCGTCTCCCTTATATTCGCGCTGCCATTCACTTTCGCCTGCAATGACTGCTCCATTTATGGATGTCGGGATATTGTTTACTTCAATATTTTTTGGCAGAGTATCACTTCCAAAGATAACATAAACCCTTCCTGACCAGTCTAAGTCTGGCTGTCCTGGATTGAAGGGCTGCCGCGGTGCAGAAACGACAATATCTCCGTAGGCATCACCGTTTAGATTTGCCACTGCTACTTGATAGCCAAGTTCTCGCAGATTATCTCCTCTGATGCGGACATCATACTCACCGTAAGGGATATCATACGAGCGATGCCATTGTTCCCTTGGGCGCCCGTAATACACATAGGCAGCACCGGCGATGTGACCTTTAATTCCTATCTCGGGATGTGTGTCTTGATCGGTGTCTGGGTTTAAAACATGGTAACCCTCATCACTCAAATCCGTAGTTCCTATGAGAAGGTCATTTATACCATCACCATTTATGTCTCCTATGGCAAGCGAGTTTCCGATGCGTTCACAGAAGTTGCTATCCTGTGCGGAGCAGGCTGTATAATCGCCCGAAATGACCACATCCCAGTGGCGGTCTGTGGCATTGATATTCATATCTATATATTGCTGGCCTGTAGCTAATGAAGTACCCGACACAGGGCCAAAAGCAATATAGACAGCCCCCATATACTTTCCAGAACCTGATTGTTCCTGCGACACACCCACGATAAGGTCATTGATGCCGTCTCCGGTAATATCACCAATCAGGGCACTCCTTATATACCCATTCGGCTTTCCAAAGGCAATAAGGTCCTGATCTCCCCAGGCGGCACTCTCGGCCTTTTTCAGCATAAAAGTTTTTGAATCCCACGATTGACCATACCCAATGGCAAGATTTACAAGGCTTAGTCTGAAAGTGAGAGTCTGCTCCTGCCATCTACGGAGATCTTCAGGAACTTTGAAGGTGAGCCAATCCGGTCCGCCCGGCACGGATGGCACTTGCGTGATACTCACGGGATTGATCGAGACACCTGTTGGATTTCCTTCAGAATCGGAAAACGTGATTGTCATATCTTCAGGATAAGGACTGAAGTGGTCACCAATCACCGTCACGATATCCCCGATATAACCGCTGGAAGGGCTTACTTCGGAAATTGAAAGCTCTTGATAAGGAGGCAGTCCTATTGCCTGAGATGGCCCCATTCTCCAGAGATCACGATTGCCCGGGGCAGAGGGATCCACCAACACAAGCTCTATCCTGCCAGGATCATCCATTCCTGCACAATTGGCCATGAATGAATTCCAGTTGAGATTATCTATACAGCTACAATCAACCAGTTGACCATTCCAGTATACCCTGAATACATCTCCACACATCTCACTAAACCCCAACCCCCAGACATACCAAGAATTCCACTCATAGTCCCATTGAATCCCATCAATAATCGGCGCCTCAATGACCGTTACATCGTAGTATTGAGGGTAAGGCACCTCCCGCCCAACTTTGTCAGGATAATGATATTTACCGCAGGAGCCCTGGACATCAAGGCTCACGGATTGTCTATCCAGCCCCGCAGGTAACCCAAAAACCTGGAGAGTATGAATATCCGCACCTGTATTTGGGTCGTCTCCTGTAGTAAAATTGCTCACAAGGAATCTATTCAAGCTTCTTGCTGTTGAGGGGACATTTACATCCTGTATCGTTATCCTTCCCTGGTCAATCCCCAAAAGGTCCAGGACAAATTTCCCGACCCTTGAAATCCTGCCAACGAAGCTGTTGAACCCGCCGTTTGTGAAGTCTGCATAAAGTCCGAGTGTATCAGTGGTATTGGTAAAGAGGATGTGTGGGTCAACACCGGGATAAGGTCCGACTACCTCGATGTTCCACGCCGTGGCCTGTGTGGGAGCAACGTTTAGGACATCTCTAATTATATAAAGTATATCCAAAACTCCCTCGACAATCTGTCTCGCAACCTCTATCGCAGGCAACGCCCATTGGCAGAAGAAAAAACATATTGCCTCTCCTGCAATTAATGCACGGTCCACCCACCTAAGAACACTGATAATATCATTCAAAATACCTAAGACCTGTCCGACATTACAAATAGCCTCTCCTGTTGTTGAATGGCTTAGAATTTCATTGATCTGATCAAGTTGCTGATTGATCAAGAAAAAGATATCGCTTCCAAATACGGAATCCAGGGCAGTGAGCATCTGGGGATCGTAATCGGAAGGAAGGGAATCTTTGATATTCTGGAGAAATGTATTTATACGATTGAAGTTTTCTTCTATCTGCGCCCATTTCTCCTGAGGGACATAAGGCTTTACAAGCTGTTCAAGCTTTCCGAATGTCCTCTGGACATTGAGTATCAGGAGGTCAAACTCATTGGCTGCCTCATTCCCCTTAATATCAGGCGTTGGGTCAGAAGCAGGTTGAACATGAAAGTTTAGAGAGTTAGACATGTTCGTTCCGTCATAGGCATAGACCTCAACATCTTCAGTTGTATCAATGAAAACAAATGGGACGACCACCTTCAAGGTAGTCTCTGTAGCCTCAAGAACAAAGCCCTCTTGTTCTCTCTCGGATCCTCTAAAATAGACGCCCATGACATTCTTGTCAGGAGTAAAACCGCTACCTGTCAGTGTAACAATAGATCCCGACTGACCCGTATCAGGAGAGATACTCTTCAGTGATAGTGCAGGGCTTGTTCTATTTATATCTACTCTTGCAGGATGACTCTCTATCCCGATCTTCTCAGAAAAAACCTGAAGGTTGTTCAATCCATTATTCAGTCTCACAGGTATCCGGAAAATACCTGTGCCTGAGGAAATGACTGTAGCATCTTCTGCCCCACCCCTTGTTATGACATTTACGCCAGGTAAAGTTTTTCCATAAATAAAAACCGTCTCTTCTGAGGTAACCCTTGGATAAGAAATTATTTCAGGGGGGCCGAGAACGGTAATTGTAACTTGGTCTCGAGGGCTTTCAGCATCCGCATTATCCCTCACAACAAGTGTAAATGTATGTATCCCTTCTGCAAGTGCTACAACTGGTTTTACCACATCCTCAGGATCGGGTGTTCCAGTCCATGTGTAAGATGCAATGGTTCCATCTGGGTCATGAGAACCACTCCCATCAAGCTGAACATCCATGATGGTTTGCCCTTCGGGGAGGGCGATGACCTGGTCAGGCCCGGCATTGGCCACAGGAGGATTATTAACTCCATGAATGATATTTAATTTGACCTTTAAGGTCTCGGGATATGTTCGATGACCCACACGTAAATGGATGGTCCCCTCATAAAGACCTGTCTTGGTATCGGAAGGAATGGTGAGCCGTAGGGTAACCTCGTAAGGGGTGTGCATCTCAACTTTATCAAAAAAGTGAGGGTTGATGTTGATAAAGGGTTTCAATTCCGGAGTGATCCATAGATTTGCCTTTTTCAAATCCGTTCTGCTAATAAAAGCAACCTTTAACTCCTTGGTTGTTCCTCTTCCCAAGGTTTCTTCTACCCTTTCTGGAACCCAGGTAATAGTATGTTTTTGACCATGGCCATGGTGGTGTTGAATCGCTCTGAAGGTTTTCCAGCCTCCTTTATTGGATTCGAGGGTTATACAATACCCCCCTTTAAAGCTTTTGTTGTGCTTCCTTTGAACCTGTTCAACAACATAGACAAAATATTCACCTTTGGTTGGAAGGACTGCTGTAATCTTGTTTGGGAGAGGACTCCGGTCTATCTTGAAGAAGGGTTTCAATCTGGAAGTCAGAATCAGAGTAGCCTGTTCGCCCCTGTGAGAGCCAGAAGGATCAGAGCTTAACGTTATGCTTACTTTTTCTCCCTTCTTCCCTTCAAAGATATAAGCATCAATATCTAAATGAAAATGTTTGTCTTTTCCCCCAAGGGTGGAACAGAGTTGTTTTGTCCCCATGTTTTCAGGAAGTTTCCATGTGGCATGAGCCGTTAGCGGCAAGGAAACAATTAATCCCAGCGAGACAATGACCGCTAAAAATCCAGAATAAATTTTTACTTTCGAAATCATTTTAGGCCCCCCTTAATTGCAATTTCGAGAATTCACTCTCGAAATAAAAATGATTCGGGTTTGGAAACGACTTAGATGAGAAGGGTCCATCTCATCTCTGGTGTAAATATAATTTCAATAAAAAAAACCAATACAAACTAAATTTTAAAAATTACAACTGCCGTCATTCCTGCGGAAGCAGGAATCCAGAAACATGTTGAAAAGACTGGATTCCCGTCTACGCGGGAATGACAAAAATAAGCGTTTAATGCGTTTGTATTAATTGGGAATTTTATCCAGATGAATGGAGGGATTATTTACTTTGAGATCCGAGATGAACAAGAATGAGAGGATATAGTTATTGCGTTGTTCCGCTACCCAACCAAACTCTTACCCTCCATGAGAGCTTTTACTATCAAAATATTTTAAATGTCAATAAGAAAATTTTCACAAATTTCAATATACAGACTTTACTTCATTTTATTCCAATGCACCGGTTTTTATCATAAATTTGGCAGTTCCAGGAGGTTTTGACTTCACTTGAAAAGTGGACTACATTGATGTTAATTCGTTACTGATGAGGGGGTGAAGAAGATCAAGAAGTGGGATCGGTTGACTGGTTATATTTTATTGGGGATCGGCATGATCGGGGCGTGGAGCTCCGTCCATCTTAAGATGGGAAGTTTCAAACACCCAGGGGTTGGATTTCTTCCTTTTGGTCTATCTCTGAGTCTCATCATCCTCTCTCTTTGTTTGATCCTCACTCGTTGGAAAAAGGAAACTAAACCCATACCCTTCTGGCCACATCATACCTGGTTAAGACCTTTTCTGGGTGTTGTCATCCTTGGGTTTTATGCCTTAGTGATAGAGAAAATTGGATTCCCATTAACAACTTTTATTTTTCTTGTCGTATGGATGGGAGTGATTGAGCGAATCCGTTGGTGGAAAATCGTTTCTGTTTCTATCGGAGTTACTTTAGGGCTCTATTTGATTTTTGGCTATTTTCTTGAGGTTCCCATACCTATGGGTTTCTTCAGATAACTAAAGACTAAATGATCTCTGAACTTCTAAGCTCTTTTCAAAATTTGGTTACAGGATTTGGTATTGCTCTTACATTGACCAATCTGACGTTTGCCTTAATCGGTGCCCTCCTCGGAACGGTCGTTGGTATTCTCCCTGGTCTTGGTCCGGCAGCCACGATTGCACTCCTTCTTCCCGTCAGCTTTCAGATCGGTTCTCCTGTGACCTCTATCATCATGATGGCAGGAATCTTCTATGGGGCCATGTATGGGGGATCCACGACCTCCATCCTTGTCAACATCCCTGGGGAAGCCGCTTCTGTGGTCACTTGTATTGACGGCTATCAAATGGCTCTTAAAGGACGGGCTGGCCCTGCCCTGGGCATTTCAGCCATTGGGTCATTCATCGCCGGGACGATCGGAGTGATCGGGCTCACCTTTGTTGCCCCGCCTCTCGCAGAATTTGCTATCCGATTCGGGCCTCCAGAATATTTTGCACTGACCCTACTGGGGCTGATGATGGCGACTCTACTTTCAGGGGCATCCATCCTAAAGGGCCTCATCATGGTTGTCATGGGACTCCTTCTTGGAGCAGTTGGACTCGATCCAATTTCGGGTGAAGTCCGATTCACCTGGGGTCTGCTAATGCTTCAGGAAGGAATAGATTTTGTTACTTTGGCAATGGGGCTTTTCGGAATAGGTGAGATCCTCTATAACCTTGAAAAACAGCTCACCACAGATCTGGTTACAAGAAAAATCTCCCATCTCTGGCCTACTCTTAAGGATTGGGCAGAAAGCAAATGGGCAATTGTGAGAGGTTCTTTTATTGGATTCTTCATCGGAATTCTACCGGGCGGAGGAGCCCTCATTTCCTCTCTGGTCTCTTACGGACTTGAAAAAAAAGTCTCCAAACATCCAGAGCAGTTTGGAAAAGGGGCTATACAAGGAGTTGCCGGCCCAGAATCAGCCAATAACTCGGCAGCCAGTGCTTCTTTCATCCCTTTGCTTACTCTTGGAATACCTGGAAATGCGGCGATTGCCATGATCTTTGCCGCTCTGCTGATCCAGGGAGTTCAGCCCGGGCCTTTTTTAATCAACGAACGTCCTGATGTTTTCTGGGGCGTAGTGGCATCAATGTACATCGGCAATGCGATGCTCCTGATCCTGAACCTTCCCCTTGTGGGGATATGGGTCCAGTTACTCCGCGTCCCCTATGCGATCCTTGCCCCTGTGATCGTCCTGTTTTGCTGCATCGGAGTTTATAGCATTCGTAACACGGTTTTTGACATCTGGGTCATGGGTGTTTTTGGGGTGATCGGCTACTTCTTCCGGAAAGTTGAACTTGAACCCGGGCCTCTGATTCTGGCTTTCGTCATGGGTCCTATTTTAGAGCGAGCCCTTCGACAGTCTCTACTCATCTCTGCGGGGAGTCCTTTGATCTTTTTCAAGCGTCCTATCGCTGGCTCACTGATAGGGTTCCTGTTAATGTTCATTCTTTTCCAGATCGTGATGGCCATTCGTAAAAAACGAACGAGAGGTTGATAAAATATAAAAGACAGTCAATAGGAAGGAGGTGAATGATTAAGAGAAGGGCGAAAGGTTTAATGTTAAAGGTCTTGGATAGACGATCAAAAATTTTATCTAAAGTTTGGAGGAAGAAAATGGAAAAGACAAAAAAATTAATCATGCTATTAGCAATGGTTTCCCTGCTTCTCCCCTTAAGCCTGGTGGGGGCGCAGGAGAAGTTTCCAACCAAACCTATCGAATTGGTTGTTCCTTTTGCCGCAGGAGGTTCTACAGATGTCTTAGCCCGTTTGGTGGCTAAATTTGCACCAAAATATTTTGATAAACCCCTCGTGGTGGTCAATAAGCCGGGGGGCGGCGGCGTGATCGGGACCGAAGGCGTGGTTCGATCTAAGCCAGATGGATATACACTCTTTGTCGGTTACGGATCCGGACATGACCTTGTAGAACCGCACTTTAAGAAATTGCCATATGATACTTTTAATGATCTCCTTCCCGTTTGTCGCCTCTCGATCCACTCGATTGTCATGATCTTTCGACCCGATGCTCCTTATAAAACCCTTAAAGAATTTGTGGAGTGGGGCAAGAAAAGAGATCAAGTGACCGCTTCGGTCTCTACCCGTGCAGGATCAGTGGATATTACCTTACAGGCCCTTGGAAAAGTGGCTGGTCTGAAGATGGTAACGGTTCCGTTCCGAGGCGGTGCGGAGTCCGTGACCGCCATTATCGGCGGCCAGACAGACTGTGGTGGAAACCATCCCTCCGAGATCATCAGCCACATTAAAGCCAAACGTCTCGTCCCGATTGCTGTTGCCCTCGAAAACAGGGACCCTGCCCTTCCTGATGTCCCGACCTTCAAAGAACTCGGCTATAACATCGTGACGGTGGGTTCGGTCAAAGGTGTGGCCGCTCCAAAGGGAACGCCGCCTGAGGTGATCCAGTATCTTGCAGAGCGCTTTAAGAAGGTCTGTGAAGATCCGGAATTCATCCAGGCAATGAAGGACATCGGTCAGCCTGTGATGTATCAAAGCCCCTCGGATTTTGGAAAGTTCCTTAAAGAAGGCTTTGAAAAATATGGGCAGTTGATCAAAGAGTTAAATATTAAACTTGAATAAAAGAAAATCTCTCAAAGAGTTAACCCTGATGTTGCATGACTTCTGTTCAAATAGGCAAGGGCGATCCGTTCGGAAAGGCTTCGAGGCGAACCTTTTTCTGGATCAGCGCAACCGTTTCGTTCCCCTGCTGGAATTCACGTTAAGTGAAGTCCCCCGTTTTCCATAACATGATAACAAAACCGCCATTCGAAGCCTTGCAGGGCGGATTGCCCATGTCCATTTATCAACGGGTGTGTTAAATAAGATGAGAAAAGGACGTGAGCCGAATCTTCCAAAACAGGATTCGGCTCGCTTCCTTTTAAACCGAAATCCTATGACGAACATTGAACCACTCACCATGAAGGAACGAATGCTTCGGGCCATCAGAGGCGAATGGGCAGATTGCCTTCCCTGGGTTCCGAGGATCGACCTCTGGTACAATGCCAATTGTTATCGAGGAACCTTACCCAAAATATTTGGGCAGGAGGCCTCGCTTGACGAAGTCGCTGATTACCTTGGAGGAGGATACCATAAGGTCGTTCCGGAATTTCAGAAGGTACGAACTCCGAACGATATGATTGATCGAGGGATAGGCATCTACCGATTAAAGGAGATGGCCTGCCGGCCTGAGCTCATTGGGGTTGACCGCGAAGTCAAACAGGAAGGAGAGACCACCAGCGTCACCTATCATACTCCGGTGGGTTCCGTCTCCTGTAAGATGACTTATACAGAGGAGATGAGGCGGGCAGGGATCTCTCAGACCTGGATTTCGGAGCATGTGATTAAGAGCCCCGAAGATTATAAGGTCGTGGGATATATTTTTAAAAATATTAAAGTCCATCCTGTTTATGAATCGTTTTCGCAATATCAGAGAGAAGTTGGAGATAAGGGGTTAGTCGTGGCATGGGCAAGCCCCTCGGCTTCACCCATGCACCATATTTTAAAACACTTCTTCGAGTCCACCACCTTCTATCTCGAACTTTACGATCATCCAAAGCAGTTACGTCAGCTTTGTGAGGACATGGAACCTTATTTTGAACAGATCTTTCAAATTCATGTTCAATCCCCTGCAGAAGTCATTCATTTCGGATCGAATTATGACGAGATGATCACCTCCCCCCCCTTCTTTAAAGAGCATCTACTCCCCACCCTTCAGAAATTTTCCGATCTTCTTCACAGCCGGGGGAAATTCCTTCTCTCCCATTGCGATGGAGAGAATAAGGGGCTCCTCGATCTAATCCGGGAGAGCGGAATCGATGTTGCAGAAGCCATCTGTCCTCATCCCATGACCAAGGTCACTCTATCTGAAGTGCGGAAAGCTTTTCAGGGAAAAATCACTATTTTTGGGGGAATTCCATCCATTGCCCTTCTCGAAACCATCATGCCAGACAATGAGTTTGAAACGTTTATGGCCAGACTCTTTGACGAAATCTCTCCTGGTGACCGTTTTATTCTGAGCGTGAGCGACACAACTCCTCCAGATGCAAAATTTGACCGATTGCTGCGAATTACCGAGATGGTGCGTGAACGAGGAAAGTTACCCATGAAGATTTAAATGTGGAGAGAACATCTGAGAAGGCTATATCATCCATCCATTGGTTGTCATTTTTAATCCATTATGATAAAGATAGATATGAGGCAGGAAAAGATGGCTATCAAACAGAAGGCCTTCTTATTAAACCAGAATCAGAAAGAAAGATTAATGGGGCAGATTAAAGACTCATTGAGGGAGTATCCAGAAATT
Organism: uncultured bacterium; assembly: GCA_938002255.1. Taxonomy (GTDB): domain Bacteria; phylum Desulfobacterota; class BSN033; order BSN033; family UBA1163; genus RBG-16-49-23. The sequence goes on from CALLAL010000013.1 coordinate 129,583, forward strand.
GCGTTCGCCTATCTCTATGGATCATTTGCTGAAAATCTCCCTTTTCATGATATTGATGTAGGCATCTATCTTACAGGGGTTGGGCAGGAAGAATCTACTCCTTACAGTCTTGCTTTAAGTCAAACCCTAAGCAGAGAGGTCAAGGTTCCGGTGGACGTCCGGGTCTTAAACTTTGCGCCGGTATCATTTGTGTACCAAGTGATCCGGGGGATTCTGATTTCCGATAGGAATGAAGAATTACGTGCTCATGTGGTGGAAGAAACGGTTCGGAAATACCTCGATTTAAAACCTATCCTTCTTAAAGGAATTAAGGAGGCCTTTGGCTAATGAATCTGAACGAAGAACTGGTGCGAACCCGCTGTCAAGAGATTCAAGATTCTTTAGACCGCCTTGAAAGAATAAAAGAAAAATCAAAGGAAGAATTTTTAAAAGATCAGGATCTGAAGGATATTGCCTGTTACCGTCTGTTGGTAGCTATAGAAGCAGCACTCGGTTTATGTTACCACGTTTCAGCCAAACATATCAAAAAAGTGCCTGAGGAATATGCCGAATGCTTTGCCATCCTGGCGAATGCGAATATCATTCCCCCAGAACTGTCAGAGAAGTTACAAAGAATGGCACGATTCCGAAATTTACTTGTTCACATGTACTGGAAGGTCGATTACAACACCCTTTATGGTATGATCCAGAATAATCTGAACGACCTCTGTCAATTCTCAAAAGCCATTGTCGCCCTTTTATAAAACGAATGACCGACTCGGGTTGATTGAAGAAAACTCCTTTCAGCTTGGCTAATAACACACTGTGGGGTTTCGCTTTTATATTCATCCCCATTCCTTCTCCCTGCCAGAGTTGAAACCATCCCTCTTGCAGTTGAGGGGGGTCTGATGTTACTTTCACCTTAACTCGCAAAGAAAGGGTTCAACATATTAATTATTTGGATTAGGAATGAAACGTTATCCCATTCCATGTGGTAAGAAGACAATCGAGTTAGAGATCCCTGACCATGTTCCAGCGGAGTGGGTAGAGTCGCATCCCATGAAACCCGTTCCTGATTTGGAGAAGGCGGTTGAGGAAGCCATCCACCACCCTATTGGAACCGGGCGTCTGAGCAGTAAAGTTAAACCCGGTCAAAAAGTGGCTTTGATCGTAACGGATATTACCCGCAAACTTCCTGAGGAGACCATTCTTCCCCTTCTCATCAAAGAACTCTTGGCTGGCGGAATTCAAAGAGACAACATCACAGCCGTTGTTGCCACGGGTACCCATCGACCCAACACCGCTGAGGAATTAAGAGAAAAGTTTGGGAAGGTCGTGGAAGAAATCGCTTTCGTCAACCACAACGCCTATGATGGGAAGGCTCTAACTCATATGGGAAAGACTACAAACGGGATTCCTCTGGTCTTTAACCAAAAGGTTGTGGAAGCCGATGTGAGAATCTCCACCGGAGTGATTGAAACCCATCTCTTTGCAGGGTATAGCGGCGGGGTTAAAAGCATTGCCGTTGGAGTTGCCGGTGAGGAGACCATCGCCGCCACCCATAATTACCAGATGCTTCAGCAGACCCGGCTCGGTGTAATTGAAGGAAATGAATTCAGAAGGTTCCTTACTGAAGCGACTCAGGCTCTTGGACTTCATTTCATCGTTAATGTGGTTCAGACCGGGAAAAAAGAAGTGGTAAAAGTCGTCGCTGGAGATCCGGTTGAGGCTTTTAATGAAGGTGTTCAGGTTGCCCGTCAACTCTACGAAGTCGAGATCGGTGGCCCCGGAGAGATTGTGGTAAGCGGAGTCAGTTACCCCAAAAGCCTTGATCTCTATCAGGCGACACGGGCAGGTAATGTGGTGGTTTTCGGTCCCCAACCCGTGGTGACAAAGGGAGGGGTGATTCTCATTCCAGCTCCTTGCGAGGATGGTTGCGGACACCCGGGTTACTGCGATATTATGAAGAAGGCACAGGATGTTGATGACATCATTGCCATCTCACGCGAAGAAGGCTTTGCCCCTGGAGAACAGAAGGCACTCATTCTTGCCCGGATTCTCCAACGGGCAAGGATGGTGATGACCGATTGCCTCCTGCCTGAACAGACCTTGAAAGATTTGTATCTTGAATCCGCCCCGACCTTGCAGGAAGCACTGGATCGAGAACTCAAAAAGAACCCAAAAGCAAGAGTGGTGTTAATACCAGATGGATTATTGACATTGCCGATCATAAAATCGCATGGAGCATAGCGCAGGGTGTGAGAAAGGGGGGGTACGACCCTATAAGCCCTTTGCACCATGATAGGATAAAAAATGGTTTGGAGGTCATCATGGATTTTCAACCGAACGGGATTATCCCAGCCATGGTTACGCCGATCACTCAGGAAGGAAAGCTCAACGAATCTGCTCTTCGGAAATTAACCAACTATCTCATCGAAGGAGGCGTTCATGGCCTCTTTCCTGTGGGAAGTCAGGGGGAGTTCTATGCTCTCACTTTTGAAGAGAAAAAAAGAATCATCGAAATTGTAGTTGATGAAACCAGAGGCCGTGTTCCGGTCTATGCTGGAACAGGAGCCATCACTACCCGTGAAGCCATCGCCCTAACCCGGATGGCTGAAGAGGCGGGAGTTCAAGCCGTATCTGTGCTTACACCCTATTTCATCAAACCCAATGATTCGGAGTTGATGGAGTTCTATGTTTCTATTGCAAAGGCAACCAGACTTCCGGTACTCCTCTATAATAATCCAGGCCGAACAGGGGTAAACATCTCAGCCGATTTTGTCGCACGCGCTTCTCAAGTTGAAAACATCGTCGGGATCAAAGACTCCTCTGGAGACCTTACACTGACAGCAGAATATATTAGAAGAACAGGAGAAAAATTTTCTGTTCTCGCTGGAAGGGATACCCTCATTTATGGAACCCTCTGTCATGGTGGAAAAGGAGCCATTGCCGCAACGGCCAATGTGGCTCCCAGGTTAATTGTTGAAATTTATGAGGCCTTCAAAGCAGGAGATCTGAAACGCTCCCTGGATGCCCAATTTCGTTTGGCTCCATTAAGATTGGCTTTTGACCTTGGAACCTTTCCAGTGGTGATCAAAGAGGCATTAAATCTCATCGGGATTGAAGCAGGAATGGGGATCCCTCCGGTCGGAGGGATCAGCCCGAAGGCAAAAGAAGAGTTGAAGGAGATTTTGAAGAATATGGGGCTCCAATCTTAAATAACACCAAACGCTTTGCGTTATGCGCATAGCGATATCGGAGGGGGATATGACTTGGGCGGGATTAAGAAAAAGGGTGTTGGCAGGGGAGTGCGTTTATGGAACGATGATACGACAGGCTCGTGATCCTGGAGCGCCAGTGATTTTTGCTTCAGTCGGCTATGACTTCGTTCTCATTGACATGGAACATGGAAACTACAACATGGAAACGATTGCAGACCTGATCCGGGGAGCCAAGTCCGCAGGAATTGCCCCACTGATCCGCATTCCTCATCTTGAGACCTTCTTTATCTCAAGGATCCTCGACGCAGGCGCAGAAGGCATCATGGTTCCCATGACTTCAACCAGAGAACAGGCGGAAGCCATTGTCCGTTACAGCAAATATACGCCAATGGGCCAGAGGGGATTCGGCACCCAGACCGGTCAAACCGATTACAACCCTCTGAAAGCAGTAGAGTTTATGAAAGAAGCCAATGAACATACCTTGATCATTGCTCAGATTGAGACACGGGAAGCAATTGAGAATGTCGATGCTATTCTCAGCACAGAAGGGATTGATGTCGGACTGATCGGCCCGAATGATCTCTCGATCTCCCTCGGTATTCCTGATCAACTTGGTTCGGAAAGGGTAACTCAGGCGATTGATAAGGTTGTGGAGATAGCAAAGAAGAGAGGAAAAGCCTCAGGCATTCACATCGGAAATACGGAACTGATTAGAAAATGGAAATCCAAAGGCATGACCGTCCTCGCCTGCTCCACCGACATCGGCTTGATGTATAATGCCGCAAGAGCGACTCTCGAAGAGATGAAGAAATCGTAACCCATGAGGTGAGTCTTATCTTACAAAAATCCCGTTTCACTCAATGCCTCATTCAGACGAACGCGTTAGATAAGTTTGGCTTTCGGGAGTGGGTTTTCTTCCCCGGGATGTTATTCCATTCGATGGACAAATGGTGGGGGAATCAGGGGAAACGCCTTAAGCCTCATGAGGGGTTAGATCTTTGCATGTATCAGACTCATCAGAATCAGACTCTTTTTCTCGATGAACAGACGAAGCTCCCCTCTATGTATGACGGATTGATTCTTAAAATCATGGACGATTTTATCGGCAAGTCCGTCATCCTTGAACATCGTTTAAATAAAAATGGCCCTTCAAGATTTTGCACCATCTACGGCCACATCCTCCCTCTTTCCGGGCTATATGAGGACAAGGCCGTCATGGAAGGAGAAATCCTCGGCACGTTAGCTCCTCCGCGCAACTTACAACGTAACCTCCCTCCTCATTTACATCTCTCGGTCGTGTGGATTTCGAGCAACATCTCCATCCAACCTCTCGATTGGGATTCGATGGGCAAGCTCAAAGGCTTGAAGTGGATCGATCCTCTGTCGCTGATATAAAGAAACCGAATGAGTGTAACAGCTTCAACGGATAAGACCCATTACGAGGGATGGGTGAAAAGGCGATCCATCCTGAAGTATTGAAGGAGTTTCTGGAAATCCTCAGAGTGAAGAGGATCTTTTGTCATCCCGAAAAGATGGCTCTTGCAGGAACAATCGCTACAGCCAAAGCCCATCACCGACCATTCAGAAATACTCGACAAGGCTTCTGCAATCTCGCATTCCAGTCGTGTCGAAGACCGAATGGCTAAAGCAGATCGGAATTGTGAAATCGCCCTCAATTCATCAATGTGCCAGTGATGCCTTTTGCGCAATCGCCGATGCCTCTCAATCCTCTTACTCAGATGACCCATGGCGGAACCGACATAGATATAAAAACCTTTCTTGAAGAACACGCTCCCTATCGTTCCAACGGATATTTTTTGATTCCTCCGAATCTCTAAAAGGAGAAGATAACTCCCTCGGTCTTCTGCCTCCTTCTCAATCATGCTCCACGGAATAGACAAGCGTCTGATTTCTGGTGAGAACGACAGATCTTCTTGCCAACGGATTGAAAGGGGAATGAGGTCCACTTTATGACGGATGCTGAGAAGGGTTTTTGAAAAATTAAGATCCGTATGGTAATCTGGCATAAAAACTTCTGCGAAAGGCCAGTGAACGATAAAAAGAACCGCAGACTCCCCTCCATGATCTGCGTATCTTGCCAATTCCCATAGGTGGCGTGTTCCTCTCTCTGTAATTGCATCTGGAAACATGGCTACCTTTTCTCCAACCAGGGTACAGGACTTCACCTCCAGGAGGATTTCCTTTTTTCCCCGCTTTAATAAGAAGTCAAACCGGCTCCGCCCTCTCTGGACTTCAGACCTCAGGATCTGGGTTCCCTCCAGCCCAGGAACTTTATCCCTTCCCAAAAGGTATCTCGCCACTTCATTCGTTCGATGCGTATGAAGCATGATAGGAATGCCATCTCTAAGGACGGCCACGGCTGTAAACGGGGTTTTACGATGACCCACACCATCCTTCACAAGATAGATGAAACGCCCTGGCAAGAGTAACTCCTGAAGCCGTCCGGGGTTAGGGAGAAAGGCTGGCACAATTCTGCCCTCGAGATGACAGGTGATCAGAAAACGATTGGGTCGGTTGATAAAAGTCGCTCTCAGGACCCGACCGAATAGGCGAAGTGAATTGTCGTGTGGCCCCATGACTTATCGTTTCAGTTGGTTGACAGGATGAATAGGTTCTTTTCCTTCCAGGACTCGAAGAACATCAACCGCTACCAGGCTCATCCTCTTGAGTGCCTCTTCGGTATGAGCAGCCATATGGGGGGTCCCGAAAAAATTCTCCAATTGAAGCAAAGGATGATCTTTGGGTGCCGGCTCCACTTCAAAGACATCTGCTCCTGCCCCAGCGATTCTCCCCTCTTTTAAAACCCTGCATAGCGCCTTCTCGTCCCAGATCGGACCTCTGGCAAGATTGATGATATAAGCCGTTGGTTTCATCATTCTGAACTCTTTCTCTCCCACAATTCCCTTGGTCTGGGGCAACATGGGAAGATTGATGGAGATGAAATCAGATTGAATGAAAATCTCTTCGAGACTCGTTTTAACCGCTCCGAGCTCTTTTTCAACCTCTTCAAAACGAAGGGTATCATAGTAAAGAACTCTCATGTTAAACCCTCTGGAACCGATCCGTCCGATGGCTTTCCCGATTCTTCCAAAGCCAAGGATCCCCAGGGTCTTTCCGTGAAGTTCGTTCCCGATATATTGATATCGCACTTCCCACCTTCCCTCTTCACGAAATGCTTTTTCTCCTTTCTTCAACATCTTCGAAAGGATGAGTGCGATACCAAAAAAGTGTTCCGCCACAGAGAGGTCATTGGCGTCCGGTGTGTTGACCACCCATATCCCTTTCTCTGTGGCAGCCTCCAGATCAATATTCTCCACACCTACCCCGTGCCTCCCGATCACCTTCAGCCTTGGAGCAGAATCGATAATCTTGCGGCTCACCCGTCCATTCGCACGGATGATGATGCCATCCATCTCCTGAACCTGATGGATTAAGGAATCTTCATCCAGCCGTTTGGCAAAAAAAAGATCTGATTTTTCTTTTAGCACGGCTTTTCCTTCCTCACGCATATCTTCGTAAAGCAGTACTTTAAATCGATTCATCGCCCATCCTCCCCTTCAGTTTCATCTGGTATGCCTTTGTTTTGAAAACTTCTGGATTGACCATGTGAGGTGGTTTCTTACCTTTGGCCATGAGGATTGAATTTCTTGCCGCCACGATAGCCATCTGCTCCCGTGTATCCTGAGTAGCGCTTCCGATGTGAGGCAGTAAAACGACATTCTCTAATTGAGAGAGACCGGGTGTAAGTTTTGGTTCCTTCTCATAAACATCCAGTCCTGCTCCAGCAATTCTCCCTTTTTTTAAGGCAGTGACAAGTGCTTTCTCATCAACAACGGGTCCCCGTGAGGTGTTGATCAAAATGGCGGTGGGCTTCATCATTTCTAATTCATTCTTTCCGATAAGGTGATAAGTGTCCTTGGTCAGGGGGCAATGAAGCGTCACAAAATCACTTTCTCTCAGAAGCTGATCGAGTTCTCTGTATGCAACCCCTTTTCTCTGGGTGATGGCCTTTTTCATCAGGGGATCATAGGCAATGACTTTCATCTTAAAACCAAGACTCCTCTTCATCACAGCTTGCCCGATTCTGCCAAAACCAATGATCCCCAGGGTCTTAGGTTGATTGGATCCTCCAGGCCCAATGTCCTGACCCATAAAGACCTTCCCACCTGGTCCCTTCCATTGCCCTGACTTTGTATAAATATGTGCCTGGGGAATTTTTCTCGCTGTGGCCATTAACAAAGCCCAGGCGAGATCCGCTGTTGTTTCAGTTAGCACTCCGGGAGTATTCGTCACAGGGATCCCGAGTTGAGTCGCCGTGATCACATCGATATTGTCATACCCGACCCCAAAATTGGCAATGCCGAGCAAATTGGGATTCGCCTGGAGGATCGTTTTGGGTATGGGCTGTGTTCCTCTCGGTAAGAGCACATCAGCAAAACGTACAGCCTGTGTTATCTCCTTGAGTGAGGGGAGTACTCCATTAGGACCATGTAAATACACAACCTCTGCTTTCGATTGATTTAAAACTTCTCTGCCTTTAGGAAGCATTGCCCATGGAACAAGAATTCTTCTTTTCATACTTTTTCCTCCGTTAATCTCCTATCGACCAGGAGTCTTCCAGATGGGTCTGGGAGAGAGATACCTTTCTTTAAGCCCTTCAAGCGTAAAGGATGTGGATTGGCAATAATCGATCACCTGCCGCTCCCAATTCTCAATGAGTTGAGCAGCCCGGGGAACATCCCTTGCGACGTTAGGAGGAATGGATAATACTCCATGTTGGTCGCCATAGATGAGATCTCCGGGCTTGACCAGCATCCCTCCAACTTTGACTGGAATCCCCACTTCTACAAGATGAACATAAGCATGAGAAACGGAGATACAACTCGAGAAGAAATGGAATCCTGCTTTCCGCACCTCATCCAGATCTCTCACCGATCCATCCGTGACAGCGCCTACACACCCAAGAGCTTGATGAATACTGGCATTGACCTCCCCCCAGAACGAACCAATGACCGGACGATCCAGGTCATGAATCACAGCAATTCGGGGCTCTGGAATCTTCGAAATCTCTTCCCACCAATCAGGGGGGTCAACACGACGTCCTTCTGGAGAATCAGCACTGATGATGGCCGTGACAGCATACCCGATCATGGGTCCCAATTCCGGAAACACACACTTAATCTCCGGAAGCATAAACCCCTCATTTCGAGGTCGGATGTTAAAAAGCTCGATGGCGTTCGATATGGAGCAGGTCGACCAGCGTGTGATTTCCTTTAATTTGTCGCAACTGAGATATTCAGACATAAATTTCCCTCCTGAGTTTACTTTCTCTTTCTCATTTTCCCTAACACAAGTCACCAAAACAAATCAAAATTTTATATTTTTCTAAATCTTTTTTTGAAATCTTTGGGATCAACATGTTTATCGTAACCCCTCAGTTAAAGAAATAAAAAAGGGTTGGGAGGTTGCTTCGGAAAAACCTTGAAGCCAAACCTCTGTTTGTCAAAACGACCCAATCTGATTCAAAAAATACGATTCAAAGGGCATGAGAACCCCGATGAGGGTAACCTTTTATAACTGCTATTCAAGGTTTTGGAGGAGGAACATTCCAACCCTTTTAAACCGAAAATACCACATAACTGAGGGATTACATGTTGATCAAAAAAACTCTTGACGAAAGAAAATCAATATTGTTATTATATTGTGGAACGTCGTTTCATAATACGAAACTAAATATGGATGCTCAACAGGAGCTAAAACCTACCAATCTTGTTCAAACCATAGAGCGGGTCTCACAGATTCTCGATATCCTTGGACAGAATCCACAGGGCATCACCATCCGGGATCTCTCATTAAAAGTCGATCTTCCCAAAGGAACTACCCATCGCCTTCTCTCATCCCTTTCCTATTTCGGTTATGTGCGCCAGGATTCTAAGACAAGAAACTATTTCCTTGGATTCAAGCTGGTTGAACTTGGAAATATCCTCTTAAGTCAAATCGACCTCCGAAAAGAGGCAGAACCTTTTTTAAGGGATCTGGCTGAACGAACAAAAGAGACCGTTCATATGGTCATTCTTGATCGCAACGAGGTGGTCTATATCGACAAGGTCGAACTGGATCATAATCCAAGCGGTCTGAGGATGGCTTCTCGTATCGGTTTACGGAATCCAGCCCATAGCAGTGCTGTTGGAAAGGTCCTCCTCGCCCACTTATCCGATGAAGCATTAAATCATTTTTTCAGGGGAAAGGGATTATTGAAAAGAACGGAAAACACGATCACGGATATCGCCCGGTTGAAAGAGCATCTGAAAATGGTCCGGAATCAGGGTTATGCCATGGACGACGAGGAAAATGAGAAAGGGGTTCGATGTGTCGGCGCCCCCATCTATGATGAGGCTGGCAATGCGGTGGCCGCCATCAGTATTTCCGGACCTGCCTTTCGAATCACCAAAAAGGTGGCTCAGGAAATATTAAAAAAGGAGGTGATGGAAACTGCCCTGAAAATCTCCCAGCGCCTGGGTTATCGGGGAAGGAGGTGAATAAAGTTCGGAGTTTTGAGTCGGAGTAAACAAATAAGAAGTTATATGATGCGAGGAGGGAATAAACTGGAATCCCTCACTTACAGGAACAAAATCAGAGGATACCATTCTTGCCACTTTAAAGGGCTCGGAAATGATCACCCGCCCCATCCTGTACCCGACGCTGTTGTTGGAAGGAGGAGGAATCAAGTTTGTCCGACCCAGAATCTATGAAAAAATTTAACCCTTGAGGGGAGCATACGATTATGATTGAACGGCATGTCACTTTTCATGTCATCCCTGGGAAAGAAAAGGACTTTGAAACGCTATTCAAAGAGGAATACAGTGTTGCCATGGCCAAACAGCCCGGGTTTGTCTTGGTCTCTCTCTTAAAGAGACTCGAGAAAGAGGCTGTTTACCAGATGGTCATTCGGTTCCAGTCCCTTGAGACGGCAACGGCCTGGAGGGATTCGGCTGAGCATAAAACCCTCTCCCCAAAGATCAAAACCCTTTACACGGAGAACAGTGTTCAGATCTATGAGGTGATGGGATAGAAATTGAGGAAACGTAAACCTCTCTAAAGGATCGTTTTGACACATTTAATCTAAATATGATAATCTTTCATCCAATATCAAAATTGATGAAAGGAGGAAAACGATGGGAAAGAAAATGTTGGTGGTGATGCTGGTAGTGGTTGGAATGTGGGTGCTGACAGGAGGAGTGGAAGCGCAGGATTGGAAACCCACAAAACCGATTCGGATCATTGTGCCCTGGGGCGCAGGAGGGTCCACAGACCAGGCCGTTCGATCAATCGTTGGTGACCTGGAGGAAGCGCTGGGTCAGAAGGTGGTTGTGGTGAATCAGCCCGGTGGGGGAGGTGCCATTGGAACAAAGAGCGTCCTTGATGCTCCCTGTGATGGTTACACCTGGGCTTCGGGAGCTGTGAAGGACCTTGGCACCTATATCATTACCGGAACCCTGGACACAAAAGTTCAGGATTGGCACATCTATCTCAACAGCGCCAATGCCACGCTGGTCTCTGTAAACCCGAATGCCCCGATTAAAGATTTTGGTGAATTTCTCGATATCATGAAAAAAGACCCCAAAAAAATCTCCGTTGGCATCGCCGGTATTCCCTCGGCAGGACACTCTGCAATCGAAGCAATTAAACGGGCAAATGGGGGGGATTATAAACTAGTAAGTTACGATGGCGGAGCCCCGGCGGTCATCGCCACGGTTGCAGGTGAAACGATTGCTACCACTCAACTGCTCAGTGAACAGATCGAAATGATCCGAGGTAAAAAACTCCGACCGCTCGCTGCCCTTGCCCCTGAGGATATTCCGATCGAAGGCTATGGGACCGTTCCGTCTGCTACCAAATGGCTTCCCAAAGTTGCCGCTGACCCGATCTATTTTGGGATCTGGGTACCGAAATGTGCTCCGAAGGAAGTCGTAGAAACGATGAACAAGATCTGGCGGGAGAAAGTGGCGAATTCAAAATCTTTAAAAGAGTTTGCAAGACTTCGGGGCCAGATCGTTGCACCTTACTATGGAGATGAAGCTCTTAAAAAGGCGTGGCCAACCATTGTGAATGCAGCCTGGGGACTCTACGATGGAGGTAAGGCAAAAATCAAACCGGATGAAGTGGGAATGCCCCGGCAATAAGAGAGTATCCTAATGAGGGCGAGTTTCGAAAGGAACTCGCCCTTCTCTTCTCAAGGCAGCGCAAAAGGGAGTGACGGAATGGCAAGGGCGGATTTGATTACAGGCATTGTCTTAATTCTCCTCAATCTTTACGTGATCATCGAGTCATGGCGGATGCCTCGACTCGAACATCTCAAGGTCCATCCTTTAAGCGTCCCAGGAATTGTACCTGCCTTTATCGGGACAGTCCTCATTCTCTTTGGAATCGCTCTGGTCAGTCGATCCATCAAAAGAGGCGGTTATCGTTTAGGGTTTACGGGCGAGCAATTCTTACAGGTCCTAAAAAATCCTGGAAATCAACGTCTCATGCTAACTGCTTTTCTAACGATTGGCTATGCCGGTTTACTGATCGGAACCCTTCCTTACTGGTTAGCAACTGGACTTTTTATCTTTGTCTTTATTCTACTCTTCGAATGGAAACGAGGAATCTCCCTTTCTCAACACAAAAGGGGAATTATCACAGCGGCGGTGATTGCAACCCTTTCCTCCGCGGCGATCACGTTCGTTTTTGAACGTCTTTTTCTTGTATCACTTCCATGACTCATGATACTTGGAGAACACTGTGGCGATTTTGGATAATTTAGCCAGTTTCCTCAAAGCGATTTCTGGGTTTGTCACTCCCCTTGCCCTCCTTCATATCGCCTGGTCAACCCTACTGGGAATCGTCATCGGTGCATTACCAGGGCTAACGGCCACGATGGGAATCGCTCTGATTACAACGCTAACCTATAAGCTTCCAGCAGACCTTGCCATTCTGGTCCTCATCTGCGTTTATGTAGGCGCCATCTATGGAGGAAGTCGTACGGCTATATTGATCAACATTCCCGGAACACCGGCAAATGCTGCAACGACCCTCGATGGATTTCCTCTATCCATGCAAGGGTTAGCAGGCAGAGCCATGGGAGTGGCAACAACGGGTTCGGTTTTTGGAAGTTTTATCGGCATGTTTTTTCTGGCTACCATCGCTCCTGTTCTGGGAAACTATGCATTAAAATTTCAGTCCTTCGAGTTCTTCTGGCTGGCGATCTTTGGAATCATCATTTCAGGCCATCTGACGGCTCTCGAAGATCCGATCAAGGGTTGGATCGCGGGGTTTTTAGGGCTCCTTGTGGCTATGGTTGGTCAGGAAGGGATTCATGCCTACGAACGATTCACCTACGGCACAACCGAACTTTTGGGAGGGTTTGCCCTCATCCCTGCCATGGTAGGCGCCTTTGGTTTTGCTGAAGTGTTGACAGTAATGAAGAACCCTCCTGCCAAATTAGCAGATGCTCCAAAGGACAGTGTCTTCCCGAAAATCTTAGATGTCCTCCAATACTGGCGGACCATCATTCGAAGTGGCCTCATCGGAACATTGATTGGGATTATCCCCGGAGTCGGGGAGGACATTGGAGCGTGGGTTTCCTATGCCGCAGCCAGAAGAAAGAGCAAAGAACGGGAGAAATTTGGAAAGGGTTCTGTTGAAGGACTCATGGCTGCGGAAACAGGAAACAATGCAGTTGTTCCTGGTGCCATCATCCCTGCCCTTACCCTTGCCATTCCAGGATCAGCCCCCGCCGCTGTTCTGCTTGCTGCTATGTTCATTCACGGGCTAAGACCAGGGCCATTGATCATGGTGGAAACACCGCAGTTTGTTTATCAGGTGGTGGCGATGGTCTTTTTTGCCACACTGGCTATCTTCATGTATGGTGTGGGGTTTTCTAAACTCCTTTTAAAAGTCTTAGCCATTCCTCGATCCCGCCTGATGCCTGTCGTATTTGTGCTATGTGTTATCGGTTCCTATGCTATCACCAACCGAACGTTTGACATCTGGGTAATGATTGGTTTCGGGATCATCGGTTTCATTCTCAGACAGATGAGGTATCCCATGGCTCCCCTCGTTCTGGGGATCATCCTTGGGGATCTGATGGATAAAAACCTTCGAAGAGGCCTTGTCCTGACAGATGGAGATTTGGCCCCCTTCTTCACTCGACCTATCTGTCTGGTTCTGTGGCTCATTACCCTTTCATCCATCGTTCTGAGCATTCATCCACTGAGACATGCCTTAAAGGAGGCTTTAAACATCCTATGGTCGAAGATCCGGAGGCTTATGATCCAGCCTGTAAGGTAAGAGAAAAGGAGGTTCAGGATGAATCAGGTGAGTATTGGAATCGTAGGGTCTCGTTTCGCAGCCGATCTGCATCTTCGTGCCTTTGAAAAACTGAGAGGCCAAAAGGTGGAGATTCTCGCCGTCTGTTCGAAAAACCGTGAAAGTGCTGAGGCTTTTGCCAAGCGATTTCAAATTCCCCGTGTTTACACAGACTATCGCCAGATGCTCGATCAGAAAGAGATCGAGGTCATCGACCTCTGTGTCACCACCAATCTCCATCACACCATCGCCATTGATGCTGCGGAAGCAGGAAAACATATCATTTGTGAAAAACCCCTTACCGGTTACTTTGGAGAGGGAAAGGTCTCCCGCCAGACCATGATGGAAGAAGCCTTAAAAAATGCCGCTGCCGTTTCAAAAGCGATTCGGAAGAATAAAGTAAAGTTTGGCTATGCAGAAAACTTTGTCTATGCCCCTCCTATCACCAAAGTGAAAAACCTGATGAATGCCTGCAGAGGTACGGTGCTCGATATTCGGGCTGAAGAAAGCCACTCCGGTTCCCATGCGGTCTATTCCCGTGAGTGGAAGACCTCCGGTGGAGGTTCTCTCATGCGATTGGGTTCCCATCCCATCGGAGCTGTTCTTCATTTGAAGCATTACGAAGGGTTGATCAAATCAGGAAAACCCATTCGCGCCCAATCGGTCATTGGAGATGTGGGTCATCTGACCAAAATGGAATCCTTCCAAAAAGAACCCAAAAAATGGATGGTAGATTCCTGGATCGATGTGGAGGACTGGTCAGCCGCTCTGATCACGTTTGAGGATGGTTCGAAAGCAAGCATTCTTTCAACAGACGTCAGTTTAGGAGGAGTGAAAAATCTTCTCAGCGTCTATATGTCCAATGCAGTGGCACAGATCAATATCAATCCCAACAACAGCCTGGTGGTCTATTCGCCTGAGGGGAGTATCTTTGGTTCAGAATATATCACCGAAAAAGTGGAGACCAAAGCAGGGTGGCAGTTTCCATCTCCCGATGAGGATTGGATGAGGGGTTATCCCCAGGAGATGGAAGACTTTATGGAAGCCATTTTAAAAGACCGCAATCCGATTTCAGGTATTGACCTTGCCTATGAAACGGTGGAGGTCATCTATGCCGCCTACCTTTCTGCGGAAACGGGAAAAAGGATCGAATTGGTCAAGAAACAGGATGAATGAATGAAAGTGATCAAATTGGAAGAAACAGAGGGAATGACGTTTCCTGCTGGAAGGACAACAAAGGTTCTGACAGGCCCCAATACATTACCAGCGAAACATTTTACGGCCGGTTACGTGGTCATTAAACCCGGAGGAAAGATTCCCCTTCACACTCACACCAATGAGGAGATCTATGTGATGATCCAGGGTAGTGGCAGAATGAGGATTGAAGGGGAGGAAGAGAGGGTTCAGGCCGTCAGTGCCATTTACATCGATCCGAATGCAGAGCATATGCTCCAGAACACGGAAAGCGAACCTTTGATCATGATCTTTATCTATGCCCCAGCGGGAATCATGGATCATTGGTCCGAAGAAATGGAAGGAAAGTTGACGTGAATGCGACAGAGGCAAGAGCCGCCGTCTTAGGAAAATTTAATGAACCCTTAGAAATGAAACGATTTCCTATTCCGAAGTTAAAAGACAGTGAGGTCCTTGTCAAAGTGTTGGCGGCAGGAGTTTGCGGTTCTGATGTTCATATGTGGGAAGGAAGGGACCCCCGAATTCGTCTTCCCATGATTCCTGGGCACGAAGGCGTGGGAGAGATCATTGAGATGAAAGGAGAGAAAAGGGATGTGGATGGAACCCCCCTTCGGATTGGGGACAAGGTATTATGGAACAGGAGCATCACCTGTGGCCACTGCTATTTCTGTAAGGTAAAACAGGAACCCTCCCTCTGCCCTCATCGATGGGTCTATGGCATCCATACCACTTGCTCAGAGCCTCCATATTTAACAGGAAATTATGCCGAGTATCTCCTGCTTGTCCCTGAGACAGACCTTTTTAAGATCGAATCGGACGTTGATCTTAAAACCTTTGTCCCAGCTTCCTGTTCGGGCGCAACAGCAGCCCATGCCTTTGATCTCTCCGGAATCGAAGCAGGCGACTCGATCTTGGTTCAGGGGGTAGGTCCGCTTGGAATCTTTGCGATCGCTTTTGCCCGATCTCTTGGGGCCTCTCAGATTATTGCTCTTGGAGGAACAGAGAAAAGATTAAACATGGCCCAAGCATTCGGAGCAACCTATCTTCTCAACCGTCACCAACTCTCCTTAAAGGAACGGAAGGAAATCGTAATGGCCCTTACTCAGGGTCGGGGAGTGGATTGTGCTTTTGAAATGGCAGGAGAACCGGAGGCTTTGAAGGAATCCATTTCTCTGGTGCGAAACGGAGGTGCTTGTATCTCTGCAGGGTTTGGAGAACCCCACGGCACCCTCGAACTCGATTGCTTCCATGATCTCAACCGTAAAAATCTTCGCCTCCAGGGAATTTGGACGAGCGATGTCCGTCATACCCATATGGCTCTTCGATTAATCTTGAAACAGCCCGAGGATTTTAAAGGACTCATCACCCATACCTTTCCCCTTGATCAGGTCAATGAGGCCATCCGGGCCATGAAGCATAAAGGGGCGGTCAAGGCGGTGCTGTTACCCCATGAATAAATGGAATAAAGCGAATGGCAAATGTCAAAACCCAAAGTTCAAATCAAATCTAAAGTCCAGATCGCTACCTTCAAACTTAATTTTTTGACATAGAGTCATTGGGTATTCCTTTAGCATTTGAACTTTGAACTTCTTGATTCGAAGTCCGGATGAAAAGTTTATGAAGCGTATTAACTGTGATGTTTTGATTATCGGTGCCGGTGGGGCGGGGTTGAGAGCGGCAATCGAAGCGAAAGAAACCCTCAAGAAGGGAAAGATCGTTCTTGTATCCAAGGGGGGTGTAGGAAGATCAGGAGTGACGGCAACCGCCTGTTCTGATCGAATGGCGTTTCATGCCACACTCCCTTATACAGAGCCTGGAGGGCCGGATAACTGGAAATATCATGCCGAGGATATCTATCGAATCGGGGGATATGTTTCAGACGGGGATCTTGCGATGATTTTGGCCAAAGAGGCTCAAGCCGCCTTTGAATATCTCGACCACCTGGGAGTTCCCTTTGTCAAAAAGGAGAATGGAAGAGTAGATCAGTTTATTACGGACGGCTCTGACTATGCCCGCGCCTGTTACACCGGGCCAAGGACAGCCAATCACATTGAAGAGGCTCTATTAAAAAAAATCTCCTCGATGGATATGGTCATCATCGAGAATTGTATGATCGCAGACCTCATTCAATATCGAGGAAGGGTCATCGGTGCTTTGGGAATCGATCAAAGAGAGGAAGGGAGCATTGAGAATCGGCTAAGAGTCTTCTCAAGTAAAACGACGATCCTTGCTACGGGAGGTGCAGGAGAGGCCTTTAAAATTCATGTCTTTCCAGAGGAGATGACAGGAGATGGGTATGCCATGGCTTACCGTGCAGGGGCAGAGCTGGTCAATATGGAGTTCATCCAGATCGGTCCCGCTTCAATAAAGACCCGGCTCAATTGCTCAGGAAGTCTGATGAGAGCGGTTCCCAGATTCGTCAATGAAAACGGAAAAGAGTTCTTAAAGAAGTATCTTCCAGAGTCAATGACTTGCAAAGACATCAACAATCTCATCTTTGAAAAAGGGGCGAGCTGGCCAGTCTCCCTCGAGAAGCGAACTCATCTCATCGATGTCGCCATGTTTAAAGAGATGGTGCAAGGGCACCGTATCTTTCTGGATTACACCACCAATCCAGAAAGCTTCTCTTTCCAAGACCTGGACCAAAAATGGCAGGACAGGTATAGAAGGGAGATCAAGAGGCCCATTTCCTCTCAGCAGAGAGAGCAAACCCCTCTGGATCGTCTTTCCGAAATCAATCCCGAATCGATTGACTGGCTAAAGCAACATGGCATTGATCTGAGATCAGGAGAACCCATTGAGATTGCTCCTTGCATCCAGCACTTTCAGGGAGGAGTCAAGATCAGGAAAAAAGGAAATGCCTCATTGAAAGGGCTTTATGCCGCCGGAGAATGTGCAGGCGGTCAGCACGGCGCAAATCGACCCGGTGGGAATGCTTTGTTGGATGGCCAGGTTTTTGGAAAGATTGCAGGACGTGAAGCGGCGACTGAAGCGATCACAAAGAGTCGTCATGAGATCAGTATAAACCAGGTCAAAGGTTACCTGAAACAATGGATGACCCGCAATCAGGGAAAGAAAGCAACGGAGGTTCGAAAGGAGATTCAATCGGTTGCCGCGCGATACGCCAGTATTGTCAGAACTGAGGAAGGATTGAAAGAAGGAATAAGAATCATTCAATCCCTGAGAAAGGAGGGGGTCCGAATCGATGAGAAGGGGGTGAGCTTTGCTCTGGAAACCCAAAATCTTCTCGATGTAGCAGAAATGATCTTGAAGGCTTGTATCACCCGGAAGGAATCCAGAGGTCCTCACCTCTTTTTTAACCGATTTGAAGACCTTCATCCCCTCCCCTCTCAAGATCCCAGATGGCGGAAATATATCGTGATTCAGAACCAATCGGGGAGGATGGTTTTAAGAAAAGAAACCCCGGTATCATTGAGATTCCAATCGAAGGAGTAAAAGAAAGAAGATGACTTTAGACATACTTGCTGTTCCAATAGAAATTGGGAAAAAGATAGCCTCCAATCGGATTGTTTATCAACCCATGGAATGTAATGACGGAGACGCCGAGGGAAAACCTACGGAATTGACCCTTAAGCGGTACCGTGCCCTTGCTGAAGGAGGGGCAGGGATCATCAACGTTGAATCTCTCACCTTTACCTACGAGAGCCGGGCGCGCAAGAATCAGTTAAAGATTTCTGAGGAAACAGCGACGGCATTTGAGAGATTAGTCCGGGAGATGAAGGAGGTCAATCCCAATCCCCTGATCATCTTTCAGATCAATCACTCTGGAAGAGTGAGTGGTTCAGCTTTTTCCAAAGTCGTTTCTCTCTATCCCACTGGAGATTCCTCTACCCACATCCTGACCGATCAGGAGATCGAGCAGATTGGAGAGAATTTTGTAAAAGCTGCAGTCCTTTCAAAACAAGTTGGAGCAGATGGGATCGATTTCAAACACTGTCACGGTTATCTCTGCGGCGAGATGCTGAGGCCTGCCAACACACGATCAGGCCCCTATGGTGGTCGTTTTGAAAACCGGACCAAATTCTTCAGAGAAACAACCGAAAAGATAAAGAAAGCCGTCGGCGACGATCGTTTTTTGATTGGAGTGAGATATTCATTCTATGAAGGAATCCCAGGAGGATTTGGCACGAGTGGACCTGAAGAGGTTGTGGAAGATCTGTTTGAACCCCTCCGGTTTGCAAGGATGATTCAAGAGATGGGAATGGATTTTATCAATGTCTCTGCAGGCATCCCGGCCCTGACTCCCGAGATCGTCAGGCCCACAAAGAATTACCCCGAGGGCGTTTACAGGCATTTTGGATGGACAAAGATGGTAAAGAAACTGGTGAGCATTCCGGTCATTGGTTCTGGGTACAGCTACCTGCGGGACGGAAAGAATGACTTGAAGGAACCAGACCCCTCCAAAAAGAGTATCTTCTACTGGGCTGAAAAGAATCTGAGAAGTGACTCTGTAGATCTGATTGGAATCGGAAGACAAACCCTCGCAGACCCACAGTTTGCCCAAAAAGCTCTTTCTGGAAACGTTGACCAGATCCATTTCTGTACAGCCTGCGGGGGTTGCAGTGTCCTCCTGCGATCTCAGGTAGAGGTGGGATGTACCGTTTATAACGAATACTACAAGGAAGTATTACGACGGATTAGAAAAGGAAGCTGATGCAGGAGACAGGGAAAATACCTTCACCCTTACAGAGGGGGAACTCCACAAAGGTTTGTGTAAAATTTTATTCGATGGAAGGGGGAATTCCTTATGTACGATGTGGTAACCTTTGGAGAAGCCATGGTGAGGCTATCGCCGCCAAACTTTCAGAGACTGGAACAAGCCTACAGTTTCGATGTTAATCCAGGTGGTGCGGAACTCAATGTGGCGGTAGGTGTGACCCGGCTTGGCTTGAGAAGCGCCTGGGTTTCAAAACTTCCCAAAAACGGATTAGGTTATCTCATCCGGAATCGCGCCCAGCAATTCGGTGTTGATTGTTCCCATATCGTCTGGTCTGACAAAGGCCGAGCAGGCCTTTATTTTATGGAGTTTGGATCCTCGCCTCGGGCATCGAGCGTCCTCTATGATCGGGCTCACTCATCTATGAGTACGGTCCAGCCGGGTGAGATCAACTGGGAGAAAGTTTTTACAGGATCAAAACATTTCCACACGAGTGGGATCACCCCTGCCTTGAGTGCTTCTGCTTCAGAGGTGACAGCGGAGGCATTGAAAACCGCTAAGAAAATGGGCTGCACCGTCTCATACGACCTGAATTATCGGAAAAAACTCTGGTCCCCCGAAGAGGCCAAAAAGATCCAGGAGCCCATGATGGAATATGTGGATATTCTCATAACGACCGAGGAAGATACTCATGTTGTCTTCGGGATTAAAGAGAAAGACTATGAGACGGTTGCTGAAAAACTTGCCAGGATTTTCAACTTCCAGGTTGTTGCCATTACCCTGAGGGAGGATCTTTCTGTCTGGCGAAATCACTGGACTGCCATCGCTTATCGGGATGGAAAAATCTTCAGAGATAGAAAATACGATGTGGAGATTGTGGACCGGGTAGGTGCAGGCGATTCCTTTACAGCAGGATTTCTTTATGGATGGATTAAATTTAAAGATGTGGAGAAAGGGGTTCAGTATGGAAATGCCTTCTCAGCATTGAAGCATACGGTACCAGGCGACTTGAACTGGTGTACCCTCGAAGAAGTGGAAGCCCAGCTCAAAGGCACTGGGTTGAGAATTTCAAGGTAGGTTTAAAACGTGTTGCCGCTTTTCCTGTGCTAAGGTGACACAGGGAAAAAGGGCAGCGCGACCACACCCCAGCACAGTGATATGACTTGAGTCTTTTCAGTGAGGAGGAACGAAATGGAAAAGCGTCATATTTTTAACAGAATGCTCGATGAAGGGGTCATCCCCGTCGTTCGAGTGACTTCTGCTCAGGAAGCCATAGAGGTCTCCGATGCCATCAAAGAGGGTGGCATCAGTCTGATCGAAATCACCATGAGTGTTCAGGGAGCCATCGATGTGATCAAAGAATTAACAAAAAAATACAGAGATGAGATTCTCATGGGCGCAGGAACGATTCTCGATCCTGAAACCGCAAGGGCGGCCTTGCTCGCAGGTGCCCAGTTCATTGTTACTCCGACCCTGAATCTCGACGTGATCCAGATCGCCCATCGTTACAGCGCCGTCGTCGTTCCAGGAGCAATGACTCCTACGGAAATCCTAACCGCCTGGAATGCAGGGGCCGATATGGTAAAGGTCTTTCCTGCAGCTCAATTAGGGGGACCGGAATATCTGAAGGCCCTTAAAGGACCTCTGCCTCAGATTCTTCTCGTTCCCACCGGTGGTGTTAATCTCCAGAATGCAAGCGCATTTATCAAGGCTGGCGCTTCTGCGATTGGTGTTGGAGGTGAATTGGTTGATAAGAAGGCAGTCAAAGAGAAGAAGTTTAACGTCATCACAGACAATGCCCGTGCCTTTCTCAGAGCCGTTCGGGAAGCCAGAGGTCAATAATGCACTACGCTTTCCCATATCCTGACTTCCCTCCAATCGATATCCCGGAAGAAAATCTCATGGGGGCCTTCCCCCCCTCCATCCTTGAAATTGAAAAAACCGAGGAGGAGATCATTAAGGAAGCAATGTTTCATCCTGTCGGATCCGCCCCTCTCGATAGAATGCTGACAGGAAAAGAAAACGTATTGATGGTCGTGGATGATGACACGAGAAGCACGCCCGCTCATGAATTTTCAGGAGTGTTTGTTGAAGTTCATTCCTCCATCAGATTTCCTCAAACGATCACTTTTTAACCAGATCAGATTTGGAAGTAAGAGGGTGCCTTAAGGAAAGATGCCCTGCAATCGTCTCTACGGGCTTTCCATCAATCAGAATCTGAACCTCTTGGATTTGAGAGAAGTTCCGGGTGAGGGAATTGACGATTGAATAAACGGTCAAGAGCTCACCAGAACTTCCACCTGGATGGTCTTTTGCGAGAGACTTATTAAAGTTGACGATGGCTCTTCCTTTTGGATCAAGTTGAACATGGAGGCATTTCGTCCGCGGGGGCAGTGTTGGAATCAGCCCCTTTTTCGACCCTTTAATCAGTTCTTCAATGACCGCTTTGATCTCTTCCTTCGTCTCTTTTCTCTTTTCAATCTTCCTCTGTTCTCCGATTAAATAGTCTCCATCGCGGTCTGAAAAATAGAGAACGACTTCCCTCCTTTCTTTTGCCAGGTCAAATCTTTCTAACAATGGCTGAAGGGTTCGACTTATCTCTTTTTGGAAGAGGATAAAGAGAGAAGTCAAAACCCCGAGGATAAAAAGATATAGAAAAAACTTCCTTACTCTGCCTTTTTTCTTTCTCCGTTTTGGCATGGTCATTCCTGGGAGGGATGGGTTTCCTCTGCCATTTTTCCGACAATGGGCAAAGCATATCGCTGCCCTTGGAGGGCTTTCACCATCAGGACAAGCCAGAGGATAAGAACCAAGATCCAGATGGGAATGATCAAGAGATTAAGGAGGGGGATAAAACTGAGAACACCCATAATCACAAAAAGCCCTAAAAAGGTAATGGTAGATTGCTTGGCATGGAACTTGACAAAGCTACTTTGTTTCTCCACCACCAGAAAGACAATTCCGGTGAAAAAACCAAAGAGGTAACAAAAAAAACCTGCCACATTCTCATCCAAACCTGTACTCGATCTCTGTCTTTCTTCCATGCTGGCCTCCTTTATGATGGGTCTTTGTATCTTCTCGCGTTTCGAAGGGACGATATCGCATGGCTCAACGATGATCAATAATATCTTTTTTCCTCCA
Organism: uncultured bacterium; assembly: GCA_938002255.1. Taxonomy (GTDB): domain Bacteria; phylum Desulfobacterota; class BSN033; order BSN033; family UBA1163; genus RBG-16-49-23. The sequence goes on from CALLAL010000013.1 coordinate 152,167, forward strand.
TATGGTCTTCCTCAAGATCTATGCCCCACTCGTTCAGGATCTTCGAAACCGCCTTTTCCCCACTCTCAATACAGTTGGGAAGACCGACTCCTCGATAACTCCCTCCCGCTAGGGCAAGCCCTCGAATCTCTCCGCTTCGTTTTTCAATCAATTCCACACGGCTGAGGTGTCCCATAATGTATTGGGGCATCCCGAGATGCCAACGATACAAACGGGTAAAAAGAGGGTTCGCCTTTGGGTTTAATCCGATGATTTCCTGAAACTCAGAATGGACGATTCGAATGATTTCTTCATTGGAACGCTCCATAATGGCTTGATTATGGGGGCCTCCAACAAAGCCACGCAGGAGAACCTTTCCCTTGGGAGCGCGGCCTGGCCATTTCGTTGAGGAATAGGTTGCTGCCATCAGAGCACGTTTTTCCACCAGAGGACACAAGACTCCAAAGGCATTAAGATCGAAACCCACTTCAGCTTCATGAAATGCAAATGAAACCGTTGCCGAGGAAGTACACGGAATCCCAGCGAGGGCATCAGCGATAGCTGGGTCGAGAGGTCGAAGAAGGGGCTCGGCCGCCCAGGACTCGGTGGCCAGGATGACCGCATCGCCTTCAAGGGTTGATCCGTCAGAAAGATGCATTTCCCATCGGTGTTGATTCTTAGGCCGAAGGGACAAAACGGATCGTCCCGTTCGCATTCTCTCCAATCCCGCAACCTCTGCCATTCGATCGGTCAGTTGCTGCATTCCATTCACAAAGGAGGTGAAAAAGGTCCGTGGTTTTTCACCCGGTTGGGTTGGATATTTACGACGCATCTCTTCTACCATCTTCCGGATAGCCAAAAAACCTTTTAGGAGTGACCCATATTTCTGTTCCATTTCAAGAAGGCGAGGAAAAGTCGCAGCGAGAGACATCTTAGCAGGGTCAGAAGCATGAATGCCACCGACAAGGGGTTCTGCTAATCGGTCCAGGCATTCCCTGCCCATCCGACGGACGACAAACCGTTCAAGGGTTTCGTCGTTGAACTCCCCTGGCTTTACCTTCTTGGGAGGAATAAAAAACTCCAGCCCCATCCGAATTTTGCCGGGCCATGAAAACAAGCCAGTGGTCACGAAGGGGATGAACTTGGTTGGAGCAAACATGATCACACCATCCGGGAGGGCGTGAAGTTTGCCGCGGGATAAAATCCATGTCTTCCTTCTTGAATCGTCGGTGGGGAGTTCTTCATCAAAAATGCCTATGAGCTTTGCAATCCGGTGGCAAGCCGGTTTCTCTGTAAGAAAACAGTCCGGACCTCCGTCAACAATGAATCGTCCGTTTCCTGCTGGATCAGGCACGATTTCTGTAAGGATTTTCCCGCCAAGGCGTGGCTCTTTCTCAATCAGTATAAACTCGATCTTATGGCCATTGTCAGCAGCCCTTTTGACTTTATAGGCGGCAGCTAGCCCTGCAATGCCACCACCGATGATCATAATTCGTTTCATAAAACTCCTTAAACACTCAATGGGGTTAAAGGGTCCGAGAAAGGAAGACTTCTCAATCTATTTTAAACATCCTCACTCGACCCTTCAACCACTCCGTTCCTCGAATCCTCTGATATGTTCTTCCACTATCGTCGTAAGGGCTTCAATAAACCTGGCAGAGCAATTGAGGGATGGGGTTCGCTTGAGGGTCATGCCTAAGGATTCGGCTTTTCTTCGATAGAGGATGTCGATATCGTAAAGGATCTCAATATGATCTGAAACAAACCCGATGGGGACAACGAGTATGTTTTGAACCCCTATCTTATTCAACTCGGTCAACACACGTTCGACATCCGGACCAATCCACCTCTCCATACCGTCCCCTTTGCTTTGAAACGCCATATGCCAGGGGAGAGGCTTGATCTTTTTCAAAACGGCATCCACGCTTTCCTCCATATCGTGGACATAAGGATCTTTTCCGATAACCGATTCCGGTAGGCTATGAGCAGTAAAAATCAGGTGGACTTTTTCTCTTGTTTCAGGAACAAACTGTTTTAATCCTTCTTCCACCTTTTCTACGATCGATCCCACAAAGAGAGGATGGAGATGCCATCCTTCAACGAAAGAAACCCGTAATGTTTTTCCTGAATGGTTATGGGCTTCACGGAACGCTTTTAGGTAAGCGCCTGTGCTGAATCGGGATCGAAAAGGGGCCATCGGGATGGCGATCACTTCTTCTATCCCATCTCGAACGATCTCTCTTAAAGTCTCCTCAATCAACGGCTGGCTGTATCGCATTCCGACATAAGATTTGCATCGGTGCCCTTTTGCTCTCAGTCGCTCTTCCAACATTTTGGCCTGTTTCTCGGTGATGGCTTGAAGCGGTGAACTGCCTCCGATCAGGCGATATCGTTCTTTTGCCCTTTCGACCATCTCAGAAGAAGGTTTTCGGCCAAAGAGACGGGTCAGAAGAAATTCTACCTCATCGAGTGAACGGGGGCCGCCAAAGGCTAATAGAACAAGGGCCTTCATCATGATTGAAACAATAAAAAGAGGGTGTTAGGGGAAAGCTCAGGGCCAAAAGGCAAGTTTGGTCTTTCAGTAAGGGCAAGAGTTATTCATTCACCAGAAGTGAATGACTTTAAACCAAACTGGCTTCTTCGCTTTAATCTTTACCCTCTCCTTTCCCTATCTTTGAACTAAACTCATGCACCATATCAACCAGGGCAACTACGTGTTCTTCAGGAGTCTCTGGTAAAATGCCATGGCCTAAATTAAAGATGTGTCCTGGACGACCCGCTGCCTGATGCAGGATTCTTTTCACTTCTTTTCTGATGAATTGGATGGGGCCGAAGAGTACCGCCGGATCAAGATTCCCCTGAATGCCAACCTGAGGTCCAAGTCGCTGCCAGGCTTCATCCAGATTGACTCTCCAGTCCAGACCGATCACGTCGCCACCGGCTTTTTTCATCAATGACAGTAGGGCTGAGGTGGAAGTCCCGAAATGAATCATGGGAACAGCCTTATCCACCCCTTTGAAGATCTTGCGGAGATAGGGAAGCACAAATTCTTCGTAGTCCGCTGGACTTAAACATCCTACCCAGGAATCAAACAACTGGAGTGCCTGGGCGCCTGCACGGACCTGAGCATTGAGATATCTCACGAGCACCTCCGAAATCTTTTTCATCAGAAGATCCCATGTCAAAGGGGCCTGGTACATCATACGTTTCGTGTTGAGATAATTTTGAGAATGTCCTCCTTCAATAATATAACTGGCAAGGGTGAATGGACCCCCTGAAAACCCAATCAGGGGAACCTTTCCCTCCAATTCTTTTCGGACAAGACGAATGGCTTCCATTAGAAACGGGATCTCTTCTTCGGGCTCAATCACCTTCAATCGTTCCACATCTTTCTCATCTCGAATAGGCCTATGGAAAACAGGGCCTTCCCCTTTTGCAAAGTCAAATTGAACCCCCATGGGTTCAAGAGGGATGAGGATGTCTGAAAAGATGATCGCTGCATCGACCTGAAATTTTAGGAGAGGTTGAAGGGTCACCTCGGCGGCAAGCTGTGGGTTCTTACACATCTCTAAAAAAGAAAATTTCTTTCGAAGGGCCCGATATTCTTTCATGTACCGGCCTGCCTGGCGCATCAACCAGACGGGCGTATAAGGTGTGGGTTGCCTGAAGCAAGCCCTTAAGAATGGATAGGGATCTATGTTTTTTTTCATATTTACTTTTTCAATCAATCACCGATATCCAACAAATCATTTCCAAATCTCCAACATCCCAAAGTTCATTGGGTTATTGGGGATTGGGATTTGAGCTACTCCAATCTCTCAGCAATTGAACCAACAATCTCACGCCAACCCCGGTGCCTCCTTTTGGGGTATAGGGTCGCTCTTTCTCAATAAACGCTGGACCTGCAATATCGAGATGAACCCATGGAATGGTCTCCACAAATTTTCTTAAAAAAATGGCACCGATGATGGCCCCAGCCGCTCGTGTTCCCACATTTTTAAAATCGGCAACATCGCTCTTAATATATTCAAAATATTCCTCCCAGAGAGGCAATCTCCAGACCTTCTCGCCTGTCTTGATGGATGCTTCTTCCACTTTTTTTAATAAGGGTTCGTCATTTCCAAAGAGCCCAATGACATAGTCCCCAAGGGCAATGACACAGGCTCCGGTCAGCGTAGCCAGATCAATGATCGCTCTGGGTTGATAGCGCAGGCTATAGGTCAAAGCGTCAGAAAGGATGAGTCTCCCTTCTGCGTCGGTGCTGATCACCTCGACGGTTTGACCTGAGAGGGTTTTCAGGATATCTCCAGGTTTGTAAGCCTTTCCGCTCGGGAGGTTCTCTGTGGCTGGAATAATCCCGACCAGATGGAGAGGAAGTCGGAGTTTAGCGGCCGCTTGAAGAGCCCCCAACACAGCGGCCGCTCCGGACATGTCCGCCTTCATCTGATCCATTCGGTCTGCAGGTTTAATGGAAATCCCTCCGCTATCAAAGGTAATGCCCTTCCCGACCAGGACGATCGTATCGAGCGTCTGGTTTTTGTTATACTCCATGACGATGAACTTTGCTGGCTCCTGGCTTCCTTTGGCAACAGCAACAAAAGCTCCCATACCCATGGCTTCTGCTTCATGTAGCTCAAGCACTTGAACGTCTAAGCCCTCTTGTTTTGCAATCTCCTTTGCCTTTTCGGCAAGAGTCGAAGGGGTGACATTGTTGCTTGGGGCATTAGCTAAGTCTCTTGCCATACAAACAGCATTCGAAATGATCTGTGCCCGGTTCAACCCCCTCTGGATCTGCTGAACGGTTTCGACTGTCTCTCCCAGAAGTATGAGATCGTCTATTTTCTTAGCTTTATCCCGATCGAGGGTTTTAAACTCATCAAACTGATAGGTCCCAAGCAAAAACCCTGTGACAAGGGCATCCGTAAGCTCCTCTTCACTCTCATCTTTGAAGGGTTGGATCGGGCAGGTCACCTGTTTGATCCCTAACTCCCGGATAAACTGACCGGCTTTAGAAGCCACACCCCTCCATTTCTCCAGATCAAGTTCCTCTTTTTTGCCAAGGCCAGCCAGAACCACTCTTTTGGCAGGAAGAGCCCCCTGAGTATGAATGAGCCTGCATTGAAAGAGCTCCCCTTTAAAGTCATTCTGCTCGATGAGTGTGGAGAGAAATCCATTCCATGCCTGGTCCACTTTTTGGATCGGTCCTTCTAAAGAGGAAGGGGATTGAAAAGAGAACAGGAGAAGCAGTTCACAAGAAAATTTCTCAGCACTACCTTTTTCGATTCTTAGGTCCATCACATCTCCCTCTCAATCTTACCTGTTTCACGTTTCAGATGTTCCACCAGAGGCACACGACCTGATGGAATGACCATTTTTGAATGTTGAACTCTTTCTTAGAACGAGTCTCGTTCCTTCAATTTGGAAATAATGATGGAACGGTTTTTCTCCACCGTGGAGAATTCTTTCACCTTTTGGGTCAGCGAAGGCGGCCATCCTCCCCGTTCAAGAACTCTCGCTAACATCCAGGGGTTCAAATCAGACACTTCCATCCACTTTCCGGCATTCTTGATCAATTCGTCCAGGGCTTTTCGGTTTGGATCACCTTTCAAAGGATATTTCTCCTTCATTTCGGTTTTAATCTTAGCCACATGGTCACTCCCATAAATGGCTTCCAACTCCTCCCGCTGAGCATAGGAGAAAAGGGCTTCTTCCAGTTTCGCCAGTTCAGCATCAATTTCTCCAATCAGAATCCCCTTCTTTTCCTTCAACTCCACATATCGATTGACCAGGGTCACACCCTCCTCTTGGAGGTATTCATTAGGTGGAAGATTTTCCACAACGATCCGATGTTTCCGCTTCGGGCAGAGCGCCTGATAATCGCACCAATCGCAGAGGGGGCTCTCTCGGGGAGCAAATTCTCTATCGGATTCGATCTTCTTAATGAGTTCCATGGTCTCCTGCCTAAGACGCTGAAGCTCTTCAGATGTTCTCTTAGACCGAATCTCTACATCAAAGACAAGGTAGTGCCATACCAGTCTGATCTCTTCGATATCTTTCCATTTGCCTTCCACGCCCATCTGATAGAAAGCCAGCTGTCGGTCTGATTCGATCTCAATCTGAGTTGGAAGTCGGTTAGAGGTTTTATAATCATGAATTTCAAGAATCGAGTGATCCAGGAGGGTCAGACGATCAATGACGCCCCGAATCCAGTAGCCCTTCTCCTCCTCGAGAGGGAAAAAGATGGTCTCTTCGAGACCCAATGTCCTTCCCTGATCAAAAGGATAATAGCGATGGTAATAATCGATGATGCATTTTTCCCCCAGGCGGCGATAATCCTCAGCTCCATACTCTTTTTTCACAATTTGGATCATCTCATTCCAATTTTTCTCCCAGCATTGATGGTAAAAGGCGAGGAGTTCTTCGAGCGTGTTGAGTTTTGTCATCTTCAGATCCCGATAGAGCTTTTCCAGAACGTCATGGACCCTCGAACCCATAAACGCCTCTATTCCTTCTGTGTCTACCTTAATTTTATTAATATAATGGAGCCGATATTGATAGGGGCAGGTCTCGTAGGTAGACAACTGGGAGTGAGAATAGGCTGGCATTGGTTACCTCATCTTCATGGTTTGGACATTTACGATTATTATTAACAAGATTTCCCTTCTCTGTCAAAACTAACCCCTCAGTTAAAGAAATAAAAAAGGGTTGGGAGGTTGCTTCGGAAAAACCTTGAAACGAAACCTCTGTTCGTCAAACCGACCCAATCTGATTTAAAAAAATCCGATTCAAAGGTCAAAAAGGTTTCTTTCTTGAAAAAAAGGGTAATTCTATGATACGAAGGAAAAGGCATGCGTTTAGAAAACAAACTGAATGTTCTGCAGAAGCAAATCATCCAGTGTCGGAAATGTTTAAGGCTGGTCGATTATTTAATTGAGGTGAAAAACCATCCTCCCCGACGTTACAGGGAATGGGAGTATTGGTCAAAGCCTCTCCCAAGTTTTGGAGATCCAAATGCGTCAGTTCTGATCATTGGTCTTGCTCCGGCGGCTCACGGAGGGAATCGGACAGGACGGATGTTTACGGGAGATCGAAGTGGAGAGTGGCTTTTTGATGCACTGTTCCGTTTTGGGTTTGCCAATCGCCCCAATTCTGTAAGCCGAGAGGATGATTTTGCTTTGAAGGATTGTTATATCACCGCAATCCTTCGTTGTGCCCCGCCAGGCAATAAACCCCTGCCGAATGAAATTGAAAACTGCCTGCCCTATCTCTTGGAAGAACTCGATCTTTTAAAAAAAGTTAAGGTGATTGTTCCATTGGGTCAAATCGCCTTTAACCAGACCCTGAAGGCCTTAAGACGAAAAGGGTACGAAATCCCCCCTTTATCTTTCGGTCATGGAAAAGCCTTTTCTCTCCAAGCTTCTCACTCTCAACTTCGAACTTTAATCACCACCTATCATCCAAGTCAGCAGAACACCTTCACCGGCAAACTCACCCGGCCGATGCTGCATAAAATTTTTAAAATGGTGCAAGAGACCCTGGAAGATTACGACTGAAGATTTGAATCGATCCTTCGTAATGCGTCGTGCTCTGGGCGCTTTGCGTTATTTTGCAGAATGGCGATCCACATCCCTATCGAAGACTGGATTGACCTTCATACCTTCTCACTCAAAGAAATTCCTTCTTTGTTGGAGGATTACCTTGAAGAATGCCTTAAAAAGGGATATCGGGAGGTTCGCATCATCCATGGGAAAGGCAGAGGAGTGCAACGAAAAATCGTGCACTCCTTTCTCGAAAAAAATCCCTTCGTGAAATCTTACAAAATAGCCCCAGAAGAACTGGGAGGATGGGGAGCCACCCTCGTCAGCTTAAAAAAAGATTAAGAACTGGAAGAATGTCCCTTCGCCAGTTTCTCCTTCTCTTTTTCGTAGGCCTCTTTACCGGCTTCGATAGCCGTCGTCACAATCGATTTCTTCTCCTCATAAAGCCCTTTGCCTTTTTCGACGGCAGTGGTAATCTTTCCCTTCACCTGTTCAATCACTCCTTCCGCTTTTTCAACTGCCTCTCCTGCAATTTCTTTGATCTTCTCCCTCGTTTCCCTGCCTGATTTGGGGGCTAAAAGGAGCGCTACCCCAGCTCCAACCAGTCCACCTAGAAAAAAAGAGAAAATCAAAGGTCCAGCACCGTATCCACCTTCCTCGTGTTTCATAAAACCCTCCTTTCTTTTGCTCAACAGCAAAACACTGCTTAAGTAGGATTGATGTCTTGTTTGTCTGGTTTAACCAGATGTTTGACAAAGGAACGCAACCCTGCTCCAAGGCCTGCTTTGATCCCAGAGAGTTCTGCCTTTCCCATAAGGTGAAAGGTTTCAATCAAGGCATTCACCTGCTTTACATTTTCATTGACATTCCTGATGCTCTCTCCTACTTCTCTGATTGAGCCAGAAAAATCTCTGATGTTCTCAGCAGTCTCATTCATATTGTCGGTTAAATAACGGAAACTCCTCAGCGTTTCTTGTAGTTCGACCAAAGTGGGTTTAACCGACCTTTCGGTGGTTTGAATGAGTTCTTTTGCGCCTTTGATTGCTCCCTTTAACTCAACCATCACGACGATAAAAATAATAACTCCTGCGAGAAAAGCAAGCGTCATAAGTCCCAAAAAAATAGTATTCATAAAAGCCTCCTCTTTAGCCAGAATAGACTTATTAGATTAATATATCATAACTCCTTCAAAATGGGAAACTTTCTTTTTCAAGAACGACTCGAGCAAAAACCCTGACCGTCTATCACTTTTGGGTCTCCTTTTTAGGAATATTTTCTATCCACGAGAAAGATCGTAGTGTTGGTGGAGGAATATGTTGTTTGAGAGATTTTAAAGAGAGGGTTTGAGTGGTAAAAAAGTAATGAAAGTAGAGG